>JAPLAA010000059.1 GCA_026393475.1 Actinomycetota bacterium
GCGTGAGATCGTGCGCGGCTGGACCTCGAGCCATGTGATCGGGTCGCCCGAGACGGTGCGCGCCGGTCTGCTCGACCTCGTCGGGCGCACGGGTGCGGACGAGCTGATCATCACCACCAACATCCACGCGCCCGCCGATCGGATGCGCTCGTTCCAACTGGTGGCCGACACCATGGACCGCGTCGACGGCGAACTGGCCCTCACCGCCTGACCCTGTTCCGTGAGCGAAATGCCGCCACACGCGGCGTTCGGCTCACGAACCACCGACCTTCGTGAGCGAAACGCCGCCACACGCGGCGTCTCGCTAACGGAACCTCAGCCGGTGATGTCGAGGAGGCGGTCGAAGCCGATGATCCGGCCGACGGCCACGCCGGCGGCCTCCTTCAGCTCCTTGGCCAGGCTCTCGCCACCGGTGACGGTGCTGGTGGGCGTGGGCGACACGTACGCCTCGAGCCCGAGCTCCTCGGCCGACAGGCGGCTGCGCAACATGTGGAACGGATCGCTCACGATCAGCACCGTGCGTTTGCCCAGCGGCGCGAGCAGCTCGGCCACACCCTGCAGCGACTCGTACGACGATCGGCCGACGGTCTCACGCACGATCGCAGCGTCCGGCACGCCGAGGCCGACGAGGTAGTCGGCCGATGCGTCCGCCTCGGTGAAGCGATCGCCGGGCTGGTTGCCACCCGTCACCACGATGGTGTCGGAGTAACCCGCCGCCCACAGTTCGAGCACGTGGTCGAGCCTCGCCTGCAGCTGCAACGACGGTCGGCCGTCGTATTGCGCTGCTCCCATCACCACGATCGCGTCGACGTCGCGGGCCTGGTCGCTGCGACCCGTCGACCACACCTGGTACAGCGAGAGACCGAGGTAGCCGACGCCGAGCAGCACGATCGCCACCAGCGACAGGAACAGTCGCTTCGGCCATCGACGGCGTCGCACGATCGGCACGCCACCCACCGGCGTGGGATCGACCACTGGCGCGACGAGCGCCGTGGTGGCGGACCAGAGATCGTCGCTCACGCGACGTGCACGCTCCCGGGGAGCGCCCGCAGACGCCGCAGCACCTCGTCGCGACCGAGCAGCTCCATCGCCTCGTACAACGGCGGACCGACGGTGCGCCCGGTGATCGCCACACGGATCGGCGCCTGCGCCTTGCCCGGCTTCAACCCGTGCGCCTCGGCGATCGCGTCGAACGCGGCCTTCATCGCTTCGTCGGTCCAGTCGCACGTCTCGAACGCGGCGATCGTCTCCGCCACCAACGCTGCCGCGTCCTCCACGGCCCAGGCCTTGGAAAGATCCTTCTCGTCGAACTGCGGGTTCGGCAGGAACATGAAGTCGACCACGCCGGGCGCCTCGGCCAGGGTGGTGGCGCGCTGCTGGATGAACGGCGACATCGCGGCGAACTGCTCGGCGTTCCACATCGCGTCGGGGTGGGCCTCGCGCCACTGGGCGCACCAGGGCTCGGTGGCCGCGACGAACTCGTCGACCGACATGGCCCGGATGTAGGTGCCGTTGAAGGCGGCGAGCTTCTTCAGGTCGAAGAACGCCGGCGACTTCGCGACGTCCTCGAGCGCGAACGCCTCCTGCATCGCCACCCACGGCTGGATCTCCTCGTCGCCGGGCGACCAGCCGAGCGTCATGAGGTAGTTCACCATCGCGTCGGCGCGGTAGCCCTCGTCGCGGTAGCTCTCGAGCGCCACCTTGTCGCGGCGCTTGGAGATCTTCTTGCGCTGCTCGTTCACCAGCAGCGGCACGTGCGCCCACACCGGCGGCTCATGACCGAGCGCCTCCCACAGCATCTGCTGCTTGGGCGTGTTGGGCAGGTGCTCCTCGGCGCGGATGACATGGCTGATGCGCATGGTGACGTCGTCGACCACGTTGGCGAGCAGGAACATCGGCGAGCCGTTGCCGCGCAGCAGCACGAAGTCCTCGATGGTGGCGTTGTCGAAGGTGACCTCGCCGCGCACGAGGTCGTTCACGACGGTTGATCCCTCGGGCACCCGGAAGCGCAGCACCCGCCCCGGTCCGGGCCCGAGGCCGAGCTCGCGCGACCAGCCGGCATAGCCCGTGACGCCCTCCGCCTTCGCCCGCTCCTGGATCTGATCGGACGTCATGTCGCAGTAGTAGGCAGCGCCGTTCGCGAACAGCCGCTGCGCCTCGGCGACGTGGTGCTCGGCGTACTGGCTCTGGAAGTACGGCCCCTCGAAGGTGGGGTCGTCGGCGTGGATGCCGATCCACGCCAGCGCGTCGATGATCCCCTGGTTCCACTCGGGCCGGTTGCGCTCGGCGTCGGTGTCCTCGATGCGCAGCACGAACGTGCCGCCGAGGCGCTTGGCGAGCGCCCAGTTGTACAGCGCGGTACGGGCGCCACCGACGTGGAAGTAGCCGGTGGGCGAAGGCGCGATGCGGAACCGAGGCGTGACGAGGGGGGCGTTCATGGCTCGAACCACGCTATCCGCGCTCCTCTGCCGGCGCCGGGCGCCCGCGCCGAGGACGGCTCGCCCGACCGGGCGACGTCAGCCGGCCCGGACCGTGGTGAGCACCAGGTTGCGCAGCTGACGCAGCGCGACCGACAGCGTCGTGACGTCGTAGCTCTCGGCGCGCCGGATCTCGGTGAACATCGCCGCGGCCCGCCCGAGCACTCGCTCGTTCGCCGCCTTCCACGCCTCCACGCTGCCCAGACCACCCGTTCCGACGGCATCGTCGGTGAGGTCGGCCAGTGCAGCGAGGAGGTCGTCGCGGAGTGCCGAGCGGGCCTGGGTCTGCCACCGGTTGCTGCGCGGCAGCGCACCCACCGCATCCCACAACCACCCGACGTCGACGGCCTCGAACATCTCCCAGTAGGCCGTCGCCACGCTCGCGATGTCGGTGCCCGAACGGGCCGCCATCTCGATCACGTCGAACGCGGTGTGGGCCAACGGCCACATCGCCGACCGCTGCGCGAGACCCTCGGGCACGCCCGAGGCCAACCGGCTCGCCTCCAGCGCGAACGTGAGCTCGCGCATCCGACCGGTGAGCACCTCGTCCTGTGCCGTCGCGAGCCGCTCCATCGGTGCGCGGAACTGCGCGACGAGCTCGGCGATCTCCACCGGCGGGCGACGGTGACGCAGGATCCAGCTGACGCCGCGCTCGAGCATCCGGCGCACCTCGAGGAACAGCTCGACCTGCACGTCGAGCCGCACATCGGCCCCGAGCTCCTCGATCTGGTCCCACCAGCGGACCGCATCGAACACGTCGCGTGCGGCGATCCAGGCACGGGTCACATCGACCACGCCGACGCCCGTGTCCTCGAGCATCCGGTGATCGAAGCTGATGCCCGAGATGTTCACCATCTGGTTCCCGATCTGGGTGGCGATGATCTCGCGCCGCAGTCGGTGGCGATCGATCTGCTCGGCGAACCGCTCGCGCAGCGGCGTCGGGAAGTAGCGGACGAGCTCGGGACGCAGGTACGGATCGTCGGGCAGCGACGTCTGCACCATCAGGTCGATGTTGGTGGTCTTGGTGTAGGCGAGCAGCACGGCGAACTCGGGGGTGGTGAGCCCGCCGCCGGAGGCCTGGCGTTCGGCGATCTGCTTGTCGGTGGGGAGGAACTCGAGCGACCGGTTGATCCACCCCTCGGACTCGAGGGTGTTGAGGTAACGAGCGTGCACGTTCACCATCGGCAAGGCCTGGCGGCGGGCGATGGCGAGCACCAGCGTCTGGGCGCGGTTGTCGTCGAGCACCTGCTCGCCGACCTCGTCGGTCATCGACGCGAGCAGTTCGTCGCGCTCGGCGATCGTCATGCCGGTCGACGCCATCACGTCGGACAACAGGATCTTGATGTTGACCTCGTGGTCGCTGCAATCGACGCCCGCCGAGTTGTCGATCGCGTCGGTGTTCACCAGCCCGCCGTTGAGGGCGTACTCGATGCGGCCGCGCTGGGTGAGCCCGAGGTTGCCGCCCTCGCCGACCATCTTGCAGCGCAGCTCGTTGCCGTTCACCCGCACGCCGTCGTTGGCGCGGTCGCCGACCTCGGCGTGGCTCTCCGAGGTGGCCTTCACGTAGGTGCCGATGCCGCCGTTCCACAGCACGTCGACGGGCGCCTTCAGGATCGCCGAGAGCAGCTCGGTGGGTGTGAACGTGGCGCGGTCGGTGCCGAGCACGCGCTGGGCCTCCGGCGACAGGTCGATGTGCTTGGCCGTGCGCGGGTACACCCCGCCCCCGGCGGAGATGATGCTGCGGTCGTAGTCGTCCCAACTGCTGCGCGGCAGCGCGAACAGCCGGGCGCGTTCGGCGAAGGACTCGGCCGGGTCGGGATCGGGATCGATGAACACGTGCCGGTGGTCGAACGCGGCCACCAGCTTGAGGTACGGCGAGCGCAGCAGGCCGTTGCCGAACACGTCGCCGCTCATGTCGCCGATGCCGACGACGGTGATCGGGTCGCGATCGGCGTTCTTGCCGATCGCCCGAGCGTGGCGGCGCACGCTCTCCCACGCACCGCGGGCGGTGATGCCCATCGCCTTGTGGTCGTAGCCGGCGCTGCCCCCGCTCGCGAAGGCGTCGCCGAGCCAGAAGCCGTACGACGCGGAGATCGCGTTGGCGATGTCGCTGAACGTCGCGGTGCCCTTGTCGGCGGCGACGACGAGGTAGGGATCGTCGCCGTCGTAGCGAACGGTGCGCGGCGGCGGCACGATCGCCCCGTCGACGATGTTGTCGGTGAGGTCGAGCAGGCCGCTGACGAACGCCTGGTAACAGGCGACGCCCTCGGCCCTGAACTCCTCGGGTGACGACGTCGCTCGCTTGGGCACGAACCCGCCCTTGGCCCCGGTGGGCACGATCACGGCGTTCTTCACCATCTGGGCCTTCACGAGCCCGAGCACCTCGGTGCGGAAGTCCTCGCGGCGATCGCTCCACCGCAGCCCGCCACGAGCGATCGATCCGCCGCGCAGGTGCACGCCCTCCACCCGGGGCGAACACACCCAGATCTCGAACATCGGCCGCGGCAATGGCAGATCGGGCACCTTCGCCGGGTCGAGCTTGAACGCCATCACGTCGCGATGGCTGCCCGGGGTGGCGCCCTCGCGGTACACGTTCGTGCGCAGCGTGGCGTCGACGAGCATCAGCAGGGCGCGCAGCGTGCGGTCGTCGTCGAGGCTCGGCACCGCGTCGAGCAGTTCGGCGATGCGCTCGCGCACTGCCGCGTCGGCATCGGCGGCGCCTTCGCGTTCGGGTGTGTGGTCGGGGTCGAAGCGGTGCTCGAACAGCTCGACGATCGTGCGCGTGATCGCGGCGTGGCGCACCACCGTCGACTCGATGTACTGCTGACTGAACGGGAAGCCGATCTGGCGCAGATAGCGCGCATACGCACGCACGATCTCGACCTGGCGGGCCGTGAGCGCAGCGCCGAGCACGAGCCGGTTGAAACCGTCTGCCTCGATGCTGCCGCGGAACGCCTCCTCGAAGGCGAGGCACAGCTCGCGGGCGAGCGCCGCGTCGGCGAGGTCGACGCCGTCGGGCACCTTCACACCGACGTCGTGCAGGTACACGTGCGCGCTCTCGTCGAGGTGGAACGCGAACGCCCGCTCGTCCTGGGCGCGCATGCCGAGGTGGTCGAGCAACGGCAGGAGGTCGGCCAGCGGGATCGGCGCGCCGTTGCGGTACACCCGGAACCGCCACTCGTCCGGCGCGGTGTCGGCGAATTTCATCACCGCTGTGGTGACGTCGCCGCCAGCGTCGGCGAGTGCGGCGATGCGGGGCAGGTCGAGCGCTGCGGTCGCCGGCCAGTTGAGCTCGTCGTAGCCGGCGGGCAGCACGGGAGCGAGCCGGTCGAGCAGCGCTGCCCCGGCGCCCTGCAGGTCGAGCTCGCGGCGTGTGGCGGCGAGCCAGTCGTCGGCGGCCTGGCCGACCGCGGTGGTGAGCGCCATGTCGTGGTACCTCTCTCCGGACGGTGCGACGCCGTTGTCGCACGTCAGGCGCCACCAGTGTGGCACCTCCGTCCGCACCGGACCGTCCGCTGCGCCGCACCGCTGTCGTGTCCCCTGGCCGAGCTCAGTGGCGGCACTCGTCGTGACCAACGCCCCGGGAAGCCTCCCCACCCGGATGGGTAGCGTGGCGGCCATGAGTCGCCACACCATCGCCCGTCGCGGCGAAGCACACCCCGGGCACCGTGAAGTGGCAGGTGGCCTCGCCCGCGCCGGCGTGTTCGGCATGAGCGACGGCCTCACCAGCAACGTGCTGCTGGTGATCGGTTTCGCCGGCAGCGGTGTCGACGCACCAGTGGTCCGCCTCGCCGGGATCGCCGGTGCCGTCGCCGGTGCCGTGAGCATGGCGGCGGGCGAGTGGATCAGCATCTCCGCCCAGAACGAGCTGATCACCCGCGAGCTCGAGGTCGAGCGCCGCGAGCTCGGCGTGAACGCCGAGGCCGAACAGCGCGAGCTCGGCGAGATGTACGAGAGCCACGGCATGGAGCCCGAGACGGCCCGCCGAGCGGCGGCCGACGTGATGCGCGACCCGGAACGGGCCCTGCTCGTGCACGCCCGCGAGGAGTTCGGCATCGACCCCGACGAGCTGCCGTCGGCGTGGCTCGCCGCTGGGCTGTCGTTCCTGTGCTTCGTGCTCGGCGCGATCCTGCCGGTCATCCCCTGGTTCACCGGCTCGGGCAACGGCGCCACCGTCGCCTCGATCGTGATCGGTGTGCTCGCCGCCGCGGCCCTCGGCTGGGTGATCGGGCAGTTCGCCGAGCGCAACCGTGCCAAGGCGGCCGCCCGACAGGTGCTGATCATGCTGGCGGCCTGCGTCGTCACCTACAGCATCGGCAAGGCGCTCAACGTCAGCGTGGCCTAGGTTCTCCCCCGTGAACCAGTTGAACGTCCTCGGTGAGGAACTCCAGCCCTGCTCGTTCGACCCGATGACCGGCTACTTCCGCACGGGCTGTTGCGAGAACCACGGCGACGACCCCGGCATGCACGTCGTGTGCGCCGTGATGACCGATGAGTTCCTCGCCTTCAGCAAGCAGGCCGGCAACGACCTGAGCACGCCGATGCCCCAGTACGGCTTCGCCGGCTTGAAGGGCGGCGACCAGTGGTGCCTCTGTGCGTCCCGGTGGCAGGAGGCGTTCGAGGCCGGCGCGGCGCCGAAGGTGCGCCTCGCATCGACCCACCTGTCGGCACTCGAGTACAGCTCGATGGCCGACCTGCGCGCTCACGCCGTCGACGCCTGACCGGGTCCCGTCCAGGGCCTGATCCAGGGCCTGATCCAGGGCCTGATCCAGGGCCTGATCCGGTGGTGATCGCGGTGTGCCGGAAACCCGGCCGGGCGACGGGCGCGATCACCCGGTCGGGGGTACGGTCGATCAGGTGCAGGTGAACCCGTGCAAGTGATCGACGCTCCCCCGACCGACGCGACCACCGCGACCACCGCGGTGCCCCACAAGCCGCTGCTGCGCGGCTGGTCACACGTCGTGGCCTTCGCGGCCGTCGCCGTGCTGAGCGTGATCATGGTGGCCCTGGCCAACGCCTCGGCGGGTGAACGCTGGATCCTGCTCCTGTACGTGGCGGGCACGCTCTCGATGTTCGGCGTGTCCGCGCTCTACCACCGGGTGCGCTGGCAGCCCCGTGCGCACTCGGTGATGAAGCGCCTCGACCATTCGACGATCTTCCTCGCCATCGCGGGCGCCTACACGCCGATCGCCGCGTTCGGGCTCGAGGGCTGGCAGCGGCCGGCGGTGCTGATCACCGTCTGGGTCGGTGCCGCGGTCGGGGTGACGCTCGAGTGGCTGCCCTTCCAGGTGCCCCGCCCGTTGTTCACGGCGGTGTACGTGATCGTCGGCTGGTCGGCGGCGATGGCCCTCCCCCAGCTGTACTCGGGCCTCGGCCCGGTCGGGTTCGGCCTGGTCCTGGGCGGCGGTGTCGCCTACACCGTCGGTGCCGTCGTCTATGCCCTGAAGCGTCCCGATCCGTGGCCGCGGGTGTTCGGATTCCACGAGGTGTTCCACCTGTTCACCATCGTCGGTGCCGGATGTCACCTGGCCGCGATGGCCTTCGTCGTCGTACCAGCACTGTGACCTCACCCGCGTCGTCCCGGCCGTCGGCACCCACGCTGTCGATGTCGACGGTGGCCGGCGCGTTCGATCCGGCCCGTCACTGGCTTGCCGACCAGATCCGCGCCCGAGTGATCGGCGACCAGCACGACGACAAGGCGGCGGCGATCATGGCCGCCCCCGGTCCCCGTTGGTTCGACGACGACAGCGTCATCCGTCGCGTCCATGCCGACGCGTCGATGTTCGTGGGCGGGCTCCGAGCGCTCCTGCTGCAGTCGCTGCATCCGCTGGCGATGGCCGGCGTCGCCCAGCACTCCGACTACCGGGCCGACCCGTGGGGTCGGCTGCAGCGCACCGCCGACTTCCTGGCGGCCACCACGTTCGGGCCGATCCCGGTCGCCGAACGATCGATCGCCGTGGTGCGCAAGGTGCACGAGCGGGTGGTCGGTACCGCCGCCGACGGCCGCCCGTACTCGGCCAACGATCCGCATCTGCTGCGATGGGTGCACGTGTGCGAGGTCGACAGTTTCCTCACCGCGTACCGCCGCTACGGCAGCGCGCCGCTCACCGAGGACGATGCCGATGCCTACGTGAAGGACGCGTCGCTCGTGGCCCGCAAGCTCGGCGTGAACGAGCCCCCGCGGAGCGTCCGCGAGTTGAAGGCGGAACTGCGCGAGTACCGCTCCGAGCTGAGCAGTACCAAGGAGGCTCGCGACGCCGCTCGCTTCCTGCTGCTCGAACCGCCGCTGCCGATCGCTGCTCGCGCACCGTACGCGGTGCTCGGTGCGGCTGCCGTGTCGCTGCTGCCCGCGTGGACGAGGTGGCCGCTGCGGCTGCCGTACCTGCCCGTGAGCGAGACGATGCTCGTGCGCCCCGCCGGCGCGGCGATCACCCAGCTCATCCGCTGGTCGCTCACCCCGGCCGCCTGAGCTCGCGCTCGGTCCCGCAGCCCCGCCCCCACCTCGGTACAGTCCGCCTCACAGGATCAGACGACGAGGGGGGCCATGTCGCAGGTCGAGGGAACGCAGCCGTCCGATGCCGACGGAGGGGACCGGGTACCCGGTCTCGACGAGCCGATGCCGCTCGAAGGAGTGAACTTCTTCGACCCGGCGATCAACGACTGCCCGTACCACGCGTACCGCACGCTGCGCGACGACGCGCCCGTGTGGTTCGACCCTCGTCTGCGCGGCTACGTGGTCACCCGCTACGAGGACGTCCGCACGGTGCTCGTCGACACCGAGCGCTTCGTCAACGGCAGCCGGCGCAGCATGCGCCCGGAGATCAAGTCCCTGTACGAGGAGAAGGGCTGGGTGCCCGGCCGCACCCTGGCCGGTCGCGACGATCCCGAGCACCGCCAGATGCGCGCCCTGTTCGACCACGCCTTCCGACCCAAGAAGATCGCCGAGCTCGAGCCCGCCATCCAGCACCTGGCCCACGAGCTGATCGACGACTTCCTCGCCGACGGCACGTGCGACATCGTCCGCCAGTTCGCCGTCCCCCTGCCGCTCGTGGTGATCGGTGTGCAGATGGGTGCGAACCCCGACGACATCTGGCGGATCAAGGCCTGGACCGACGCCTGGGTGCAGCGGCTCGGTCTGATGCAGACGCCCGACCAGGTGATGTGGTCGACCGAGATGGAGATCGAGGCGCAGCACTACTTCCAGCCCATCTTCGAACGCCTGCGTCTCGAGCCGGACGACAGCCTGCTCTCCGATCTGGTGAACACCCCGATTCCCGAGTGGGGGCGATGCCTCACCGACGAGGAGCTCCACGCCGAGATGATGGCCGACACCTTCGTCGGCGGTTCGGAGACCACCACGAACGCCATCTCGGGTGGCGTGCGGTTGCTGATCGAGCACCCCGAGCAGTGGGCGCGCCTGAAGCGCGACCCCGAGCACTACCTGCCGATCCTCGTCGAGGAGGTGCTGCGACTCGAGTCGCCCGTGCAGCGGTTGATGCGCACCACCGCGGTCGACGTCGAGATGCACGGCGTCACCATCCCGGCCGGCTCGCTCGTGCTCGTCGGTTACTCGGCCGCCAACCGCGACGACCGGCAGTTCGAGGCGCCGGCCGCCTTCGACCTCGATCGCACCGACGGACGCAAGCACATCACGTTCGGGTTCGGCACGCACCACTGCCTCGGCGCGCCGCTGGCCCGACGTGAGTTGCACGCCGCGTTCCGGGCGATCGTCGATCGGATCGACGACATGTGGTTCCTCGACGACACCGATCTCACGATCGCGCCCAACTACTTCCTCCGTGCTCTGAAGGAACTGCGCATCGGCTTCCGCCCCGCCGGCTGAGGCGGCCGTCCGCCGCCGATCATCGGGGAACGATCAGGCCGGCGTGCCGGCCAGCAATGCGCACGCGGCGGCGAGCGGATCGCGGAACTCGTACCAACGCTGGTCGTCGTCGGGTGGAAACACGCCCACCTGCTGCCCGTTCACCTCGAAGACGGGATCGGGCAGGCGGTACGTGCGGTCGATGCTGGGCAACCAGTCGTTCACCACGTCGAGGCGCAGATCGACCGTGCCCCACGCTCTGTCGCTCGCCGCGGCGTCGGCGGTGCTCGACGTCGAACACCGATCGGGCACGAAGCGGATGACGATCATGCCCGATGTCGTGCCGCGGATCTCGGTCGGCAAGGTCGCCGACGCGACGCCGAACTGCGGTCCGGGCGAGTCGGCGAAGCCGACCTCCAGCACCGTCGCCCCGGGCAGATCGACGTCGGCCGACAGGATGTCGAGCGCACGCCCACTCGAGTTGAAGACGAACGCCTGGACGGTCACCGATTCACCGTCGGGCGCCAACGCCATGGGCACCGTTCCGCCACCGCTGCCGCAGCAGTCCGGCCGGGGGTACAGGTACCCGAAGCCGACGAGGAACGAGACGACCCCGACCGAGCCCACGACGGCAAGACCGACGAGCAGACGCACCCACCACGGCCGCGGTGGCGGGACGAGCTGATCGATCGGGTCGGGCTCGATTGTCGGGGCGATCAGCGTGTCCATGGGGCCTCTTGCGATGCGGGGATGTTTGTCATATTGTCTTGGGACAATGGGACAGTCAAGAGGGAATGAATCGCCAGGAGGCGGATCGAGAGCCGAGAGGGCGCGCCGGCTGCTCGGATGGCGAGGCATCACCACGGTGTCGGTCGTGATGCTGTTGGCCGCGGCGCTCATCCCAGTCACGGTGAGCGACGGCAGCGACCGTTCCACGAACACGACCGTGTGGCTCGTGCTCACCCTCGGCATGTTGTTCACGATCCTCTTCTACGTGCTGCTCAGCCTGGGCCTGCAGTTCGCCGGCGTCGACAGTGACGCGCCCACCATCGCCCGACACCTCGCCGCCGAACCCGAGCAACAACGGCTCCTCCAGCGCTGGCTCGAACGAGCCAGGTGGGCGCGATTCGTCGGCGGGTTCGCCGGCGTCGTCGCCTGGTTCCTCGGCACACAGACACACGGCGACCTGCTGGTGCTCGGCACCGGCGGCATCGCTGCCGGTGCGGTGCTCGCCGAACTGCACCACATCCGCCGTCCGGCCGGCCCGCGGACCGCCCGCCTCGACGTGCGCACGGTCGCCGACTACCTCACGCGCACCGATGCACGGCGGATGATCGCCGTCGCCGCCGCTGCGACCGTCACGGCGCTCGTCGGCGTGGCGAGCGCCGAGACCCGCAGCGCGACCTGGTGGGCGCTCGGTGCGCTCGTCGCGCTGGGCATCGCCCGCGTCGCGCAGCACCGCGTCGCCACACGCGCCCGACCGGCGCTGTCGCCGTCGCTCACCCGGGCCGACGACCTCGCCCGCGAACTCGCGATCGGTCGCGGTCTCGCCCGCCCGTTCACGTTCTTCGCGCTCGCGCTCGTCGCCCGCTCGTGCTTCGCACTCGAGCCCTCCATCGACGGCCTCGCGCCGCTGCTGGGCGTCGCGGCGTGGCTGTGCGCGTTCGTGCTCTGGTGGCAGAACCGACGGCTCGGCCTCGACTTCCTGCTCGACGGGCGACGAGGTCCCGTGATCGCATGATCCTGTCGGTCGATCCCAGCCGTGCACTCCCCGTCTACGAGCAGGTGCGCGAACAGATCCGCCGCATGGTCGCCGCCGGCACCCTCACCCCGGGCACGCGGCTGCCCACGATCCGACAGCTGGCGGCCGACCTCGGTCTTGCCAAGGGCACGATCGAGCGCGCCTACGAGTTGCTCGAAGGTGACGCGGTCATCGAGCGCCACGGCCGCAACGGCACCTACGTGTCGGAGGTGGCGCCGTCCACCAAGCGCGAGCGGATCATCGGGCTCGAGCAGCCGGCCGAGGCATTGGTGATCGTCGCTCGCCAGCTCGGCGCGGACGAGGAGTCGGCGGTGAGGGCGCTCCGCGCCGCGTGGCAGCGCCTCTGACCGGTCGGCGCGATCGGCGTCGGGTCAGACGGTGCGATGCCGGGCGATGTCGTCGGCGGTGAGCGTGGCGCCAGACGCGAGGCCGGCCGCCTGCACCTCGGAATCCATGATCGACGCCGTGTCGAAGTAGTCGGCGGCGTAGACGACGAGGCCGTCGCGGCGGCGGCGCACGCTCGTCCCGCGGGTCATGAACACCCGACTGCCGTCGGGCTGGACGGCCATCTGTTGCCACTCCTGCACCGAGGTGGTGCCGTCGTCGAGCTGCGGGCCGAGCGGTTCGAACACGAGGTCGCCCGCCTTCGGCATCACGTCGCCGAGCCAGGTCCGGATCGCGTCGCGGCCACGGACCTGACCGAAGATCGGGTCGTGGTACACCGAGTCGGTCGGATGGAACTCGTCGGCCGCGGCGTCCCAGTCGACGTCGAGCGATCGGGTCTCGGGCACGTTCGGATCGGGTCGCCACACCGTGCGCGGCCACTCGGGGATCGGCGCTGCTTCGATGCCCGCCTCCGGCGGCGGGGGCACGCGGAACACGCCGGTGTCGTACACGTCGCACGCCCAGGTGATCCACCCGTCGCGGTAGCGACGCACGCTCACACCCTTCGACAACGGCATCCGGTCGTCGCCGATGACCGCGACCATCTCCCACTCGTCGAGCGACGTGCCGCCTTCACCGTCGTCGAACAACACGTGAGGCGCCAACGGCACGAACTGGATGAAGTCGATCGTGGCCATCGTGGGGATCAGCCACTGCCGGGTGGCGAGCTGTCCGTCCATCGCCCCGTAGATCGCGTCGAAGTAGATCGAGCCCTCGGGACGCATGAAGTCGGCGATCATCTGCAGCGCCATCGGCTGACGGCCGGGCTCGGCGAACCACGGGTGCGCCATCGCGGCCAGCATCCCGGCGGCGTCGAGCCCCGACGGCTCGGTCACGAGTCGATCGAGATCGAGATCATCTCGATCACGGTCGACCATCTCGGCGAGGTACGCCTCGACGAACTCCTCGGCATCACGGGCCACGGCGAACACCCCCACAGGTCGGCAGCGAGGCGGAGCGTACACGTCAGCGATCCAGGCAGCGGCGTGGCGTCCACCGAGCGACGACCCAGGGACGCAGCACTATGGTGCGGCCATGACGACCTGGACCGTGATCGACGAACAGCAGTCCCACCTCCTCGAGGCGGGTGACACGCTCGTGCTCGACCCGTCGCTGCTGGGTTGGCAGCGCAAGCCCGAAGGTCTGTGCCGCGACGAGGTGTGCATCCCGGTGCCGGCCGATGTGCCGCCGGGAGCGATGGACGCGGCCCTGCTCGCACGGCTCCTGCAGCGGCCGATCGTGATCGACCCCGACGAGCACGTTGCCGCCTTCGCCGCCCCCGCCGCCGAACGGGCCGACGCGCTCCGGTCGGGCATGGCACCCGACTTCGAACTCCCCGACGTGCACGGCATCCTCCACCGACTCAGCGACTTCCGCGGCAAGAAGGTGGTCCTCTACGCCTACGCCAGTTGGTGAGGCTGCCGCTATGACCTGCCCGTGTGGCGGGCGCTCCACGAAGAACTGGCCCCCGAAGGCCTCGCGGTGATCACCGTCGCGATCGACCGCTCCATCGACGACCCTCGCCCCTTCATCGAGGCCGCGGGTGCCACTCACCCGAGCCTGATCGACACCGAGCATCGGGTCGCCGACCTCTACAACATGGTGAACGTGCCGACGGTGCTGTGGATCGACGAGGACGGTCGCATCGTGCGGCCGCAGGACGTGCACTACGTCTCGAACCAACTCGCGAGCATCACCAAGTTCCACAACCGCAAGCCGACCGCTGCGCTGCGTGCGTGGGTCCACGGCGATGCACCCGCGTACCCAGGTGACGTCGTCGCCGACACCAAGGTCGCCGACGAGACCCATCAGGAGGCACGCGCCGCGTTCGCGCTCGGCTGGTGGCTCTCGCAACAAGGCCGGGCCGAGGCCGCGGAACGTTGGTTCGTCCGCGCCGGCGAGTTGGCACCGCACGACTTCACCATCCGCCGCGGATCGATGCCCATCCGCGGCATCGACCCGATGGGACCCGCCTTCTTCCAGATGGCGGGCGAATGGGCCGCACAGGGCAAGGCGTACTACCTGCCCCTGCCCGACACGGCCACCGGCGACGACGACTACGACGCGGAGCCGATCGAGGAACTCGACCTCGAGGCGTTCGCGCGCAGCATCGAGGAGGGCCGATGACCTACGCGCCCGACGACCGCGTGTTCTACGACGCCGACAGCCACATCATGGAGTTGCCCGACTTCCTGCGGGCCTTCGCCGACCCCGACGTGCGCGACGAACTGCCGCTCGTCAGCTATTCGGCGTCGCTCGTCACCGATGAGGAGGTGGCCGTCATCGTCGACAACGGCAACCGCCACAGCGACGAGCACCGCCGCCGGATGATCGACATGGGCGACTCGCTGATCCGCGAGGTGAAGGAGATCCAGGCGCTCGGCGCATTCGATCGCGACGACCGCACGCTGGCGATGGACCAGCTCGGCTTCGCCCGTCAGCTCGTGTTCGCCACCCACAGCGTCGCCATGCCGTTCAACCCGAGCTCCAAGCTCGAACCGCGCCTGCGCTACGGCGCCACGCGTGCGCACAACCGGCACATGCGCGAGTTCTGCGCCAACGACGACCGGCTGATGGGCGTGGCGATCGTGCCGCTCGACGAGCCCGATCACGCGATGAGCGAACTCGACCGGATCCTCGAGGACGGGTTCGACGCCGTGTGGGTACCGCACCGCCCGTGCGGCGACCGGTCACCGGGCCACGTCGACCTCGAGCCGTTCTGGGCCCGGCTCGCCGAAGCCGGACTGCCGTTCCTGCTGCACGTCGGCGGGTCGCCGTTGCAGCTGTCGAAGGCGTGGTCGAACACCGGCCGGGCCGCGGTGAAGGACTGGATGGGCGGCGGCGAGAACGTGCGCAGCAAGGACGCCGCGACCCTGCACCAGGGACCCGAGACGTTCCTGACCACGATGGTGATGGACGGCGTGTTCGAGCGCCATCCCGACCTGCGCGGCGCGTCGGTCGAGCTGGGCGCCGGCTGGGTGCCCGAACTGCTGCGGCGCCTCGACTGGGTGACGGCCATGTGGGGTCGGGTCGACACCAACCTGTCGGGCTTCACTCGCACACCGAGCGAGCAGCTCACGCAGCAGATGGGGTTCACCCCGTTCGTGTTCGAAGACGTCGCCCGACTCGTCGACGAGTCGAACCCCGACCTGTATCTGTTCTCGAGCGACTACCCGCACACCGAGGGCGGTCGCGATCCGATCGCCCGGTTCGAGAAGGTGCTCGCGAACTCGAGCGACCAGGTGAAGGACAAGTTCTACGCCGAGAACTTCCTCCGCCTCTTCCCCACCGCCGCCTGAACGATCGCCACGGCACGTCGTCGACGTGGCCGATCTCACGAACCGTTCGATCCGTGAGCCGTCACCCGCGCCACCCGCGCCACCCGCGCCGGCCGTGCCGCGGCTCACGAACGGCTCGCAGGGTCGATACTTGTGGGATGTCCAGCCGTCTCGCTGACGCGTCACGCCTCGCCCGCGCCCTGGTGATGGCCCTGGTGATGGCGATGGCCCTGGCGGCATGCGGGCTCGCCGCAGACACCGATGCCACACCACGGGCACCCGTCGGTGCGATCAGCGCCCCGGCGAGCGTGAACGCAGCGGCGATCCGCCTCGACCCACCCGGGCCGGGCAACCCGGGCGTTGTCGGTCTGCCCGATGCGGCCCGCCCGGTCGACACGTCACGCCCCGATGTGGTGATCGGCGCCGGCTCCCCCGCGAGCTGCACGTCCGCAGCCGTGGTCGCTGCCGTCGCACGCGGCGGCGTCATCACGTTCGACTGCGGACCCGACCCGGTGACGATCGCGATGACCGCGACGGCGAAAGTGGTGAACACGTCGAGCATCGTGGTGCTCGACGGCGGCGGGAAGGTCACGCTGAGCGGAGCGGGACAGCGACGCATCCTCTACATGAACACCTGTGGCCACGCGCAGATCTGGACGACCTCCACCTGCCAGAACCAGAGCACCCCGCAACTGACGATCCAGGGCCTCGGCTTCACGCAGGGAAACAGCACCGGGGAACTCACCGACGGCGGCGGGGGCGGTGCCGTCTTCGTGCGAGGAGGTCAGGTTCGGGTGATCGACAGCACGTTCACCGCCAACCGGTGCGAATCGGTCGGCCCCGACGTCGGCGGCGGCGCACTCCGCGTGCTCAGCCAGTTCGAGGACCGACCCGTGATCGTCGCCACCTCCACGTTCGGCGCGCCCGGGCTCGGCAACACCTGCTCCAACGGCGGGGCGATCTCGTCGATCGGCGTCTCGTGGCAGATCTTCAACAGCAGATTCATCGACAACACCGCGGTCGGCATCGGCGCCAACCCTGCTCGGCCCGGCACACCGGGCGGCGGCAACGGCGGTGCGATCGCGCTCGACGGCAACCGGTTCACCCTCGAGCTCGCCGGAACGATCATCCGCGGCAACACCGCCCGGGAGGGCGGCGGCGCCGTCTTCTTCGTCTCCAACAACCGAAGCGGCGAGATGAGCATCATCTCGTCGATGCTCGAGGCCAACCCGAGTCTCGGCTTCGAGACGGCCGGGCTCCCGGGCATCTTCTTCCTCGGTGCTCGCCCTCCCCAACCGGTCGACTCGATCCTCACCTGACCGCTTCCGTGAGCCGGACCCACAGATGGAGCGGGTGATGCGCACGGGAACCGATGGTTCGTGAGCGAAACGCCGCGTCACGCGGCGTTTGGCTCACGGAACGATCGCTGGGGCTGTTCGACTCGATCAGGAGTCTCGATGGCCCCGGGCGGGTGCGACCCGGCAGGATGCACGGGTGACGCGACGCGGGTGGGTGCTGTTCTGGGCGATGGCGCTCATCTGGGGCGTGCCGTACTTCTTCATCCGCGTGGCCGTCGAGGAACTCGAACCGGCCGTCGTCGTGTTCGGGCGCACCTCGCTCGCAGCGGTCGTGTTGCTGTATCTGGCGAACCGGGCGGACGGGATCCGACCGGCGCTCGCGCACTGGCGTCCGATCGTCGCCTTCGCGGTGCTGGAGATGGCGATTCCGTGGATCCTGCTCACCACCGCCGAACAGCACATCGCCTCCGGCCTCGCGGCGCTCATCATCTCGTCGGTGCCGATCTTCGGCGCGCTGGCCGCGTTCGCACTCGGCGACCGCAGTGCGCTGCGACCGATCCGCCTCGCCGGCATCGCGCTCGGCATCGGCGGCGTCACCCTGCTGGTCGGCAACGACCTCTCCGGCGAGGGCGCACCACCGTGGTGGAGCGTCGCGTTCGTGATCGTCGTGTGCATCTGTTACGCCACGGCACCGTTCATCATCACCCGCCGGCTCGCGGACGTGCCCTCGCTCGGCGTGATCGCGCTGTCGCTCAGCATCGTGACCGTGATCTACCTCCCGATCGCCGCGGCCTCGCTGCCGTCGGAGATGCCGTCGTTCGACGCGACGGCATCGGTGATCGCCCTCGCGCTCGTCTGCACCGGGCTCGCCTTCGTCGTGTTCTTCCGGCTGATCGACGAGATCGGCGCCGCCCGCGCCACGGTCATCACCTTTGTGAATCCGGTCGTTGCCGTCACGCTCGGTGCGGTGTTCCTCGACGAGGACCTCAGCGTGCCGATCCTCATCGGCTTCGTGCTCGTCCTGAGCGGCTGCTGGCTCGCCACCCGACCGGCGCCCGCCGAGGCGAGCATCGCTGCGACGGAGACGGTCGACGCCACCACGGCCCCCTAGGGTCGGCGCCATGGCGGACATGGCGGCGCAGACGCACCGATCGGACGTGCTCGCCTGTCCGCACTGCGGACTGCCGCTGCTGCTGGCACGATCGACGGCCACCTGCGAGACCGGTCACTCGTTCGACCGTGCCAAGGGTGGTCACCTGAACCTCCTCATCGGCGGCAGGCTGAGCTCCGGTGCCGTCCCGGGCGACACCCCCGACGCACTCGCCGCTCGACGACGCTTCCTGTCGTCGGGCGGCTACGCCCCGATCGCCACCGCGCTGGCCGAGACTGTCGGCGACGTCGACGGCGCTGTGCTCGACGTCGGTTGCGGCGAGGGCTACTACACCTCGCACCTACGCGGCACCGATAGCTACGGACTCGACGTCTCCAAGCGGGCGGTGCAGATGGCCGCCCGACTGCTGCCCGACGACACCTTCGTGGTCGGCTCCGCCTACCGGCTGCCCGTGCAGGACCACTCGCTCGCGGTCGTGACGTCGGTGTTCGCCCCGCACCCGCTCGACGAGTTCGCCCGCGTGCTCCGACCCGGCGGACGTTGGGTGACGGTCACCCCCGGCCCGATGCACCTGGTGGAGATGCGCCCCACCGCCGACGGCACCGCCGGCTCGAAGGCGCTCGACCGTCAGCACCGCCGGGCGACCGCCCCCGAGGGGTCCACGTCGGCCCGGCGCCTCGAGTTCCGACTCGACCTCGACGACACCACCGCCGACGACTTGTTCTTCATGACCCCGATCCGCTGGCAAGCGACGGCACGCCCCCCGCTCGCATCGGTCACCGTCGACGTCTGGATCTCGTGGGGCACCGGCGTTCGGCCGCCCGACTGATCGGCGCCAGCGCCCTGCGGCGCGATTCGTAGAGTGGGTCGATGAAGTACACCAAGCTCGGTCGCACCGGCCTCGACGTCTCCCCCATCTGCCTCGGTTGCATGAGCTACGGCGCATCCGACCGTGGCACGCACTCGTGGACGCTCGACGAGGAGACCAGCCGTGGCTTCATCCGCCAGGCGCTCGACGCGGGCATCAACTTCTTCGACACGGCCAACGTGTACTCCGACGGCACGAGCGAGGAATACGTGGGGCGAGCGCTCGCCGACATGGCCAAGCGCGAGGAGATCGTGCTCGCGACCAAGGTGCACGGCACCATGCGCCAGGGCCCGAACGGCGGTGGCCTGTCGCGCAAGGAGATCATGTTCGAGATCGACGCCAGCCTGCGCCGCCTCGGCACCGACTACGTCGACCTGTACCAGATCCACCGGTGGGACCGTCGGGTGCCGATCGAGGAGACGATGGAGGCGCTGCACGACGTGGTGAAGGCTGGCAAGGCGCTGCACATCGGTGCGTCGTCGATGTTCGCCTGGCAGTTCGCCAAGGCCCAGCACGTCGCCGAGTCGAACGGGTGGACCAAGTTCGTCACGATGCAGAACCACTACAACCTCGTCTACCGCGAGGAGGAGCGCGAGATGCTGCCGCTCTGTGTCGACCAGGGCGTCGGCGTCATCCCGTGGAGCCCGCTCGCCAGAGGGTTCCTCACCCGCGACCCGAGCGAGTCGAGCGCCCGCAAGGAGACCGACGAGTTCGGCAAGACGCTCTACGGCACCGCCGACGCCGGTGTGATCGAAGCCGTCGCCCGCATCGCCGCCGAGCGCGGCGTGCCGCGCGCTCAGATCGCGCTCGCCTGGGTGAGCAAGCACCGGGCCGTCACCGCCCCCATCATCGGCGCCACCAAGCAGGTGCACCTCGACGACGCCATCGCATCGCTCGACATCTCCCTCACCGCGGACGAGATCCGTGAGCTCGAGGTGCCCTACACCCCGCAGCCCATCCAGGGCCACGCCTGAGGTCGCGGTCGCCCGATCGAGGAGTTCGCCGAATCGGGAACGAAAGCGCCGACTCGTTCGTGGAGACATACATGCACTGTCGCCATCCCCGACTCGCGCGCGCTCGTGCGACGTCGCTGCTGCTCGTCGCGCTCACTGTCGCCGCGTGCGGTGACGCCGACTCCACCACCGAGTCCCCCGCATCCACGGTCGTCGCCACCGAAGCTGCCGCCACCACCGGAGCGATCGGCCCGGCGTCGACCGGCCCGACTGCAGCGGACACGACCTCGACCGACACGGGACCGACCGGCTCGATCGCGACGCCGTCCCCCGTGCCCCCGGCCGGGACCCCGGTGTCGCCGGCACCGATCGACGGCATCGACGCCCGCACGTACGGCGTGTACGACCTCAGCGCCGGTCGATGGCTGGCCGGGAGCGGCGTGGACACCCCGGCCGCGGTGGGCAGCATCATGAAGCTGCTGACCGCCTACGTCGTGATGCAGGCCGGCGACCCGGGTCGCGTGGTGACGGTGCCTCCGTTGGCGCTCGATCCGATGGAGTCGGCGATCGGCCTGTACGAGGGCGAGCAACTGCCGCGGGACGTGCTGTTGCGGGCGATGTTGATCGTGTCGGCGAACGATGCCGCCCGTGTGCTCGCCCAGGACGTGGGCGACGACGAAGCGACGTTCGTGCAGATGATGAACCAGGCGGCCCAGCAACTCGGCCTGACCGGCACCGTGGCCGGCAATCCCACCGGGCTCGACACCGCGGGTGCCCAGTCGACGGTCCGCGACATCGTGAGCCTGTCGAGCACCCTGCTCCAGGACGAGAGCTTCCGCACCACCGCCGCGCGCACCTCGGCCAGGCTGCACGGTGAGACGATCCCGGCGAGTAACGACCTGTTGACCACCTACGCCGGCGCCGATGGCATCAAGACCGGCACCACCACCGAGGCCGGACACTGCCTCGCCGCGTCGGCCACCCGTGACGGCAGACAGATCGTCGTCGTGGTGCTCGGCTCGGCCAGCGACGAGTCGCGAGTGGCTGCCGCGTCGTCGTTGCTCGATTGGGCCTTCACCCAGCCCTGACCTCGACCGCAGCTCCTGCACCCCCACTACGCTCCACCGCCGCGAGCGAACGATCGAGCGCCCACCCGGAGGAGTCCTGTGATGCCCGAGCTTCCCGAACCAGAGCTGGTGTTCGCGTTCGAAGCACGCGTCGACACCGCCGACATGATCACCGCCGAGCGCGCGCCATCGGACACGCTGATGCTGTTCCCCATCACGGGCGGCACCGTCAGCGGCCGGATCACGGGACGGGTGCTCGCGGCGGGCGGCGACTGGGCGACCTTCCGCGGTGGCGACACGATCGAGCTCGAGGCCCGCTACCTGATCGAGACCGACGACGGCGCCGCGATCGAGATCATGAACCGCGGCTACCACGTGGCGTCGCCCGAGGTGCTCGAGCGGCTCGACGCCGGCGAGGACGTCCCGGAGACGGAGTACTACTACCGCACGTCGCCGATGATCCGCACCAGCTCGCCCGCCTACGAGTGGCTGAGCCGCACCGTGTTCATCGGCATGGCCCGCAGCGAGCGCGGCCAGGTGTGCATCCGCTTCTACGAACTGCGCTGACGCCTCTCCGACCCCGATCGTTCCTGAAGGTCGCGACCGTCCGAGAAGTCGCCGCAGCCATGACAGAGTGGAAGCTCGTGGCCGAACCGGTCGAGATCCGAGCCAAGGACACTCGCATGGAGCAGACGAACTCCGCAGCCGTGCAGGTGTCGTGCATGCCACGATGCGCACATGGACCGAGTCGCAGCATCATTGGCCGGCGAATGGGCGTTGCTCGATGTGGCGGTCAGGTCGAACACGTCCGCAGTCGATTCGTTGCTGCACCCCGACTTCGCCGAGCGCGGCCAGTCAGGCAGGTGGTGGAGTCACGAGGCAACGCTCGACGCCCTCGCCGACGAGGCCGAGGCGTTCGATCCACCAGAGGTGCGCGACATCCACGCCGACGAGGTCGCTGACGGGGTCGTGCTCGTCACGTACGTCGCCGTTCGAGGAGTGAGCGCTGTGGGCCGCTCGTCGCTGTGGTTGGACCACGAAGGTCGTATGCGGATCCGCTGGCACCAAGGCACCCCACTGCCCACCGACGCAACCACGGATCCGCGCTGATCACCAGACGGGAGCCGGCGCGGGGGTCAGCGAGTCCCGAGCGTGCTGATCGACCCGCAACCTTCGTGCCGGATGCCGCCGAGGGGTCGGCGATCGCCACCACTAGGGTCGCCGCCGATGCGCACTGCCCTGGCCCGCCTCGTTCTCCGCTGCATGAGGTGGACCACCGTCGTACAGCAGCCGATCCCCGATCGGTGCGTGATGATCGCCGGACCGCACACCACCAACTGGGACTTCGTGGTGATGGTGGCGATGGCCAGGGTGAAGGGTGTGTCGATCCGCTGGCTGGGCAAGGACGCGCTCTTCCGGCCGCCGCTGGGTCGGTTGATGCGTGGCATGGGTGGCGTACCCGTGCAGCGAGACTCGGCTTCGGGCATGGTGACCGCCCTTGCCGGTGAGTTCGCAGGTCGTGACGAGCTGCACCTCGTCGTGCCGGCCGAGGGCACCAGGTCGCGCACCGAGTATTGGAAGTCGGGCTTCTACCGGATCGCTCTGGCGGCCGACGTGCCGGTCCTGTGTGCGTTCGTCGACGGTCCCCGGCGCACGGGCGGCTTCGGTCCGGTGATCCACCTGACCGGTGACGTGCGCGCCGACATGGACCAGGTGCGTGCGTTCTACGAACCGATGGATGGCCTCCGGCCCGGCAGGTTCGGTCCCGTCCGCCTGCGTGACGAGGACCTGCCGATCGACGGCTGATGCCGACCTGGGGCGGTGCTGGTGGGGGCCGTCGCCGCGGGGCGGGCGTCCGACACGCCAGGTGGCCACCGAACGGTACGGAACCCTTGCAAACCCAGCTTCTTGCTGATCACCATGCGCTGGATCTGGTTGGTGCCTTCGTAGATCTGGGTGGTCTGGATCGATCGTCCAGCCAGTCCCAACGAGTCCCACCCCGTGCCATTGAGCTGGGCCGGGAGTCCGGCGAGCGCCATCGCGTCTCGACGAGTACCAACGAGTTCTCGGGATGGAACTAGGGATGAAGGGCGCCCGACCTGCTCGCCCAGCCCGCCGATATGTGCGCGCCGATGCCCTTGCGCCGGCGCGCCAGACCGGGCACTACGAGCGGGGTGCGATGACTTCGACCGAGGGTCTGTATCCTTACCTCAAGTCATGAGTAAGGAGAGTTGATGGAGATCGCAGCCAAGATGAGCTCGAAAGGTCAGATCACGGTTCCCAAGGCGGTGCGCGATGCCCTCGGCATCGGTGAAGGGGACAACGTGGTGTTTCGGGTGGAGGGCAATCGTGCCGTCCTCGCGCGCACTCCGGACTTCCTGTCGTTGGCTGGAACGATCAAGGTTCCCGCAGCCCGACGCAACGCAGCATGGGACGACGTCGTCCGCAAGACACGCTCAGCTCGCGCAGACGCCCGCCGATGACGGCGTTCGTCGACACGAACATCCTCGTCAGACACCTCACCGGCGACCCGCCGGCCATGGCCAAGCGAGCCACCGCGTTCCTCGCCAGCCGGACCGAGCTGTACCTCGCCGATCTCATCGTCGCCGAGACCGTGTACGTCCTCGAGTCGTTCTACAAGGCCCCGCGAGATCAGGTCGCCACCGCAATGCGGTCGCTCATCGCTATGCGATCGATGATCACGGTCGACCCCGCGCTGCTGCTTCGGGCGATCGAGGTCTACGAAGTCGATCGGCTCGACTTCGCCGAGGCGTACCTCGTGGCATGCGCCGAGAGTGCTGGCGTCGACTCGATCGCCTCGTTCGACAAAGCCATCGATCGAATCACCACCGTGACCCGACTCGAGCCCTGACCCGAGCCGAGCTGCCGATCGGCACGCGTTGTTCACTTGCGGGAAGCATCCTCACCGATGCAATCTGCAGGCATGCGACGAGTGAGTCAGGACGCCCTCGCTAGTAGCAGTGATTCGTGAATGAGCTCTACCCGAGAGCGACGCGAATGAAGGACCACCGCGCTGAGGCGGGCACGTGGAATTGGCTGGTTCCCAGGGAACTCGGGGAGCTTGCGGCCCGGGTCTTGATGCCGCTCGCCCTTGCCCTCAGCCAGTGGCTGCAGTGGCGCCAAACCGACAGGTCCGCGTGGGATCTTTGGCCAGCAGCGTTCCTCGTCGGTTTCGCACTCTTTGGCTTCTGGAAGATCTACTTCGCGCGGAAGTCGGCGGCCGATGATGCGCCCCCCGGATCTCCCGACCTCAGCTGCGCGAAGACCCACCCCGATCTGGCGGGCGTGGCGGCGGTAGGACGGCGTACAGATCGGCTGCCCAGATCAGGGCGGGACCGTCGTCAATTCGGGTCGGCGCTGTCCAGCAGGTGACGGTTCTTGCTGACGGGTCCAGGAAGGACCACGAAGTGGACCTGGCCATCACCATCGACCGCGACGACCCGCACCACAGCGATCGCTTGCGAGTTGCCGGCGAGGAGCATCGAACCGACCTTGACCGTGGCCGGGTGACGCGCACGCGACAACGTCGACCACCCACGGCCATCGTCGTCCTGGGCGTTCAGGTCAGCCCGCAGGTCGACCTGATCATCCGGACGATCACCGTGGCTGGGGGTGCTCATTCGCATGCTCGCCAACGAATTCCCCCGACAGGCGAATCACGAGGGCTCCGGACGCCCGATCGTGCTCGACCACCTCGGCCGGCACGACGCCCCAATCGTCATCGCCGGCCAGGACCACGGATCCGATCGCGAGGTCGGTACCGAGAACTGCACGGCGAGCGTTGGCACGGATCAGGGTGCCCTCGACCACTCGGTTGAAATCGACCGCGAGCTGTCGAGCCATCACAGACACCGGGCTGGGTGGGCCTACGCGGACAACAGGTGGGTGCGTCGCATGGCCTCGGCGTACTCGAGCGGGTCGCCGGGCAGGATCTCGAGGTGGACCTTCACGCCCGTCGGCCGCTCCGTCAGCGACGCGACGCGAGCGAACACCGGGTCCTCGGCGTCGCCGGTGATGACGATGGCACCCGCGACGATGCGCTCGGGATGGGCCGCTTCGTCGAGGAAGGTCCACGGCAGACCTGTGTGATCGTTCTGCGTGGGATCGCACGGGATGTCGACTTCGATCGGAACGCTCATGGTCACCTCCCACGACGCTTGTACGGATTCGCTTCGGGCGGGCCGAACACAGCCAGCAACGCCTCGGTCTCACGATACTCGGCGCTCCCGAGCAGCAGGTCGTAGTGAGGGGCGTCGTAGGCGGGGAGGAGACCGAAGCCGGCCCGCCGCACCGCAGCGACGGTCGACGCGGCGAAGGTGGTTCTCGACGACAGGGCGCCGGCGAGCAACGCGGCCAGGTCCTAGCCGTCGACGGTGAGGCTGACGCTCACCGAGTACATCGGCCGTCCCTCGTACGAGTACTCGCGAGCTTGGCGGAGCGCGTGCTCGACGATCTTCTACGCGGCAATCGGGCCGCCTCGCACGACGACGATGGCGTCGTCGGGAGGAGATTCCGAACGTACGTAGGGCTCGATCGGTTCACCGGTCATGTCGGCGGACTCTACGGACGGGGTATGACCTCGGGACCCGACCATCGGCACCGGACGGTGCGGAAACCCTTACAGACCGAGCTTCTTGCTGATCACCATGCGTTGGATCTGGTTGGTGCCTTCGTAGATCTGGGTGATCTTCGCGTCGCGCATCATGCGCTCGACCGGGAACTCGCTGGTGTAGCCGTAGCCACCGAGGAACTGCACGGCGTCGGTGGTGACCTGCATCGCGACGTCGCTGGCGTAGCACTTCGCCATCGCGCCGGCCATCGACAGCTCGCCGTGCGGATCGCCCTCGTCGGCGATCGCACACGCCTTGTACACCAGGCCGCGAGCGGCCTCGATGCGCATGGCACAGTCGGCCGCCATCCACTGCAGCCCCTGGTTCGAGCCGATCGGCCGGCCGAACGTGGTGCGTTCCTTCATGTACCCGAGCGCGTAGTCGAGCGCTCCCTGAGCGATACCGACCGCCTGCGCGCCGATGGTCGGCCGGCTGCGGTCGAGGGTGTGCATCGCGATCGGGAAGCCCTGCCCCACCTCGCCGATGCGGTGCGAATCGGGCACCTTCAC
>JAPLAA010000048.1 GCA_026393475.1 Actinomycetota bacterium
CGTGATGTAGGAGGCGTCGCAGGTCATCCGAGCCGCCATGTCGCTCATGCGCATCGGGCCCTCGTGGAGCATGGTGAGCGCGAATCCGTGGGGCGGGGTGAGCTCGTGACGCAAGAGGATGGTGAACATCGAGTCGCGAGCCGAGGCGAAGAGGGTCATCATGCGCGACCACAGGAGGTCGTCGTTCGATGACTCTGGCCGTGCCATGTCGTCATGGTAGCGAACCTCGCCGTGACCTTCACCTCGCAAGACATTTGACTCAACTCATTTGACTCACCTCAACAATCGGCTACTCTGAACCACATGTCCTCGCATCCCCCCTCCACGGGTTCGGCGATCGTCGCCGACTCGCTCGTGAAGCATTACGGCGACGTGCACGCACTGCAGGGCGTGTCGTTCCAGGTGCCCACCGGCACCGTCCTCGGTCTGCTCGGCCCGAACGGTGCCGGCAAGACCACCGCCGTCCGCATCCTCACCACGATCCTCCAGCCCACGTCCGGCCGGGCCGAGGTCGCCGGCGTCGACGTCGCGGCCCACCCGCACGAGGTGCGTCGTCGCATCGGCCTCGCCGGTCAGTACGCGGCGGTCGACGAGAACCTGACGGGTCACGAGAACCTCACGCTCGTGGGTCGGCTCAACCACCTGCCCAAGGCGGTCGCCCGCGAACGCTCGGTCGAACTGCTCGAGCAGTTCCACCTCACCGACGCCGCCCACCGTCCGGCCCGCACCTACTCCGGCGGCATGCGCCGGCGCCTCGATCTGGCGGCCGCGCTCGTCGCACATCCGCCCGTGCTGCTGCTCGACGAGCCGACCACCGGGCTCGACCCGGCGAGCCGACAGGACCTGTGGGACGTGATCGCGTCGCTGGTGTCCGACGGCACGACCGTGCTGCTCACCACCCAGTACCTCGAGGAGGCCGACCGGCTGGCCGACCGGATCGTCGTGATCGACGGTGGTCTCGTGGTCGCCGAGGGCACGGCCGCCGAGCTGAAGTCGACGCTCGGCGAGACGGTGGTGGCGCTGTCGTTCCGGCACTCGGACCTCGCCCTCCGGGCCACCGACGTGCTCGGCGACTTCGGTGCGTCGCACTCGACCACGGACGACTCGGTGGTGTCGATCCCCCTCCGCGGCGGCGCGTCGACCGTGCGCGACGTGCTCAACCTGCTCCACGCCCACGACCTCGAGGTCGGCCGCATCGATCTCCACGAGCCCACGCTCGACGACGTCTTCATCAGCCTCACCGGCACGAACGGAGCACGCTCATGATCGCGACCACCTCTCCCGGTCAGCCCACCTTCGATCCGTCCGTCGGCACCTCGGACGGAGGGATCGGCTGGGCGATCCGCGACACGCTGGCGATGACCGGCCGCAACCTCACCGCGATGCGCCGCGTGCCGCAGGTGCTCGTGTTCTCGCTGGTGCAGCCCGTGATCTTCGTGTTCATGTTCCGCTACGTGTTCGGTGGTGCGATCGAGATCCCCGGCCAGAACTACGTCGACTACCTGATGCCCGGGATCTTCGCCCAGACCGTGTCGTTCGGCGCCATCAACACCGCCGTCGGACTGGCCGAGGACAAGGGCAAGGGGCTGCTCGAACGACTGCGCTCGCTCCCGATGTCGCGCGCCGCCGTGCTCGGCGGACGGGTGCTCGCCGACACGGTGCGCAACACCGTCATCGTGGTGCTGATGGTGCTCATCGGTCTCCTGGTCGGCTTCCGCACGCACACCAACCTGCCCCTCGTCATCGCGGGCATCGCGGTGCTCGTGTTCTTCGGGGTGGCGCTCGCGTCGATCTTCGTCCTGATCGGCCTCAGCGTGCCCAACGGAGAGGCGGCGCAGGCCGCCGCCTTCCCGCTGCTCGCACCGCTCACGTTCGCGTCGAGTGCGTTCGTCGACCCGAGCACGATGCCCGGCTGGTTGGAGTGGTGGGCGCGACGCCAACCGCTCAGCAAGACGACCGAGGCGGTGCGCGCGCTGATGCTCGGCGGGCCGACCGCCGGCCCCGTCACGGCGTCGTTGCTCTGGTCAGTCGGCATCATCGCGGTCATGGCACCGCTCGCGATCGCCAAGTACCGCAAGGCCTGACCGCACGATCGGGCGAGGTCGGTCCACCGCACGTACGGTTCGGGGTCATGCGCCGCTCCCGTCCTTCGACCGCAGCCGTCGCGCTCATCGCGATCCTCGGCAGCGCCGGCATCGCCCACTTCGCCAAGCCCGACTTCTTCGATCCGCTCGTGCCGAGCTGGATGCCGGGTTCGGCACGGCTCACCACGTATCTCAGCGGCGTCGTCGAGCTCTCGGCCGCGATCCTGGTGGCGATCCCGCGCACCCGGCGTTTCGGCGGGTGGTTCGCGCTGGCCACCTTCGCCGCGGTCTACCCCGCCAACATCCAGGCGGCGCTCGACGGCGGCATGAAGGACATGGACCCGCCGTTCGACTCGGCGGCCGCCGCCTGGTTGCGGCTGCCGTTCCAGCTCCCACTGTTCTGGCTCGCCTGGCGCGTCGCGCGCGAAGGTCGCCCGAGCGCATGAGCGCCGCGGGAGCGGCACGTCGCGTGCTGCTCGTCACCAAGGGGCACCCGTTCGAACGCGAGCCGTTCCTCGCGATGTTCGACGCCATGGTCGCCGCCGGCGAGATCGTCTACGAGCACGTCGAGCATCCCGATGCACAGGCACGGCTGAGCCCCGACGGTCTCACCAGCGCCACACTCGACGGCGTCGACGCGATCGTCTTCTACGACATGCCCGGGCTCGCGTTCACCCGTGGCGAACCTCCGCTCGACCTGGTCCCGCCCAGCGATGCGCTCACGGCCGGCATCGAGGCGCTGCTGCGGGCCGGCATCGGCATGGTGTTCCTGCACCACGCGATGGCGTCGTGGCCCACCTGGCACCGCTACGCAGAGATCGTGGGCGCCCGCTTCCATTACGCCGCGGGCGACCTGTGGGGCGACCACTGGCCCGACTCCGGGTACCTGCTCGAGGTCGACCACACCGTCGAGGTGCTCGCACCCGACCATCCGGTCTGCGCCGGCCTCCCGGCGACGTTCGACCTGCACGACGAGCTCTACCTCATCCCGCCGGTCGCACCGGGCGTGACCCCGTTGCTGCGCACCACGTTCCCGATGACCGACGACCACTTCTTCTCCGCCGACGAGGCGATCCGCGGTCGACGCGACTCGCGAGCCGGATGGTCGCACCCCGCCGGACCCGATCTGGTCGGGTGGACCCACGTCGTCGAGCGGTCACCGGTGGTCTACCTGCAGCCCGGCGACGGGCCGAGCAGCTACGCCGACCCGAACGTGCGCCGGCTGATCGCCAATGCCATCTCGTTCGTGGCCGACTCGTCACCCCACTGAACCGTTCGACTGAACCGTTCGACTGAACCGGTCGACTGAACCGGTCGACTGATCCGGTCGGCCGAACCGGTCAGCTCGTGAAGTAGCCCATCACGTCGGCGACGAGATCGACCGAACCCTGGTTGTTGTAGAACGCGACCGACCCGTCGGGGCCGACCCTGGCCAGCACCATGTTCGGGATCACCTGGCCGGCGACGACGTTCAGGTTCGACGCGAGCGGACGGTCACCACCCGTCGGGTAGACCGTGATGAAGGTGTCGCGATCGGGCGTCACCGCGGTGACGTTCATCAGCACCGCGCTCACGCCCGACCCGGGGATGCCCGCCTGTCCGGTGAGCTTCATGACGAGCGCGTCCTGTCCGACCTTGGCGACGGGAGCACCGATGCCTTCGCGAGTGTCGAGGACACGTGCCGGCTGCAACGCGACGAGTCGACCCGGCGCGTTGTCCGCGAAGGCGGCGACCACGTCGACCACGACGTGTGCCGCGCCGGAGTTGTTGTAGATGCTCACCTTGCCGTCGGTTCCCACGCGGGCGAACACCATGTTCGGCACCGTCTGGCCGCGCACCATGTTCACGCTCGAGGCGAGCGGACGGGTATCGCCCGCAGGGAACACGGTGAGGAAGCTGCCATTGGTCGGTTCGGTGACGGTGACGTTGAGTGCGACCGCCTTCGCGTTCGCCGGGACACCGCCCCGATCGGTGACCTTCAGACTCACCGTCGAGCCACCGGCCACCGCGCCGAGCACGTCGCCCGTGCCGTCGCGAGTGTCGAGCAGTCGCGCCGGGGTGAGGGCGCGGAGGCGCAGGTTGCTCGAGGGCGTGAACCAGCCGACCACGTCGGCCACCAGGTTCACGCTGCCGGAGTTGTTGTAGAAGCTGAGCGTGCCGGCCGGCCCCAGCTGTCCGATGACGAGGTTCGGCACGGCCATCCCGGGCACGGGGTTCAGGTTGGCGGTGAAGGGCTTCACCGTGCCACCCGGCCACACCGAGACGTAGGTCGGCACTGTCGCGTCGACGGCCGTCAGGTTGAGCGCGACCGCGGTCGCGTCCGTCGGGATGCCGTACTGACCGGCGAGCGGGAACGCCCACGATTCCCCTGCCTCGATCGGCGTCGAACGACCGCCGGTGCCGTCGCGGGTGTCGAAGACGCGCTGCGGCGCGGTCGACACGAAGCCGCTCGCGACCGATGGTCCGAGCACCACCGGGGTCACGTTCGGCGATGCCGCCCCCGGGCCCGAGTGGAAGAGCCCGAGGTTCTGGTAGCCACCGTTCAGGATCGTGGTCGCACCGCCGCCCATCCAGCTGTCGAGCAACGTGCCGTAGATCCAGCGGAAGTCGACATAGGAGAGCATCCGACCGTTGCGGTCGAGCGACGTCAGCGACGGCATCTGGCCGTACAGCCCGCCCCGGACGTTCGTGCCGATGACGAACGACGTGTTGGACGTGCCGTGATCGGTGCCGCCGGAGTTGTTCGAGCTCGGCGTGCGGCCGAACTCCGAGATGACGAGCAACGTGACCCGGTTCTGCCACTGCGGCTGCAGGGTCGCGAAGAACGCCTGGAGGCCGGCGTTGAGATCGACGAGGAGGCCGGGCAGCGCGTTGTTCTGGTTGTCGTGGGTGTCGAAGCCACCGCGCGACACGTCGAACACCCGCAGGCCCAGGTTCGCGTTGATGAGGCGCGCCGCGATCGTGAGCTCGCGGGTCAGCTCGCCGCCGCCGGGCAGCGCGGCCCGGAAGGGCGGCGCGACCTCGTTCGCCAGGTCGAGCTGTCGGCGCATCGTCGCGTTGAACGTGTCGAACAGCGCGCCGCGTCCGCCGGTGACGTTCGACATCGCGCGGAGGCCGGCGTACATCCGCTGGTCGGACGGCTGGTTGTCGAAGCCGAACATGCCGCCGTTCGGCGGGATGCCGGCCGCACGCCGGACCACGCCCTGCATGTGCAGCGGCACCGACGTGTCGAGCGAGGCCGCGGCGAGGTCGGCGACACCGGCGGGTTGACCGTCGAGCCAGCGACCCACCCAACCCGACGACGGCGGTCCGCCGCCGAAGCGCCCGTTCATCCAGATCGCCATCGACGTGAAGTGCGACAGGTCGGGGTTCGCGTATCCGGTGCCCTGGATGGCCGCCACCTGGCCCGCGTCGTACAGCGTCTTGAGATACGTGAGCTGCGGCGCGAACCCGACGCTGCCGTTCACGGCGAGCACCTGGTTCTGCGGGATGGCGACGTTGGCGCGGCGGGTGTAGTAGCTCCCGTCGCCGTACGGCACGAACGTGTTGAGGCCGTCGTAGCCGCCGTAGAGCGTGACGACGACGACGATGCCGTCGTTGGCGCCGATCGGCGTGCCGGCCCACGCCTCGGGGATGTCACCGCCGAAGAACTCGCCGGCGATCGTGCCCACGGCGGCACCGCCGAACACGCCGGCGCCGATCGCCTGGAGGAAGGTCCGTCGTGTCCAGCCCTGCGGGCCGACGGGCTCGTCGTCGATGTCGGACGGACGCGACAGCAGGTGCAGCGCGTCCTCGGTGGAGATGTCGGGATCGAGCACGGTCAGACCTTCCTCGTGGGGATCTCGGTGACGGATTCGGCGGGGAACACAGGGGCGATGGGGCGGGCGTTCACGCGCTGACCACGTTCATCTCGGCGGTGAGCATCATCATCACGAGCAGGTTCGTGATCGCCTTGCTGTTGCTGCCGTTGCCCGCCACGCGTTCGGCCTGGTGGGCGTCGATCATCGACTGCCGGCTGATGTTCGAGAGCACGAGCCCGAAGTAGTTGGCGACGAAGTCGACCGACTGCGAGACGGACATCGTGATCAGGTTGTCGAAGCCGCCGTTGAGGCGCATGAGCGAGGCCACCTTCTTCGCGAGGTTGGCGCGGCCGCTCAGGGCACTGGTGGTCATCCAGTAGCCATTGGCCTTCCACCCGGCGACGTTCGGCGGGTCGAACACACGCTGACCCATGCTCTCGCCGTAGTCCCAGACCTTGATGGTCGCCGAGGACAACCCGGTCTGGACGAGGATCGCGACCACCCATTCGGTCGGGGTGCGCACGAGCCCCTGCACCGCGGTCGGCGTGTAGAACTCGGCCCGGTTGAACAGGGCGCGCAGCAGCTCGAGCACCGAGAGGTTGTTCGCGACGAACACGGCCGCGAGATCGTCGACGATGTTCTGCGCCGGGTCGAGGTAGGCGAAGTACTCCCACAGCTTCCGCGCGATGAACCTCGCCGAGATCATCCGGAGCCCTGCGTGGTTCAGCAGGATCTCGTCGATCACCTCGGGGCCGTCCCAGTTGCGGCGGGCACCGAAGATCGTCTTGTCGCCGTAGTCGTGGTTGTTCGAGCGGAACTCGTACAGGCGCGTGTTGCCGTTGTAGTTGTGACCCGTCCAGGCGCGGGCGGTCTCCGCGACGTCGTCCTCGAGGTAGTTGCCGATGCCGAGCGTGAACAGCTCGAGCAGTTCACGGGCGAAGTTCTGGTTCGGCGAACCCTTCACGTTCACGCCGTTCGACAGGTAGACCAGCATCGCCGGCTGGAGCGACATCGCATGGGTGAGCGCCCGGAAGTCACCGACCGCCATGTTCCGGAACAGCTGGTTCTGCGCCATCATCTGGTCGGTCCGACCGACGACGTCCCACTCGCTCACGAAGTGGCCGTGCCAGAACAGGGTCATCTTCTCCTGCAGCGGTCGCGGTCGCGTCGCCATCATGTCGATCCACCAGTGGAAGGCGGCGAGGCGCTGGTTGAACGAGTCGTTGTTGTTGTGCGTCACCAGGTCGGCCCGCAGCTGCGGGTTCGCGTTCGGTGTGAAGTCGAGGACGTTGTTCACCGCGTCGGCGAGCGTGGGCAACGCCATCAACTCGGCCACGCGGGCCGGTCGTGCGACGAACTCGGTCCTGCGCAACAGATGTTCGATCTCGGCTTGAACGGGCACGGTGCTGCTCTCCCTGCGATCACCCGGCGGACCCATCGGCGAAAGGGTCTCGTGTGGGTATCGGCCGATGACCGGGGAACTTCAGGGTTCTCGCCGGAAGAGTTCGTCAGGGCTTCGTCAATCGCTCCGCCCCGACACCCTGCGTGGTCACCGACACCCTCGATCGGGGCTCTACCCTGCCGATCAGGCCGTCCCGGCGTGGCGGTGCCAGGTGGCCTCCATCGCCGCCCAGCGACCGCCCAGCTCGCGTAGCTCCTGCGGCGTGCCGAGCTCGACGATCCGGCCGGCCTCGACCACCGCGATCCGATCGGCCCGCATCGCCGTCGCCAACCGGTGCGCGATCACGATCGCGGTGCGACCCTCGAGCACCGCGTCGAGCGCCCGTTCCACCACGGTCTCGCTCTCGAGGTCGAGGCTCGAGGTCGCCTCGTCGAGCACGAGGACGCGGGGGCGGGCGAGGAACGCCCGGGCCAGTGCGAGCAGTTGCCGTTCGCCGCTCGACAGCGACACGCCTCGTTCGTGCACGAACGTGTCGAGGCCCTCGGGCAGGCGATCGACGAGCTCACCCAGACCGACGGCCCGACAGGCGTCGATGACGTCGCCGTCGCTCGCGTCCGGACGGCCGAACGACACGTTGTGGCGCAGCGAGGCCGCGAAGAGGAACGGCTCCTGCGGCACGACGCCGAGCTGGCGGTGCAGCGACGCGAGCGTGACGTCGCGCAGGTCGTGCCCGTCGATCGCGACGACCCCGGCGGTCGGGTCGTGGAAACGTGTGACGAGCTTGGCGATCGTCGACTTGCCCGAGCCGGTCGCGCCCACGAGCGCGAACGTCTCGCCGGGTTCGATCGTGAGCGTGACGTCGCGCAGCACCTCGACGTCGGTCCGGTAGCCGAATGC
>JAPLAA010000012.1 GCA_026393475.1 Actinomycetota bacterium
GCCGCTACAGCGTCGACACCAACGGTGTCGCTGCCAACGGCCCGTCGCGAGACTCGGCCATCAGCGGCGACGGCCGCACGATCGCCTTCCTCACCACGGCCACGAACCTCGGCGGCTCGGCGAGCGGCGGCTCGAACGTGTACGTGCGCTTCGTCCCCTGACGCACCGCGAAGTACGCGAGCGGGGCCCGATCGATCAGGCGGGTGCGGGCTGTGCGCCACGCACGAGGACGCCCGGCAGCTGGCCAGTGTGCTCGCCGTCGGCGAAGGTCTCGACGCCACGCTTGAACGTGTGCCGGTAGCCGGTGGCCGTCTGCATGAGCCGACGTCCGCCTGCGGGCAGGTCGCGCACGATGTGCGGCGGGTGCGCGGCGAGGGTACGCATGTCGATCACGTTCAGGTCGGCCAGGTAGCCGGGGGCCACCACGCCACGGTCGTGCCAGCCGACGTGCTGGGCGGTGCGCTGGGTGATGTGGTGCACCATCAACTCGAGCGGCAACGTGTCGCCGCGGCGATCGCGCGACCACAGGGCGAGCGCCGTGGTGGTCATGCTGCCGTCGCTGATCGCGCCGCAGTGGGCGCCGGCGTCGCTGAGGCCGATGAGCGAGTTCGGAGCGAGCAGCATCTCGCGCACGTCGTCGAGGTTGCCCTTCGCGAAGTTGAACAGCGGCATGTACAGCAGCTGGTTGCCGTCGCGCTCCACCAGCAGGTCGAGCACGACCTCCACCGGGTTGCGGCCGGTGGCCGCGGCGATGCCGGCGATCGACGACGACGCCTCGGGCTCGTAGTCGACCGGGTCGCCCATCGGGAACAGCTTGTGGAAGCCGTTGGTGATCTCGTACAACATGCCGTCGATCTTGCGGGCGGCGTGCTCGGCGACGATGCGGGCCCGACGGTCGGTGTCGCGCAACGCGTGCACCAGCTCGGGCAGCGGCAGCTTGGCGACCTCCTGGAAGCTGGGGCACAGCACCAGCGGGTTGAGCGACGCGGTGAGGCCCTGGAGGATGCCGATCGGGCGGGCCGACACCTGGGTCTTCAGCGGCAGGCCGGCGGCGACGCACTCGTCGACCCACGCGGCCATCTCGCGCCAACGGTCGGGCAGGGGCTCGGGCTGCTGCACGGTCATGCTCAGCGGCCGGCCGGTTGCCTCGACGAGCGCGCGCATGACGGCCATCTCGTCGCGGGTGAAGTCGACGTCGGGCGACTGGTAGGCGTCGCTGATGAGCTGGATGACGCCGCGACCGGTCTCGGCCATCGCGCCGGCGAGCGCGGTGAGCTCGTCGATCGAGCTGTATCGGGTGCCGAGCGGCGCACCGTCGCGGGTGCGGTGGATGTAGGTGCGGCTGGTGGTGAAGCCGAGCGCGCCGGCGAGCATGCCGGCCTTCACCTGGGCCGCCATCTCGGTGAGCTCGTCGGCCGTCGGTAGTTCGAGCGGATCGGCGCCGCGCTCGCCCATCACGTAGGCGCGCAGTGGTGCGTGCGCGACCTGGGTGGCGACGTCGAGCGCGTAGCTGCGGCGGCCGAGCGCGTCGAGGTAGTCGGTGAAGGTCTCCCAGTCCCAGGCGAGGCCCTCGGCGAGCGCCGTGCCGGGGATGTCCTCCACCCCTTCGAGCATGCCGATCAGCCAGTCGTGCTGATCGGGTGTGGGGCGGGCCGGCGCGAAGCCGACACCGCAGTTGCCCATCACGATCGAGGTGACGCCGTGGATGCTGCTCGGCGCGAGGAGCGGGTCCCACGTGGCCTGGCCGTCGTAGTGCGTGTGCAGGTCGACGAAGCCGGGCGTGACAGTCAGGCCATCGGCGTCGATCTCGCGGTGGCCGCGGCCGTCGACGTCACCGACGGCGGTGATGCGTTCGCCGTCGATCGCGACGTCGGCGAGGCGGGGTGCGGCACCGGTGCCGTCGACCACGGTTGCGTTGCGGATGACCAGCTCGTGAGCGCTCATCGCCCCATTGTGCAGCACCGGGGCCCGGCGATGTCACCCGGGGCGCCCCCGGTCGACGCCGCGATCAGGCGAGCAGCGGGGCGACCTGTTCGGCGATCAGGTCGAGATGATCGAGATCGTCGAGGTCGAGCACCTGGAGATAGATGCGCTCGGCACCGGCCTCGTGCCAACGGCGGATCGTCGCGGCGACCTCATCGGGTGTGCCGGCGGCGCCGTTCTCGCGCAGTTCGGCCGGCTCGCGACCGATCGCCGCGGCACGTCGGCTGACCTCGGCCTCGTCCGTCCCGGCGCACACGATGAGCGCCGCCGACCACACCATCGGGCGGGTGCGTCCGATCGCATCGCACGCAGCCTGCACGCGCTCACGCTGTGCGGTGAAGAACGGCAGCGGCACGAACGGGGTGTTGAACTCGCTGGCGTAGCGGGCGGCGAGGGCCGGGGTGCGGGTCGTGCCACCGCCACCGATCACGATCGGCACCGGCTGCTGGAGCGGCTTGGGCAGACCCGGCGAATCGACGACCGAATGGGCGGAGCCCGAGTAGCTGAACGTCTCGCCGACGGGCGTGTTCCAGAGCCCGTCGACGATCGCGAGCTGGTCGGTGAGCATGTCGAAGCGCCGCCCGAGCGACGGGAAGTCGAAGCCGTACGCGGTGTGCTCCTGCTCGAACCAGCCGGCGCCGAGGCCGAGCTCGACCCGACCGCCGCTCATGTGGTCGACCTGGGCGACGCTGATCGCCAGCAGGCCCGGCGCCCGGAACGTCACCGGTGACACGAGCGTGCCGAGGCGGATGGTGCTCGTGTCGCGGGCGAGGCCGGCGAGGGTGATCCAGGCGTCGGTGGGACCGGGCAGGCCGGACACGTCGCTCATCTTCAGGTAGTGGTCGCTGCGGAAGAACGCGCCGAACCCGAGCGACTCGGCGCGGCGGGCGACGGCGAGGAGCGTGTCGTACGAGGCGCCCTGCTGGGGTTCGGTGAAGATCCGGAGGTCGTGCAGCTGCATGTGCCTCAGGGTACGGGCGAGGCGGCGGAGCGGGTCGCGCGAGGCGCGCCAGCGTCAGGCCATCGCCGGCACGTGGGCAGGCGAGCCGACGGTCGAGCCGCTCGGAGCCAGCCCGGGGAGCCGCTCCTCGACGGGTACCGCGCTGCGACCGAGCCGCACGCCACCAGCGAGCGCCGCCGCGGTGAGCACGGCGGTGGTGAAGAACAGCGCGGCGGCCCCACCGGCTGCGTAGAGCGGTGCCGCCATCGCGGCCACCGCGGCGGCGGCAACGGTGGCGAGGGCCTCGCCGATGCCCTGGGCGGTCGCGGCACGACGGCCGGGCACGGCCCACCCCATCGCTGCGGCACCGGCGGCGCCGACGATCGTCTGACCGCCCGACTCGAACAGCCCGATGACCACGATCACCATCGGCACGCGCACCACGCCGTAGCTGAGGATCACGGCGATGTTGGCGGCGCCGCCGCGAGCGGCCGCACGGAACGGTCCGAGGCGGTCGACCTGTCGGCCGGCCCACGAGGCGAGGAACATGCTCGGCACCGCGAACGCCATGAGCGCCGCGCCGATGAGCCAGTCGCTCGACCCGATGTCGGCGAGGAAGCGGGGGAACAGCGCGTCGTAGGCGCCGATCGGGATGAAGAAGGCGGTCATCACGAGTGCAGCGGCGATGACCGACCGGTGGCGAAGGAGGCGGACGCCGTCGGTGAGCGAGCCGTGTTCGACCGCCGCGACGCCGGCCGGGAGCGAGGTGATCGCCGCCGGCTTCGCGAGCAGCGCGGGGAGACCGACGACGAGGGTGAGCACGCTGGCGATGACGAGCGTGGGGACCACGCCGACGGTGACCTTGCCGGCGACGGCGAGCACCGGGCCGATGGCCATGCCACCGAGCTCGATCGACTGGAGACGACCGATCTGGCGGCCGGGCCCGTCGGGGAAGCGGCGCACGATCAGGCCGATGGCCGCCGGTGTGAACGCGCCGTAGGCGAGGCCGGCGCCGATGCGACCGGCGATGAACCATTCGATCGAATCACCGACGGCGTACATCACCGTCGAGACGGCCATCATCACGATCGCGCCGTTGATCACGAGCCGTTCGCGGCCGCGGTCGGCGTGCGGGGCGACGAGGGTCTGGGCGACGAGCGCGGCGATGAAGCCGGCCGTCGCGATCCATCCGAGTTGCGCCGTGCTGATGTCGGCACGCTCCTGCAGAGCAGGGAGCAGGGGGAACACCACCATGAACGATGCCGAGATGGCGAGCGCACCCGCTTGGAGGGAGCGCATCTGTCGGGTCGCCTGACGTGCCGCCGCGCGTGCGTCGGCGGAGTCGGTCGGGCGGTCGGTTCGTCGGTCGGCGGGAGTGCCCTGTGTTGACCACATGGCCAACAATGTATTGGCCGGACGGCCAATACACAAGGATGTGCGACCGACGTCACCACCTGCGGCCAGACCGACCTCCCACCTGCAGCCACCGATCGCCGGCCGTCACGGTTGAACGTAGGCTGCACCCAGTGGCACGCATGCAGCCTGAACGACGTCGAGCCGCGATCCTCGAGGCCGCCGTCGCCGAGATCTCCGAGCGAGGGTTCGCGCGCACCACGTCGCGCCATGTCGCCGCTCGTGCCGGCGTCACCCACGGCCTGCTGCACCACTACTTCCCCGACCACGACTCCCTGCTGGCGGCAGCTTTCGAGAAGATGGCGCTCGAGGAGATCGACGAGGCCAACGAGGCCTTGGCGTCCGACCGCGACCCACTCGCCCAGCTCCGCGAGATCACCGAGCCGTACGGTCCCGGCGGCGGCGAGGAGGCCTATCGCTTCTGGCTCGAGGCGTGGGCCGAGGCGTTCCACTCGCCCAAGCTGCAGGAGACCTCGCGACGGCTGTCGGTCGCCTGGCACGAACTGGTCGTGGGCGTGATCGAGCGCGGCATCGTCGCCGGGGTGTTCCGCTGCGAGCACCCGCACGAGACCGCATGGATGGTCGTCGCACTGAGCGACGCGTATGCGCTCCAGACCCAGATCGGATCGGGGCTCGACCCGGCCGAGATGAACCACGTGCTGTGGCGGCTCACCGAGCGCGAGCTCGGGCTCGATGCGGGCGCCCTGGCACGACCGGCACCAGGGGAGTCGAGACCGGCCGTGCCGAGCACGCACTGATCCGGGCACCCACTGATCCGGGCCGGGGTGTACACCCCGGCCAGTCCACGGTCGATCGACCGTGCACCTCCTGGCTCTCCCAAGCAGGAGCGGATCAGCGGCGCCGCCGCCGGCGACGGCCCGTCCCGATCGTTCGGGCGGTCCGGGCCGACACGTCGACCGTACGGAAACCAGCTCGCCCCGACTGTCAGCCGTGCGACACGACCCGTGCGACGTCGGTCACCTCCTGGCCGCTTCGGGCGGCCGGCGGTGCCGGGCGCGGCGTCGGCCGGGCGGCGCAGCCACACCGCCCCCGGACCCGTCGGCTCCTCCACGCACCACGACTCCCAGCCGCCCGGCACGAAGGCCTCGGCCCGCTCGACGAGCCAGCCCGCTGCGTCGTCGGCCACCTTGCGCAACGGTGCCACCGCGACGACCTCGGCCGCGCCGGGGCGCGGTGCGAGCCGGGCGAGCGCGGTCCACACGTGCACGGTCATCAACATCGGCCACTCGCCGGGCCAGTGCATCTCGGGCAGCAGGCTGCCGCGCCGATGGTTGCAACGTCGGTGCGCGAGCCGCAGGTTGGCGAGCTCGCTCGAGCCGCCGCGCGAGCGGGGGACGAGGTGGTCGACCGTGCCGCGCGCCGGGCTGGTGACGGGAGCGCCCGGGTCGATCTCGCCGCCGCACAACCAACACGACCAGCCGTCGCGATCGGCGATGCGGTGGAGCTGCACGAGGGCACGGTACCGGCCGGTCGCGACGTGGTCGACTCGTGGTCCGGGCACGTCTATTCTCGGTACATGCGTACCAAGATTCTTCGAGATCTCGAGGAGCGGTGTGCCGGCCTCGTGACCGACGGTCTGTTCAAGCGAGAGCGTGTGATCGCCACGCCGCAGGCCGCGCACATCGAGCTGGTCGACGGCACCCGGGTGCTCAACCTGTGTGCCAACAACTACCTCGGGCTCGCCGACCATCCCGCGCTCGTCGAGTCGGCGCGGGAGGCGCTCGACGAGCACGGCTACGGCATGGCGTCGGTGCGGTTCATCTGCGGCACCCAGGACGTGCACCGCGAGCTCGAGCAACGGTTGTCCGCGTTCCTCGGCGCCGAGGACACGATCCTGTACTCGTCGTGCTTCGACGCCAACGGCGGGTTGTTCGAGACGATCCTCGACGAGCAGGACGCGGTGATCTCCGACTCGCTGAACCACGCCTCGATCATCGACGGCATCCGGCTGTGCCGGGCCCGTCGCCTCCGCTACGACAACAACGACATGGCCCAGCTCGAGCAGCGGCTGCAGGAAGCGGCCGATGCCCGGTACCGGCTGATCGCCACCGACGGGGTGTTCTCGATGGACGGCGTGCTCGCCGACCTGCCCGCCATCTGCGACCTCGCCGAGCGCTACGACGCGATGGTGATGGTGGACGACTCGCATGCCGTGGGCTTCACCGGCGCGACCGGCCGGGGCACGCACGAGGCAGCGGGCGTGATGGGGCGGGTCGACATCATCACCGGCACGCTCGGCAAGGCGCTCGGCGGCGCGTCGGGTGGCTACACCTCGGGTCCGAAGGAGGTGATCGACTGGCTGCGCCAGCGCAGCCGGCCGTACCTGTTCTCCAACAGCCTCGCCCCGGTCATCGCGGCGACGACGCTGCGGGTGCTCGACCTGCTCGAGGCGGGCAGCGACGGCGACGCGCTGCGTCGGCAGCTCGAGCGCAACGCCACCCGGTTCCGCGCGGCGATGACCGACGCGGGTTTCACCCTCGCCGGCGCCGGCCACCCGATCATCCCGGTGATGCTCGGCGACGCGAAGGTCGCCGGCGAGATGGCAGAGCGGCTGCTCGCCCGCGGCATCTACGTGATCGCCTTCTCGTACCCGGTGGTGCCGCAGGGGACGGCGAGGATCCGCACCCAGATGTCGGCCGCGCACAGCGACGACGACATCGACGCGGCGGTCGCGGCATTCGTGGCGGTCGGCAGGGAGATGGGCCTCGACATGGGTCCGGAGCAGGAGGTGCGGCCGTGAGGGCGTTGGTGAAGGCGAGGCCCGAACCGGGGCTGTGGATGCAGGACGTGCCCGAGCCCGAGGTGGGTCCGCGCGACGTGAAGATCCGGGTGCGCAAGACCTCGATCTGCGGCACCGATCTGCACATCCGGCACTGGGACGCCTGGGCGCAGGCGACGATCCCGGTGCCGATGGTGGTCGGCCACGAGTTCATGGGCGAGATCGTCGAGGTCGGCTCCGCGGTGGCCGGGCTCCAGCCCGGGTTGCGCGTCGCCGGCGAGGGCCACGTCACGTGTGGGCACTGCCGCAACTGCAAGGGCGGCCGTCGCGAGTTCTGCCACAACCACACCGGCGTGGGCGTCACCCGGCCAGGGGCGTTCGCGGAGTTCGTCGTGATCCCGGCCGAGAACGTGTTCGTGGTGCCGGCGCACATCACCGACGACGTCGCCGCGATCCTCGACCCGCTCGGTAACGCCACCCACACGGCGCTGCGCTTCGACAGCGTCGGCGAGGACGTGCTCATCACCGGTGCCGGTCCGATCGGCGTGCTCGCCGCGGCGATCGCCCGCCACATCGGGGCCCGCAACGTGGTGGTCACCGACGTGAACCCGTACCGGCTCGCGATGGCGGCGCGGCACGGGGCGAACCGGGTGGTCGACGTGCGCAGCGAAGGGCTCGCACCGGTGATGGCCGAGCTCGGCATGACCGAGGGCTTCGACGTGGGGCTGGAGATGAGTGGCGCCGAGGCGGCGTTCAACCAGATGCTCGACGCGATGAACCACGGCGGCCGGATCGCGATCCTCGGCATCCCGGCCGGGCCGATGACCCTCGACGTCAACGACGTCATCTTCAAGGGCCTCGAACTGCAGGGGATCTACGGACGTCGGATCTTCGAGACCTGGTACAAGATGGCCGCGATGCTGCAGAGCGGGCTCGACGTGAGCGGTGTGATCACGCACCACGTGCCGGCGGCCGACTTCGACCGGGCGTTCGAGATCGTCGAGACCGGCGAGTGCGGCAAGGTCGTCCTCGACTGGATGTGATCGACGGGCCTGATCGAACGGGCCTGATCGAACCGGTCAGCCGAGGAGGCCGTCGACGTCGTGACGGTATGTGCCGGTGTCGAGGTAGTTCCGGAGCTTCGTGACCGTGTTGGGGATGTAGGTCGCGAGCACGTCGGCCACCCACGCCGCGTTCACGGTGACCGTGTCGTTGAGGAGCGCGACGTTGCGCGCCGCGACCAGGCTCTCGAACTCGTCGGTGGTGTGGTCGGGGAGCGGTCGGACGCTCTCGTAGCCGCGGTACAGCTCACCTTCGTGCTCGGTCGGCCGCAGGTGATACGCCGTGATCGCGAGGTCGTGCAGGGGATGGCTGATGCCGCAGTCGTCGAAGTCGAGCACCGACAGCGTCCCGGCGGCCGTCATCAGGTTGCCGGGATGCAGGTCGCCGTGGATCACGTGCCCGGGGTGACGTGTCCGGAGCGCGTCGAAGGCTGCGTCCGCCCGGTCGCTCACCTCGCGGACGATGGAGCGCTGCGTCGCGTCGAGCAGCGGATGGTCCGAGAGGTGATCGTCGAGCCCCATCCGGGCGTCGTCGATCCGACCGAGCGTTGCGCCCGTCGGCGGTCGCCACCGCTCGCCGTTGGCGTGCAACAGGGCGGTGAGGCGGCCGAGACGGCGGACCTCGACGGGTCGGGGATCCTCCTGGAGCAGCCGGCCCGGGAGCCACTCGAACACCACCGCGACGACCTCGCGCCCGAGCGGCTCGCTCGGCACGCCGACCATCGGCCGGTCGTCGAGTGCACGGGCCACGCGAGCGACGCCGACCTCGCCGTCCTGCCCGAGCGAGTCGATCCACGCCAGCTCGGCGGCGGTCTCGGCGGGCGAGCGCAGGCCCTGGGCGTTCAGCCGCAGTGCCCACCTCGCCGATCGGCCGTCCGTGGTCGATGTGCCGTCCACGCGGAACGTGGCGTTGAAGCCCTGCTGGACCAGGCGCAGCGAGGACATCTCGATCGGGTACTGGGCGAGAGCCGCCGCGGCGAGGTCGGTCATGTGCCGTCGCTGACGGACGTTCGACCAGCCGGCGTATTCGGACGAAGAATGTTGAGTTGTCATGACTCAAGTTTTCTGCTCGATCGGTTGAGGATGCGCGGCGCGCTCCCTAAGCTTGCACCAGATCCGCTCAGCATCACCGGCGAGATATCCCCGTTCCCTCTCCCCCCCTCACCACCTCACCCACCCCTCACCACCAACGTTCAGGAGCATCACCATGGCCAAGGCAGTCGGTATCGACCTCGGTACCACCAACTCCGTCGTCGCCGTCCTCGAGGCCGGCGACCCCGTCGTCATCCCCAACTCCGAGGGCGCACGCACCACCCCGTCGGTGGTCGCGTTCAGCAAGGCCGGCGAGGTGCTGGTCGGCGAGGTCGCGAAGCGCCAGGCGATCACCAACCCCGATCGCACGTTCCGCTCGATCAAGTCGAAGATGGGCCAGGGCTGGAAGAGCGACGACATCGACGGCAAGAAGTACACGCCGCAGGAGATCAGCGCCCGCACGCTCATGAAGCTCAAGCGCGATGCCGAGGCGTACCTGGGCGACGTCGTCACCCAGGCCGTCATCACCGTGCCCGCGTACTTCGACGACGCGCAGCGCACCGCCACCAAGGAAGCCGGCCAGATCGCCGGCCTCGAGGTGCTCCGCATCATCAACGAGCCCACCGCTGCTGCGCTCGCCTACGGCCTCGACAAGGGCGCCGAGGACGAGACCGTCCTCGTGTTCGACCTCGGTGGCGGCACCTTCGACGTGTCGGTGCTCGAGATCGGCGATGGCGTGTTCGAGGTGAAGAGCACCCACGGCGACACCAAGCTCGGTGGCGACGACTGGGACGAGCGGATCATCGACTGGTTGGTGAAGCAGTTCAAGAGCGCCCACGGCGTCGACCTCGGTGCCGATCGCATGGCGGCCCAGCGCCTGAAGGAATCCGCCGAGAAGGCAAAGATCGACCTGAGCCAGGTGCAGCAGACCCAGATCAACCTGCCGTTCATCACCGCCACGCCCGAAGGCCCGCTGCACCTCGACGAGACGCTCACCCGCGCCAAGTTCCAGGAGCTCACCGCCGATCTCCTCGAGCGCTGCCGCATCCCGTTCGAGCAGGCCATCAAGGACGCCGGCCTCACCAAGGGCCAACTCAACCACGTGCTCATGGTGGGCGGGTCCACCCGTATGCCCGCCGTGCAGGACCTCGTCCAGTCGCTCACGGGCAAGGAGCCCAACCGCACCGTCAACCCCGACGAGGTGGTCGCCGTCGGCGCCGCCGTCCAGGCCGGCGTGCTGCGCGGTGACGTGAAGGACGTGCTCCTCCTCGACGTCACCCCGCTGAGCCTCGGCATCGAGACCAAGGGTGGCGTGATGACCAAGCTCATCGAGCGCAACACCACGATCCCCACCAAGCGCACCGAGGTGTTCACCACCGCCGACGACATGCAGCCGAGCGTGGAGATCCACGTGCTGCAGGGCGAGCGCGAGATGGCCGGCTACAACAAGACGCTCGGCAAGTTCCAGCTCGTCGATCTGCCGCCCGCCCCGCGTGGCGTGCCCCAGATCGAGGTCACCTTCGACATCGACGCCAACGGCATCGTGCACGTGTCGGCCAAGGACCGGGCCACCAACAAGGAGCAGTCGATGACCATCACCGGTCAGAGCACGCTCGACAAGAAGGACATCGACCAGATGGTCCGCGATGCCGAGGCCCACGCCGAGGAGGACCGTCAGCGCCGTGATGAGGCCGAGATCCGCAACAACGCCGACTCGCTGGTGTACCAGACCGAGAAGGTGCTGCGCGACCAGGGCGACAAGGTGTCGAGCGAGGACAAGCAGTTGGTCGAGGGTCCCCTCGCGGAGCTGAAGACCGTGCTGGCCGGCAACGACATGGCGGCCATCCGCGCCGCTCACGAGGTGCTGATGGGCGCCACCCAGGCGTTCAGCCAGAAGCTCTACGAGGCGGCCTCGCGAGACGACGCGGCAGCGGCCGGTTCGTCCGCCAGCGGCCAGGCCGGCACCGGTTCGGTGAACGACGACGAGATCATCGACGCCGAGATCGTCGACGACTCCAACGGGAAGTGACCCGACCGTCATGACCGATCCATCCCACGACCAGACCGGCGCCGGTTCGCCGGACCAGGTCCCCGACGACATCAGCTCGTTGGACGACCTGGCACCGGCCGGTGCCGACACCACCGCCGACGCCGCCGCGGTGGCCGAGGCAGAGGCCGTCTTCGAACACGACGTCGAGACCCTGCTGGCCGAGCGCGACCAGTTCAAGGACATCGCGCTCCGCCTGCAGGCCGACTTCGAGAACTACCGCAAGCGCGTCGCCACCCAGCAGGCCGACGAGATCGACCGGGCCACCGGCAAGATCGCCGACTCCCTGCTGCCCGTGCTCGACGCGTGCGAGGCCGCCTTCACCCACCGGGTCGAGGGCGTGGAGAGCATCTGGTCCGCGCTCATCGGCGCGCTCCAGAAGCAGGGTCTCCAGGCGCTCGATCTCGCGGGCCAGGTGTTCGACCCGGCCTTCGCCGAGGCCGTCATGCACGAGCCGGGCGACGGTGGCGAACCCGTCGTCGCCGAGGTGCTGCGCACCGGTTACACGTGGAAGGGCAAGGTGCTGCGCCCCGCGATGGTGAAGGTGCGGGGCTGACATGGCTGCGCAGCGCGAGTGGTTCGAGAAGGACTACTACAAGCTCCTCGGTGTGCCGGAGACGGCCACCGCCAAGGAGATCACCAAGGCGTACCGCAAGCTCGCGCGCGACAGCCATCCCGACACCCATCCCGGTGACGACGCCGCGGAGGACCGCTTCAAGGAGGTCAGCGCCGCGTACGACGTGCTCGGCGACGAGACCAAGCGCAAGGAGTACGACGAGGTCCGTCGGCTCGGCCCCATGTCGGGGTACGCCCCTGGCGGGTCGGGCGGCGGCCCCGGCGGTCCCGGCGGCAACAGCTTCAATGTCGGCTCCGACGGCCTCGGCGACATGCTCGGGCAGATGTTCGGCCGCGGTCGTCGCGGTGGCGGCGCCGGCGCGGGCGGCGGTCCCCAGCGCGGGGCCGACGTCGAGGCCACGCTCACCCTCGACTTCGCCGATGCCGTGCGCGGCCTCACCACCACGCTCTACCTCACCGCCGACGCACAGTGCGGCACGTGTTCGGGGTCGGGCGCGAAGCCCGGCACGTCGCCGAAGGTGTGCTCGCGCTGCGGTGGGCGCGGGGTCATCGACGACAACCAGGGGTTCTTCTCCTTCTCGTCGCCGTGCCCGGCGTGTGCCGGACGTGGGGTCACCATCGAGCAGCCGTGCCCCACGTGTCGCGGCACCGGCGTCGAGAAGCGCCAGCGCGAAGTGCAGGCGCGCATCCCGGCCGGCGTCGCCGACGGCCAGAAGATCCGGCTCAAGGGGCGTGGTGCGCCCGGCCGCAACGGTGGGCCGGCGGGCGACCTCATCGTCGAATGCCACGTGGTGGGCCACGCCCGCTTCGGGCGCGACGGCGACAACCTCACCGTGCGCGTGCCCGTGCGGTTCGACCAAGCAGCGCTCGGCGGCGACATCGACGTCCCCACGCTCGACGGCACCACCGTGAAGCTGCGGCTCAAGCCCGGCACGCCGTCGGGTTCAAGGCACCGGGTGCGCGGCAAGGGCGTCGTCACCGCCAAGCACGAGGGCGACCTGATCGTCACCGTCGACGTGCAGGTGCCCACTCATCTCACCCCCGAACAGCGAGCGGCCGTCGAGGCCTTCGCAGCTGCCAGTAGGGTCGCCACCGGTGGCGCCGATGCTGCCGGCGCACCCGGGCACTCCAGTGGAGAAAGGGTCTGATCATGCGTTCACGCAGTCACGCCGTCTACGTCATCTCGGTCGCAGCCGAGCTCGCGGGCATGCACCCGCAGACGCTGCGCATCTACGAGCGTCGCGGGCTGGTCGCGCCGGCGCGCACCCAGGGCGGCAACCGTCGCTACAGCGACCTCGACATCGATCGTCTCCGCCGCATCCAGGATCTCGCGGCCGACGGCATGAACCTCGAGGGCATCCGTCGGGTGATGGAGCTCGAGGCCGAGGTCGAACGGCTCCGGGTCGAGAACGCCGAGCTCCGCGAGCGCATGTCGATCGTCGAGGCCGACGCGTCGCGCCGGGCGCCTCGTCGCGACCTGGTGCCGTTGCGCCAGACGGTCGCGATCTTCGGCGGCCCCCGCCTCGGCGAGCGCCGCTGACCCACGTCCCGGGGCGCGTGCGGCCCGTCAGGTCCGCGATGCGAGCCAGGCCTCGTGGGTGGTGTGCACCCGCTGCCACAGTCGGGCGCGGGCGTCGTCGTCCACGTCGTCGAGGGTGAGGCCGAAGATGTCCGCGAGGGCGTCGAACCACTCCGCCTGCGTCTCGAGCGTGCGCACCTCTGTCGCCGTTTCCGCCACCCGGCTCAGCACCTGACCGCGAACGATGTCGGCCCCGTCGGCGTCACGTCTCTGGACGGTGAGGGTCTTCACGAACACCGACTCGGGCGAGGTCGACAGCACCACGTTGCGCGCGGCGAAGCGATCGATCGTCGTCCGTTCGCGCTCGAACACCATGCCGGTGAACGACCCGAGCTCGTGATGGCGGAGTTCCCAGTCGCCCACGCTGCCCGACGGCGGCCCGAGGCCGAACTCGAACGGCCCGTCGCGGTAGGTGCCGGCGACGAGCGGGAGCGGAGCGTGGATCGCGTCGCCGAGGCCGGCATCGGCGTACCAGGTGCCGTCGGGGCTGGCGTCGTCCGGCAGGCCGTGCACGAGCAGCACGAGGTGGTTGTCGATCGACTCGGGCGACGGTCCGTCGGGGCCGAACACGCCGCCCACGTGGAGCGTGACGTCGTAGCCGAGCGCACGCAGCAGCACGCTGAAGGCGCCGTTCACGTGGAAGCAGTAGCCGCCGCGGCCGCGATGAGCGATCCGTTGCACCGATTCGGCACGGTCGACGCTCCAGCGGTCCCCGAGGTGGATCCACGTGGTCTCGTACGGGATGCGCTCGAGCTGGGCGCGATGGAGTCGGGCGAGCGCGGCGACCGAGGGCGGTTCGGCCTCGATGCCCAGCCGCCGGACGTACGCCTGCAGATCGTCGTCGAGTTGCATCGGGTCAGTCTTGCCGAGGGCTGAGGCGCCGGGTCGTTGGATTCAGCTCAGGCGTTCGCCGGCCGCGGTGACGACCGAGTGGTAGCGGGGCCAGCACGCCTGCAGCCAGGCCGGGTCGTCGTCGAGGAACGCTGCGCGCACCTGATCGCGAACTGCGACTGCGTCGGGGGCGGACGGGTCGCCGTGGGCGTGGAGCACCGCGTCGGCGCGCAGCGACTGGAGGACGGTGATGCCGTCGACGGTGCCGTACTCGACGCAGATGCCGGTGATCTCGGTGCTCGGTGCGAAGGCGTCGGCGGCCGCGAGCCAGTCGCCGGCCACGACGGCCGACACGCTCTCGCCGTCGTCGAGTGAGGTGACGTCGTTCCACCACGCGACCTGGCGGTCGTAGGCGGCGTCGCCGGGCCGGTTGCTGCTGAGCAGCGAGCCGTGACCCCACGGGCCGAGGCCGGTGTGGAGGTCGATGATCGCGGCGCGGCGCACACCGGCCAGGCGCCGGGCGATGAAGTCGCGCAGCCAGCGGTGCGACCACGTGGGACCGGCGCCGCCGTAGAAGACGCCGGTGGGGTGCTGGAACTGGCCGCCCTGGATGATCTGCTGCAGCCGCTCCATGCCGAGCTCCTCGAGCTTGCCCATCAGGCCGAGCAGGGTGCGCTCCTGCTCGTCCGCAGTCCACGACGAGGGCACGAGCAGGTCGGCGAGTGCGGCGTAGTCGTCGTTGGTCGGCACCGGCTGCGACCAGTCGACGAAGTTGCGGTTGAGGTCGACGTTGTCCTCGTTCACGCGCCGGACCCACGAGAAGCCGTACGGGTTGAGGGCGTGCACGAACACGAGCGTCGGCCCACCGGTGCGATCGCGGTCGAGCGTCTCGAGGTGATGGCGTTGCAGCGCGGAGCCGAGGTAGCCCTCCACCCCGTGCGTGCCCGACACGATCAGCACGATGTCCTCAGCATCTGCCGGACCGACCTCGGCGACGTCGACGAACAGTTCCTCGCCCTGCACCCCGCGCAACGGGTGCGGGAACGCCTCGAGCCGTGCGCCGGCCGCAGCGGCCGCGTCGAGGAACGCGGCACGGGCATCGAGAGAGGAGGTGGAGAGTGGAGCGATCACGAGCGACGACCGTAGTCCCGACGACGAAGCAGGCCCTGACGAACGTTTCGCCACTCGACCGGCCGCTCGGTCACCGAGATCGTGGCAGGCTTCTGGCATGTCGCCAGCGCAACACTCCGGCCCGCACACCGTGACGACCGATGCCGAACTGGAGGCACTGATCGGCGCACCTGACGAGCGGGTCAAGATGAAGCTCCTCACCGAGGTCGACGACACGGCCCGAGCGTTCATCGAGCGCGCTCCGTTCGTGGTGGTCGCCACGAGTGATGCCGACGGCCGGCTCGACGCGTCTCCCAAGGGAGACCCGCCCGGATTCGTCCACGTGATCGACTCCAAGACGCTCGCCATCCCCGAACGGAAGGGGAACGCGCTCGGCTTCGGGCCCCGGAACGTGCTGGCCACCGGCCGCATCGGTCTGATCTTCATGGTCCCGGGACAGCGCGAGACCTACCGGGTCAACGGATCTGCCCACCTCTCACGCGATCCGGAGCTCCTCGATCGGCTCGCGATGTCGGGCAAGCCTGCCCTGATGGCGACCGTGGTCGACGTGGAGGAGGCGTTCTTCCACTGCGGCAAGGCGATGATCCGCGCCAAGCTGTGGGACTCGCCCGATGACGCCGAGGCCGACCGCCGCCCCATCGCCGAGCAGTTCGGCGCACTCCTGGGCGACGAGAAGCTCGTGGACGTGATCGCGGCCGATCTCGAGCAGAACTACCGCGACGGCCTCTACTGACCTGCCGTCCGACGCGCTTGCCGTCTCCCTCCCGCTGATCGCCGCGGCGTCGATGCCGGCTAGCTCGACTGCGAGGGAGCGGCCGCGACTGCTCGGCGCATCGCGTTGGCTGATGTCGGTCGGAAGCGACCCTGTGCGTGCCGGGCGATGGGCATGCCCGGCCAGCTGAACCATCGTCCCGGCCGCGACATCGCGAAGAGCGAGTAGGTGACAGTGTCATCGGGGTCGTGTCGGACGAGGAACAGTTCCTCGCCGCGTTCGGCGTGGCCCTGGATCGTTCCGTAGACGAAGCCGAAGCGGGTCGGTTCGTCGATCACCTGGAGGATCCGGCAGCCGTATCCCCACCAGGTTCCCAGCACCTGGGCTGCGTAGGCGACCACGGCATCCTTCTCGATCGGCACCGGGTCGTCGGCGAGGACGAGCCAGTCGCGGTCGAACTGCTGCCAACCTCTGAGCGCATCCCGGGCAGCGGCGAAGTCGTCGTGGCCGTTTCCGACTTCGGCTTCGAACCGGTCGACGAACCAGCCGCGGAGGTCGCGAGGGAGTTCGCGTTCGTCGTCGACACGTTCGAGCAGGCCGGCCTCGTAGCTGAGAGGGAGCGGGTCGAGTCGGCGTGCCAGGCGCGCGATGTCGTCAGGCGTGGGTTTGGTGAGCCACATCATCGTGGTCCTCCTGTGTCGTGTCGTGGGTGGTCGGGGTGGCCGGCAGGCGATCGCGTACCGGTTCGGCTAGGAGCACGCCGGCGAGTCCGCACAGCACGAGGCCGAACGTCTGCAGTGCTGCGTGGTACCGCAGCATGGTCTCGAACGTCGTCACGACGGGCCGAGGCAGGAACGGTCCGAGCGCCCAGCCCAGCGCGAGCGCCATCGGGAGGATCCAGGCGATGGCGGCGACCGACAGCAGGAGCCGTGCCCGGCCCTGGAGTTCGTCGCGAATCCAGGCGACGACGATCGCTGCCCACATCGCGAGTGCGATGGTGATGGTGGTCGCGCCGGCGACTTCGAGTCGGTCGCTGAACGTGAGGCCAGCGGCGACACCGAGCATGCCTGCCTGATGGAGCCAGATCGCGGCGAGCAGCGCGGTACGGGGTCGGCGCCGGTAGGTGAGCATCAACAAGGCGGTGAGCCCCAGTCCGGCGACATGGAAGTGCGCGACGGTGAGCAGGGTGATCGCTCGATCGAAGCCGAGCGGCTCGAGTCCCAGGCGGTGGGCGGTCAGCCACGCTCCGCCAGCGGCCATCCAGGCCCAGGTGGCGAGCGGGCTCCGCAGTGCCGCGTTCGGACTGCGCACCGGCGTCAACACGCCGATCGTGCGGAGTGCGTCCGCTGCGAGCGCCACGCCGAGACCGAGCCACGGCAACGTCATCGCTGCTGCGACGTGGCCGGCATCGATCGTGAACGACAGTGCCGCCAGCGCGCCCGTCACGTGCAACCCGACTCGCTGGCGCGGGGGTCCACCCAGGGCGCGGTGAGCGAGCGGGGCGATGATCACCAGTGCGGTGACGATGAGGGCGACGGCGCTCCAGAAGGTCTGCGTATCCACAACTGTGTGAGTAAATACTCACATAATGAATGGTTAGAGTCAAGCGCGATGAAGTACACCGTCGATGAGCTCGCCCGAGCGGCGAAAACGATGACCACCACCGTGCGCATGTACCAGAACAAGGGGCTCCTGCATCCCCCCGTCCGCCAGGGTCGCATCGGCATCTATGACGAGTCGCACCTCGCCCGGATCCGCCTCATCGCCGAGCTGCAGCGCCGGGGTCATTCGCTCGCGGGCATCGCCGAACTCATCGACAGCCACGAACGAGGAGAGCCCCTGACGGACCTGCTCGGTCTCAGCGCCCTCCGCCGACCCACCCCCGTCAGGATCCCGCTCGTCGAACTGATCGAGCGGCTTGGTGGCGTCGCCCTGTCACCCGACGACATGGTCAGAGCAGCGAAGGCCGGCCTCGTAGAGGTCGACGGGAGCGAGGTGGTGATCTCCGACCGTCGCTTCCTCGAGATCGGGAGCGCACTCGTCGAACTCGGCGTCCCTCCGACGGCCGTGCTCGACGAGTGGGAGTCGCTCAGCGAGGTGATGGCGGGAGTGTCCTCGCGTTTCGTCGGGCTCTTCGAAGCGCACCTGCTGCCCCACCTCGACTCGGCGTCGCTCGCCGAGGTCGGCAGCACGGTCGACAAGCTCGCAGGCCTCGCGCGCGATGTCACGGTGACCGCCCTCGAGCGAGCGCTGCGGCGAGATGCCGAGCGCTTCGTGTCGGACGCCAACTCGCGCGCCTGAGACGACCCGATGTCGAACGGCCAGCGGTGTGACACCCCGTCTCTAGGATCGTGTTGTCGGTCCGTGGGGTGTGGCCGGGCTTCGGTGTCACACCCGTTTTCTAGGATCGTGAGTAGTCGTTCCGTGTTCCCCCGGGACGTGATCGGGGCCCTTCGGGTTCCCTCGTATCACTGTTGTCACCGCACCCTTCTTGGGCGCCGGGGGAAGGAGCATGTGTATGTCCACGGTCGTCGACGATCCCGTCGTGGATCCACCCGAGATCTCCGACGAGGAGATCCTCACGCGTTGCCGCGACATCGAAGTGCAACGACGAGCGATGCTCGCCGAACACATCCGACTCATGCGCGAGCTCGAGGTGCGCAAGCTCTACTACGCCGACGGTCATCGTGATCTCGCCGGGTACGGGCGAGCCGAGTTCCGGTGGGCCGACCGCGATGCGAAAGCACACCGCGATCTCGAGCGGCTCTGCCGCACCTGCCCGCAAGTGCTCGACGCGTTGACGATCGGTCGGGTCGGCGGCGCGCAGGTGTTCCTGCTCGCACGCCTCGCCCGTGCACCGCGTGTCGGGATCTATGTGGCGGAGCAGATCGACGACTTCCTCGACCACGCCGCGAAGCTGTCGTTCCTCGCGTTCGAGCAGTACGTGATCGCCTGGAAGTGCCTCATGGATCAGGACGGGCCCGATCCGGACCGCGCTCATCGCAATCGGAAGGCGTCGCTCGGGCAGACCGGGTTGACGGGCAAGTTCGACGTCGAAGGGCCGGCATCGGATCATGTGCGGTTGAAGGCGATGCTCTCCCATTTCGAGGAGATCGAGTTCCGCCGCGACTGGGCAGTCGCCAAAGCGATCCACGGTGACGACGTGTCCGCGGACAAGCTCGCCCGCACCGCGACGCAGCGCCGGTACGACGCCTTCCAGGAACTGCTCCGGCATGTCACGTTGCCGAAGATGGTCGACCCCGACCTCCAGGACGGCGACACGACCGATGCGGTGGACGAGAGTCCGGAACCGGACGGGCCGGTGACGACGGTGTTGAACATCGTGATCGACGCCGAGTCAGCGGTGCACGGCCTCGAGCAGTTGCTCGGCATTTCGTCGATGGCTCCTGTGCGGTCGCCGTTCGGGCCGGATCGGGCGTTCTGTCAGACCCTCGACGGCGATCCCATCGCCTTGCGGGATGCAGTCCTCGCCGGGCTCGCCGGCAAGATCCGGATCGTCCTGCGGGGCAAGGACGGTTTGCCGACCGCGATGTCGTCCGCGCAACGGTTGTTCACCGGTGCGATCCGCGACGCCGTCCTCATGACCGCCACATACTGCACCAGCGACGGATGCATCGTCCCCGCCACGAAATGCCAGACCGATCACCTGACCCCCGCCTCGCAAGGTGGCGAGACCTGCGTCTGCAACGGCGGGCTCGCGTGCGGGCATCACAACCGATGGCGCTACCTCGCCAAGGTGAAAGTCCGGCGACTCGCCGACGGGATCATCGCCACGTTCCGGCCGGACGGCACGCGTATCGCACCACCCCTCTGACCCGACCGTGAACCGAACCGAGTGCGAACGAGGCCCGGCAGGGCCCGTACGAACACGCCCCGACTCAGGTTGGTCGGCGTCGGGGCGGGTCGTCGGTGAGGAGCCTCGCCGCGCGGTCGTAGGTGAGGTAGTTCCACGCCCAGTTGACGAGCACGTTGGCCCGATTGCGGAAGCCCATGAGGTACACGAGGTGCAGACCCAACCAACTCACCCAGCCGAGGAACCCGCTCAGACGGCGACCGCCCGGGAAGTCGACGACGGCCTCGTGCCGGCCGATGGTGGCCATCGAACCCTTGTCGACATAGCGGAACGGCTCGGTGGGGCGCCCGGCGAGCCGGTGACCGATCTGGCGCGCCACGTGTCGGCCACCTTGGATGGCCGGTTGCGCCACCTGCGGCAGCGGCGTGTCGCGATCAGCGGCGACGTCGCCGATCGCGAAGATCTCCGGCCGCTCCGGTACGGCCAGGTCGAGGCCGACGACGATGCGACCACCGCGACCGAGCTCGACGCCGAGGGTCGCCGCCAGCGGGTGGGCGCGCACACCGGCGGCCCACACCAGCGTCTGCGCGGTGATGCGGTCGCCGTTGCCGAGCACGACCTCCTCGGGCGTCACCGACGCCACACCGGTGCCCGTCACCACCTCCACGCCCACCTTCGCCAGGCTCGTCCGGGCGTGCTCGCTGCTCGCCTCGCTGAACGACGCGAGCAGGCGCTCGCCGGCCTCCACCAGCACCACGCGGGCCCGGCGCACGTCGAGCTGCGGGAAGTCCTTCGCGAGCACCTTGGTGAACAGCTCCATCAGACCGCCGGCCATCTCCACGCCGGTGGGGCCACCGCCACACACCACCACGTCGAGCGCACCCCGGGCCACGAGCGACGGATCGGTCGACGCGGCCTCGAACCTGCCGATCACGTGCTGTCGCAGCGCGACCGCGTCGGCGGCGGACTTCAGGGGGAACGCGTGCTCGTCCACGCCCGGCACGCCGAACGACGTGGTGACAGCGCCCACGGCCATGACGAGCGTGTCGTACTCGATCGGGCCGCCGGCGTCGGTGTGCACCAGCCGTGCCTCGGCATCGACGCCGGTCACCCGCGCCATGCGTACGGTCACGTTGCGCTGCTTGCGGAAGATGCCGCGCACCGCGTAGGCGATGTCGTCGACGTCGAGGCCCGCCGTGGCCACTTGGTACAGCAGCGGTTGGAAGGTGTGGAAGTTGTGGGCGTCGACGAGCACGACGTCGACGGGTTCGTCGCGCAGCCCCTTCACAACGGCCAGGCCGCCGAACCCGGCGCCGATCACGACCACCCGGTGTCGGCGCTGCACCGTCAGGCTCCCGCGCCGTCGGCGAGGAGCCGCTCGATCACGACGGCCACGCCGTCGTCGAGGTTGCTGAGCGTCACCTCGTCCGCGAGATCGCGTGTGGCGGGATGGGCGTTGGCCATCGCCACCGCGTGGCCGGCCCACTGGAGCATCTCGTGATCGTTGAACTCGTCGCCGAAGGCCACCACGTCGGCCGCGTCGACGCCCAGCTGCTCGCACAGGAACGTCAGGCCGGTGGCCTTGTCGATGCCGGCCACACCCACCTCCACGCAGTCGGCGCCCATGTGGGTGACCGACACGTCGTGACCGAGGATCGTGGGCAGCAGACCGAGCAGCTCGTGTGCGCCGTAGCGGTCGTGGAACACCATCAGTTTGATCGCCTCGGTCGCGCCGGCGGCGGCCTCGAGCACGTCGTCCGTCGGTGGGGTGGGCGTGGGAGCAGGCATCCGCTCGGCGAATCCGCGTTCGTGTGCGAAGCCGGCGTCGGTCGCCAAGGCGAACCGGTAGTGCGGGTCGATCGAGCGCAACCGCTCGACCACACCGGTGGCCAGACCGATCTCGAACCGCACTGTGCGCAGCACGTGCTGATCGGGCAACGTGGCCACCACCGACCCGTTGGCCATCACGCCGTGCGTGACGGCGCTGCTCAACTGCGGCATCAGCAGGTCGACCATGAACGGCGGTCGACCCGTGGCGAGCACCACGTACCACCCGGCGTCACGGGCCGCCTGCAGGGCCCGCACACTTCGCCCGGACACCTGCCCGTGGTGGCCGAGAAGGGTGCCGTCGAGATCGGTGGCGAGCAGCCGCATGCACCCAGTCTGGCCGGTGGTTCCGGCGAGCGCGGCGGTCGCGTGTCACTCGCTGCGCATCAGCTCCACGAGCTTGCGCCGCCACTCGACGCCGCACTTGTCGGCCTGCACGCTCACCAGGGTCGTCTGGTCGAGCGGCATCACGCCGGGCACCTGCTCGAGCATCACCTTGTCCTCGGCGCCGATGGCCATGTCGAAGCGCAGCACCTCGTCGGACGGGACGGTGAAGTCGTCGTTGCGCCACACCACGAACGTGAAGTACGAGGTGACGTCGTCGATCGGCGTCGACAGCAGCAACAGGATGTGCTCGAGGCCGGTGTGGTAGGCGATCGTGCTGCGAACGTCGAACGGCAGGTGGAAGCCGGTGCTCATCTTGCGCTCGACGACATCACCGGTCTGGCCGCTGACAGCGGTCCCGCCTGCGGTGTTGTTGGCCCGCACCTCGTAGGTGTAGCCGTACCAGCCGTGGTCGAGTTCGTGCAGGTCGAGCTTCGGGATACGCGTGTCCTGGGCGATGCCGAACGTGCCGAGGTGCACCCACGGGAAGTGCGAGAAGTCGAGGAAGTTGTCGGTCATGCGCGCTGCGCAGGTGCGCCACAGCTCGACCGGTGTGTTGAGTCGGCGGAACGACGGGTCGTCGTCCTGCGGGATCACGGGCAGCTCGTGCGCCGGGGTGCCGAGGCACAGCCACACCAACCCGTACTTCTGCTGCACGTGCACCGTCGAGAGATGGGCGCGGGGCGGCGGCGGCACGTCCTCGTTCGCCGAGGGCACGCGCACGCAGGTGCCGCTGTCGCCGAAGGTCCACCCGTGGTACGGGCACACCAGGCACCCGTCCTTCACGTAGCCCTTGCTCAGAGGGGCTTCGCGGTGCGGGCAGCGGTCGGGCGCCGCGACGATGTCGCCCGAGGGCGACCGGTACAGCACGACCTTGGTACCGAGCAGGGTGACGGGCACGGGGTGCACGGTCACGTCGGGCACCCGGGCGACGGGGTACCACGCGTCGCGCAGGGCGGGGTTCTCGCAGAACGTGGACGTGGGTCCGACTTCGGGCGGTGCGTCAGGGGTGGGCAGCGGCATGGTGTGGCAACCTTTCGAGGTGACGGATCCTGCAGGTGTTGACGGGGACGGCGGCCGCGAGGCCGACGCAGATCGTGTGCGATGCATCGTGCGTGGTGCCGATGTCGTGACGATGAACGACGTGCGAAACGTGGTGCGCGACGGGGGTGTCGCGATCGCCGGCGATCGCATCGTCGCGGTCGACGACTTCGAGACGCTCCGTGCCGCACACCCGGCGGCCGAGGTGATCGGTGACGGGACGGGCATCGTCACCCCCGGCTACGTGAACGCGCACCAGCACCTCACCGGCGACCGGTTGATCCAGTCGTGCATCCCCGACGCGATCGACTCGCAGGAGGCGATCTTCGGCTGGGCCGTGCCGGTGCACTCGGCCCACACCGGCGACGACGACGAGCTGTCGGCGATGCTCGGCTCGATCGCCGCGGTGATGAACGGCATCACGTGCACCGTGGAGGCCGGCACGGTGGCCCATCCCGAGCGGGTGGCGGCGGGCATCGGCGCCGTCGGCATGCGAGCCACGCTCGGGCAGTGGGGCTGGGACGTCGACGGCGTGCCGTTCGGCGCGCCCGCGGCCGAGGTGCTCGCCCGGCAGGAGGCACAGCTCGACGCGATGCCCGCCGGCGGTCTGGTGGAGGGGTGGGTGACCCTGGTCGGCCACGACCTGATGACCGACGAGCTGGCGGTCGGGGCGAGCGATCTCGCCCGCCGCCGCGGCGTGGGTATCACGTTCCACATCTCGCCCCACGCGGGCGATGCGGTGAGCTATCTGGCTCGCACCGGCAAGCGTCCGCTCGACCATCTGGCGAGCCTCGGTGTACTCGGACCGCACGTGCTGTTGGCCCATGCCGTGCACCTCGACCAGGTGGAGGTCGATCTGGCGCTCGAGCACGACGTCGCCATCGCGTCGTGCCCGTGGGCGTACCTGCGCCTGGCGCAGGGGTTCCTGATGAACCAGCGACACGGGGAGTTCCTGGCCCGCGGCGGACGGCTCGCGCTCGGCTGCGACGCCGAGAACGCCGGCGATGCGGTCGACGTGTTGCGCGCGGGTGCGCTGCTGGTGGGCGTGGTGCGCGACAGCGCCAGCGACCCGTACTCGCTCACCGCCCACGATGCGCTCGCACTGGCCACCATCGGCGGGGCACGGGCCATCGGCAAGGGCGATGTGATCGGATCGATCGAGGTGGGCAAGCAGGCCGACCTGGTGGTGCACTCCACGAGGGGCCCGCAGTTCACGCCCCGCGGCACCGATCCCGTGCGGCAGCTGGTGTGGGCGAGCGACGGCCGCTCGGTGGAGCACGTGCTGGTGGCCGGTCGTCAGGTGGTGCGCGACGGGCGCTGCGCGACCGTCGACCTCGACCTGCTCCGCGACGAGGCCCGCAGTCGGCGGGACCGTCTCCTCGAGGCGCACGGCTAGAGCCTAGGCGACCATGCGGGGCTTGGTCAGACCATCAGTCCAAGCCCCGCGTGCGTGCTAGTTTGCGGTCATGAAGCCGAACACATTGATCTTCGTCGACTTTCCCTCGGACGATGTCGAAGCCTGCGCCGCGTTCTACGGCAAGGTGTTCGGCTGGATGGTCGAGGGCCGTCCCACCGGCGTGTTCCACCGTGGCGTTCCCGGCGGGTACTTCCCGTTGGAGGACGGCAGCGACTCCACCGTCGGCAACCTCCACGTCGGGTTCGCCGATGTCGGCAACTACCGGCCGCATCCCGACCCGGCCGGCACCGAGCCCCGCACCGTCGCCACCGGTGGGCGAGGCGTGCGCGTGTGGGTCCTCGTGAGCGACGACGACAACGAGGACGCGATCCTCGAGCGTGCGGAGGCCGAGGGGGCCGAAGTGCTCTGGCGGCACCACTACTGGGCCGAGTTCAATGGCTTCAACGGCGCCTTCCGTGACCCCTGGGGCACGGAAGTGGTCCTGTGGACCAAGGGCGGCGACAGCCCCGTGATCCCGGAAGGCCACACCAGTGAGTGACACGCAGCAACCATCGTCAGGTCAGCCCGGACTGCCCGAGGGCGTCTACACCGGCGTCGCCCACGAGGGCGCGTTGACGGAGACCCACTCGTTGCGGCCCACCGCGGTCCGCTGGACACACATCGCCTTGCCGTCGACCGACATCGACGCCAGCATCGCGTGGTACGAGGACTTCACGCCGCTGCGGCTGCTCGACCGTCGCGAGGACGCCGACGGCTACGGCGCCTGGCTCGGCCACCCCGACATGGCCGACAAGCCGTTCATCCTCGTCCTGGTCAGCTTCTTCAAGGACCAGGACAAGGGCCAGCAGCCGATCATGGCGCCGTTCGCCCACATCGGCATGGAGATGCCCACCAAGGCCGACGTCGATGCGATCGCCGAGAAGGGCAAGGCCGCCGGCTGCCTCGCCTGGCCGCCCACGCTGATGCCCGACCCGATCGGCTACATCTGCGCCCTCAAGGACCCCGACGGCAACATGATCGAGTTCTCCTTCGATCAGGGTGTGTACGAAAAGGCCCAGGAGGTCTGGGGCTGATGACCCCCGGCAGCCCTCGTGAGGTCTGCACGTCGTACCTCGCCTCGTTCGCCATGGGTGACCCGGAGCGCGTCGTCGCCCACGTCACCGACGACTTCGTGAACGAGCACACCGCCGCACTCGGCAGCGGATGCGAGGGCAAGCCCGAGTACGCGCGCCGGGTGCCGAACTTCCTGGCGTCGATGCCGCAGCTGCGGTACGAGGTCGAAGACGTGGTGGCCGACGGCGACCGGGTGGTCGTCGCGTACACGCTGCACACCCACGTCAACGACCGCGATGTCGCCGTGCGCGGCATGATGCGGTTCCTGGTGCGCGACGGGCTGATCGCGAAGCGCACCGACTACTGGGACAGCCTCGTGTTCCAGCAACAGGCCGGGATGGTCTGACGCCGGTGACGATCGGCCTCCGATCCCTGGGGCACCGAGGTCTCCAGGTGAGCGAGCTCGCGTTGGGGGCGATGATGTTCGGGCGGTGGGGAAACACCGACGTGGCCGAGTGCCACCGGATGGTGCACCGGGCGATCGATGCCGGCATCACGCTCGTCGACACCGCCGACATGTACGACGACGGCGCCTCCGAGGAGATCCTCGGTGCGGCGCTCGTGGGTCGGCGTGACCGCGTGGTGCTCGCCACCAAGGTCGGCAACCCGATGGGTGGCGATCCCGCGCGGTCCGGGCTGTCGCGCCGCTGGATCGAACAGGCCTGCGACGACAGCCTCCGCCGGCTGCAGGTCGACCACATCGACCTCTACCAGATGCACCGTCCCGACCCGGCCACGCCGATCGAGGAGTCGCTGGAGGCCTTCGACTGTCTGGTCAGCTCCGGCAAGGTGGGCGCGATCGGCACGTCGACGTTCAGTGCAGCGCAGCTCGACGAGCTGCACACGCTCGCGGGCGGCCGCGCATGGGCCCGCCCGACGAGCGAGCAACCGCCCTATTCCGCCCTCGCCCGAGGCATCGAGACGGAGGTGCTTCCCGCCCTGCGTCGCTGGGACGTGGGCGCGATCGTGTGGGCGCCGCTCAACGGTGGCTGGCTCACCGGCAAGTACCAGCAGGTCGACGGCGACACGACCGATGCGCAGTCACGGGCGCAGCGCCAGCCCGACCACTTCGACCATCGCGACGAGGCGATGCGCACCGAGAAGCGCTCGCTCGTGGCGCAGCTCATCGCGATCGCCGACGAGCACGGCATGTCACTGCCGCAGCTCGCCCTCGCGTTCGTGCTCGACGACCCAGCGGTGAGTGCGGCGATCGTCGGGCCGCGCACGTACGAGCAGCTCGATCAGCTGCTCACGCTCGGTCCGCTCGCGCTGCCCGAGGGCGTGCGAGCGGCGATCGACGCGGTGGTCGCCCCCGGCCGCAACGTCAACTCCGCCGACGCCGGCTGACTCAGCGCAGGGCGTCGAGCAGCGTGCCCGAGTGTTCGAGCGTCTCGCGAAGGCCTTCGTACATCGACCCGCGGCGGGGGGCGGCGAGGTTCATGCTGACGCTCGTGAACCCGAGCGCGAGCACCTCGCGGGTGAGCTCGATGCACTCGTCGGGCGTTCCAGCGATCGCGAAGCGCCGGACGATGTCGTCGTCGACCAGGCGGTCGAGTTCGGGATCGTCGACACGGTCGTGGTCGAAGTACCAGCCGCTCGACCGGCCGAGCGCGGCCTCCACCTGCGCCAGCCAACGACCGCCGTCGCGCTCGATCAGATCGGGTGGGCGGATCAGCAGCACGTAGTGCGCCGCATAGCGCTTCATGCTCCGTCGAGCCAGATCGCCGTCGGACGACATGCAGAGCGTGAGCCGTGGCGCCACCTCGATGTCGGCCACGTCGCGACCGGCGGTCGCCGCCCCCTCGGCCAGCCACCCGCGGTAGCGGGCGGCGATCTCGGCGTCGATGCTGCGGGCACCCACGAGGGCGATGTCGGCCAACTCACCGGCGAGCCGCATCACCTGTGGGCTGCGGGTGCCGATCGAGATCGGGACGGCAGCCACCGGCCCGACCATCTTCGCCGCGTCGATCGTGATCGTCTCGCCGTGCAGCGACACCGTCTCGCCGCGCAGCAGCGCCGTGATCGCGGTGATCGCCTCGCGGAGGGCGCGGACGGGTCGGTCGTAGGCGATGCCTGCCTGTTCGAGGCCGGCGCCCACCCCGATCCCCAGGAACATCCGACCCTGCGACGCGTCCTGCAGCGCGGCCATGATCCCGGCCAGCACGGCCGGGTGGCGTGAGTACGGGTTGGTCACCATCGGGCCGAGGTGGATGCGGTTCGTGTGTTGGCTGATGAGGCCCATCAACACGTAGCAGTCGTGCCAGAAGATGACGTCGGAGATACCGAGTCGATCGAACCCTGCCTCCTCGGCGATCTGGGCGAGCGCCACCACCTCGCGCGTCGACATGCCAGGGGTGATCTCCGCCTCGAAGACCACGGGCGTCGGGGTGTTCGTCATCGGTCGGGTCTCCTGGTCTCGGGCGTGTTCACCAGGTCGGGAACTTGGCCTTGTCGGGCAGGCCGCTGCGGGCGGTGATCGATTCGCCCATCCGCTGGGCCTCGGCCCACATTCGCTCCTCGTCGATCGTGGTGCAGTGGCCGTCCTCGACGACGACCTTGCCGTCGACGAGCACCGTGTGCACCCCGCGACCGTCGGCCGACCACACCAGCTGGTTCATCACGTTGAGCAGCGGGCGCCACTCGGGGCGATCGGTGTCGTGCAGCACGAGGTCGGCCTTCATGCCGGGCACGAGGGCGCCGATCTCGTCCTGCATCAGCATCGTGCGCGCCCCGCCGAGGGTGGCCATCTCGTAGGCCTTCTCGGCCGGGAACATCTGCGCGTCGACACGGGCGTCCTTGAACAACCCGGCCACGAGGTAGGTGGCACGCATCAGGTCGGAGTAGTTCGACGCGTTGTTGCCGTCGGTGCCGATGCTCACGTTCACCCCGCGCTGCACCATCTCGGGGAACTTGCCCACCTGGGTGACGCCGTAGGCGACCTTCAGCGCCGTGGTGGGGCAGTGCGCCACGCTGGCACCCGACTCGGCGATGAGCGCGAGCTCGGCGTCGTCGATGCGCACGACGTGGGTCATCGCCACGTTGTGGTCGAGCACACCCAGCTCGGCGAGGTGCACCATCGGGCGCTGGCCGAACTCGGCGATGAAGCCGTCGGGATCGAGCTGGGCCGGCGACATGTGGAAGCTCATGCCCACCCCGCGCTCGTCGCTCAACGCCTTCGCGGCCTTCCACAGCGGGTCGCTGCACGTGGTGTGGCCGACGAGGATGCTCCACGCCCCGATGCGGCCGTCGGCGTGCGATGCGTGCACGTCGAGTTGGTGCTCGAGGTGGGCGATCGCCGCGTCGGTGCTCTGGCGGTACACGCTCGGCTCGGGCGGCAGGTCCCACACCCAGCGGCCCACTCGCCCGCGGATGCCGACCTCGATCAGCCCGTCGACGACCTCGTCGAGGAAGCGGATCGTGCCCGCCTCGAGGAAGGTGGTGGTGCCCGAGCGCAGCATCTCGACCGCGGCCAGCTGACCCGACACCCGCTCCTCGGCTGCGTCGAACACCGAGTACAGCGGGCACAGCCACTCGAACACGTTCTCGACGAACGGCGTGTCGTCGGGGACGTAGCCGCGGGTGAGCGGCTCGCCGGTGATGTGGATGTGGGTGTTCACCATCCCCGGCGTGAGCACGAACCGGTCACCGCCGAGCACTCGGTCGGCGGTGTAGCGCTGGTGGATGTCGCTCGCCTTGCCGACGGCGACGATGGTCGAGCCGCGCACGGCAACCGCACCCTGGCGGATGATGTCGCGGTCGGCGTTCATCGTGACGACCTGCCAGGCGTCGACGATGATGTCGACGTGTTCGGGTGCGTGGTCGCTCATGCGCTGACTCCTCCTGAGGGGGCTGTGGGGGGTGCGGGTGGCCGGTCGGCCACGTAGACGAAGTTGAAGCCGATCGGCTCGATCATGCGGATGCCGGCGAAGCCGGTGTCGCGCAGCCAGCCGGTGACCTGGGCGTTGGTGAGCATCCCGCCCCGGGCGGTGTTGGCGAGCATGGTGAGGCCCATCTGCACCCCGAACGGGTTGAACTTCCGGTCGTTGTCGGCGAAGTAGTCGGCGATCAGCACCGTGCCACCCGGCGCGAGTGCGGCGAACGCCCTGGCGAGCAGTGACCGCGACCGTTCGTCGCCCTCGGTGCGACAGACGTGGCCGAGCACGACGACGTCGTACGCGCCGGTCTCGATGTCGATGTCGTGGAAGTCGCCCTCGCGGAACTGCACCCGATCGGTGAGTCCGCGTTCGTCGACGGTGTGCACGGCGAGGTCGATCACACCCGGCAGGTCGTTCACGACGGCGGTGCTGCCGGGCGACTGCTCGAGGATCGCGATCGCCCACGGCGCGCGACCGGCACCGAGGTCGAGCACGCGCAGGCCGGGGCGGCGGGCCCACCCGAGGCGCAGCCCGAGCCGGGTGGCGGCACGCAGCTGCGTGGGGAACGTCGCCTGCACGAGCGGCCCGTAGAACGCCTCGGGGATGTCGTCGATCGGCTGGGTGACCACGCCCGTGCGGATGGTGTCGGCGAGATGCTCCCAGTTGGCGAGCGGCCCTGGTGCCACGCGCACGAGTGCCGCCATCGACGCCGGACCGTTGGTGCACAGGTAGCGCTCGGCGGTCTCGGTGAGCTCGTAGATCTCGTCGACCTGGTCGAGGAACCCGAACGACACCATCGCATCGCAGAGATGTTGCAGATGCACCGATGAGGCGGACAGCTCGTCGGCGAGCGGACCCACCGGCGACGGGCCGAGTCGTTCGATCGCGTCGAACACGCCGAGCTCGATCGCGGCCACCAGCATCCAGTACGAGCCGACGCCCTGGATGACCGCCCACACCGGACCCGACGGCGGCGGCTTGTAGTCGCGCCACGGCCGGCCCCGGTGGGCCATGGTGTGGCTCTTCTTCAGCTCCGGGTACGGCGAGTCGGTCGCCATCAGCGCGTCACGCTTCGAGCAGGATCTTGCCGAAGAAGTCGGACCGTTCCATCTTCTGCTGCGCCTCGGCACCGTCCGCCAGTGCGAACACGCTGTCGACCGGGGCCTGGAACCCGCCCCCGCAGTACACGCCCCAGGCCTCGCCGAACTCCTCGTACCGGTACGGGTCGGAGCCGAGGATCTGGATGCCCATGTGGAACATGAACCCGAGCGACGGGATGGTGGCCGTGTCGCCGGTGGTGTTGCCGCAGTTCACCAGCCGGCCGCGAACGCCGAGGGCGAACATCGACTGCGCCCACAGTGCCGGACCCACGTGGTCGAACACCATGTCGACGCCCGCACCAGCGGTGTGCTCGCGGGCGAAGCCGGCCACGTCGGTCGTGCGGTTGTTGCAGGCGGCATCGGCGCCGAGCGCCAGCGCCTTCTCGCATTTGTCGTCGGTGCCCGCCGTCGCGAGCACCCGGGCGCCCGCGTGCTTGGCGAGCTGGATGGCCGCCATCGACACGCCGCTGCCGGCCGCGTGCACCATCATCGTCTCGCCGGCGACGAGCCGACCGACGGGGAAGAGTGCGTGCCACGCCGTGAGCCAGGCGGTGGGGAAGCAGGCGGCCTGGTGCCACGACATCGAGTCGGGGATGCGGTGCACGTGCGAGGCGGGGACGAGACAGCGTTCGGCGTATCCGCCGGCGACCGTGCCACCGATGATGCCGAGGTCGCCGTACAGATCGCCCATGCCGGCGAGCTTCGACCCGGCGTGCACCTCGGCGAGCGACGGGTCGACCACCACACGGTCGCCGGTCGACACGCCCTCGACCTCGGACCCCAGCTCCACCACGGTGCCGACGACGTCCATGCCGGCGATGTGCGGCAGCGTGAAGCCGGGCATCGCGAACCAGCCGTTGCGCTGCACGACGTCGAGGTGGTTGAGGCTCGTCGCGGCCACCTGCACGATCACGTCACGCGCGCCGGGGGTGGGGTCGTCGACATCGACGTACTCCAACACCTCGGGTCCGCCGGGTCGGTGGTACAGCAGGGCTTTCACGTGGTTCTCCAGGGATGGGTGCTGGTGCGGGTGAGGATGGGGGTGATGATCAGGTGAGGCCGCGGACGAACGGCTGTGCGAGCGCTCGCGGCTGGCGGGTGCGGGTGGCGAACACGGCGGTGACGAGCAGGGCCACGATGTAGGGCAGGCTCGCCGCGAGTTGGGCGTTGATGCGATAGCCGAGCACCGGCAGCGTCTGCTGCAGGGCGAAGAAGTAGCCGAACAGCACGCACCCGATGAGGGTGCCGCGCAACGTCCAGCCGCCGAAGATCACCGCGGCGATGGCGATGATGCCCTTCAGTCCGACGTGACCGGCTTCGTAGCCGGCGATCGAGATCTGCCCGAGCACCAACACGCCGCCACCGAGTCCGGCGCACGCGCCGGCCACCATGATCGCCTCGCGTCGACGGCGGTTCACGTGGATGCCCGACACGTCGGCCGACTGAGGGTTGTCGCCGACCGACCGGATCTCGAGACCCCAGCGGGTGCGGAACACGAGCCACCACGCCAACGGCACGATCGGCACGATGAGGTACATCGGCCAGGGTTGACCGAACAGCGCCTCGCCCACGAGCGGGATGTCGTGCAACAGCGGCACCTTCGTCGGTTTCACCACCGAGGTGACCGCCTCCCAGCGACTGTCGAGGAACAGCGCCAACCCGAGCACGAACAGGTTGAGCGTGAGGCCGACGACGAACTGGTCGATGCTGAGCTGGTGGCTGAGGTGGGCCTGCACGAGCGAGACCACGACGCCGGCGACGACGCCGATCGCCAGTGCGATGGGCACGTTGTCGAACGCTCCCCACGCGACAGCGGAGCTGTAGGCGCCACCGATCATCATCGCCTCGATCGAGATGTTGAGCGTGCCGGCGCGCTCGGCGATCCATTCGCCGACCGCGGCGAACCCGAGCACGATCGCGAACCGCATCGCCGACTGGTACATCGCCTCCGAGGTCAGCACGTCGCCGACGGCCGACGCAGCGCTGGCGAGCACGACGCCCATCATGCCGATCATGCCGATCATCGGGCCACCGCCACGACGGGCTCGTCGGTCGACACGGGCGCGGGTGGCGGGCTCACCCGGCGCCGCTGGATCGCGACGATGGCGGGCGGCACGAGCAGCGCCAGCACGAGCAGCGAACGCACGACGTCGACAATCGACCGCTCGACACCGGTGGCCGCGAGGAAGCCGGACCCGGTGCGCAGGGCGCCGAACACGAGGGCCACCGGGATGCAGGCGAGGGGCCGGTTGCGGGCGACGAGCGCCACCAGCAGACCCTCCCACCCCACGTTGTTCGCGAACCCGGGGGTGTAGCGGTAGTTGGCGGTACCGGCGGCGAGCATGGTGGCGCCGGCGAGGCCGGCGAAGGCACCGCTGAGCATCAGCGCCGACGCGCCGGCGAGCACGACGGGAACACCGATGCGCTGGGCCGTGCGCGGGTTGCGCCCGAGCACGGTGAGGCGGAAGCCCCACGTCGATCGGCTGAGCAGCACCGACACCACGACCGCGAGCACGACGGCGAGCACGACCGACCAGGGGAAGGCGTTGCCGAAGATGCGGATGAACCCGATCCGGGTGTCGGCGTCGAGCTGGGCGCTCGTCTGCACCCGGTTCGGCTTGTTCGGGTCGTCGTCGAGCAGCAGGAACGTGCGGGTGAGCAGATAGCCGGTGCCCTGCGACGCGATGAACACGAGCAGCAGGGTCGAGATCACCTCGGGCACCTTGCGCCAGTACTTCAGCAGTGCTGCGATCCCGGCCCACACGGCCCCGCCGACCACGCCGCCGAGGAGCGCGAGCACGAGGACGAACGGCCCGCTGCTCTGCGTGGCGACATAGGTGGCCGTGGCGGCGCCGACGGCCAGCTGGCCTTCCTGCCCGATGTTCACCAGGCCGGCACGGGTGGAGATGATCGCACCCAGCGCGACGATCAGCAGCGGCGCCGATTCGGCGAGGGTGTCGCCCCAGCGTCCGGGCTTGCGGACGCTGCCGTCGATCAGCGCGGTGAACACCTTCCGCCACGGTCCGCCGGTGACGGCGATCAGCAGTGCGGACAGGGCGAGGGCGATCGCGATCGCGAGGACGTAGAGCGCGACGAGTTTCGCGCCGCGCATCATCTTCGGGCTACCGGTCCCGTTCGAGCTCATGCGGATGCTCCCGTGGGTTCGTCGATGCCGACGCCGCCGAGCAGCAGCCCCAGCCGTTCGGAGGTGGCCTCGCGCCGGTCGAGTTCGCCGATGGCACGGCCGCGGGAGAGCACCACGATCCTGTTCGACAGGGCGAGGATCTCCTCCAGTTCGGTGGAGATCAGCAGCACGGCGATCCCGCTGTCGGCGGCGGCACGGAGACGGTTGCTCATGTACTCGATCGCACCCACGTCGAGACCCCGGGTGGGCTGCGCCGCGACGAGGACCGTCGGTCGGTGGCCGAGCTCGCGGGCGAGGACGACGCGCTGCTGGTTGCCACCCGACAGGCTGCCGAACGGCGCGTCAGGGCCGGCCGCCTGGATGTCGAACTCCCGCATCAACTCGACGGCACGGGCCCGCATCCGCTTGCGGTCGATGAGGCCCATCCGTGCCGTCGAGTCGATGCGGTCGAGCATCAGGTTCTCGGCCACGCTCATGTCGAGCACGCAGCCCGAGTCATGGCGATCCTCGGGGATCACGCCGATCCCGAGGTCGGCCATGCACCCGGCGCGCCCGGTGCGAGCGGTGGTGCCGTTCACGCTGACGCTGCCACCGTCGAGGGTGACGAGGCTCGAGAGGAGGTCGCCGAGCTCGCGCTGGCCGTTGCCCTCCACGCCGGCGATACCGACGATCTCGCCGGCGCGGACCTCGATCGAGAGGTCGTCGAGCACGGTCACGCCGTCGCGCACGAGTCGCGCCCGGTCGATGGTGAGCACGACGGGTCGCGCGGCGCGATCGGAGGCGGCGACGGCAGCCGCTGCCTCGTCGCGCTCGGCGCGCAGCGCCTGGTCGGCGGCCGTGCCCTGGTCGATCAGGTCGATCGCACCGAAGGCCGCGGCGCTGGTGCGCAGGCTCACGTCGCGCCCCACCATCGCCTTGGCCAGCGCCGGCGCGGTCGCCTCGACGGTGCGGCTGCGCTCGACGACGCGACCTTGGCGCATGATCGTGATGCAGTCGGTGGCGTGCAGGATCTCGGCCAGCTTGTGGCTCACGAGAGCGACGGCCCGCTGCTCGGCGGCGACCACGTCGCGCAGCGTCGTGAACAGCTGCTCGCTCTCGGCCGGCGTGAGCACCGACGTGGGCTCGTCGAGGATGAGGATCTTGGGGTCGCGGCGCAGGCACTTGATGAGCTCCACGCGTTGACGCAGGCCTGCGGAGAGTTCACCGACGCGACGGTCGGGATCGATCTCGAGGCCGTAGTGATCGGCCGTCTCCATCACCTGGCGACGGGCGGCCGAACGGTCGAACTTGGAGGCGTCACCGAGGAGCACGTTCTCCCAGACGGTGAGTGCCTCGACGAGGCTGAGGTGCTGGTGCACCATGCCGATGCCGAGCTCCGCGGCAGTCTGCGGGTCGTGGATCACGACCTCGCGCCCACCGAGTTCGACGGTGCCCTCGTCGGGCTGCACGAGCCCGATGAGGATCTTCATGAGGGTCGACTTCCCGGCGCCGTTCTCCCCGAGGATGCCGTGCACCTCGCCGGGCAGCAGTTCGAGATCGACGCCCGCGCACGCGACGACGGGGCCGTAGCGCTTCGTGACGCCGGTCAGCCGGACGGCGGGGGCGAGCGCCGAAGCGCCCGCCCCCTCCATGCCGAATGCTCCGCGTCCGTCGGACGGGGATGCGGTGGACAACTGTCAGCCGCCCGAGTACGCCTGGCCCTTGATGGCACCGAAGTCGGCGGCGAAGTCGCCGGCGGCGATCTGCGCGTAGACGTCGTCCATGGCGGCCTGCTGCTCGGGGGTCGGGTCGCAGATCTCGGCGCCCGGCTCCGGGTCGATGCCCACGCGGAACACGCGCACGCCACCCTCTTCGAGGGTGCCGTCGAGGATCTCCTTGAGGATCACTGCGAGGTAGTCGCCACCGTCGAACCTGACCTGGATCTGGTAGTCGAGGTCGTCACGGGCGCACGCGTTCGAGGCGCCGGCGGACATGGTGATGATGCCCGCCTCGTTGGCGAGCTTCACGAGCGGCTCGTGTGCGCCGCCGAGGTACGGATACACCGCGTCGGCCCCGTTGGTGATCGCACCGTTGAGTGCCTCCGTGGCACCGGCGGTGTTGTCGAAGTCGAACGGGAACGCACCCGACGGGATGTAGGTGTTCGTGAAGGCCGGGTCGACGGCCTTGAGACCCATCTCGAAGGCGAGGTAGGCCTCCTTCTCGAAGTTCAGGTCGCAGCAGCCGATGAACGCGGTGGAGTCGCCGCCGGATTCCTGCATGAGCAGACCGGTCGCGTAGCCCGCGGTGTAGCTGATCTCCGACGAGTCGTCCTGGCTCTGGGCGAGGCCCGGGGTCTCCGGGTAGCCGGCGCCGCAGTTGCAGTACCAGAAGATGTCGGGGTACTGCGGGATCAGATCGGCCAGCGGATCGGCGATCTCGCTCGCACCCACCAGGATCACGTCGACACCCTGCTCGGCCAGGTTGGCGAGCTCGGTGGCGGCGTCCTCGGTCGTGATGTTGTCGACGACGATCGGTTCGGCGAAGCCGTTCTCCTCGGAGATGGCGGTGGCCTTGTCGACCAGCGCCTGGTAGTACGCGCCGTCGTCGCGAGGCCCTGCGGCCGCGACGCCGAACAGCACGGTGCCGTCACCGTTGGTGTCGAGGTCGATGCCCTCACCGGCCGGAGCGGCCGTGGTGTCGGTGGTCTCCTCGGCGGCCGTCGTGGCGGGAGCCTCGGCGGCGGTGGTCTCCGGCGCGGCCTCGGTCGCATCGGTCGCTGCCGCGGTGGTCTCCGTGGTCGCGCTGTCGGTGGTCTCTTCGTCGTCGCCGCAGGACGCGGCGACCAGGCTCAGGGCGGCGATGGCCGCCAGTGCGATGTGCGTTTTCCTCATGGTTCTCCCCCACGGTTCGTGGTGTTCTGGTGTCCGTCTGGTGTCGGTCGTGTGATCTGGGTGTGTGTGTCTGGTGGAGCGGTGTGCTCCGGCGGGGTCCCTCCCGTGCCCCTTGGTCACCCCCTCCCGTCTCGGTCGGAGGCGAGTTGTGCCAGCTCTGCCAGCTCGGCGAGCATCGCGCGCTTGTGGCGGTAGGCGGCCGCGAGCGGCTCGCCGGCGGCGAGCGCCTCGGCGACGAGCACTTCGGCGGCCGCGTAGCGAGCGGCGGCGTCGAGGACGGCGTCGGCGCGGGCGGCCGGGATGCGCACGCAGCCCGACGGATCGATCACGATCACGTCGCCGTCGTCGACGGCGACACCATCGACCGCGACCATCTCGCCGACCGACAGCAGATGTGCGCTGCCGTTCGGGCCGACCACCCGCTCGCCGGCGGCGAGCACCGGGAGGCCGATGGCGGTCATGTCGTCGCGGTCGCGGACCCAGCCGTCGACGAGGACGCCGACGGCGCCCTGCTGGCGGGCGGCGCCGGCGAGGATCTCGCCGAACACCGCGCCCGGCACGGGTCGTGCGCCGGCGATCACCACGACGCGGTCGCGGAGGTCGGAGGAGAGCACGTCGTAGATGGGGCTGAGGCCGGGGCCCGACGTGTCGTGGGCCAACTGGACCGTGAGGGCGCGACCGGACACCACGGCCGACGCGGCCACGACCGGGGCGAGCGGTGGCGTGAGCCAACCGTCCATGCCCCAGAGCGCGAGCACGTCGGCGATGGCCGACACGGGCGCGACCACACCCATCACGTTGCCGGCCAGGCCTTCCGGTAGTGCTGGACGAGCCACTTGTTGAACTGCACGTGGCTCTCCTCCTGCCACGAGTAGCGGCCACGGGCGGCGTAGCGGCTGTGCATGCCGCGCTGCACCTTGGTGGTCGCATCCTGGTCCTGTTGCACGAAGACCTGCACGCCGGCGTCGCTCATCTTGAAGAGGTGGTCGAACATCGGGTGCTCGAGGGCGGAGGGGTGGAACAGGTAGCCGATCTCGACGTCGATCGTGTCGGCCGTCTTCGGCCGCACGATGAAGAAGAACGCCTGATCGGGCGCGGTGCCGAAGCACAGCGTCGGCGGCATCAGCGCGAAGGTGGAGCGGGTGCGCTCCTCGTCGGTGAGCTGCGGGAAGACCGGCATCAACGCCTTCGTGGTGGCGTTGAAGCCGCCGTCGATGTGGATGTAGCCGTTGGTGCGGAAGATGACGTTCGAGCCGGGCTGCCAGTCGACCGGGAAGGCCGCGAGCTCGCTCGGGCAGAAGTCCTGGATCGTGTGGTGGAGCTTGTTCGCGTGGTAGCCGTCGTTGAAGTTCTCGAACATCACCTTCCAGTTCCACGGGAGGTCGGTGAGGGTGAACGTGCCGGGGCACACCGCGTGCTCGAGGTCGTAGTGATCGAGGTACGGGGCGTAGGTGGCGAGCGTGGGGGCGAGCGGCTCGGCGTTCGGGTCGCAGTGCACGAACACGAAGCCCTGCCACAGCTCGACCTTCAGCGCGGGCAGCGGGAAGTCCTTCTTCTCGAACCCGACCGTGCGTTCCATGGCCGGCGCACCGAGAAGGCGGCCGGTGAGGTCGTAGCTCCACAGGTGGTACGGGCAGGTGAACTTGGTGCAGTGGCCCTCGTCGTCGGCGATCTGCATGCCGCGGTGCTGGCAGATCGACGAGAAGGCGTGCACCTCGCCGTCCTTGGCCCGGGCGACGATGATCTGCTCGCCGTTGCCGGTGGTGGTCGTGAAGTAGTCGCCTGGCTCGGGGATGCGGCTCGCCACACCGACGCACTGCCACTGTGAGGCGAACACGGCCTCGCGCTCGAACGCGAGGAACTCGTCGGACGTGTAGATCTCCGGCGGCATCGTGATCGCCGTGGCGTAGTCGGTGGTGCTCGCGTCGAACGACGTGAGCAGGGCGTCGGTGAGGATCGTCATGACGTGGACTCCTGACTCGCATCGTTCGATGAACCGGTGGCCGCGACGGGGACGGGTGCGCCGTAGCCGCCGCCACCGGGCAGGTCGAGGCGCACGTGGTCGCCCGGCTGCAGGGTGACGCGGGCCTGGGTGCGAACCGGCTCGCCGTTCACGGTGAAGGCACCGGCGCCGCCGTGGGTGCCACCGAAGATGCCTTCGGGGGCGTGGGAGAGCCGCGAGGTGACGGCGTTCAGCTGCCACGCACGCTCGGTGTCGACGGTGAACTCGATGGTCTGGCCGAGGCCGCCCACCTGGGCGCCGGCGCCGCCGCTGCCGACCCGCAGTTCCTTGCGCAGGAAGCGGATGGGTGCGGAGGCCTCGACGACCTCGATCGGCACGGCGGCAACACCGGTGGGGTACGAGCACGCCGAGAGGCCGGGCTTGGCGGCACGGGCACCGACGCCGCCGGCGTAGGTGAACATCGCGGTGATGAACGGGCGACCGTCGTCGTGGTTGCCGCTCACCTGCATGGTCCACACGGCGCCCGAGCCCTCGGCCATCGCCTGGTCGGGGCGGATCTGGGCGAGCGCCTTGAGCAGCGCATTCGGCAGGAACATGCCGACCACGTGCCGGGCGGTGCACGGCTGCGGCGACACGGCGTTGACGATCGAGCCGACCGGCGCCTCGACCTTGATCGGGGCGAGGCTGCCGTGGTTGTTGGGCAGGTCGGGGTTGAGCACCGAACGCACCGTGAAGGTGGTGTAGGCGTGGGTGTAGTTCTTCACCACGTTGATGCCGTAGGGGCTGGCGCCCGACGATCCCTCGTAGTCGACGGTGATCTCACCGAGGTCGGTGTCGACGGTGATCGCGCAGACGATGTCGATCTCGCTGCCGTCGGCCAGGTCGAGCACCGCGCTCGCCCGGTAGGTGCCGGCGGGGAGCTCGCGGATGCTCGCCCGCGTGGCCGCCTCGGAGCGGGTGATGATCTCGTCGGCGAGATCTTCGATGTCGTCGAGGTCGTGGCGGTCGCACAGCGCGCGCAGGCGCTGGGCACCCACCTCACCACTGGCCATCTGGGCGTGGAGGTCGCCGGCCATGTGGTCGGGCTGGCGCACGTTCGAGAGGATGAACTTCCAGGCGTCGTGGTTGCGCTCGCCGGCGATCATCAGCCGCACGATCGGGATCCAGATGCCCTCCTCGAACACGTCGCGGGCGCCGGCGCCGATGCCGTAGCCGCCCACGTCGGTGTGGTGGATGGTCGACCCGAAGAACGCGATCACCCGACCGTTGCGGAACACCGGGCAGAGGACGGTGACGTCGAGCAACTGGCCGGCCGTCTTGTACGGGTCGTTGGTGATGAGCACGTCACCTTCGACGAGGGTGTCGGTCGGGTACTCCTCGAGGATCGCCGAGGCGGCCCGGGCGAGCGAGTTGATGTGGCCCGGCGTGCCGGTGACGGCCTGGGCGACCATGCGGCCGCGCCGGTCGAACACGGCGTTGGCGAGGTCGCCGGCCTCGCGCACGATCGGCGAGAACGCGGCGCGCTGGAGGGCGCGGGCCTGCTCGTTGACGGTGGCGATGAGGCTCTGCCATAGCACCTCGAGCTCGATGGGGTCGAACGTGCGGGTCATCGTGGTGCTCCTGTGCTGGTGCTGCTGCGGCGTTCGGCGAGCAATGAGCCGTCCGGGAGGACCGAGGCGGTCCACGACGGACGGATGACCGCGGTGGTCTCGCGTTCCTCGACGATCGCCGGGCCGTCGATGCGCTGGCCGACGCCGAGGTCGCCGCGGCGGTACACCGGCGTGTCGACCGCGGCGGCGCCTCGATCGAACCGGACCGGACGATGTCGCACCGGCTCGCCGACGGTGGTGTTGACCACGGTGGTCGGCTCGACGGTGGCAGCGGGGGCGAACGCCGACAGGCGCCACGTGACGGCCTCGACGCCCACGTCAGGGATCGTGAGGCCGTAGATGCGGCGGTAGTCGGCCTCGAACATCTCGACCACCTGGGCATCGGTGGCGGGCCAGTCGTCGCCGCTGGTCTCGCCCACCCAGATGGTGATCTCGTTGCCCTGTCCCAGATAGCGGGCGTCGAGGCCGTACCGGAAGCGGATGGCCTCCGGTGCGACACCGGCGGCGGCGAGCACCCGGCGGCCCTCCTCGCGGAGCTCGCCGAGCAGCGCGTCGCGCTCGGCGATGTCGACCGTGGCGAGACCCCGCACCATGCTGCGGGCGAGGTCGATGCGCACCGGGGTGACGAGGGTGCCGAACGCCGACAGCACACTGGCGTTCACCGGGAACACCACGCGGGGCGACTCGAGCAGCTCGGCCACACCGCAGGCGTGCACGGGGCCGGCGCCGCCGAAGGCGAGGACGGTGATGCCGCGCAGGTCGGCGCCCTGTTCGACGGCGTGCATGCGCGAGGCGGCGGCCATGTTCTGGTTGACGAGCTCGTGGATACCGGCGGCCGTGTCGTCGGCCGAGAGGCCGAGCGGGCCGGCGACCGAGTTGAGCGCCGCGGTGCAGGCGTCCATGTCGAGCGCCATGTCGCCGCCGAGGAAGAACGACGCGTCGAGCAGGCCGAGGGTGAGGTCGGCGTCGGTGACGGCGGGCTTGGTGCCGCCGCGGCCGTAGCAGGCGGGGCCGGGGTCGGCGCCGGCCGACTCGGGGCCCACCTTCAGCAGGCCGAGCTCGTCGATGCGGGCCTGGCTGCCGCCGCCGGCGCCGATCTCGACGAGATCGACCGACGGGACCGACACCGGGAACCCGGAGCCCTTCTTGAAGCGGTAGATGCGGGCGACCTCGAAGGTGTTGGTGAGCTCGGGCTCGCCGTCGACGATCAGGCACGACTTGGCGGTGGTGCCACCCATGTCGAAGCACAGCAGCCGGTCCTCGCCGAGGCGCTTGGCGAACCAGCTGCCCGCGAGGGCACCGGCGGCCGGGCCCGACTCGACCAGGCGGATCGGCGCCCGCGCGGCGTCGTTGGCCGACACCACGCCGCCGTTCGACAGCATCATCAGCACCGAGCCGCCGAAGCCCTCGCCGGCGAGCCACTTCTGCAGCTCGTCGAGGTAGGGCCCGATGACGGGCATCGTGGCCGCGTTGCACGCCGTGGTGATCATGCGGGGGTACTCGCGGATCTGCGGCGAGATGTCGGACGAGATGCACACCGGCACACCGAGTTCGGCGCGCAGGTGGTCGGCGACGATGCGCTCGTTGGCCGGGTTGGCGTAGGAGTTGATGAGGCAGATGCCCACCGCCTCCACCTTCGCGGCGCGGAGCTGTTCGGTGATCGCGGCGAGCCCCTCGGCGGTCGGCGCGCTGACCGCACGGCCCTGCGGGTCGGTGCGCTCGTCGAGCTCGACCACCCGGTCGCGAGGCACGGGCGGTGCCGGGAACTCGATCTGCAGGTCGTACATGTCGTAGCGGTGCTCGTTGCGGATGAGCAACGTGTCGCCGAAGCCGCTGGTGGTGACGATGCCGGCACGACCGATCTTGCCCTCGATCAGCGCATTGGTGATGAGGGTGGTGGCGTGCACGATCGGCGCGGTGATGTCGGCCGGGCGGACGCCCGCCTTGCCGAGCAGCTGCAGCACACCGGTGCGCACACCGTCGAGCGGCGCGCTCGGGGTGGTGAGGGTCTTGTCGACGACGACGCGGCCCGAGGCCGCGTCGAACAGGACGACGTCGGTGAACGTGCCACCGATGTCGACGGCGAGTCTCCAGTCGGCGCTCATGCCGCGCCTCCTTCTGTGGCTTCTGTGGCTTCTGTGGCTTCTGTGGCTTCTGTGGCTTCAGTGGCTCGTGTGGCGGCAGGTCGCGGGCTCTGGGCCGGCAGGCCGCCGCGCGGGGTACGGGGTGGGGCGAACACGTCGAGGATCCACACCTCGTCGAACTCGTCGTCGCCCACGAAGATGCTCTCGCCGTGCCAGATGGTGGTGGGGGCGAAGTAGAAGTCGCCGGCGTTCAGCACCCGCCGGGTGCCGTCGTCGGGATCGCCGATCCGGAAGTCGAGCGTGCCGCGCATGATGATGCCGAGCTGCTCGTTGGAGTCGTGCTTGTGCAGGATCGAGCCGTCGGCGCCGCCCTTGATGCGCCAGAACCAGAACTCGAGGTGGTCGCCGATCATCACGCGGCGACGGAACCCCTCGCGGTCGGTCTCGACGAACTCGGCGTCGTCGAAGAAGTAGACGTACTGGTCGCTCAGCTCTCGTTGGCTCATCTCTCGTTGGCTCACAGGAGACGCTCCACCATGCGACGCTCGACATCGTCGAGGTGGGCCACGACGGCGGCCACGGCCTTGCGGGTGTGGCCCTTGACGAGGGCCTCGGCGATCGCCTGGTGGGCGGTCGTGGACGACTCGATGATCTCGAGCACCTCGGCTCGGTTCACCTCGGCGTAGAGCAGCGAGGAGAACTCACCCGAGCCGAACAGCTGGGCGAGTGCCTTCGCGTGCACCTCGTGCAGCAAGGGGTTGCCGCAGGCACGGGCCAGTGCGGCGTGGAATCGGCGGTCGATCTCGCGGAACTCCTCGAGGTCGCTGGTGACCATCGCGGCGAGGGCGGCGATCTCCTCGCGCTCGGTGTCGGTCGCCCGCTTGGTGGCGAACTCGACGATCGCGGGCTCGATCACCTGACGCACCTCGAACAGCTGGGTGACGAGCGCCTTGCGGTCGTCACCGGCGAAGTTGACCTCGGGCAGTTGCTCGGCGACGACGCTGCGGTTGCCGCGGCGCTCGAGGTAGCCGGCGATCACCAGGCCCTGGATGGCTTCGCGCACCGACGTGCGGGCGACGCCGAACTCCTGGCACAGCACGCGCTCGGCGGGCAGCGGCGTGCCGGGGGCGAGCTGTCCGGTGTGGATCGCGTCGGCCAGCCGCTGGCGGATCTCGGCAGAGACCGTCTGGCGGGTGACGGGGTTGAAGCTCGTGGGGCTCATCGCAGACCCACCGTCGCGAAGTGGGCGCGCTCGGCGTCGAGGTCGAGCGGATCGACGATGGCGAGGTGCTCGGCGGCACCCCAGTGCTCGGCGGGCACGAGCCACATCACCTCGAACTCGAGGCCGTCGGGGTCTCGCGCATAGAGGCTCTTGTTGGCCCCATGGTCGCTCGCGCCGACGAGGGCACCGGCGGCTGCGAGGCGATCGCGCATCGCGGCGAGTTCCTCGAGGGTGGGCACCTCCCAGGCGAGGTGGTACATGCCGACGGTGCGGGCGCCCGCCTCGCTCGGGCCGACGCCGTCGCCGACGGTGAAGAACGCGATGTCGTGGTGGTTGTCGCTCGCCGGGGCACGCATGAACACGAACGCTCCCTCGGGGTGTTCGATCACCGTCGTGAACCCCAGGACGTCGGTGTAGAACCGTTGCGTGCGCGCCGCACTGCGGACGTACAGCACCGCATGGTTCATTCTCGTGATCGGCATGGACACCACTCCGTCTCGCTCGTCGCGACCCCGCTGCGGAGTCGACGTTGGACTGATGGTCTGACCATAGCGGATCGTGGTGACGGGGTCGGGCACGGCGGTGCTGGGTGGGGGTGCGGGATCGGCGGCTCAGCCGGCGAGGATCGACCGGTCGATACCGGCGTGGCAGCCGAGGGTGCCGTCGACCACCTGGGTCACCCCGAGGTCGATCGCCACCGAGGCGAGGGAGTAGGCGTCGTCGGCGCTCAGATCGAAGTGGGTCTGCAGGAACCACAGCATCTGTCCGGCCGCGCCGCGCATCGCCTCGTCGAGGTCGGCGCCGAAGCCATGGGTGTACCAGTGGCTCGCCGTCTCCATCAGCGGGGTCGTGATGCCGAGGCCCTCGATGACGCTGACCTGGATGGTGGCGTCGAGCGACGCCTCGATCGCCGTCCCGCAGATCTCGCCGTCGCCCTGGGCGAAGTGGGGGTCGCCGACGTACAGGCCGGCGCCCTCGATCGAGACGGGATAGCACATGGTGGCGCCCGGCCCGAGGCGCCAGTTGTCGACGTTGCCGCCGAACGGGCCTGGCGGGATCGACGACAGGCGACCCGACTCGGCGGGCGCGACGCCCATCACGCCGAAGTGCGGTCGCACCGGCACCCGCACGTCGCGGGAGAACGGCTGCCGCAGCGTGGCCTCGGGGGGTGAGACCACGCCGGGCAGGTCGTAGATCGGGCGTTCGGTGAAGTCGAACCCGAACACGGGTCGGGCGATCGGCCCGAACGAGCCGGCGGCACCGCCGTGCAGGGTCGGGTCGTCGAGCCCGTAGATGGTGATCCGTTCCTTGCCGAACACGTCGTGGAACAGACCCCAGTTCGCCGCGCAGTTCGAGCCGTATGGCAGGCGGGGCGACATGTCGAGGATGGTGACGGCGAGCGCATCGCCGGGCTTCGCGCCGCGGACGTGGATCGGTCCGGTGAGGATGTGCACGCCCGGGCCGCGCGTCTCCGGTGCGATCGCGCTCCACAGGGCGCGGATGCCGTCGTCCATCAACAGGTCGGGTGCGTCGCCTGCGTGGTGGGTGATCGCCTCGATCCGGATGATGTCGCCGTCGTCGACCTCCAGGCAGGGTGGCTGGTCGCGATCGATGTACCCCCAGTAGCACGTGTCCGGCGTGGCCGGCAGGTGATGGACCGTGGGGGTGGGGAACGACGCGGCGCGTGCGGCGACGGGCAGCGGCAGGTGCGACGGTGTCGACATGGGGGGCAAGCTAGGAACCGCCTGTTTCCCCCGCGTTTCGAGTCGATGACGACTGGGGTCCGTCTGGTCTGATGGTCAGACCATGGCAGCTGACCCCGCGACGCTCGTCCGTGCGGCCAGCAGATCGAGGGCGTCGATCGCGCGCAGGTCGTCGGCCGTCGCCGTGGCGAGCATCGCCCGCCGGTCGAGCGCGAACACCGCCGCGACCACCTCGGGGGTGACGATCGAGCGGGAGGCCGGTGCGAACGCCTCGCCGAGGGTGACCGCGGAGAGCACCGCCCGGGCAGGTCCGTGGGCACCCGGACCGGACCAGGGGCCGTCGGCCAGTTCGAGTTCCTGGTCGAGGATGGGCACTCCCTCGATCACCACCCGTTGGTGCAGCGCCAGCCGACCGGCCGGTTCCGCATGCCGTCCGCGCACGACCGATTCCACCACGCGGGCCGACGCGTCGGCGTGGGCGGTGACGAGCATCGACGTGCGATGACGGCTGCGCTGCACACTGACCGTGGGCTCGGGCCACCAGTCGAGCGTGGCACCGGCGGCGAGGGTGATGTCGATGTCGAACGTCGACGGCGCGCCGGACGGCCCGGGGTGCACCATCGCCGCGCCGGTCGAGCGGATCCGCACGGCGGCACCCTCCTCGACCCTCAGCGAGAGCTGCAACCGGTCGCCGCCGACGGGGCCGGCGGCGCCGTTCACCCACGACAGGGCGAGCGTGGGTCCGTCGGTGCGCGCCTCGCGGAACAGCAGCGGCACCTCGCACGACACGTGGTGCAACCGACTGCGGCCCGATGCGTCGACGCGCCATGTCGGGTCCGCGTCTCGGTCGGTTCCGTCGTGAGCGTCGTCAGCCCGAGTGCTGCCAGGCGTGGAGCTGGGCGAGCACCCAGTCGGCGACGGCGGCGGCCCCATCGGGATCGACCAACGAGGTGAACAACATCGGCAGCGTGCCGCGCCGAGCGGTCGCGTCGCGCTCCATCACCGACAGGTCGGCGCCGACGAGCGGCGCCAGGTCGGTCTTGTTGATCACCAGCAGGTCGGCCGTGGTGACGCCGGGGCCGCCCTTGCGCGGCACCTTGTCGCCGCCCGCGACGTCGATGACGAAGATCTGCCGATCGACGAGGGCTCGGCTGAAGATCGCCGTGAGGTTGTCGCCGCCGCTTTCGAGCAGGGTGAGCTCGACCGGGGCGTGGCGCGCTTCGAGGTGTTCGACCGCGTCGAGGTTCGCCGAGATGTCGTCGCGGATCGCGGTGTGCGGGCAGGCGCCGGTCTCGACGGGCGCGATGCGGTCGTCGGCGAGCACGGCCATGCGCCGCAACGCCTCGGCGTCCTCGGTGGTGAAGATGTCGTTGGTGACCACCACGGTGCTGACGTCCGCCGCGAGGCGACGGCACAGCGCGGCGACCAGCGCGGTCTTGCCGCTGCCGACTGGGCCGCCGATGCCGATGCGCAGCGGTCGTGTGCCGGGCACGCCGAACGCCCAGGGCGTGTCGTCGGGCAGGCCGTCGTGATGTCCGTGGGTGTGGCCGTCGCTCGGGTGGTGCGGTTGGCCGGGGTTGTGTTCAGGAGGCAAAGAGCCTCACCTCCCAGGTGGCGTGATGCCCATCGGTGAATCCGCCACCTGGGTGGTGTGGACGCGCGGGGGTGTGTTCAGGAGGCAAAGAGCCTCACCTCCCAGGTGGCGTGGTGCTCGGCGAGGACGTCGGCGAGCAGGCTGGTCGTGGATGGAAGCGGTGCGCCGTCGGCCGCGTGGGTAGCGGCCGTCGCAGCGGCATCGGCGAGGTCGTCGAGACGAGGCGCGAGGCGAGCGGCCACGGCGTGGACGTCGAACGGATCGAGGCCGATCAGGCGAACCGCTGCGGTGGTGACGGCGCCGACGAGGTGATGCAGCGAGCACAGCGCCGCCTCACGAGGGGTGAGGCCGGCCGTGCTGGCGACGGCGCCGAGCGCGATCGGCTGCAGCGGTCCGTCGGGATGGATGGCGCGCAGGCGTGCGTAGGCGGGGCCGGGCCACGCTCGCTCCGCCGGACGGAGCAGCTGACGGCCGAGCGAGCGGCTCAGCATCCGCAGTCGCGGCGACGGCGTGCGCGCGGCGAGTTCGACGTCGAGGTGTTCCCACGACAGCGCGCCGGCGCAGGCGGCCGCGGCGAACGCGGCCTCGGTGGGGGCGATGGTGCAGAGCCGTCCGTCGATGAACGCCTGGAGCTGTTCGGTCGTGCGCAGGTCGCCGCGGGCATGGCTCGCCTCGGCACCGGCGCTGTGCGCGTGCGCGCCGGTGGGGAAGCGGCTGTCGCCGAGGAGGAGCAGGGTCGCGGTACTCATTCGCTCAGAACAGGAAGTAGCGCTGCGCCATCGGGAGCACCGAGACCGGTTGCTCGGTGATGAGCTCGCCGTCGATGCGCACCGCGAACGTGTCGGGGTCGACGGTGATCGCCGGCATCGCGTCGTTCTCGGGCAGGTCGGCCTTGCCGCGTCGACGCGTGTCGGCCGAGGCCACGAGGCGGCGGGACAGCGCGAGCCGTTCGGCCAGGCCGTCGTCGAGGGCCGCCTGGGCGACGAACGTGAGGCTGGTGGCGGCGGCCACGCGGGGGCTCGCGCCGAACATCGGCCGGGCGAACACCGGCTGCGGCGTGGGGATCGAGGCGTTGGCGTCGCCCATCTGCGCCCAGGCGATGAAGCCGCCCTTGAGCACGACGTGCGGTCGCACGCCGAACATCTTCGGGTCCCACAGCACCAGGTCGGCGAGCTTGCCGACGGCGACCGAACCGACCTCGTGGTCGAGCCCGTGTGCCACGGCAGGACAGATCGTGTACTTCGCCACGTACCGCCGGGCGCGGTGGTTGTCGGCCGGCCCGTCGCCGGGCAGCGCCCCGCGCCGCGCCTTCATCACGTGGGCGGTCTGCCACGTGCGCAGCACGACCTCGCCGACGCGCCCCATCGCCTGGGAGTCGCTCCCGATGATCGAGATCGCACCGAGGTCGTGCAGCACGTCCTCGGCGGCGATCGTCGAGGGCCGGATGCGGCTCTCGGCGAACGCGAGGTCCTCGGGCACCGCAGGGTTCAGGTGGTGGCACACCATCAGCATGTCGAGGTGTTCGGCGAGGGTGTTCACCGTGTGCGGGCGCGTCGGGTTGGTGCTCGACGGCAGCACGTTCGGGTGCGACGCGACGGTGATGATGTCGGGGGCGTGGCCGCCGCCCGCACCCTCGGTGTGGTACGTGTGGATCGACCGACCGGCGATCGCCGCGAGCGTCGATTCGACGAAGCCCGCCTCGTTCAACGTGTCGGTGTGGATGGCCGCCTGCACGCCCGACTCGTCGCACACGCGGAGGCACGCATCGATCGCCGCTGGCGTGGTGCCCCAGTCCTCGTGGAGCTTGAAGCCGCCGGCGCCGCTGAGCACCTGCTCCCACAAGGCGTCGCGCGACACCGTGTTGCCCTTGCCGAGCAGGACGACGTTCACCGGGAGGCCGTCCATCGCCTCGTGCACGCGCGCCAGGTTCCACGCGCCGGCGGTCACCGTGGTGGCCTTGGTGCCGTCGGCCGGACCGGTGCCGCCGCCGATGATGGTGGTGATGCCCGACGCGAGCGCCTCGTCGACGATCTGCGGGCAGATGAGGTGGACGTGGCAGTCGATCGCGCCGGCGGTGAGGATGCGGCCGTTGCCGGAGAGGATCTCCGTCGACGGCCCGATCACCAGCGCGGGATGGACGCCGGGCATGGTGTCGGGGTTGCCGGCCTTGCCGATGCCGACGATGCGTCCGTCGCGCACGCCGACGTCGGCCTTCACCACGCCCCAGTGGTCGAGGATGAGCGCACCGGTGATGACGAGGTCGGGGGTACCGTCGGCGCGGGTGCGCCCGGACTGGCCCATCGACTCGCGGATGACCTTGCCGCCGCCGAAGACCACCTCGTCGCCGCCCACGCAGTCGTCGCGCTCGACCTCGATCCAGAGGTCGGTGTCGGCGAGGCGCACGCGGTCGCCCGTGGTGGGGCCGTAGAGCCGGCGGTAGTGGGCGCGATCGATCTCAGCCATCGAGGGCTCCCTCGTCTCCGGGTCCGGCAGGAACAGCAGGGATGTCGAGCGGGCCGGCGACGTCGCCGCGGAGGCCGGCGACGATGCGGTTGCCGCCGAGCGGCACGAGCGTGATCGTGCGTCCGACGCCGGGCTCGAAGCGCACCGAGGTGCCGGCCGCGATGTCGAGGCGGTGCCCTCGTGCCGCGGCCCGGTCGAACGCGAGCGCCGGGTTGGCCTCGGCGAAGTGGTAGTGCGACCCGACCTGCACGGGCCGGTCGCCGGTGTTCACGACATCGACGACGAGGGTCGGCAGACCGGCGTTCACGGTGATGGTCCCCTCGGGGCCGACGATCTCCCCGGGGATCATCGGATCGGCTGGTGCAGGGTGACCAGCTTGGTGCCGTCGGGGAAGGTGGCCTCCACCTGGATCTCGTCGATCATCTCGGCGATGCCCTCCATCACGTCGTCGCGGGTGAGCACCTCGCGGCCGGCCGACATCAGGTCGACCACGGTGCGCCCGTCGCGCGCCGCTTCGTAGACCCAGCTGGTGAGCAGTGCGATCGCCTCGGGGTAGTTGAGCTTGAGTCCGCGGGCCCGCCGCTTCTCGGCGACGTCGGCGGCCACGTGCACCAGGAGGCGCTCCTGCTCGTGCGGGGAGAGCTGCATGTCGGGCATGGTACGGCGGGCCTCGTTTCCGGGTCGTTTCCGGCGCGTGCACGCTGGTGGACGACCCGTCGGCGCGAGTCGGTGCGAGTCGGTGCGCGTCGGGTGCCCGGGTCAGTGCACCGTGCCCATGAGCGCGGTGGTCCGGCCTGCGCAGGCCCGCAGCTCGGCCACGCGAGCGGGGCTCATCGACGCGACCGCGGCCGGGTCGGCCAGGGCGACGAGCGCCGGCCAGACGGTGCGGTCGATCTTCGAGGTGCACAGGGCGACGGGCCACGGGTCGACGTGGAACACGCCGGGCGACGTCTCGGTGAACCGCGCGGTCGCGAGCAGCCCGTCGAGCGTGCGCTGGTCCGCGTACTTGCCCGATCCGGGTGTGCCCATGCCCGACACGAAGTTGCCGACGCTCCAGTACGTGAACGTGCCGTTCACGTACGCGAGCTGCTGCGGCACGTGCGGCCCGTGGTGCACGAGCAGGTCGATGCGGGCATCGCCACGTGGGTCGGTGATCGCGTACGCGAACTGCAGGTCGGTGTCGATCGGCTCGCGCTGCATCTCCACGCCGAGGTGGAGGCTGACGATGACGAGCTCGGCCCCGGTCGCACGCGCGGCGCGCACGTCGGCGATCACCTGCTGCGGCGACAGCGCCCGCGGGAGCATCCAGGCGTCGCGGGGTGGGACGGTGTTCGACGAGCGGGTGTAGGCGAGGTGGGCGACGCGGATCCCGTTCACCGTGAACACGTCAGGGACGGCCTCTTCCGGCGAGCGGGCCGTGCCCACGTGGGTCAGCCCGGCGGCCTCGAGTGCCTCGAGCGTCGACACGATGCCGGGCACCCCGGTGTCGAAGCTGTGGTTCGACGAGGTGCTGCAACGGTCGAAGCCGGTGTCGGCGAGGCCTGTGCCAACTCGTACGGCGCGAGCAGCAGGTTGCCGCCGAAGGGGGACCGGCCGTAGAGACCGGGCCGCTCACCGGGAGCGCCGATCGGCAGCTCCGCATGGCAGATGGCGAGGTCGGCGGCGGCGATCACGGGTGCGACCGGGGCGAACAGGGGGGCGAAGTCGTAGCGCTCGCCCGGCCCTGCGGCGGCGGCACCGGCGAGGTTGACGGCCGACTCGTTGAGGATGTCACCGCCGAGGGCGACGAGGAGGGTGCGCGGCGGCGGGTCGAGCCGCTGCGCCGGCGAGCTTGCTGTCGCAGGGGTGCCGGAGATCGAGCCGGGTGCCGCGGCGGCGGTCGCGGCCACGGTCGCGCCCGCCGTGACGAGGGCGACGCAGAGCAGCGTCGTTCGGCGGCGGAGCATGGAGGCTCATGCTACGCACCCGCTCGTGGCGCACGCAGCGGACGGCGGGCGCACGGAGGGTCTGCGCCCGCCGTCGGGCGGCGGTTCTGTCGACCGGTGTCGATCAGGGGTCGACGGGTGTTCAGGTGTGTGCCGCGACTCAGGCGGCGGGCAGCAGCACGGTGTCGATCGCGTGGATGATGCCGTTGTCGGCCGCGATGTCGGCCTGGACGACGGTGGCGCCGCCGATGGTGACGGTGGTGCCGTCGCTCACGACCGCCAGCGAGTTGCCGGCGGCGGTGACGACGCTGTTGAAGATGGTGATGGTGGCGGCGTCCTGCGGCAGGGGCAGCAGGTGGCCCTGCAGGACGGCGGTGAGGGCGGCCGGGTCGGCGAGCAGGGCCTCGAGCGCGGCCGGGTCGACCTTGGCGAAGGCCTCGTCGGTCGGGGCGAGCACCGTGAACTTCGAGGTGGCGAGCGTCTCGGTGAGGCCGGCGGCCTCGACGGCGGCGAGCAGGGTGGTGAAGTTGCCGGCGGCGGTGGCCACGTCGACGATCGAGCCGAGGGCGGCCTCGTCACTGCTGGTGGTCTCCGGGGCGGCCTCGGTGGTCTCGGGGGCGGCCTCGGTGGTCTCGACCGCGGCCATGGTGGTCTCGGGCGCCGCGACGGTGGTCTCGACCGCAGCCTCCGTGGTCGGGGCGGCGGCGGCCGTCGTGGCCGTGGTGTCGCTGCTCTCGTTGCTGGCGTCGTCGCCGCACGCGGCGAGCAGGAGCGAGGTGGCCAGCAGGGGCAGGGCGAGGACGCGGACGCGCGACATGAGTGACTCCAGGGGGGTGGGGGTGTGATCGGGACAGGCCCGACCGGGGGGATCGGACGATCTTCGCGTCCCGTTGCATCGTGCAACGAACGGATCCGAGTGTTGTGCCGGAAGTCATAACGGTGTTTCGACGCCGAAGTTGATACGAGTCGTAGCAAGTTTTGTGCGTCGGGTTACACTGCCGCCATGGCGATCGACCCGAAGAAGTGGACCATCAAGACCCAGGAGGCGGTGGCCGCCGCGATCGATCAGGCACGTCAGCTCAGCAATCCCGAGCTCACGCCCGATCACGTCATGGCCGCGCTCGCCCGCCAGGACGACACCCTCACCCCGGCGGTGCTCGCCAAGCTGGGCCTCGCCCCGCTGATGATCCGCAACAAGGCCGACGAGGCCGTCGCCAAACTCCCCAAGGCCGTCGGCGGCGACGAGCCGCGGATGAACCGTGAGCTCACCAACGTCTTCGAGAACGCCGAGAAGTACCGCAAGGACCTGAAGGACGACTACCTGTCGGTCGAGCACCTCCTGCTCGCGATGAACGCCCGCCTGGGCATCGGCAGCGAAGAGTTGCTGCAGGCGCTGAAGGAGGTGCGCGGCAGCCACCGGGTGAACAGTCAGAACCCCGAGGAGCAGTTCGCCGCGCTCGAGAAGTACGGCCAGGACCTCACGGCCCGCGCCCACGAGGGCAAGATCGACCCGGTCATCGGCCGCGACGACGAGATCCGCCGGGTCATCCAGGTGCTCAGCCGGCGCACCAAGAACAACCCGGTGCTCATCGGCGAGCCCGGCGTCGGCAAGACCGCCATCGTCGAGGGACTCGCCCGGCGCATCGCCGACGGCGACGTGCCCGAGGGCCTGAAGGGCAAGCGGCTCATCTCGCTCGACATCGGCTCGATGCTCGCCGGCGCCAAGTACCGCGGCGAGTTCGAGGAGCGCCTGAAGGCCGTGCTCAAGGAGATCACCGACGCTGCCGGCGAGGTCATCACCTTCGTCGACGAGATCCACACCATCGTCGGCGCCGGCGGGGCCGAGGGCGCGATGGACGCCGGCAACATGATCAAGCCGATGCTCGCCCGCGGCGAGCTGCGCATGATCGGTGCCACCACGCTCGACGAGTACCGCAAGTACGTCGAGAAGGACCCGGCGCTCGAGCGTCGCTTCCAGCAGGTGTACGTGGGCGAGCCCACGGTCGAGGACACCATCGCCATCCTGCGCGGGTTGAAGGAGCGCTACGAGGTGCACCACGGTGTGCGCATCCAGGACTCGGCGCTCGTCAGCGCGGCCGTGCTCTCCAACCGTTACCTCACCAACCGGTTCCTGCCCGACAAGGCGATCGACCTGATGGACGAGGCCGCCAGCAAGCTCCGCATCGAGATCGACTCGCTGCCCACCGAGATCGACGTCGTCGAGCGACGCATCCTGCAGCTCGAGATCGAGCAGGTCGCACTCCAGAAGGAGACCGACCTCGCGTCGAAGGAGCGGCTCGAAACGATCGAGGCCGAACTGGCCGAACTGCAGAGCCAGACGGCCGAGATGCGCCGGCACTGGGAAGGGGAGAAGGAGGCCATCTCGGCCATCCGGATCCTCAAGGAGGAGCTCGAGCAGCTGCGCACGCTGGTGGAGCGCGAGACCGATCTCAACCACGCGGCCGAGATCCGCTACGGCCGCATCCCCGAGCTCGAGCGGCGCATCACCGACGCCACCGCGCACCTCGACGAGCTGCAGTCCGGCAACCGGATGCTCAAGGAGGAGGTCGACGCCGAGGACATCGCCGAGGTCGTCAGCAAGTGGACCGGTGTCCCCGTCACCCGTCTGCTCGAGGGCGAGATGGCCAAGCTCGTCCACCTCGAGGCGTTGCTGCACCAGCGGGTGGTCGGCCAGGACGAGGCGGTCGTCGCCGTGTCCAACGCGATCCGTCGGTCCCGCGCCGGCCTCAGCGACCCGAACCGGCCGATCGGCTCGTTCATGTTCCTCGGCCCCACGGGCGTCGGCAAGACCGAGCTCGCCCGCGCCGTCGCCGAGTACCTGTTCGACGACGAGAAGGCCATGGTCCGCATCGACATGGGCGAGTACATGGAGAAGTTCTCCGTCAGCCGCCTGATCGGCGCGCCTCCCGGCTACGTCGGCTACGACGAGGGCGGTCAGCTCACCGAGGCCGTGCGGCGCCGTCCGTACAGCGTGGTCCTGCTCGACGAGATCGAGAAGGCCCACCCCGACGTGTTCAACGTGCTGCTGCAGGTGCTCGACGACGGCCGCCTCACCGACGGCCAGGGCCGCACGGTCGACTTCACCAACGTCGTCATCGTGATGACCACCAACCTCCCGGGCGATCCGCTCGGCTTCTTCAAGCCCGAGTTCATCAACCGCGTCGACGAGATCATCCGGTTCCGTGCGCTCACCGAGGCCGACCTGCAGTACATCGTGGGCATCCAGCTCGGCTCGCTGCGACGGCGAATGGCCGACCGCAGGATCTCCCTCGAGGTCACCGAGACCGCGATGCACCACCTCGCCCACGAGGGGTACGACCCGAGCTTCGGCGCCCGGCCGCTGAAGCGGGTCATCCAGCGCGAGATCAGCGACCCGGCCGCGGTGCTGATCCTCGAGGGCAAGGTCGGCGACGGCGACACCGTCGCCGTCGACGTGGTCGACGGCCGGCTCACCCTCCAGAGCTGACCTGCTCGTCCCCGAGGCCCGACAAGATCGGGTCAAGGTGATCTCGGTCGGTCGACATCAGGGCGCCACCTGCTCGACAGCACGGGCAGGTGGCGGACCGTCAGGGGCAAACCCACGAGTGTCACCCTGTGACGAGAGGTCGGTGTCCGATGGCCCGATTCGAGACGCCCAGCACGTTCGCCGTCAACGGCGTGAGCGATCCGATGCTCGCCCACGCCCACGCGATCGTCGATGCTGCGGCACGGCTCACCCCGTTGTCGCACAGCGCGACTCAGCTGATCGAGCTGAACTCCTCACCCAACGTGTCGACGACCGCCATCGTCGACGTGATCTCGAACGACCAGGTGTTGGCGGCGTCGCTGCTGCGCGAGGCGAACTCCGCCGCGTCCGCCGCGACGGACCCGATCAGCACCGTCGACGTCGCCGTCGTCCGGCTCGGCATGGCCCGCGTGATGTCGTCGGCCGTGCGCCTGTCGTTGTCGAAGCAGATGGTGACCGCCGTCGACGAGTACGGGCTCTCCGACGGCGAACTCGGCCTCCTCTCCGTCACCGGCTCGATCGCCGCCGAGCTCGTGCGCGAGCAGGCCAAGGTGAAGATGCGCCCCGAGCTCACCACGGCCGCGCTGCTGCGCGACATCGGCATGCTCGTGCTCGCGACGTTCCTCGACTCGCCCCACAAGCTGTTGCTCGACGTCGTGCGCGAGTCGGGGACCGCACTCTCCGAGGGCGAGCGGATGGTGCTCGACGCGAACCACGGTGAGGCGGGCGGTCTGCTCTGCCAGCAGTGGCGGCTCCCCGAGCCGGTGCGGCTGGGCGTGCAGTACCACCACGATCCGTTCGAGTGCGACGACCCGATCGCCCACGGCGTGTTCCTCGCCGACGCGATCGCCCACCATGTCGCGGTGCGCACCGGCGGCGCCTGGTCGCACTCGACCCCGGACGATGCGGCGATGGCGGCATCGGCCGAGGTCATCTCGTTCGACCTGTCGCGCCTCGATGGTCTCGTCGACGCGACGATCGCCCGCTTCGAGTCGCGCAACACCGGGCTCTCGCTCACCCGCGCCTGATCCTCCAGCGGCACGGCACGGCACGGCGCTGCGCTCGGGCGTGCGCGGGAGGCGCTGCGTAGTGTCGGCGTCGATGGATCCCGACGGCCCGTGGTCGAGCTTCGAGCCGCTCGGCGTGGCGGACGGCCCCGATGCCCCGCCGCCGCGAGCGGTGATCGACCCGAACACCGATCACGGATGGTTGCGGCGGATGTGGCCGCTCGTCGCGGCGCGGCGCGTCAGGTTCTTCGGCGCCCTGCTCGCCGCGCTCGTGGCGATGGTGGCCGGCGTCCTCATCCCGCGGATCACGATGGACGCGATCGACCAGGGGTTGCGCGAGCGCAGCCGGGCGCTCGAGGACTTCGTGTGGATGCTGGCCGGCGTCGCCCTGCTGCGCGCCGTGCTCACGTACTGGTACCGCTCGACGCTGTACACCGTCGCGTACGACCTCGAGAGCGACCTGCGGTCAACATGTTCGGTCACCTCACGCGGCTCGACTTCGCGTTCTACGACCGGGTGCAGGCGGGTCAGCTCATCTCCCGCGCCAA
>JAPLAA010000032.1 GCA_026393475.1 Actinomycetota bacterium
AAGGAACTCGCCCTCAGCTACGCCGAGGCCATCGGTGGCGCTCGCGCCGGCGTGATCGAGACGACCTTCGCCGAGGAGACCGAGACCGACCTGTTCGGTGAGCAGGTCGTCCTCTGCGGCGGCCTCACCTCGCTCGTGCAGGCGGGCTTAGAGACCCTGGTCGAGGCCGGCTACCAGCCGGAGATGGCGTACTTCGAGTGCCTCCACGAGGTGAGGCTCATCGTCGACCGCATGTACGAAGAGGGCCTCGCCGGCATGCGCTACAGCATCAGCGACACCGCCGAGTACGGCGACGTCACCCGCGGCCCGCGCATCGTGAACGCGAAGACCAAGCTGGAGATGAAGAAGATCCTCAAGGAGATCCAGAGCGGCAAGTTCGCGAAGGAGTGGGTGGCCGAGAGCGAGGCCGGGCGGCCGAACTTCACCGCCCTCCAGGAGCAGGGTCGCCAGCACCAGATCGAAGAGGTCGGTGCCCAGCTGCGCTCGATGATGCCGTTCCTCGGCGCCGGCAAGCAGAAGGTCAGCGACGTCAGCGGCGGCTGATCGCTCCGATCTCTGCCAACTGAACGACCGACACGGCGCCGGTCGTGCACCGATCGTGGGACTCCCACGGCGGTGTGCGGCCGGCGTCGTCGCGTCTCAGCCCACGTGCGACAGGGGCGCGACGTCAGGCGCGACGGTCGGGCTCGGGTCGACCGATGGCGCCGACGGGCCGCCGAGGAGGGCGTCGAGCGCCTCGCCGGGCATCGGTCGGTGCATGAAGAAGCCCTGACCCCGGGTGACGCCCAGATCGACCAACGCGTCGTGCTGGGCCTGGGTCTCGATGCCCTCGGCGATGACGTCGAGGCCCAGGTGGCGGGCCAGCTCGAGGGTCATCTGGAGGATGTGGCGATTGGTCGCCGCGGCCGGATCGTCGAGCGACTCGACGAACGAGCGGTCGACCTTCAGCGCCGACAGTTCGAGGCTGTGCAGGTACGCCAGGCTGCTGTAGCCGGTGCCGAAGTCGTCGACCGCGACCGGATGGCCACGCCGGCGGATCGATGAGATCCGGCGGGCCGCAACCTCCGGATCCACCATCATCGCCGACTCGGTGAGCTCGAGCCAGAAGGTCTCGGGTGCGATCCCTGCCGCCGAGGCCGCCTGCTCGACCTGCAGTTCGAGCAGGCCGTCGGTCAACGCGAGCGCCGACACGTTCACGCTCATGTACAGGTCGGGCCGATGGTGCTGGCCCCGGGCGAGCTGCTGGGCCGCCTCGCCGAGGACGTACTGGCCGAGTGTCGTGATGAGCCCGATGCTCTCGGCGAGCGGGACGAACTCGGCGGGGGACACCACGCCGAGGGTGGGGCTGGTCCAGCGGGCCAGCGCCTCGCAGCCGGCGACGGCCTGGCTGCGGAGGTCGACGATCGGCTGGTACGCGACGGTGAGCCCCGACCGGCGTGGCTCGGCCAGCGCCCGGGTGAGTTCGCTGCGCATCGAGGCCCGGCGTCGGACGGTGGCGGCCAGCTCGGTGGTGAACTCGCGGACGAGGCCTGGTGCGGTCGACTTCGCGTCGTACATGGCGAAGTCGGCAGCGGCGAGGAGTCCTTCGGCATCGAGCCCGTCGGTGCCGTCGTGGAACGCGAGGCCGAGTGACGCTCCCTCGAGCACGATCCGGACCCGTTGGTCGGCGAGGTCGATCGGTTCGCCGATGACGCCGAGTACGCGTTGCGCCGCCGCCCGGACGACGTCGGGCTCCACGCCGGGTCCGAGCAGCAGTGCGTACTCGTCGCCGGCGAGCCGCGAACAGATCGTGCCGCTCGGCGTCGCCGACTGCAGACGCTCGGCCACGGTTCGCAGCACCACGTCGCCGTTGTGATGGCCGTGGAGGTCGTTGACGGCCTTGAAGCTGTCGAGGTCGACGAAGGCCAGCGCGATCGACGCGCCGGGCCGAGCGAGGGCCATACGTTCCTGGAGCAGCTCGACGAAGTGACCGCGGTTGGGGAGTCCGGTGAGGCCGTCGTGCGTCGCCCGTCGGCGCAGCTCCGCGTTGACGGCCGCGACGCTCGCCACGGTGTCGTTGATCGAGCGCGACACGTCGGCGAGCTCGTCGGAGCCCTCGGGGCGCACTCGCGCGGTGAGGTCGCCGTTGCCCGCTCGAGCGAGCACGTCGCGCATGTCGCGCAGCGAACGCAGCAAGCCGGAGAACAGCGACAGCAGCAGGTACAACGCCACGGCCAGGCACACGAGCGCGAGGGCGAGCAGGCGTCGCGAGCTGTCGTTCATGGAGTCGAGACGCGCGTCGAGCAGGCCTGCCAGCTCGTCGGTGACCTGCTTCCAGTCGGCGCTGATCTCCGCGGTGGTGGGCATCGAGGCGAGCGCTGCCTCCTGCGCGTCGAGCGCCGCGTCGGTCGTCCCGATCCCGTCCGCCGCGATCCCGTCCGCCGCGACCCCGTCGATCGCTGCGTCGATCGAGTCGGCTCGCCGCGACGCGAGGATGGCCCGTTCGGTCGCCCGCACCCGCACCACGGGGTCGTCGGTCTCGTCCGCGACCGTCCAGTGCCCGGCCGCCAACGCGTCCAGTTCGGCTGCCACCAGCCGGGCGAGATCGCGTTCGGCCGACCACCGTTCGGCAACCGAGTCGCGGCTCGTCGCGAACCCCTCGACCCGTTGCTCGGCCTCACCGAGGGTCACCAGCAGCGTGGGATAGCGGTACTGCGCTGCGTCCATCAGGTAGTACGAGTCGAGCTCGGGGTCGAGCGTCAGATTGCTGCGGTCGCCGACGTCGACGATGAAGTCCCTCAGTGCGTCGGCCGCGTCGGCATGGGCCGAGGCATCCCCACCGTCGATGGCGCCCTGCACGGCGGTCGACACGTCCCGCCACGGCGAATCGAGCTCGATCGTGTCCGCATGGTCGGCAACGGCGGCCGCCAACGCCGCCTGGGCCTCGACGAGTGCGCTGTTCCCGGCCGGCGACCAGCGGCCGTCGACGGATGCGGCCATCGGGTCGATCGTCGCCTCGAGCACGACCACGCCGGCGATCTCGCGTTCGGTGAAGTCGCGATCGGCCGCAGCGCCGGACACGTATCCCCAACTGATGACGGTGAGCGGCACGGTGAGGATCAGGAGGACGACGGCGAAGCGCTGTACGAGACCGAATGTCGCGAGCACCCGTCGGCCGGGTGCGAAGGCGCGATGACCGGACGTGCGGCCGGCGCGACCGGTGCGGTCGGTGGTCTCCGCCGTCGAGGCGCGGCCGTCGTGCGCGCTGCGGGGGCCGGCGCTCCGGTGGAGAGACATCCGAGCGTCATCGGAGCGCGCGCTGACACGCTTGAGAGTGATCGGAGGGTGATCGACGGGATCCCCCTGGTCCATGAAATCCGACTTGTTGGGTCGGGAATTGGGCTTGTAGGGTGGCGGCGCACCTGCCGGGAGCTCTCCTGGCACGTATCAGACACGAACGACACGAGGGGAACACACATGTCGCAGGAGTGGGGTTTCGAGACCCGTCAGATCCATGTCGGCGGCGAGCCGGATCCGGCCACCGGCGCCCGCGCCGTGCCGATCTACCAGACCACCAGCTTCGAGTTCCGCGACTCGGCGCACGCGCAGAACCTGTTCGCGCTGGCCGAGATCGGCAACATCTACACGCGCATCATGAACCCCACCCAGGGTGCGCTCGAGGCCCGCCTGTCGAGTCTCGAAGGTGGCGTCACCACGGCGGTCGGTCTGCCCGGTGCGCTCGTGGTCAGCTCCGGCCAGGCCGCCGAGACGCTCGCCATCCTCACCCTCGCCGAGGCCGGCGACCACCTCGTCGCCAGCCCGTCGCTCTACGGCGGCACGTACAACCTGTTCCACTACACGCTGCCGAAGATGGGCATCGAGGTCACCTTCGTCGACGACCCGCACGACCTCGAGCAGTGGGCCTCGGCGATCCGTCCGAACACCAAGGCGTTCTACGGTGAGGTGCTCGCCAACCCGAAGAACGACGTGTTCGACATCGAGGGCGTCAGCAAGGTCGCCCACGCGAACGGCATCCCGCTCATCGTCGACAACACGGTGCCGACGCCGTACCTCATCCGTCCCATCGAGTGGGGCGCCGACATCGTGGTGCACAGCCTCACCAAGTTCATCGGCGGTCACGGCACCTCCATCGGTGGCGCGATCATCGACGGCGGCACGTTCGACTTCGGCGCCAGCGGCCGCTTCCCGAACTTCACCGAGCCCGACCCGAGCTACCACGGCCTGCCGTTCTGGCCGGCCCTCGGCGCCGGCTCGTACATCATCAAGGCCCGCGTGCAGATGCTGCGCGACCTCGGCTCGGCGATCTCGCCGTTCAACGCGTTCATGATCCTGCAGGGCCTCGAGACGCTGAGCCTGCGCATGGACCGGCACTGGTCGAACGCCGACAAGGTGGCCGCCTTCCTCGCCGGTCGGCCCGAGGTGGAGAGCATCGCCTACGCCGGTCTCGAGAGCAGCCCGTGGCACGAACGTGCCAAGAAGTACGGCGGCGGCAAGGGCTACGGCTCGGTGCTCGCGTTCAACATCAAGGGCGGTCGCGAGGCCGGCCAGAAGTTCGTCGAGGCGCTGAAGCTGCACAGCCACGTCGCCAACATCGGCGACGTGCGCAGCCTCGTGATCCACCCGGCGAGCACCACCCACAGCCAGCTCACCGAAGAGGAGCAGATCTCCACGGGCGTGTACCCCGGCCTCGTGCGCCTGAGCGTCGGCCTCGAGTCGATCGAGGACATCCTCGCCGACCTCGAGCTCGGCTTCGCCGCCGCACGGTGACCGCCCACGGGTGATCACCCGTCATCTCGTACGAACCGGCCGGACCCGGCGAGCGCCACGAAGCGCCGCCGGGTCCGTTCGCGTTCGGGCCCGAGGTCCCTGGCGACGGGCGATGGTGAGGCGCACGGTGGCACCAGCACCTCGTGGCGATGCCCAGCGCTCAGCGCTCACGGCACGCGACGAGGCGAGCGACGAGGGGAGTGCGACATGGGTTCGGGTCGTTGGTTCGGAGGGATCGGTGAGTGGCTCAGCCGACGGACGCTGATCGTGCTGGCCGGCGTGGTGGCGGTGACCGCACTCGCCACGCTGGGTCTGGCGCGGCTCGACTTCGCGACCGGGCAGGACAGCTACATCGATCCGACGTCGACGGTCGCGATCGACAACGCCCGCTACCAGTCGCTGTTCGGCGGCGAGAACATGGTCGTTCTGTTCACGGTGCCCGAGGGGCGCACCGTGGTCGACCTGTTCACGCCGGCGACGATCGCCCAGCTCGACGAGGTCGAGCGAGCGCTCGACGCGAGCCCGACGGTGCAGGCGGTGGTGTCGCCGGTGACGCTGCTGACGTGGACGCAGGACCTGATCACGTCGGGTACCGCGAGCGAGATCCTGGCCCGCACCATCGAGCGCGAGCCCGACCCCGCCGCGCAGGAACGTCGCCGCACCGACGCGATGATCACGACACTTCGGCTGGGGGCCGCCGGTGAGCAGAGCTTCGCCAACCCGGAGTGGGTGCGCTTCCTCGTGTTCGGCAACGACGGCTTCTCGCTCGACACCGATGGTGCGCTCGTCGCCCCGGCGACGGACCAGCTCGTCGTGCGCACCGCTCTGCGCGCCTTCGTCCCCGACCCGCGCCACGCCGTGTTCGCCGCGGTCCTGGTGGGCAACGCGTCGCTCGACGACCTCGCCGCCGGGTCGGCCGCCGTGCAGGACGCGCTCGCCGGGCGCGACTTCGGCGACGCGACGGTGACGATCACCGGGACCCCGACGTTCCTCACCGACATCAACGAGTACCTGCAGGGCGGCATGCTGGCCCTCGGTGCGATCGCCGTCGGCGTGATGGTCGTGATCCTGCTGGTGGCGTTCCGGGTGCGCTGGCGCCTGCTGCCGCTCGCCGGCATGGTCGTCGGTGTGCTCTGGGGGTTCGGGGCGTTCGGGGCCACCGGCACGATGCTGTCGCTGGTGACCATCGCCGGGCTGCCGATCCTCATCGGACTCGGCATCGAGTTCGCGATCCAGGTGCAGAACCGGGTCGAGGAGGAGCGCGTCGTCGATCGCGATCCGTCCCCGTTCGCCGAGACGATGACCCACCTCGGTGGACCCTTGCTCACCGCGACGGTCGCTGCGGTGATCGCGTTCCTCACCGTCCGGATCTCCAAGGTGCCGATGGTGCGCGACTTCGGTGTGCTGCTGTCGATCGGCATCGTCGCCCTCCTCGTCGCGGGCGTCGTCGTGCCGAACGCGATCCTCGGCGCTCGCGAGCGACGCTCACCGACCACCACCGCACCACGACCGGGGTGGGTCGAACGCACCGTCGACCGGTTGGGCAGCCTGCCCCGCTGGACCGTGCTCCCGCTCGTGGCCGTCGCGGTCGCGATCCCGGTGGTGGGTCTGGTGCTCGAGGGTGGGACGAAGATCGAGAGCGATCCGGTGAACTGGGCCGACCCGGCGAGCGCATCGATCGTCAACGCCCGCACCCTCGAACGCGAGACCGGGTTCGCGACGACGCTCGGCGTGTTCGTCGAGACCGACAGCGCACCGAGCGAGGGCGTGTTCACCGACCAGATGGGCGCCTTCGTCTTCGACCTCGTCCTGCGCACCCTCGCCGACAACCCCGAGTTGGCAGAGGCGTCGAGCCTGCCCTCCTCGGTCGGCTGGCTCGCCGAGGTGCCCGACACCACCACGTTGCCGCCCACCGGGCTCGACATGTTGCAGGCGTACCGCATCGCGCCACCGTCGCTGCAGCGGGTGCTCGTCGGCGACGACGGCAATGCCACACAGGTGCTGTTCCAGGTCGGTCCCTCGTCGCTCGAGGAGCGTGCGGTCGTGCTCGACCGCGTCGAGGCGGCGATCGCCGAGCCGGGCGACGGCGCGGTCCTGCCGGCGACGGCGTCGGCCACGACGGGCGGTCTCGCTGTGGTGGGCGTGGGGCTGCTGGAGAACATCACGGCCAACCGGGCCGAGCTCACCGTCGTCGCGCTGCTGCTGGTGGCCGCGTTCGTGATGCTGCTGTACCGCGACGTCGTCCGCGGCCTGCTGACGATGGTGCCGGTGTTGCTGGCAGTGGGTGCCTCGTCGGTGTTGGTGCGCACGCTCGGCATCACGCTGAGCCCGCTCACCACGGTGGGCGGTCCGCTCGTGGTCGCGACGTGCGCCGAGTTCTCGGTGCTGCTCGTCGCCCGCTATGCGGAGGAACGGGGTCGAGGGCTCGGCCCGGAGGAGAGCACACGGGTGGCGGCGGAGCGCACGGGTCGGGCGTTCTTCACGTCCGCGCTCACCACGCTCGGCGGCTTCGCCGTGCTGATGTTCTCGAGCCTGCCGTTGCTGAGCGACTTCGGCATGGTGGTCACCGTCAACATCGCCGTCGCGCTGCTGTCGGCGTTGGTGGTCGTGCCACCCCTCGTGCAGGAGGCCGATCGCCGTGGTCTGCTGGCGATGGGCGAGCGGTCGACGGTGACGACGAGGGCCCGCTCGGTCACCGGCGTGCTCGCCGGTGTGGCGCTCGCCGTCGCGGGGACCGTCCTGGTGGCCGGCGCGGTCGCCGACGACGAGGTCGTGGCCGCAGCACCGCCGACGATGTCGTCGGTGGAGGCACCCGCCACGATCCCGCCGACGACCACGACGCCGCCCACCACCACGCTCGTCCCCGGCGACACGTTGCCGCCCGGACCGGCGGAACGCCCGACCGGGTTGGTGGCGGGAGCGTTCTACGACGCCCTCGTCGGCAGCGGCATCGACCCCGGCGTGGCCCGTTGCGCCGCCGACGAACTGCTCGCCGCGAACAGCGAGGCCGAGCTGCTCGCGCTCGGGATCGCATCCGACCCGCGCCCGCCCGAGGTCGAGGCGCTGCTGATCACCGCCGGCACCAACTGCGGCCTCACCGAGGAGCAGCTCGCCGCAGCGGGCTGAGCGCATCAGCCGGCGACGAGCGCCTCCACACGCGGCACGATCTCGTCGAGACCGGGCATCGCCTCGATCTCGGCGGCGACCGAACGGGCGGCCGGCTCCCAGCCCCCGGCGAGCATCTCCCTGACCGCCACGGCGATCGCCTCACGGGTGCGGCCGTCCATCTCGAGCACCCTGCCGGCACCGGCCCGCACGAGCGCGTCGGCGTTGTCCCACTGGTCGGCTGCGATCGGCAGGCACAGCTGGGGGACGCCGGCGGCTGCGGCGGCGAGCACGGTGCCGGCGCCGGCGTGCGACACCACGAGCGCGGCCCGTCCGAGCACTGCGTCCTGTGGCACCCACGCCTCGACTGCGACGTTGGGTGGCACCGGCCCCAGCTGCTCGGCGACGGCGGGGTTCCCGAGGGTGACCAGCACATCGGCGTCGATCTCGGCGAGGGCGGCGAGCAACGGGTGCCACGGTGCTCGCGCACCCATCTCGGTCCCGAACGTCACGTAGATCAGCGGCCGGTCGACGCCGAGGCCGGCGAGGCGCTCGGCCGTCGGCTCGGCCCGTCCGTCGGCGGCGATCGATCGGGGGCGGCACGCGAGGAGCGTGGGATGGGCGACCTCGCTCGGCGCGGTCATCGACGGCGGGAACGGATGCAGATACAGGTGGTCGAACCATCCGCTGTCCGACGCCGGCGCCAGGCCCGCAGCGAGCCAGATCGCTGCCACGCTGTCAGCCACGGCGGCGGTCACCGCAGGCGTCACCACATCGCTGAACGCGACCGTGACGTGCGGGATCCCGCGGGCGCTGGCGAGCGGAGCGGCGGCCAGTTCGGCGACCTCGTGCAGCACGAGATCGGGGCGGAGCTCGTCGAACAACGGGACCAGCGCGTCGCGCATCACGGGCGCGGACAGCGTGCCGAACATCAGCGGCATCGCCTCGATGCGACGGTCGCGCGGTGGGAGCTGCGCGAGGTGTTCGGTGAGCGACGCGAACCTCATGTTGCGCGGTCCGACATCGGGCCCCGCCGGACGGGTCGGGATGCCGAAGGCCTCGACCGTTCGGCACGAGCTGGGACCGGTGGCCCAGATGATCTCGTGCTCACGATCCCGGAGTGCGAGCGCGAGCGGGACCATCGGGTGGATGTGGCCGGTGCCCGGCGTGGAGGTGACGAGGATGCGCATCGACCCTCCTTTCCCCGCCAGCATGCCCCATCCGCGTGGGGTCGGCGGCCTGTCGGTGGTCCGGGCGGGCCCGGCCGGGTCAGGGACCGTCGCCCGACGCGCCCTCGCCCTGTTCGCCCTGTTCCCGGAGGAACCGTTCGAAGTCGGCGGCGAGGTCGTCCCCCGTCGGCATCGATGCCTCGGCGCGACGGTCGTACTCGGCCTCGAGCATGGTGAGGTAGAGCGCGGCTTGGCGATCGTCGGCGACCGCTTCGTCGTGCAGCAGGCGCCATCGGGCGATGTCGTCGGTGAACCGGGCGTGGCCGGTCGGGACGTCGAGCACGTGCTCGAGATGCTGCAGCAGGGCGACCGACGACTTCGGGTGGCGTGCGTTGCCCAGGTAGTGCGGCACGCCGACGCGCAGCGACACCGCCGGGACCCCGGCCGCGTCGAGCCGTTGCTGGAGCACGCCGACGAGCCCCGTGATGCCCTGGTACGTGGGCCGCGACAGCCCCAGCGCGCGCACCAGCCCGTCGGTGGTGCTGCTGCCCACGACGAGCGGCGGTCGCGTGTGCGGCACCGCCTCCGCGGCCGCGCCGACCGTGACCACGACGCTGCAGCCGAGCCGGCGGGCGACGGTGATGATCGAATCGGCAAAGGTCGCGAAGCGGAGGTGCGGTTCGACGCCCGACAGCACGACGAGGTCGTGGGCGCGGCCCGGATTGCGCATGAGGCGGAACTCGTTGCTCGGCCAGCGCACGTGGCGCTCGTCGTCGTCGTCGAGGTAGACCTCGGGCCGTTCCTGGGTGAAGTCGTAGAACGGGTCGGGGTCGATCGCCGCGACGACCGGAGCCACCCGGTCGTTGAGGAGTTCGTCGAGGGCGCCGGTCGCGACCTCGGCGACGTCGAACCACCCGCGCAACGCGACCACCATGATCGGTGCGTGCAGCGGGCCGAGCGCCGACATCTCGTCGAAGGCGGTGGTGAGGACCTCGTCGACGTTCACGGTCTCATCATCTCAGCCGTGCGCCCCGGACGTCGTGCCCAATCCGTCGTGCAGGCCGTCGTGCAGGGGGACACGGGGGCGATCAGCGCAGGACGTCGACGACGTAGTCGACGCTCTCGGTGAGCTTGGCGACGTCCTCGGGATCGATCGCCGGGAACATGCCGATGCGCAGTTGGTTGCGCCCGAGCTTGCGATAGCTGTCGGTGTCGACGATGCCGTTGGCCCGCAGCGCCGCGCAGATCGCCGTGGCGTCGCCACCGGTGGCGGTGTCGATGTCGATCGTGCCGACGACGTCGGAGCGCTTGGCCGGGTCGGCGACGAACGGGCCGGCCCACTCGCGCGACTCGGCCCACGAGTACAGCACCCCCGACGACTCGGCGCACCGGGCGGCACACCACGACAGCCCGCCGTTGCCGAGCATCCACTGGATCTGCTCGTTCAGCAGCACCAGGGTGCCGAGCGCGGGTGTGTTGTACGTCTGGTCGGCGACGCTGTTGTCGAGCGCGATCTTGAGGTCGAGCGACGCCGGCACCCAGCGCTTCGCGGCGTCGATCGCCCGGATCCGGTCGAGCGCCCGCGGCGAGCACGCGGCCAGCCACAGACCACCGTCGCTCGCGAAGCACTTCTGCGGGGCGAAGTAGTACACGTCGACCTCGGCCGGGTCCCACAAGAGGCCGCCGGCCGCCGAGGTCGCGTCGACGACCACCAGCGAGTCGTCGCCGGCGTTGGCCGGTCGGCGCAGCTGCATCGCGACACCGGTGGACGTCTCGTTGTGGGTGAGGGCGTACACGTCGGCGCCCACGACCTCGTCGAGCGACGGATGGTCACCGGGCTCGCCGCGGACGACCAACGGCTCGCCGAGGTGCGGTGCCGCCGACGCTGCCTCGGCGAACTTCGACGAGAACTCCCCGAACACGGCGTGGGCGCTGACCTGATCGATCAGCGAGAACGTCGCCGCGTCCCAGAACAGTGTGGAGCCGCCGTTGCCGAGCAGGATCTCCCAGCCGTCGGGCAGGCCGAACAGGTCGACGAGCCCGCGGCGCACCGAACCGACGAGGTTCTTGACCGGCGCCTGCCGATGCGACGTGCCGAGCAGGTTCTGGTTCGCCTTCGCGAGGGCCAGCGCCTGCTCGGGGCGCACCTTCGACGGCCCGCACCCGAATCGCCCGTCGACGGGCAACAGGGCGCGGGGGATCTCGATGGTCTTCGGGTCGATGCTCACCGGGCCAGTCTGCCTGGCACCCTCGCCGGGCCAAAGCCCGTTGGACGATTCATACAGATCGAGCCAGGACCAGTTCAGATGGAACGGATCATCCATCCCGATGGGCACCATGGAGGCGGAAGTCCTACCGTTCCCGAGGTGCCCCGTCGGTAGGATCGAGGCCCGTGAACCGAACCTCTGCACGTCTCGCCGCCATCGCCGAATCCGCCACCCTGGCCGTCGACGCCAAGGCCAAGGCGCTCAAGGCCAAGGGCGAGAACGTCATCGGGTTCGGCGCAGGTGAGCCCGACTTCCCCACGCCGGAGAACATCGTCGAGGCCGCCGTGCGCGCCTGCCGCGACCCGAAGCACCACAAGTACTCGCCGGCGGCCGGCCTGCCCGAGCTGCGCGAGGCGATCGCGGTCAAGACCAAGCGCGACAGCGGCTTCGAGTGCCAGGCCAGCCAGGTGCTCGTCACCAACGGCGGCAAGCACGCGGTGTTCACCGCCTTCGCCGCGCTGTGCGACCCGGGTGACGAGGTCATCTGTCCGGCTCCCTACTGGACCACCTACCCCGAGGCGATCACACTCGCCGGCGGCGTGCCCGTGGTCGTCCAGACCGACGAGAGCACCGGGTTCAAGGTCACGATCGAGCAGCTCGACGCCGCGCTCACCCCGCGCACGAAGGTGCTGCTGTTCGTGAGCCCCGACAACCCGAGCGGCGCGATCTACTCGCCCGACGAGGTCGAGGCCATCGGCCGCTGGGCGGTCGACAAGGGCGTGTGGGTGCTCACCGACGAGATCTACGAGCACCTCGTCTACGGCGACAACCGCTTCGTCTCGATGCCCACCGTGGTGCCCGAGCTGGCCAACCAGTGCATCATCGTCAACGGTGTCGCCAAGACCTACGCGATGACCGGGTGGCGCGTCGGCTGGATGATCGGGCCGAGCGACGTGATGAAGGCCGCGATCAACTTCCAGTCGCACTCCACGTCCAACGTCACCAACGTGGCCCAGGTCGCGGCGCTCGAAGCCGTCAGCGGCGACCTCAGCGCCGTCGCGATGATGCGCGAGACCTTCGCCCGTCGCGCCGTCACGATGCACCGGATGATCAACGCGATCCCCGGTGTGTCGGCGATCGTGCCGCAGGGCGCGTTCTACTGCTACCCGAACTTCTCGTCGCTGCTCGGGCGGCCGCTCGGCCCGAAGGGCACCGTCAGCGCCACCACGCTCGAGCTCGCCGACGTGATCCTCGACGAGGCCAAGGTCGCCTTCGTGCCGGGCGAGGCCTTCGGGACGCCCGGGTACGCCCGGTTCTCGTTCGCCATGGCCGACGCGGACATGGAAGAGGGCATCCGCCGCATCGCAGCCTTCGTCGGCGCCTGATGGCGATCGACGGCTCGCACCCGCACGATCCGCAAGATCCGCAAGATCCGCACGATCCCTACGGGTTCGACACCGTCGACCTCTCATGGCTGCGCGCCAAGGCCGGCGTCAAGTGGCACCAGGACCCGGAGCTGCTCAACGCATGGGTGGCCGACATGGACTTCCCGCCGCCGGCCGTCGTGCTCGACGCGTTGCAGGCGCGCGTCGCGCGTGCCGACCTCGGCTACGCCGACTGGGGGTATCCGCATCCCCAGACGCCGGCGTGCCAGGTGTTCGCCGATCGTGCGGCCCGTCGGTATCAGTGGCACGTCGACCCGGCCGAGGTGCGCGACTTCTGCGACGTGATGCAGGGCGTGCAGGTGATGCTGCACCTGGCGACAGCACCCGGTGACGGCGTCGTGCTGCACACCCCGTCGTACCCGCCGTTGTGGCAGACGCTGCAGGCGATGGGCCGTCGCCAGATCGACGTGCCGGCCCGCGTCGACGCCGCCGGGGTGCACTTCGACTACGACGAGCTCGAGCGTCGGCTGACGAGCGAGCCGGCCAAGGTGTTGCTGCTGTGCCACCCGCACAACCCCACCGGTCACCGGTTCGCGGTCGAGGAACTCGTTCGGCTCGTGGCGATCGCCGAGCGCTTCGACCTGCTGATCGTGAGCGACGAGATCCACGCCGACCTCACCTACGACGCGATGCACGTGCCGATCGCATCGATCGCCGGTGCTGCTGCTCGAACGGTGTCGATGCACTCGCCGTCGAAGGCGTTCAACCTGGCCGGCATGCGCCATGCGGTGGCGCACATCGGACCCGCCCGGCTCCGCGATGCGCTGTTGGACCTGCCCGACCACTTCGTCGGTGCGATCAACCTCCTGGCCGCGGAGGCGACCGTGGCGGCGTGGGAGCACGGTGACGACTGGCTCGACTCGGTCGTCGCTCACCTCGATCGCGTGCGGCTCCGCTTCGCCGACCTGGTGGCCACCCGGCTGCCGGAGGTGAAGCATCGACCACCCGCTGCCACCTACGTCGCCTGGCTCGACTGCCGAGACACCGGCCTCGGTGACGAACCGTTCCTGGCGTGCCGTGCAGCCGGGCTGAAGGTGAGCGACGGCAACGACTTCGGACCGTCGGGTGCCGGCCACGTGCGGGTGAACCTCGCGACGAGCACCGCGATCATGGAGCTGATCGTCGACCGGCTCGCGTCGGCGCTCGGCCCGGATCGAGCCTGATCCGTCCGTTCGCTGCGGCGGCTGGTCGGCCGCTCAGGCCCACCACAGGCCGTGGCGCAGCGCCAGGGCGCCGAGCACCACGACGACGGCGCACTCCGACACCTGCTCGGCCGCGCCGAGCACGTCGCCGCTGATACCGCCGATCTTGTGCCGGGCGAGCGCACCGACGGCGAGCACCGCCGCGAGCGCCACGCCGAGCGCCGGCACCACCCACCAACCGACGGCGACCCCACCCAACACCGCAGCCATCGCGGACGCGATGACGCCGCGCGCCCGGCTCGTCGCCTGGCCGTAGTCGGCACCGAGGCCCGAGCGCCCGGCGAGGGGGACGACGGCCATCAGTGCGACCGCCGCCCCGCGTGCGATCACGTGCGCGGCGACGGCCGAGGCGAACAGCGTGGCCCCGCTCGGCATCGACCCGAGGGCGACGACGCGGACGACGATGGAGGCGCACATCGCCGCCACGCCGTAGGTGCCGTGGCGCGAGTCCTTCATGATCTCGAGCCGTCGCTCCACGGTGTACCCGCCGCCGAATGCATCGGCGATGTCGCCGAGGCCGTCCTCGTGGAAGGCACCGGTGACGAGCAGACCGACGGTGACCGCGAGGGCGCCTGCCACCAGCGGTGCGGTCCACTGGAACGCGATCGCCCCGACACCGCCGACCAAGGCGCCGATCACCGCACCGGCGAGGGGGAACCAGACGACCATCGCGGCCATGTCGGGCGCGGCGCGCAGCCGCACGGGCAGCCGGGTGAGGAACTGCAGCGCCGCGAACGGCCCGATCGCCGGCAACCCACGCACCGGCTCACTCGTGATGAGGTCGCCATTCAGCCGGTCGCTGTGGGCCTCGCTCGCATGCTCGCTCAGCCGGTCGCCGTGGGCCTCGCTCGCTCGCTCGCTCAGCCGGTCGCCGTGGGCCTCGCTCGCTCGCTCGCTCAGCGGAACCACTCCGCGAAGGTCGGGACCTCCGTGATCCCGGCACATGCCATCGCCACCAACGGCACCGCCGCCATCGCTCCCGACCCTTCGCCGAGGCGCATCTCGAGGTCGAGCATCGGTTGCTTGCCGAGCCGCTCGAGCAGCCGACGGTGGCCGGGTTCGGACGAGCAGTGGCCCACGAGGCAGTGGTCGAGCGCGTCGCCGCGTGCGGTGGCGAGCGGCATCGCCGCGGCGGTCACGACGTAGCCGTCGATGAGCACCGGCAGTCGGCGATGGCGCGCCGCGACGATGGCCGCTGCCATCGCGACGAGCTCGGCACCGCCCACCTCGCGCAGCACCTCGAGCGGGTCGAGCACCCCGGCGATGCGGTCGACCGCGAGCCGGACCGCGTCGCGCTTGCGATCGAGTCCCTCGTCGTCGACGCCCGTGCCGCGACCCACCCAGGCGGCCACCTCGCCACCGCCGAGTGCTGCGGCGACGGCTGCCGCCGCGGTGGTGTTGCCGATGCCCATCTCGCCCAGCACCAGCAGGTCGGCGTCGAGACCGACGACGGCGTCGCGTCCCGCCGCAGCCGCCTCCTCGAAACGATCGAGCGACATGGCCGACTCGAACCGGATGTCGCCGGTGGGCCGGCCGACGCCGACGTCGATCGCATCGACCGTGGCACCCGCGACGGCGGCGAACGCACTCACCGTCGACTTGCCGGCCCGGTAGGCCGCGAGCATCGCCGCGGTGACGTCGACCGGGTACTTGCTCACCCCCGCTGCGGTGACCCCGTGATCGGCGGCGAAGATCAACGCGGCGGGACGGTGCACGGCCGGCGAGGCGGTGCCCTGCCACTCGGCGACCCAGGCAGCCACCTCGTCGAACCGGGCGAGCGCCCCGGCAGGTCGCAGGATGTCGGCGGCACGCTCACGGACGAGCGCCGCCGACGGCGCATCGCCGGTCGGTAGCTCGGCGAGCGCGGAGCGGAACCACGTCATGACAGAACCTCCCAAGGGTCGACCAGTGGCAGGGCACGCCCTGCGACGAGGAACAGCGCACGGTCGGCGACGGCGGCCACGCGCTGGTTGAGGCGACCGAGGTCGTCACGGTACTCGCGGCCGAGCGGGGTGTCCGGGTGCAGCCCGAGTCCGACCTCGTTCGACACGACGACGGTCGGGCCCGTGCGTGCCCGGAGCGAGTGGAGGAATGCGTCGATTGCCGCCGTGCGATCCGCGGCGTCGGGCAGGTGATGCAGGAGGTTGCCGAGCCACACCGTGAGGCAGTCGACGATCACGAGCGCATCGAGCGGCGTCACCGCGAGTGCCTCGGCGAGTGCGACCGGCGCCTCGACCGTCGGCCAGTCGGGCCGCTCGCGGCGGTGCGCCGCCACGCGGGCGCGCAGGTCGTCGTCGAAGGGTTCGGTGGTGGCGACGAACACGATGGTGCCGCCGGCATCGGCATGGCGCTCGCCGAGCTGGACCGCGAGCGTGCTCTTGCCGCTGCGCGCACCACCGACCAGGAACGTGATCACGCGGTGGGCTCGATCTCGGGGGAGACCATCAGTAGTCGATGCCGCGCTTGGCCGCGATGCCCTCGTCGTAGGCGTGCTTCACCTTGCGCATCTCGGTGACGGTGTCGGCCGCGGCGATCAGCGCCTCGCTCGCGTCGCGTCCGGTGACGATGACGCTGACGGTCCGCGGGCGGCCGACGAGCGTCGCGACGACGTCGTCGGCATCGACCCAGCCCCAGTTCATGAGGTACGTGAGTTCGTCGAGGATCACGAGGTGGTGCTCGCCGGCGCGGACCATCTCAGCGGCCTTCGCCCATCCTTCCCGGGCCAGCGCTTTGTCGTGCTCGAGATCGTTCGAGTCCCACGTGAAGCCGTCGCCGGCATTCACCCACGTGACACCGAGATCGCGGCCGACCTGCTCCTCGCCGACCTTCCAGTCGCCGCTCTTCACGAACTGCACGACGGCGACCTTCCAGCCGCGGGCGATCGCGCGCACCATCACGCCGAACGCCGCGGAGCTCTTGCCCTTGCCGTCACCGGTGTTGACCAGCAACAGCGAGTCCGTGCCGCGGAGCCCGAGCGGTCGCGGGTCGTCGGTGGGCGGGTCGTCGGGCGACGAGTCGGCTTCGGCAGGGCGGGGGGCGTCGGGGGCAGGTGCGTCGCTCATGGGCTTGGGAGCGTAGCGACGACGCGCTATGGTCACGTCGCTCGATCCCAGCGAAGTCCGGTTCAACTCCGGCACTGTCCCGCAACGGTGAAGCGTGCGATCCGCACCTGGCAACAGGAGCGCTCGACACGACAAGTCCGGTCGCCTGGTTCGAGCGCGAAGACCAACCCTCGAGGCAAGGGCGGTTCGCGACGGGGAGTTCCCCGTTCGACCCTCAACTTGTCCTCCCGCTCGGAGGACCCGGTGTCCTCCAGAAAGCTCGGAGGATCCGAACCCATGAAGCAGTTCCGTAGAGCCCTGGCGCTCGCCACCGTCTCGCTCGTCACCCTCGCCTCACTCGCTGGGTGCGGGGACGACACCGTGGAGACCACCGCCACCGAACCGGCAGCGGCCGACACGACCGTCGCGCCCGCTGCGTCCGGCGCCGATGAGGAGCCGGCGGCAGCGACGACCGCGCCGGCCGCGACCGATCCGGCAGCGACCGACGCCACCGATGGCGACGTGGCCCAGGCGATCGTGAGCCTGTCGCCGACCGCCACCGAGATCCTGTTCGCGATCGGTGCCGGCGACCAGGTGATCGCGGTCGACGACCAGAGCAACTACCCGGCCGAGGCCGCGGCGAAGGCGTCCGAGCTGTCGGGTTACGAGCCCAACGTCGAGGCGATCGCCGCGTACGAGCCCGATCTGGTGATCCACGACGGCACGACCGATCTTGCCGCGTCGCTCGACACCCTCGGCATCGCGAACTGGGTGGGCGCCGCGGCGATGTCGTTCGACGACATCTACGTCCAGATCGAGCAGCTCGGCGCGGCCACGGGCCATGTGGCCGAGGCGGCCGAACTCGTCGCGAACATGCAGGCCGACATCGCCGAGGCCGTGGCCTCCGTGCCGGCACTGGAGACGCCGCTCGCGTTCTACCACGAGCTCGATCCCACGTTCTACAGCGTCACGTCGAACACCTTCATCGGTCAGGTGTACGGCCTGTTCGGTCTGCGTAACGTCGCCGACACGGCCGAGGGCACGAGCGACTACCCGCAGTTGAGCGCCGAGTTCCTGATCAGCCAGAGCCCCGACCTGATCTTCCTCGCCGACACCAAGTGCTGCGGCGAGACGGTCGAGACCGTGGCCGCTCGTCCCGGCTGGGACGCGATCTCGGCGGTCACCAACGGCGGTGTCATCGAGCTCGACGACGACGTCGCCAGCCGCTGGGGGCCTCGCGTCGTCGAACTCGTGGAGACCATCGCCGCCAGCGTCAACGCCGTCGCAACGGTCACGGCGGGCTGACCCCTCGTGCTCGCCGACCCGCTCGCCCGGACCGCGACGACCGCACGCTCGGTCGCCGCGCGTCCGGGCAGGTGGTGGCTCCCCGCCTCGCTCGTGCTCCTGGCGGTCGCCCTGTTCCTCGGGGTCATGGTCGGCCCGGCGGGCAACTGGGGATCGGCCGACTGGAACATCATCTGGAACGTCCGCATGCCGCGGGTCGTGCTCGCCGGCATCGTCGGCGCCACCCTGTCGCTGTCGGGTGCGAGCTATCAGGGCGTGTTCCGCAACCCGCTGGTCGACCCGTACCTGCTCGGCGTGGCGGCCGGTGCCGGGCTCGGCGCGACCATCGTGTTCGCCGTCGGGCGGGCGTCGACCACGACGTGGTTGATCGACCCGCTGCCGCTGGCCGCCTTCGTCGGTGGCCTCCTGGCCGTCTTGATCACCTACCTCGTCGGCGCGTCGTTCGGAGCGAACCGCAACGGCGTGACGCTGGTGCTCGCCGGCGTGGCCGTCACCTCGCTCGCCACGGCGATCCAGGCGTTCGTCCTGCAGCGCAACACCGAGGTGATCCGCGAGGTGTACAGCTGGATCCTCGGCCGGCTCACGCTGGCGAACTGGGGTGACGTGCGCCTGGTGCTGCCCTACGTGGTGCTGAGCAGCACGGTGCTGCTGCTCCACCGTCGCCACCTCGACGTGCTGCGCGTCGGCGACGACGAGGCGATCTCGCTCGGCACGCAGGTCACCCGCGTGCGGCTCGTCGTCGTGATCGCCGCGACGATGGGCACGGCCGCCGTCGTCAGCGTCAGCGGCCTCATCGGGTTCGTCGGCATCGTCGTGCCGCACGCGATCCGCCTGCTGGCCGGCGCGTCGTACCGACGGCTCCTGCCGCTCAGCCTCGTGGTCGGTGCAGCGTTCCTCATCCTGGCGGACATCCCGGGTCGGGTGCTGCAGGACCCGGCCGAGACGCCGATCGGCGTCGTCACCGCGTTCTTCGGCGCACCGTTCTTCATCCTCGTGCTGCGCACACGCGGGAGGTCGCTCGGATGAGCTCGCTCGCCTTCGTCGACCTCTCGGTGCGGTACGGCCGCCGCGACGCGATCGCCGGCTTCACCGACACGGTCCGGCCGGGTGAGTGGCTCTGCCTCATCGGCCCCAACGGCGCCGGCAAGTCGTCGATCCTGCGAGCCACTGCGGGTCTCGTCCCGCACGGCGGACGGATCGAGGTGGACGGCTCGCCGCTGTCGTTGCGCAGTTCGCGCCGTCGCGCCGAGCTCGTGGCGTACGTGCCACAGAGCCCCAACCTGCCCGACGACATGACCGGTGCCGAGTACGTCCTGCTCGGCCGCAACCCGTACATCGGCTACTTCGGCGTGGAGAGTCAGCACGACCTGGCGATGGTGGCGAGCGTGCTCGATCGTCTCGACCTCGCCGACTTCGCGCGTCGACCGCTCGGCACGATGAGCGGCGGCGAACGCCAGCGGCTCGTGATCGCGCGGGCGATCGCCCAGGAGGCGCCGATCCTGCTGCTCGACGAGCCCACCAGCGCCCTCGACATCGGGCATCAGCAGCAAGCGCTCGAACTCGTCGATCGCCTGCGCCGCGAACACGGGCTCACCGTGGTGAGCGCCATGCACGACCTCACCCTGGCCGGCCTCTATGCCGACCGCCTCGCGCTGTTGCACCAGGGCCACGTCGTGGCGACCGGGCCGGCAGCGTCGGTCCTGCGCCCCGAGACGCTCAGCGAGTTCTACGGCGTCAGCGTCAGCGTGCACCACGAGGACGACGGCACCGTCGTCGTCGTGCCGCGCCGCACCTCGGCCTGACGGGCCGACCCGTCGGCCCGCGCGCACAGCGCCCGGAGAGCACCGACACGAAGTCTTGACCATGGTTCTCGCGGCGGTGCGGGTACCGTCGGACGCGTGAACGCGCCCCGCCTCGTGCTCCACATGTCGTACCACCCGTGCCGTCTCGACGATCGCACGATCGCCACGAACGCGAAGTTCCTCGAGGTGCTCCAGGAATTCGGGCACCGGTGGCCGGGTCAGATCGATCTCCTCCTCGAACGGAGCACCCAGCGCCGCCCCGTCGAGGTCGTCGAGATGCCGCTCGCCGACCTGCCGGTCCGCCCGGTGGAGATCGATCGCGACGCCCTCCACCCCGGGTTGTTCCCCGACGACGCGGTGGCGTACTGCGTGCTGGAGGGCGGCTTCCGTCACCTCGCCCAGCACGTGTCCCATGCCGACCGACGCCTCGTCCGCGGCTGCGACGTCCCGGCCAACATCACCGCCGAATCGCTCGCGGCCGAACACCGCTCGCTGCCACGCAAGCTGCGGGCCAAGGCGTGGGCCGCCGGCGAAGCGCGCGACCAGCGGCGCGAGGTGTCCGAGGCGGCGGCGCTGCACAGCAACCAGTACCCGGCCTACGACTTCTTCGCCCAGCAGGCGCGCACCCGCCACGTGTTCATCGACAATCCGCTGCGGGTCACCGACCTCCCCAACGCGGTCCAGCGCGGCGCCCGCTTCGACCGGCTGCTCGCCGGCGGTCCGCTGCGGCTCGTGTTCTCCGGCCGACTCGACCCGATGAAGAACCCGGTCGACCTCGCCGACGTCGCCCATGAGCTGCAGGCGCGCGACGTGCCGTTCGAGTTCGACGTGTTCGGCGACGGTCCGCTCCGGGCCGACCTCGAGCGCAAGGTGGCCGGGTACGGGCTCACCGATCGGTTCCGGGTGCACGGCTTCGTCGACTTCCGCACCGTGCTGCTGCCGTTCCTGCACGATCGTGCCGACGTCTACGTCTGCCCGCACCGCCAGGGTGATCCGAGCACCACCTACGTCGAGATGATGTGCTCGGGTGTGCCGATCGTGTCGTACCCCAACACCGCGGTCAGGCTGATGCGCGAGCACCACGGCATCGTCACCCTCGCGTCGGCCATGACGCCCGCCGCGCTCGCCGACGAACTGCGCCGGGTGCACCTGCAGCGCGACGCCCTCGTCACCGCGTCACGCGACGGCTACGACTTCGGCTCCAGGCACACGGTGGAGGTCTGTTACCAGGGGCAGGTCGACCACCTGCTCGAGGTGCACGACCGGGCGAGCGGCATCCGCCGCTGACCGGCTCGACCCGGCCCGACCCGTCCCGACCCGTCAGGCCGGGTCGAACCAGTGGTCGCCGCCGAGGATGCGATCGGCCTCGGCCGGGCCCCACGACCCGCGGAAGTACGGGTGGACCGGCCCGGGCTGATCGAGTGCCGGCTGCACCACGCGCCAGGTCTGCTCCACCACGTCCTCGCGGGCGAAGCGTCGCGGCGAGCCCGCGATCGCGTCATCGAGCAGCCGTTCGTAGGCCTCGCGACGCTCACCGAGGGCTGCGGCGAAGTCGACCGCGAGGTCGACGTTCTGGCTGTCGAGGTGCGGGCCCGGGGTCTTGGCCTGCACCGTGAACGTGACCCCGTCGTGCTTGCCGAGCCGGAAGCGGACCAGGTTGCGATGCGGCGCCGGCCCGCCTGCCTCGTCGAACAGCAGCGCCGGCGGTTCGCGGAACTCGACGACGACCTCGGTGGCCGACTCGGTGAGCGCCTTGCCGCACCTCACGAACCAGGGCACGCCGGCCCAGCGCCACGAGTCGATCTCGATGCGGGCCGCCGAGAACGTGTCGACCTGCGAGTCGGCCGCGACACCCGGTTCGTCGCGGTAGCCGACGTACTGGCCGCGCACGAGGTTGGCCGGGTCGATCGGCCGCATCGCCGCGAACACCTTCGCCTTCTCGTCCTGCAGGAAGCCGGAGTCGGGGCCGACCGGAGGCTCCATCGCGACGAGGGCGGCCACCTGGAGGAGATGGTTCTGCATGATGTCGCGGATCGAGCCGACGCCGTCGTAGAAGCTGCCGCGACCTTCGACCCCGATCGTCTCGCTCATCGTGATCTGCACACTGCGGACGTAGTTCCGGTTCCACACCGGCTCGAGCAGGGTGTTCGAGAACCGGAACACGAGCAGGTCCTCGACGCTCTCCTTGCCGAGGTAGTGGTCGATGCGGAAGATCCGCTCCTCGGGGAACACCGAGTGGAGGGTGACGTTCAGTTCGGTCGCGCTGGCGAGATCGCGGCCGAACGGCTTCTCGACGACGATGCGACCGCGCTCGTTGAGGCCGACCGACGCGAGCGCCTCGGCGACGGTGGGGAACATCGTCGGAGGGATCGCCATGTAGAAGACAGCGTTCTTGCTGCCGCACCGGTCGAGCGTGTCGCGCAGGCTGGTCCACGTGGCAGGGTCGGCGTAGTCGCCCTGCACGAGATCGAGTCGCTTCATCAGCGGTTCGATCGCGGAGGCCAACGCATCGGGGATCGCCTGGAGGATCGAGTCGTGCGCGTGCTGGCAGAAGGCGGCGTCGTTCCATTCGCTGCGCGCCACACCGATCACGGGGATCTTCAGGAGTCCGCGGTGCTCGAGTTGGTACAACGCGGGGAACAGCTTGCGCTTGGCGAGGTCGCCCGTGGCGCCGAACAGCACCAAGGCGTCGGCGACGGGTTGCCGGGCGGCGATCACGACTTCGGCCCCGAGGGCACCTCGTGGTGTCCTCCGAACTGCGAGCGCATGGCCGACAGCACCTTGTGGGCCACATCGCCGCGGTCGCGGGAGTAGAAGCGATCCCACAGCGCCGACGCCAGCGTGGGCACCGGCACGCCCTCGTCGACGGCTGCGTGCAGCGTCCACCGGCCCTCGCCGCTGTCGCTGACCCGGCCGGCGAACGCGTCGAGTCCCGGGTCCTGCACGAGTGCCGTGGCGGTGAGGTCGAGCAGCCAGCTCGACACGACGCTGCCACGTCGCCACAGCTCGGTGATCGCGCCGAGGTCGAAGTCGTAGCGGTAGTACTCGGGGTGGGTGAGCGGCGCGGTCTCGGCGTCCTTCGCGTGCGACTCCTTGCCGATGTCGGCCTTGGCGAGCACGTTGAGGCCCTCCGCGTACGCCGCCATCAGCCCGTACTCGATGCCGTTGTGCACCATCTTCACGAAGTGGCCGGCGCCGTTCGGACCGCAGTGGAGCCACCCACGCTCGGCGGTGCTCGGCTCGCCGGTGCGGCCCGGTGTGCGCTCGGCCGTCTCGATGCCGGGGGCGAGGGTGTCGAAGATCGGGGCGAGCTGCGCCACCGCTTCATCGTCACCGCCGACCATCAGGCAGTAGCCACGCTCGAGCCCGAACACACCACCGCTCGTGCCGACGTCGACGTAGTGGATGCCCTGTGCCGCGAGCGGCGCAGCGCGATCGACGTCGTCGCGGTACCAGCTGTTGCCGCCGTCGATGATCGTGTCGCCGGGTGACAACAGGGCCGCGAGGCGCTCGACGGTGCTGCCCACGAAGGCCGCGGGCACCATGATCCAGACGTGCCGTGGCGCCTCGAGCGCGGCCACGACCTCCTCCAGCGACGCCGCGCCGACGACGGCGGGCGTGCCCGGCACACCGTCGGGGTCGGCGGCCACCATGGCGGCCACCGCCTCGGCATTCACGTCGTGGGCCACGCAGTGATGGCCCCCTCGCTGGAGGCGGCGCACCATGTTGGCGCCCATGCGGCCGAGTCCGATCATCGCGATCTGCATGGGTGCAGGTTGCCACGTCCAGCGATCGCCTGAGGCGTCTGCGGCCCGAAAACGTAGAGTTCACACATGACCTCCGACCCGGCAGCCGCCGTCGATCCCGCGGCGATCCGCCGTGACGTCGACGGTGCCACCGCAGCTCACCGGCGGCTGCTCGACACGGTCTCCGGCCTCGGCGACGACGACCTCCGTCGTCCCTCGGCGCTGCCCGACTGGACGGTCGGACACGTGCTCGCCCATCTCGCCCGCAATGCCGACAGCCATGTCCGACTGCTCGACGCGGGCACCAGGGGCGAGGTGGCCGAGCAGTACGAGGGCGGTGCAGCCGGTCGGGCAGCGGAGATCGAGCGCGACGCCGCGCTCGCGGCCGACGTGTTGGTCGCCGACCTCCGCGAGACCGCCGACGCGCTCGAACGTCGGTGGGCCACGATGCCGACGGAGGCGTGGGCCGGCATGGGCAACAGCGTCGCGGGCGCGGTCGTGCTCGCCGACCTGCCGTTCCGTCGCTGGCGCGAGACCGAACTCCACCACACCGACCTGGGGCTCGGTCACTCTCCCGACCACTGGCCGGCGCTCTATGTCCGCCTCGAGCTCGTCCGCATGGAGCGGCAGTGGGCCGCCCGCCGGCCGATGGGACTCACCCTGCTGCCGCCGGAGGCGCTCGCCGCGCCACCCGCGCAGCGGCTCGCGTGGCTCGTCGGTCGCGGCGAGATCGACGGGCTCGCGCCGGCGGGCATCTTCTGATGCGCACCTCGACCGACCACGACCACGGCCACGTCCACGACAACGGCCACGTCCACGACAACGGCCACGGCCACGACAGCGGCCCGGTCCCCGAGGGGCCGGCCGGTCGGCGTCTCATCTCCGGATACACCCGCCGGCTCACGCGCCGCCGCACCGTGCTCGCCGTCGTCGCGACCGCACTCGCCGGCGTCGTGGTGCTCCCGGCGTCGCCGGTGTCGGCCCACGCCTCGCTCGAGACCAGCGTCCCCGCGCCCAGCTCGGTGTTGGAGGAGGCCCCGCCGGCCGTGGTGCTCGACTTCGACGAGCCGATCGAGGCCGGCCTGTCGTCGATCCAGCTCTACGACGCCGACCAGCGCCTCGTCGAGATCGGCGGACCCGAGCGCGTGACCGGCGACGACTCGATCGTCACGGCCGAACTGCCCGACCTCGCCGATGGCGTCTACGCCGTGGTGTGGCGGGTCGCCTCGGCCGACGGCCACATCGTCGACGGCGCGTTCGGCTTCATCGTCGGCACCGGCGACCCGGGCGGCGGCGGGACCGACAGCCTCGTCGATCAGGTCAGCGACGGGGCGGCCGCCGACGACACCGTTCGGCGTGCCGCCGACGTGTCGCGCTTCGTGCTCTTCCTCGGCCTCGTCCTGTTGATCGGATCCGGCATCTGGTCGCTGCTCATCCCGACGGAGCTGCTCACCGGCATCCGCCGCCGATTGCCCGTCATCGGATGGGTGCTCTCGCTCGTGGGCACCCTCGCGGGCTTCGGCCTGTACGGCGCGATCGCCGTCGCCGGGGGGTTGGGCGATGCGTTCTCGCCCGAGGTGTGGGGTCGTGTCGACGGCACCCAGACCGGACGCATGGCGCTCGCCCGCGTGGCGCTGCTGCTCGTGCTGGGCGTGTTGCTGCGGACGCGGCGGGCCAGCGACTCCATGTGGTGGCGGCAGGTGGCGGTCGCCGCCGCGATCGGTGTGCTCGTCACGCTGCCGGCGGCCGGTCACCCGTCGGCGGCCTCGCCGCGAGCGCTGTACGTGCTCCTCGACGCGGTGCACCTGTTGGCCATCGTGGTCTGGATGGGCGGCCTCGCCCTGTTCGCGCTGGGCAACCGTGCCTGGCTCGACACCGAGCCCGTCGCCCGGACGGTTCGCACCTTCTCGCGATCGGCCACCGTGCTGGTGCCGATCATCGTCGTCACCGGAGCGATCCAGGCCTACGAGCTCGCCGGCGGCATCGACACCCTCACCGACACGGCGTGGGGTCGGACCCTGCTCGTGAAGCTGTCGCTCGTCAGCGTCGTCGTGGCCATCGGCGCCGTGTCGCGGTGGTTGCTGCAGTACGTGAGCGCCGGCTCGATCAGGCGAACGGTGGTCGCCGAGGCCGTGTTCGGCACGCTCGTGCTCGCGTTCACCGCGAGCCTCGTCACGCTGCCCCCGGTGGCGACCCTCGAGGCGAAGGTGTTCAACACCACGATCACCGAAGCCGGTCTCATCGCCGATGTCACCGTGACCCCTGGGCGCGTGGGTGCCAACGAGATGCACCTGGTGCTCACGCCGGCCGGCGGCAGCATCCAGCCCGTCACCTCCGTGCAGGCCCGCATGTCGCTCCCCGAACGCGAGGTGCCGAAGACGCCGGTGACGATCGTGGCCGACGGGCCCAACCACTACACCGGCTCGATCGCGCTCGCCTTCTCGGGTGACTGGACCCTCGAGCTGATCATCGAGGTCACGCCCGGCAACACGTTGCTGCTCACCACCACGGTGCCGATCCCGTAGCGCCCGGGTGGCGGCTCAGTCGCACAGCTGGGCGTCGGAGAGCGGGTTCGCGAAGGCGTAGAGCACGGCGAGCAGTGCGTTGTGGGTGGCCGGGTCGGTGAGCGGCGCGAGGTCGGCGACGAACGCATGCAGGCGGTCGGAGACCTCGCGCGGAGCGCATCCCGCCCCCGTCGGCCCGGCGAGCCCCTCGAGTTCGAGCCGGTCGAGGGTGTCGGGTGGCAGTTCGCCCCGCTCGACGGCAGCGCCGACGATGCCGGTCACGGCCATCACCGCCGTGTCGATCGCCCGGTCGCCGAAGGTCTGCTGCGCCCGTCGCCGGGCGCCCTCGGGCGATGGGGCGATCCCCCAGCGATCGAGCGCGTCGATCGCCACCGGCGCGAGCAGCGCGACGCCGACCTCGGCGCCGAACCCGATCGGGCCGCTGGGCGCGGCGGCCGTGATCGCCATGCCGGCGGTGTTGATGGCCAACTGGGCGAGGAGACCATCGGCGTCGGCCTCGGCGATCTCGGCATCGCGGAGCGCGAGCTGCACCTGTGCGAACGTGCCGGCCAGGTCGCGCACCAGCTCGCCGTCGACCCGGCCGTCGGGCTCCAGCATCGGCACGTCGCTCAGGTCGTCGCGCTGCGCGGCGAGGCCGTCCGCCATCGCCGCGCGGGCGGCGGGATCGTCGAGCAGCCAGCGCAGGGCGCGGTCGCCGTCGTCGTACGTCCAGTCCCACCGTGCCGCTCGAGGCCCGAGATCGGCCAGCCACGGTGTGACTGCCGCCGCCGCGATCGCCGGGGCCGATCGGGTCGCGCCGTCGATCGCCGACGGCACGCCGTGCAGTTGGAGCCATTCCAGCAGCGGGCGCAGGATTCGACCGGCGGTCGCCTCGTCGACCTGGGCAGGTGAGGTGCCGACGATCAACAGACGGGCCACGGTGTCGTCGAACTGTGCCGCGAGCAGGATCTCGTCGGGACGGGCGCGCTCGAGGAACGATGCCGCTGCCGCAGGGCGGTCGGCCAGGATGCGGAACAACAGGTCGGCGGTGTTGTCGCCACCGACGAACGTGTCGGGCCACTGCATCCCGTGTTCGCTGCCCTCGCGCCACCGGCGCATCACGAGCGCGCTGACCGCGGCGAGGGTGCGATCGTCGAGGCGGAGATGGCGCAGCACCAGGGCGGCGGCCATCGGCGAGGCATCGAGCAGCGCCGTCGGGAACCAGCGCACGTGCCCGTCGGTCGGCGCGGCCGATGCGTACCGGGCGGCGGCCGCCGCGATCTCGGCATCGAGGGCGGCGAGTGCGCGGCGCGCCGCGGTGTCGTCAGGATCGTCGACGAGCAACTGCCCCAGGTCGAGGCGGCGACGAGCGAACTCGTCGAACGTCGCGGCCCAGGCGGTGTCGTCGAGCCGAGGACCTGCGGCGTCCCCGCCCATCGTCGACGACTCCCACCATGCGGTCGCCGCCGTCATCGCCGTGGCGATCGCCGTCGTCATCGCCGTCGTCATCGCCGTGGCGAGAGCGGCTGCATCGCCAGGGCCGCCCAGCGGATCGTCGACGAGCACGGCGCCGATGGCCGGCAGCCAGTCGAGCTCGAGCAGCCGCTGCACATCGTGCGCCGCGCGCACCGCATCGACTGCCAGCGGATCGTCGCTGCCGACCGACGCCAGCGCGCCGGCCGTGCGACGCACCTGACGGCGCAGCGCGTCGAGCAGGAACAGGTCGTAGCCGAGCAGCGTCATGCGGGGAGCCCCGCCGTCGCCGCTGCACGCAGGTCGATCTCGTCGGCCTGCCGCTCGAGGACGAGCGCGTGACGACGGAGGTCGTCGACGGCGAGGTCGAGCCGCCGTTGGGCGACCAGCACCTCGTCGCGGCACCGATCGGGCAACGGGCCCCGCCACACGTCGTCGCCCGCACGACGTCGGACGTCGTACAGGTTGCGCAGGTCGCGTTCGGTGAGCTGGGTCGCGAGCCGGCGCAGGCCGGTCGCCCGCGCTCGCAGCGCCGCGGCGGTGGCGGTCTCCAACAGAGGCATCGCCCAAAGTGGGACAGCGGTCCGACCCGATCGGAAACCGATGCGGCCCCGTGACCGGCGGGTGGCCGGCGGCCTCTACAGGCGCGAGACGACCACGTGATGGGGCAGCTGCGTGGTGGCGTCGACGAAGCCGTCGCCGACGATCACGAACCCTTCACGCTCGTAGAAGGCGAGAGCGCGGTCGCGGGCATTCGCCCACACCACGACGGCCCCGAGCGAGCGGGCGTGATCGCGGCCGGCGGCGATCAGCAGCGCCCCGATGCCCGTGCCCTGGAGCGATGCGGCGGTGGCCATGCCGCGCAGCTGCACCGCCGGCGAGGTGCCGTCGGGTGCGTCGCGAGGGATCCAGGTGCTCGTCGCGACGAGGGCGCCGTCGATGCGCACGCCGAGATGCACCGCACCGGGCGCATGGTCCTCGGGGAAGGCGACCTCCTTGGTCGGTGTGTCGGCCCGCAACACGGCCAGGCGGACGGGGTGTGTCTCCTCGGCGGTGATGCGCACCACCTCGCGATCGGCCTGCGGCGTCGTGGGGTTCATGTGGTTCATCGGGCTCATCGCGAGAGGTGCACGAGCTCGCCGCCCGCCGCCGCCGAGCGGTACATCGCGTCGACGATGCGGTGCGCCTCCACCGCGGTGGCGAAGTCGGGGTGCGCAGGGCGACCTTCGACGACGGCGCGCACGAACTCGCCGTCGGGGTTCATCGACCCGTCGAGGAGCGGCAACGCAACGGCCTCCAACGCCTCACCCTCGAGCGAACCGGTGGCCCCGTCGCTGTCGGTCCACGACACCGGGCCGTACCAGTCGTCGCCCTCGATCACGATGTGGCGGCGCTCGCAGAAGACCTCGACGCGTCGCAGGCTCGGACGCGCCAGGTTGTCGTGCCAGACGCTCGTGAGCGTGCCGATGGCGCCGTCGGCGAACGCGATGGTGGCGTTGGCGACGTCCTCGATGCCGTCGTGGCCGTGGAAGTTCGCGGTGTTCGCGCTGACGCGGGCGATGTCGCCCACGAGGAAGCGGAGCATGTCGACGTCGTGGATGCTGTGCTCGAGGAGGGTGCCGGCGCCGACGAGCGCCTTGTCGGCCCGCCAGGTGGAGGCGTAGTGCCCCTGGATCGGGATGAACTGGTCGTCGCGGAACACCACCGTCATCACGCGGCCGGCGGCGGGGTCGTCGATGAGGTGCTTGGCCCAGTTGTAGGCGAGCGAGCGACGGAGCACGAGACCGACCTGGTTGGTGAGTCCGGCGGCGGCGACCTGCGCCGCCATCTCCTCGGCGGCCGCGGTGGTGATCGCGAGCGGCTTCTCGCAGAAGATGGCGAGACCCCGTTCGACCGCCTTGGCCACCTGGCGCGGGTGCTCGCTGGTCCAGGTGCAGATGTAGACCGCGTCGCAGCTGTCGAGCACGTCGTCCTCGGAGTCGCACACGCGATGACCGGCGGCCGCGGCGAAGGCCTCGGCTCGTTCCCGGTCGGGGTCGTACACGCCGGCGCGCACCACGCCGAGCTCGGTCTCGACGCCGCTGCGCCGGAGGCTCTTGGAGTGGTAGGTGGCGATCAGGCCGGCGCCGAGGAAGCCGATCCGCAGGTCGTTGCTCATCGGCGCGACTCTAGGGCCAGGCGTCGCGGGCGCTCCCGCCGAGCCGTCGCGATCGGTGTCACCTTCCACCCGGCGTGAGGTCGTCGAGGGTGACCACGCGGTCGGCGATCGCCACCGCTTCCGCGCCGTCGTGGGTCACCATCAACGCGGTCGTGCCCGTGGCGCGGAGCACCCTGCCGAGGTCGGCGGCGAGCCGATCGTGCAGGGCCGCGTCGAGGCCGGTGAGCGGCTCGTCGAGCAGCAGCAGCGGGGGAGCGGGCGCGAGCGATCGAGCGAGGGCGATGCGCTTGGCCTCGCCCCCGCTGAGCGACGTGACCGAACGCGAGCCGAAGCCGTCGAGGCCGACCAGCTCGAGCAGTTCGTCCACCCGGCGGCGGCGTTCGGCGGCGGGCACACGCTGCATCCGCAGGCCGAACGCCACGTTGGCCTCCACGTCGAGGTGGGGGAACAACTGGTCGTCCTGGAAGACGAGTCCGATGCCGCGCCGGTGCGGCGGGAGCGGCGTGACGTCGCGACCGTCGAGGTGCACCGTGCCCCCGTCTGGGGGCAGCAGCCCGGCGATCACTCGGAGCAGGGTGCTCTTGCCGCTGCCGGACGGCCCTTGCAGCGCCACGATCTCGTGGCGGTCGACGGTCAACCGCACCCGGTCGAGCACCGTCCGCGATCCGAAGCGCACCACCACGTCACGAACGTCGAGCACGACCACCACCCCCTCCGTCGGTCGGCCGATCGAGGAGTTCCACGCCCACGAGGACGATCGTGGTCACCGCGGCCAGCACCACCGCGAGGGCCGACGCCTGCGCCCGCGGCACGTCGCCGGCACGGCCGAGCAGCCGGGCGATCACCACCGGCAGGGTCTCGTGGCCCGTGCGGCTGAGGAACGTCGTGGCGCCGAATTCGCCGAGCGACACCGCGGTGGCGAAACAGGCGCCGACGAGCACGGGGCGGCGCAGCAGTCGGACGTCGATCTCCCACCAGGCCCGCAGCGGGGAGGCGCCGAGCGTGGCGGCGGCCTCGCGCCAGCCGACGGGTCGGGCCCGCAGCACCGGCAGGATCGCCCGCACCACGAACGGCACGGCCACCAGCGCATGGCCGACCGCCACGAGCCACGGCTCGCCGCGCCAGTCGACGGGCGCACGGTCGAAGGTGATGAGCATGCCGAAGCCGATGGTGACCGCGGAGGTGCCGAGCGGCAGCATCGAGCCGACGTCGAGCAGCCGGCCGCCGCGTCGTGCCGAGGAGACCGCGAGCGCGGCGAGGGTGCCGATCGCGACGGCCAGCGCGGTGGCGAGCGCCGCGGCGCGCAGCGAGGCGACGACCGCGCCGATCGCATCGACCCCGAGGTCGGCGCCGGGCCGCGCCGGGCCGTCGCCGAAGGTCCGCCAGGCCGTGAGCGACCACCTGCCACCTGGACGCACCGACGACAGGGCGAGCGCCGCGAGGGGTGCGACGACGAGGGCGGCGACCGTCACCGCCGCGGCGCCGACGGCGAGCCGGGTGCGTCGTGTGCGCGGGCGTGGCGACGCCTGGGCGTGAAGGCCGATCGACACCGAGGCGCGGCGCTGCGTGCGCACGGTGACGCCCACGACGACCGCGAGCAGCGCGAGCTGCACCAGCGAGAGCACCGCCGCTCCGCTCACGTCGCCCAACTGTGTGGCCCGCCGGGCGATCTCGACCTCGATCGTCACGCGGGTGGGCCCGCCGAGGATCTGCACCACACCGAACGAGGTGAACGTGAACAGGAACGCGATCGACCCGGCAGCGACGAGCGCCGGCCGCAGCAGCGGCAGGGTCACCTCTCGCGTCGCCCGCCACGGGCCGGCCCCGAGGACACGGGCCGCGGCGACCAGGTCGGCCGGCAGTTGTGACCAGACACCGCCCACGACACGGACGACGACGGCGACGTTGAAGAACACGTGGGCGATCACGATCGCGACGGCCGACGTCTCGAGCGCGTCGGGCAGCAGGGCGATGAACGCGGCGCCGACCACCACCGTGGGCAGCAGGAACGGGACCGTCAACAGCGCGGTGAGCAGCCGTCGTCCGGGGAACTCCCACCGGGCGACGAGGTACGCGGGACCGAGGCCGACGACGAGCGTGGCCGCCGTGCTCAGCACCGCCTGCCAGCACGTGAACCACATCACCCGGCCGAGGCCCGGTCGGCCGAACGTGTCGGCGATCGCGCTGCCGTCGACGACCTCGGCGACGAGGCCGAGGAACGGCCACACGTAGAACACCGCCAGGAACGACGACGGGACGACGACGAGCGCGACCCGCGCCGCGACCGGCAGCGCGATGCCCGCCGGGAGACGCGTCAGCGAAGGACGATCTGGGTCCACTCGTCCAACCAGACCTCACGGTTCGTCTCGATGTCCTCGGGCGCCACTGTCAGCGGGGTGTCGACGACGTCGGCGAACTCGACGAACTCGGGGGGCGGCGCCACGTCGGTGCGGGCGGGCCACACGAAGAGGTTGAGCGCCACCTCCTGCTGGAACTCGGCCGACGCGAGGAAGTCGACCAGCCGCTGCGCCTGCTCGGGGTGATCGGTGCCCGCGAGGACGCCGGCGAACTCGACCTGGCGGAAACACGTCTCGGTCATCACACCGGTCGGCGCGTCGTCGCGCGGCGGGTCGGCGAAGATGACCTCGGCCGGCGGGCTGCTCGCGTAGCTGACGACGAGCGGGCTGGGACCGTCACCGCTCGATCCGCTGAAGCGCTCGTAGTACGCCGTCGTCCACGAGTCGACCACCTCGACGCCGTTGTCGCGCAGGTCGGTCCAGTAGGCCTGCCATCCGTCGGCGCCGAACTCGGCGACCGTCGCGAGCAGGAAGGCGAGGCCGGGCGACGACGTCGCCGGGTTCTGAACCGTGAGCAGGTCGGCATAGGCGGGATCGACGAGGTCGGCGAATGTCGTCGGCGGCTCGAGGCCCTCGGCGGTGAACCACTCGAGGTCGGTGTTGATGCACACGTCGCCGAAGTCGACCGGGGTGAGTTCGCCGCCGGGGACGAGCGCGGTGAGCGCCGGGTCGAGGGCGTCGATCTCGGCGCTGGTGTACGGCTCGAAGGCCGGGAGGGCTCGCGACAGCGAGGTGTTGTCGACGCCCCACATCACATCGCCCTCGGGGTTGCCGGCGGTGAGGACGGCCTTGCTCACCATCGTGCCGGTGTCGCCCGCGATCACCAGCTCGACCTCGATGCCGGTGGATGCGGTGAACGACGCGAGCGCGTCGTTCAGGCTCGTGCCCTCGGCGGGGAACGAGTCGTAGGTGACGAGCGTGATCGTGACGGGCGCTTCGTCGGTGGCGTCGGTCGCCTGGGTCGTGTCGGTCGTGTCGGTCGGCGCATCGGCCGCGTCGTCGCTGCACGCCACCAGGGCGAGCACGGACACGAGCGCGAGCGCGCCCAATCGGGTGGTGGAACGGCGGTGGATCATGGGTGCTCCTGGGGGGAGTGCTGCTCGGGGGAGTGCTGCTGGAGGTGTGCGGGCACGGCGCCCGGATCGGGACGGGGGACGACGACGGTGAGCACGCCGGTCGCGGTCGACACCCGCACCGGGGGGTCGACGGCGGTGTTGCTGATGCCACGCGTGCTGCCGCCGGGGAGATCGGCGTCGTCGAGCGGCCACTGCGCACCGCGCACGGCGACACCGGTGCAGTCGCCGTGGAGTGCGACGAGCGAGAACACGGCGCCGGTGGGCAGGTCGACCGACACGTCGTGACCCGGGTGCAGCACGTACAGCGTGCTGGCGCCCAGGTGCGCGGAGAGCAGTGGCACGGAGGCGAGGCCGGGGTCGCCGAGCGCTGCGACGGTGCCGAGGAGGTGATCGAAGCGGTCGATCCCGACCCCGCCGAACAGGACGATCTCGGCCGCGCCGAGCCGTCGGGCGTGGTCGAGGGCCAGCGCGGTGTCGGTGGCGTCCTTGTCGGCCGGGTGCTGCTCGATGGGCACGGCGTGCGCGGCGGCCCACTCGGCGCCGGCGCTGCTGATGCTGTCGAGGTCGCCGACGAGGTGGGTGGGACGCAGCCCCGCCGCCAACGCCACGTCGAGTCCGCTGTCGGCGGCCACGACGACGTCGAAGCGCCGCGTCAGCGCGCCATCGGGAGCGCGCACCGGACCACCGCCGATGACCACTGCTGCAACGATGCCGTCGGCACCGGAACCCACGGTTCCCATTCCATCCCTCCGCTGGCATTACCCAGATCAGGTTCGAGGGTCGGTGGCGGTCGGCCACCCTCTCAGCCCGCCGTTCCCGCGAGCTCCCCAGGTGTGTTGTCGTACGGCCGCATCGTATCGCTGCGCGCCGTCGGCTGCGTGGGCGAGCGCTCAGGTCTCCGGCAGCAGCGTGGGATCGCCGGGTGCGTCCGCCGGCTGGGCGCCCGCCGGCGGACGACGGCTGAGGGTGACGACGGCGGCGAGGCCGATGATCACGAGCGCCATCCCGACCAGCTGGACCGGCCGGATCGTCTGGTCGAGGAACAGGTACGCCCACACGACCGCGAGGGCCGGCTGCGCCACCTGCAGGATGCTGATCGTCCCGACGGGCACGGTGCGCTGGGCGTAGACGATGAAGCCGTGTGCCGCCGTGCCCGTCATGACCGCCAGCAGTGCGATGTACGGCAGGGCGTGGACCGTGATCTCGTCGAGGTTGCCGCTGAACAGCGCGAGCGGGAAGACCGTGACCGACGCGATCATCATCACCGCGCACAGGATCGCCTGCACCGACATCTCGGCGCGGAGGCGCCGGCTCGTGAGCAAGTAGGTGGCCCACGAGAACATCGCGCAGACGATGATCAGGTTGCCCGTCCACGTCGCCACCCCGTTGGCCGGCACGTTGAAGAGCACGAGCATCAGGCCGGCGAACGAGACCAGGCCGAACCACAGCGCTCGCGTGTTGATCCGCTCCTTGAACAGCAGCGCGCCCGCCGGGACCAGGATCACCGGCGTGAGGGCGCCGATGAACTCGGCATTGGCCACGCTGGTCTTGGTGACGCCGGTGAAGAACAGGGTGATGTTGAGCCCGAACACGATGCCGGGTACCAGCGCCTTGCGGAGCTCGGCCCGGGTGATCCAGCGGTGTTCGGTGGCGCGCAGGATGGCGGTCCACAGGGCCGTGGTGAGCAGCATCCGGTAGAACGCCATGGTCGGGCCGGGGATGCCGGCCTTCTTCACGATCGTCGAGCCGAGGCTGAAGAAGAGGATCGCGCCGAACATCGCCAGCAGACCGAGCGATCGGGCCGATCGCCAACGGGGGCGGTGCGCGGTGTCGGTGGTGGGGACGCTCACGCCGACGGGCTTCGGCGGATGTCGGGCTCGATGTAGATCGTCATGTCGGCAGGCGCGGCCGCACGCATCGCGACCTCGGTGCGATCGATCGCTGCCGCGAGATCGGGCACCGACATGCCGTGGTCGTACTCGACCTTGGTCGCGACGAGGAGCTCGTCGGGGCCGAGGTGCATCGCCCGGAGGTGGATGATCCCGAGCACGCCCTGGCTGCCGTTGATCGCTGCCTCGATGTCGGCCTGCACCTCGTCGGAGGGTGCCTCGCCGATCAGGAGCCCCTTCATCTCGACCGCGAGCACGATCGCGATCGCGACGAGCAGCACGCCGATGGCGATCGAACCCATCGCGTCCCAACGCGGGTCACCGGTGATCTCGGCCATCGTCAGCCCGAACAGGGCGAAGACCAGACCGGTCTCGGCGCCGACGTCCTCGAGCAGCACGACGGGCAGCTCGGGCGCCTTCGCATTGCGGATGTACCACCACCAACTCCGGTCGGCCGGCTTCACGCGTCGGGCCTCGACGATCGCGGTGCGCAGCGAGAAACCCTCGAGCAGGATCGCGAAGATCAAGATGCCGTACGCCACGTAGACGCTGTCGATCTGATGCGGGTCACCGAGCTTGCGGATGCCCTCGTACAGCGCGAACACCCCGCCCATGCTGAACAGCACGAGCGCGACCACGAACGCCCAGAAGTAGCGCTCGGGGCCGTAGCCGAACGGGTGGACGTGGTCGGCCTTGCGGCGGCCGCGCTTCGATCCGAACAGCAGCAACGCCTGGTTGCCGGTGTCGGCGAGCGAGTGGCCCGCCTCCGCGAGCAGACCGGCGGAGCCGGTGATCAGCGAGCCCACGAACTTCGCGACGGCGATACCGAGGTTCGCGAAGAACGCTGCGATGATCGCCTTCTTGCTGCCCTCGTGCACGCGTCTAGGTTGCCACAGGGAGCACGAGATGCCACCAGGCCGTCGGCCGCCGGTGCGTCGGTGCACCACAGGTGCAGCACAGGTGCAGCACAGGGGCAGCACGGAGCTCGACGAGCGAGCGTTCACGGAGGGGGAGTCGGATGGCTCAGCAGGGGCAGTTGCACGGTCGGATCGCACTGGTGTCCGGCGGCGGGCGCGGGATCGGCCGTGGGATCAGCGAACTGTTGGCCGCGGAAGGTGCCGCCGTCGCGGTGAACTACCGCAAGGACAAGGCCGCGGCCGACGAGACCGTCGCCGCGATCGAGGCAGCGGGCGGCATCGCCCGGGCCTACGAGGCGTCGGTCGACGATCCCGACGCGTGCGCCGCGATGGTCGAGGCCGTGGTCGCGGAACTCGGCGGGCTCGACACCCTCGTGTGCAACGCCGGCATCGCGTCACGTGGGCGGGCGGTCGCCGACACCGATCCCGACGAGATGATCCGCGTCGTCGCGACGCACGCGTTCGGTCCGCACCACCTCTCCCGCGTCGCGATCCCGCACCTGCGTGCCCGTGCGGCGTCGCACGGTCGGGGCGACATCGTGATGATCTCGTCGGTGGCCACGTCGTCGATGGGCGCCAACGGCGCGCCGTACAACATGGGCAAGGCGGCGATGGAAGCGCTCGCGTTCACGCTCGCCAAGGAGGAACGCCCCCACGGCATCCACGTCAACGTGGTGGCCCCTGGCCTGGTCGAGACCGACATGGGCGTGCGTCTCGCCAGGGCGTTCACCGGCAACCGTGACATGCCCGACCTGCGTGCGCTCGACGCGAGCTCGCCTTTCGGGCGCGTCTGTCAGCCGCTCGATGTCGCCAACGTGGTGCTCTGGCTGTGCAGCCCCGGGTCGGGCTACGTCACCGGCCAGCGCATCGAGTGCAACGGCGGCGGGAGCTGACGGGCCACCCGCCCGGGGGATCTCGCCCGGTGCTCCCGAATGCGGCCGGGCTGCGCCCGACATCCCGACGGACCCGGCCGGTAGCCTGCTCGTCGTGAGCCCCCTCGCTTCCGAGACCGACACGTCCACCGGCAACCTCATCATCACGGTGAGCGCCGAGGCCCAGGCAGAGCTGGTGCAGCTGCGCGACGACGAGCCGGACGGCGACCGACTCGGTCTGCGGTTGGAGATCGTCAGCGGTGCCGGCGAGGACTTCCGCTACGACCTCAGCTTCGACGTGGTCACCAAGGCGGCGTTCAGCGACGAGGTCCGCACGCACACCGGTGCCGACGGATCGACCCTGAAGGTGATCATCCCGGCGAAGGACGTCGACTCGCTGCAGGGCGCGGTGCTCGATCGCACCGACAGCCAGGGGCTCGTCATCCGCAACCCCAACAAGCCGCAGGTGCCGACGATCGAGGGTCTCACCCGCGACGACGCGCTGAGCGCCGAGGTCGAAGCAGTGGTGGCCGGTGAGGTCAACCCCGCACTGGCAGCGCACGGCGGGTTCGTCACCTACGTCGGTCACGACGGCGAGGGCACCGCGTACCTCACCATGGGCGGCGGGTGCCACGGCTGCTCGATGAGTCGGATGACGATGCTCGACGGCGTGCAGACCATGCTCGTCGAGCAGGTCGCCGGCATCGAGCGGGTCAAGGACCTCACCGACCACGCGAGCGGCGAGAACCCCTTCTACCGCTGACCGAGCGTCTCGCCGGCCTTCCCGCCTTCCCGCCTTCCCGCCGGCCTTTCGATCAGCGCGGGGCGCGGACCTCGACGGTGACGGCGGTGGGGTCGGCGGCGATCTGCTCGGGCGTGTAGCGCACCTCGCGCAGCGAACCGCTCGCGTACACGTCCCGCTGTGACGTGAAGCCCTCCGAGCGGTTGTCATCGGGCTGACCGTAGGTGAGCACCGCCCGGGCGTTCGGACCGTCGGGGCCGTAGGCCACCACCATCATGAAGCTGTTGCCGGTGGTCACCGGGTAGCGGCCGCCGCGGAGCGAGAGCACCTCGTCGCGGTCGTCGCGGTCGCCGCGCTCGCCGGTCGGGCCGGCGGTGATCGCCCCGGAGCAACAGCCGACGATGCTCGCCGTGCCGTCGGCCGCGGTGCCGCCGGGGAGACCGATCGCGGTCGCGACGTCGCGGCCGTCGACCTGCAGGTCGCCGAGCGCGACGTCGAGGGGGATGTCGCGGGCGAGCAACGCCTTCGCCGCGATCCCGAGGTTCTGCAGCAGATCGACGTCGCGGGCATCGTTGACCGTGTTCGGCGTGCCCACCGGGTCGGCCGGATCGAACGGGGTGAGGTACAGCGCGCCCGCGTTCGCCCGGTCGTCGCCGGAGAACAGCGCGAGGTACTCGCGCCAGAGCACAGCGCCGATGGCATCGGTCGTGTATCGGCCGTCCCACCCGGCGAGCACGGCGCAGGCGGGAGCCACGTCGTACGGCTTGCCGTCCACCAGCACGAGGGTGGTGCGGGCGCACGCGGTGAGCACGCCGGGCAGCAGCAGTTCGGCATGCAGCGATCGCTGCGACATGATCGCCGCCTCGACCTCGGTGGCCGAGAACTTCCCGTCGTCGCCGCGCACTGCTGGGTCCGCGAGCAGGACCGCGTTCATCCGGGTGCGCGCCGACTGCGGCACGGCTTCGGGCCCGGTGAGCGGGGAGAACCCGGTGAGCAGTTGCGCCGGGTTGGCCAACCAGTGCGAGTCGTTCGCGTTGAACACGTAGTCGGCGCGTTCGAGCTGCGGTTGCTGCGAGAACGGCAGGATGCCCGGCCGGGTCGCCTCGGGGTCGTCGACCCATTCGTTCAGCGGGTTCGATCCGTCGAGCAGCACGGCTCCGTTCTGATCGACGAGCGATGCCGTCGATCCCTCCGTCGCCACGGCGGCCTGCCAGCCGGCGATCGCCTCGGGGGACAGGTTCGGCGTGGCCGCCGCGTCGGCGTACCAGGCGCGGCCGTCGGCCGAGGTGGCGATGGTGTTCACCCACGGGATCGCGTTGGCGGTGCGGTGCACGTCGACGAACTCGTCCAGGCTCTGCGCTCGCGCCATGCCGAAGAACTGGCGGAGGATGTCGGCGTTCTCGAGGTTCGCGTCGCGGTAGGTGTACGCCTTCTCCGCGGTCCACCCGAAGGGAAGCTCGATCATCGGGCCGTAGTGGCTGGCCCACATCGTGCGGGTGACCTCCTCGATCGACCCGTCGTCCTGCAGCACCTCGACGGTGATGTCGGTGGACGTCATCGCCCGCGTCGTGTCGCCGTAGACGTAGCTCGTGGGGTCGCCGGGCACGAGGTTCAGTTCGTACAGCGTCATCCGGTTGCCGGCCGACACCGTGTGGGTCCAGGCGACGTGTTCGTTGAAGCCGATCAGCACGCCCGGCACGCCCGAGAGCGTGGCGCCGTAGACGTTCATCGTGGCGTCGCCGGTGAGGGTGAGCTGGCTCTCCCAGAGGCGTCGCTCGCCCTCCCAGGGGAAGTGCGGGTTGGCGAGGAGGATGCCACCGCCGGTCTCGCTCAGCTCGCTGCCGATCGCCCAACCGTTCGAGCCCATGCTCGTGGTGGTGGTGGTGTCGGCGGGCGCTTCCGGTTCGGTCGGTTCGGCCGGGACGGTCGCCGGGGCGGTGTCGGGTGTGGCCTCCGGTGCCGGCGCCGGGGGCTGTGCGGCAGCGATCGGGCCGATGAGCACGCCGCTCGACGCGAACAACAACACGTCGTTCAGGTAGGCGTAGAGATCGGTGGTCGTGATCGGCTGCACCCACGGTTCGCCCGCGCACCAGCCGTTCGGGCCCTCGTCGTCCGATGCATCGTCGAGTTGGGCATCGAAGCCGTCGACGTAGCCCTCGACGAACTCGGTGAGCTCGGCCGGCTGGCCGGCGAAGCGCTCGTCGGCGGTGTCGTGCAGGGCGAGGTGCCGGTAGGCGAGATCGCTGTCGACGTTCGCGTCGTCCTCGCCGGGCCCGAACCACTTCGCGCGTTCGCCGCGCACCTTGATGACCTGTTCGATGAGCGTGCACGCCCGGTCCTGTGCGAACGCATAACCCTGACCGAAGCCGAGGCTGCCCCAGTCGTCGGCGACGATGTGCGGCACGCCGTACTCGGTGCGCGTGATCGAGGCGACGTATCCGGCGAACACGGTCGTGGTGGGTGCGGCGGTCTCCGGCGGCGCCTCGGTGGTCGCCGGTGCGTCGTCGAGCGTGGTCGGCGTCGGGTCGGTCGCGTCCTCGTCGCCGCTGCACGCGGCGAGCCCGAGCGCAGCGACCACTGCGACGGCGGTCAGGGTCCTGCCTCGGCGGCCCGTGCGGTGCTGCTGGTGTGGTCGCATCGTCTCCGTCTCCCCGTGCCCGGCCGCGTCACGGCCGACCCGCTTCCTGGCCCGTTCCGGACCCGTCCGGGCCGCCCGTTCCGTGGCCGTGCCAACGGTAGGGCTCCGGCTCGGACCGGTGTCGGATCAGAGGGATAGTGTCCCGCGCATGTCAGGCATCGTGAGCTACGGGGCATACGTGCCCTACTGGCGACTCCAGCGCACCGCCATCACGGGTGCGCTCGGCAGTGGCGGCGGCAAGGGCACGCGCAGCGTCGCGAGCTTCGACGAGGACACCACCTCGATGGGCGTGGAAGCGGCACGACGAGCGATGGCGTGGGCGCCCGACGGCCGCGTGCCATCGGTGGTGGCGTTCGCCACCACGGTCCCGGCATACCTCGACAAGACCAATGCCACGGCGATCCACGCTGCCCTCGCCCTGCCGTCGTCGGCCGGAGCGGTCGATTCGGTGGGGTCGGTCCGCTCGGCCAGCGGGGCGATCATAATCGCCGGGCTCCGCGATGGCCTCGCGGTGCTGTCCGACATCCGCACCGGCCTGCCCGGCGGTGCCGACGAATCCGCCGGTGGCGACGCCGCCGTGGCGCTGCTGATGGGCGACGACGATCAGGCCATCGCCGTCGGCATCGGCGGTGCCGACGCGACGGCCGAGTTCGTCGACCGCTGGCGGGTGCCGGGCGAGGCGACCTCCAAGCAGTGGGAGGAGCGGTTCGGCGAGTACGCCTACCTGCCGCTCGTCGAGCAGTCGGTCACCGACGCGCTGAAGTCGGCCGGCCTCACGATCACCGAGATCGACCACGTCATCGTCACCGGCATGCACAACCGTGCGGTCGCCGCGGCACGCAAGGCGATCGGCGCCCGTCCCGACGCGATCGTCGACGACCTGGCCGGCACGGTGGGCAACACCGGTGCCGCCCACGCGGGGCTGCTGCTGTGCGACGTGCTCGATCGAGCGAAGCCGGGCGACACCATCGCCGTCGTCACGCTCGCCGACGGCTGCAACACGTGGCTGTTGAAGGTCACCGATCGCATCGGCGGTCGGCGGCCGGTGCAGACGGTCCGCGAGCAACTGGCCGTCTGCAACGACGGCCTCGCGTATGCGAGCTTCCTCACCTGGCGCGGTCTGCTGCACCGCGAGCCGCCGCGCCGCCCCGAGCCCGATCGACCGGCGGCGCCGCCGTCGTTGCGTTCGAACGGTTGGAAGTACGGGCTGTTCGGTTCCCGCGACGAGGCGGGGTTCGTCCACCTGCCACCGTCCCGGGTCTCGATGGAGAGCGGCGCGATCGACCGGATGGAGCTCGTCCGCATGGCCGACGTCCGGGCCACGATCGCCACGTTCACCGTCGACCGATTGGCGTTCAGCCTGAGCCCGCCGGTCGTCGCGGTGGTGATCGACTTCGACGGTGGCGGCCGGTTCCAGTGCGAACTCACCGACGTCGATCCGAGCACGGTGAAGATCGGCGATCGGGTGGAGATGACGTTCCGCCGCCTGTACACCCAGGACGGGATCCACAACTACTTCTGGAAGGCCAAGCCGGCCGGACCCGCCGCCGGCTGAGCCCCCACGCACACGCACACGCACGCACGCACACGCACGCACAGGAACGAGACGAGGAGCACTCATGGCATCGCACGGCATCCGCGACAAGGTGGCCATCATCGGGATGGGCTG
>JAPLAA010000114.1 GCA_026393475.1 Actinomycetota bacterium
GGGCCGTGGCCTCACCCAGGCGGCACGCGAGATGGAGGCGGCCAACGTCGACTCCTCGCTCATCCTGTTCTCGATCTGGACCGAGTCGATCCGCCACATGGCCGAGAACGGCAAGGGCAACGTGCTGTTCCTCGACGGCTCGCCCGAGGGGATGCAGAAGCAGATGCGCGACCTGATGGCGCTGCAGCAGATCCAGGTCGCTCCCAAGGGCCCCTGACCTCTCCTGACGTGTCCTGAGGTCGCCCACGACGTGGTGGGCCTGACATCCTGAGGCGCATGACGCACCCGTTCCGATTCGGTTGGCAGGCCTTCAACGCGGAGAACGCCGCCGACTGGCGCGACAAGGCCAGGCGAGCCGAAGCGCTGGGCTATTCGAGCTTCATGCTCGCCGATCACTACATCGGTCCCGGCCCCGCGCTCGCGGCCACGTTCCACCCGGTGCAGGGCATCGCCGCGGTGCCGGCCATCGCGGTCGCCGCCGAGGCGACGAGCACGATCAAGGTCGGCGGGCGCGTGATGTGCATCGACTACCGCAACCCGGCCGTGCTCATCAAGGAGATGGCGACCCTCGACTTCTTCAGCGAAGGTCGACTCGAACTCGGCCTCGGCGCCGGATGGCTCCAGGGCGAGTACGAGGCCATGGGCGTGAACTGGGATCCGGCCGGCACCCGCGTGTCGCGCCTCGAGGACGTCGTGCAGATGGCCAAGCTCCTCATGGGCGACGGCGAGGTCGACTTCGTCGGCCGCGACGGCACCGGGGTTCGTGCCGTCGGGTTCGAAGGCCTGCCGAAGACGGTGCAGCGGCCGCACCCGCCGATCATGATCGGCGGCGGCTCCAAGCGGGTGCTCTCGCTCGCCGGTCGCGAGGCGCAGATCGTGAGCTTCAACTTCGACAACTCCTCGGGCAAGATCGGCCCGGGCGTGCCGACCTCGGACGCCGACGCCACCGACCAGAAGGTCGCCTGGGTGCGCGACGCGGCCGGCGACAGGTTCGACTCGCTCGAGCTCGAGATCGGTGCGTACTTCACGTTCGTGACCGATCAGGGTCAGGCCACCGCCGAGGCGATGGCGCCACGCATGGGTCTCACCGTCGACCAGATGCTCAACCATCCGCACGCGCTCATCGGCTCGGTCGACACGATCTGCGACGAGCTCGAGCGCCGTCGTGAGCGCTACGGCATCTCCTACGTCACCGTCGGCGACACCGCCGCCGATGCATTCGCGCCGGTCGTCGCGAGGCTCGCCGGCCGCTGACCCGCCTGCCGGCTCCGGTCAGCGCGCGAGGAACAGCCGCACGTCGCGGTCGAACTCGGTGCCGCTCATCGCGTGCCGCACCTGCGACGCACCGAACCGCTGCGCGAGCCCGCGGTGCCACCACGCCAACGAGCCGGCCTCGGCCCGGTGGGCGTGCAGCGTCGACACGATCTCCACGCTGCCGTCGTCGTGCCTCAGCACCTCGATCCGGCGACGCTCGCTCGGCCAGTCGATGATCGACGCGGTGGTGATCTCCCAGAACCCGCCGGCCGCGCCCGGCCGAGGGGTGATGCGGTGGATGTGGCGATGCCCGGTGAGCCACAGCACCACCGATGGATGGCGGTGGACGACGTCGAGCAGGGGAGCGGCGAGTACCCGCTCTGGATCGTCGCCGCGTTCGTTCACCAGCGTGTCGACACCGTGGTGGCTCGCGAGCACCACGAGCCGACCGTCGCGGTCGGCCTCGGTCAGGCGGTCGTCGAGCCAAGCGATCTGCGCCCGCCCGATGCTGCCCTGGTAGTCGCCAGCCGGATGGTTGGTGTCGAGCACCACCACGAGCACGTCGCCCAACTCGACGACGGTGTCGGCCCGGCCGGTCGGGGCGACCGCATCCCAGCCGACAGCGCCCGCACGTGCGTGCGCAGTGATCCACCCGTCGAGGTCGATCGCGACGCGGGACGGATCGGGTGGCACGCGCCGCTCGCCGATGCCGAGGAAGACGTCGGGCTCCTCGACGAACAGCGTGAGTACGTCGTCGGGCTCGAAGCCATCGGGCGGGAACAGTGCCTTGCGGTCGCCGATCGCGGCGCGGTGGAGTTCCTCGTTCACGAACGCGGTGCCCTGGCACAGCAGGTCGTGGTTGCCCGGCATGCTCGTCCACGGCACGCCGACGCCGGCCGACGCGATCGGCGCGTCCGTGCGGTCGAACAGGTCGTCGATCACCGGATAGCCACGCGGCTTCCAGGTGTCGATCACGTCCGCGAATGGGCTCCAGTAGGGCCATGGCCCCGGGGTCGGTGCATCGTGTGCATCGTGTGCGCTGCCCCGAGCGGGCATCGACACCGTGCCGCCGGCGACGAGGCCGAGGTACACGTCGAGCTCGTTGCGCTGGGCGTTGTCGATGTTGTCGCCCGTGCACACGAACAGGTCGAGCCCACCCTCGGCGCGCACCTCGTCGACGTGCTGGGCGACCGCCCACGGCACGAGCGTCTCCTGCGGGCGGTGCATGTGCAGCAACGGCCGCCACCGGGGATCGTGCGCCATCGTCTCGATCCACTCGAATCGCATCGGCGACACCGCGTCCATCACGTGCAGGTCGCTCACATGGCCGAGCCGGACGAGCACGTGGCGTTCACCGGTCGGTGTCGGTGCGAGGTCGGTACGGGGAACGAGGTGCGTGCGGTCGCTCATGGCGCCACCAGTGTGTCCCACGCGGCCCGGCCGGAACGGCGACCGTGGGCGAGCCATCGGTAGCCTCGACCCATGAGCGCCGACGCGTCGTTGCACGCCACCACGCTGTTCCGGTTCGACAGCTCCTACGCACGCGAGCTCGACGGGCTGTACGAGCGCTGGCAGGCGGAGCCAGCGCCCGCGCCACGGCTGCTGGCCTTCAATCGCGACCTCGCGGAAGAACTCGGGGCCGATACCGATGCCCTCGCGACCGACGAGGGCGTGGCGGTCCTCGTCGGGAACACCATCGCCGAAGGGTCCGAGCCGATCGCGCTCGCCTATTCGGGCCACCAGTGCGGCAACTCCTCGCCCCGCCTGGGCGACGGTCGAGCGCTGCTGCTCGGGGAGATCGTCGATCCGCAGGGCGTA
>JAPLAA010000079.1 GCA_026393475.1 Actinomycetota bacterium
GGCCTTCTTCCCGCACGCGGCGTTGCTGCGTCAGGCTTTCGCCCATTGCGCAAGATTCCCCACTGCTGCCTCCCGTAGGAGTCTGGGCCGTGTCTCAGTCCCAGTGTGGCTGATCATCCTCTCAGACCAGCTACCCGTCGATGCCTTGGTAGGCCTTTACCCCACCAACTAGCTGATAGGCCGCGAGACCCTCCTGATCCAGTAACCCTTTCGTCAGCGCGCCATGCGACGCTCCGACGGCATCCGGTATTAGCAGTTGTTTCCGACTGTTATCCCAGAGACCAGGATAGGTTTCTCACGTGTTACTCACCCGTTCGCCACTAACTCTTCCTCAGTATTGCTACTGAATGGAGTCCGTTCGACTTGCATGTGTTAAGCACGCCGCCAGCGTTCGTCCTGAGCCAGGATCAAACTCTCCAACAAGAACATGTCCACCCTGAACCGAGGTTCAGAGCTTCTCGTTCGTTTTAGAGCCTGTGATGTCACATGAGGGAATAGCTCACGTCCACGACATCACGTTCCGGCGATTGCCTCCCATGGGATGGGAGGACTTGTGAATTGACAGACAGCTCCATCCGACGACCTTGCGATCGACCGACGTGCTGCCCGCACTGGCGTTCTATCTTCTCTTCTGTTTTCAAGGAGCCGAAGCTCTCTCGGCACACAGCAGCAGAGCTGCAGTTGGTGCCTTGCCCGTGTGACTCGCACGTTTCCGGCTCGTCCGGGGCGAGGAGCTACGCTATCCACGCTCTCGCAGAGCGTCAACCTCGATCGCGAACTTTTCCGACGACGAAGTCCCGCTTGCCCTTCCGGAGCAGCAGAAAACCTCCGTTGAGCAGGTCGGATGCCTGCAGCAGTCCGTCCGCAGAAAGTACGCGATTTCCTGCACGAACGGCACCCTGCGTGAGAAGACGTCCCACCTCGCTGGTCGACTTCGCCACCCCTGCGTCGATGAGCAGGTCGTGGACACGACGGCCGTCGAGCTCACCGTCGAGCTCGACGCATGGCGCTTCCGCGGCCACGACGGCCAGGGTCTCGGCCGACGCGGTGGTCGGATCGCCACCGAAGAGCACCGCGGCGGCGGCCGTGGCGTGTTCGGCGGCCTCTGCACCATGCACCAAGGTGGTCATCTCGTCGGCGAGCGCCCGCTGCGCGAGCCGGCGCTCGGGCGCGTCCTCGTGCTTGGCGACGAGCGCGTCGATCTCCTCCAGGGGCCGCAGCGACAGCATCTTCAGGTACACGGCCACCATCTGGTCGTCGCTCTGCACCCAGAATTGGCGGAACTGATAGGGCGAGGTGCGCGTCGGATCGAGCCACACCGCTCCCCCGACCGACTTGCCGAACTTCGATCCATCGCTCTTGGTCATCAGCGGATGGGTGATCGCGAACGCCTGCTTGGCGAGACGCCGTCGGATCAACTCCACCCCGGCGACGATGTTGCCCCACTGGTCGCTGGCCCCCGCCTGGAGCTCGACGCCGTGGTGCTCGTACAGGTGCCGGAAGTCGTCGGCCTGGAGCAATTGGTAGCTGAACTCGGTGAACGAGATGCCGTGCTCGCTCTCGATCCTCGACTTCACCGAGTCCTTGGCCATCATCTGGTTCACCGTGAAGTGCTTGCCGACGTCGCGCAGGAATTCCAGCACGGTCACCGGCATCGTCCAGTCGGCGTTGTTCACGAGCGTCGCCTGGTACGGACCGGGCTCGAAGTCCAGCAGCTTCGTGAGCTGGACCTTGATGCACTCCACGTTGTGGCGGAGCGTCTCCATGTCGAGCAGGTTGCGTTCCTCGCTGCGACCTCCGGGATCGCCCACCATGCCCGTCGCTCCTCCGGCGAGGGGGAAAGGGCGGTGCCCGGCCAGCTGGAACCGGCGCATGAACAGCTGTCCGACCAGGTGCCCGACGTGCAACGAGTCGGCGGTCGGGTCGAAGCCGATGTACAGGCCGATCGGTCCCGACTCGAGCCGGGCGCCGAGGGCGCCGAGATCGGTGGCATCGTGGACGAGGCCACGCGCCGTGAGGTCGTCGAGCAGGTTCATAGGGTCCCCATGTTGCCAGCTCCGACCACGAATGCACCTGGGATTCGGCCCGTCACCCGCCCGTCGTCCGCCCGTCGCGCGACGGGGTAGCGTCCCCACGTGGCCGGTTCGACCTTCACCCTGATCGAGGCCATCGAGCGCCAGGCCGACTCGTGTGCCCACATCGGATCACCGCTCTACGCCGGCCTGCTCACGGGACTCGCCGGCGACTATCTCTCCGGCGGACTCACCGCCGAGCTGCTCGAGGGAGTCAGCGATCAACCGGTGCACGACGCCGTGCCGCTGCGCTACCTGGCGACCGCACATCGGCTCGCGCTCGCCGGAAACGCGCCAGACCTCGCGGCGCTCTACCCGTCGTGCGGCGGCTCGTGGCACGGCGGCGACCTCACGGACGTCTTCCTCTCCGCGGTGGCGGTGCATCGCGGCGAATTCGTGCGCGGCCTGCAGCGCAACGTGCAGACCAACGAGGTCGGGCGGGCCGCGGTACTCGCCGCCGGCTTCTCCACGATCGCCGACCGCACCGGTCTCCCGCTGCGCACCCTCGAGCTCGGCGGATCGGCCGGCCTGTTGTCGCACTGGGACCGGTTCGGGTTCTCCACCGGCGAGAGCTCGACAGGTGACCCGGGGTCCCCACTGCAGTTCGGACCCGAGTGGTACGAACGTCCCGCACCTCATCTGCACGCAGCCATCCGGGTGGTCGAGCGGGCGTCGGTCGACGTCACGCCGATCGATGTGTCGACCGACGAGGGCCGCCTGTCGATGCTGTCGTTCGTGTGGCCCGACCAGCTCGAACGGTTCCAGCGGCTCGATCACGCGATCGCGATCGCCCGCGCCACCGACCTGACGGTGGCGGAGGCCGACGCCGGCGACTGGTTGGGCGAGCAGCTGACCCGACCCAGCGACGACGGCGTGGCGACGGTGGTGTTCCACTCGATCGTGTGGCAGTACCTGCCCGCGGCCACCAAGGACGCAGTTCGATCGGCCCTCTCCGCAGCCGGGGAGCGGGCCACCGGCTCGGCTCCGCTCCACTGGCTCCGGATGGAGCCGGCGACCAAGGAGCACGCCGACCTCCGTCTCACCACGTGGGCGGGCGAGCGCGACCCCGTGGAGCAGCTCCTGGCCCACGTCGGGTATCACGGCGCGGGCGTGCGCTGGGTCGGCTGACCAGCGACGGACGGATCGCTACGAACCGACGTGCCCGACTTCGGGTCCGGGCCACGGCGCCACCCATCGACGCGGCCAGTCGACCGCCTTCGTGATCCCGATGCGCGGCGTCACGGCCGCCGCCGGCGAGGGCGCGCCGTCGTCGAGCAGGTTCGCCCGTGCACCGTCGTGGGTGCGGTCGATGCCGAGCGCGACGGTGAGCTTGCCCGGTCCGTTCGATCGTCGCGGGTCGATGCCGTCCATCACGGCGGCGCGCACGAGCACCGCCTGACCGTCACCGCTCGCGCCCGTCACGATGTTCACGCAGTGGTGCATGCCGTACACGAAGTACACGTACAGCCGGCCCGGTGGGCCGAACATCACCGCGTTGCGTGCAGTGACGCCTCGGAACGAGTGACTGGCCGGGTCGTCCTGCGTGTACGCCTCGACCTCGACGATCCGCGCGTCGATCGCCGCGCGGCCGGAGCCGACCCGCAGCAGTTTGTGCAGCAGTTCCGGCGCGACCACGGTCGCGTCGCGGGCGAAGAACGCAACCGGCAGACGGCGAGGTCGACCGATGCCGGCGGTCACGCGTCGAGCGCCTCCGCGAGGCGCTCGAGCTCCGCACGGAATCGCACCATCTGATCGGCGACCGGCACCGGGCCTGCGCCACCGGGAGTGATCCGTCGACGGACCGACACGCCGGGCGCCACGAGTGCAGCGGCGTCGGGGCCCAACTCGGGATGCTCGTCGACGAGCGCCCGGAGCGAGCGCTCACCCTGCAAGGCCGTGCGCACCAATGCTCCGACGATGGCGTGTGCGTCGCGGAACGGCGTGCCCCGCTGTACGAGCCATTCGGCCAGATCGGTGGCGGAGGTCGACTCGGCGTCCGCGGCCGACTGCATGCGCTCGGGGACGAAGGTGATCGTGGCGAGCATGCCGGTGACCGCCCCGAGCGCCAGGCGGACCTGGTCGGTCGCGTCGAACAGCGGCTCCTTGTCCTCCTGGTAGTCGCGGTTGTAGCTGAGCGGCAGCCCCTTCATGGTCGCGAGGAAGCCGGTGAGGTCACCGATCACCCGGCCGGCCTTGCCGCGCGCGAGCTCTGCGATGTCGGGGTTCTTCTTCTGCGGCAGCATCGACGAGCCGGTGGCATAGGCGTCGTCGAGCTTGGCGAAGCCGAATTCGTCGGTGGTCCACAGCACCACCTCCTCGCCGATTCGCGAGAGGTCGATCGCGATGAGCGTGAGGACGAACAGCGCCTCGGCGACGTGGTCGCGCGAGCCGACGGCGTCGAGGGAGTTCTCGAACCGACGGGCGAACCCGAGGTCGGCGGCGTTGCCGTCCGGGTCGAGCGGGAGCGACGAGCCGGCCAGCGCACCGGCCCCCAGCGGCGAGACGTCGATGCGCTCGAGCGCGTCGAGGATACGGTCGATCCCCCGGCCGAGCGCCCAGCCGTGCGCCATCAGGTGATGCGCCAACAGCACCGGCTGCGCCCGCTGCAGATGGGTGTATCCGGGCAGGTAGACGCCCTCGTGATCCTCGGCGCGACGCAGGAGCACGCGCTGCAACTCGAGCACGCGGCGAGCGATCACCATGAGCTCGCGCTTGCACCACAGCCGCACGTCGGTCGCGCTCTGGTCGTTGCGGCTGCGGCCGGTGTGGAGCTTCGCTCCGGCGGGTCCGGCGAGCTCGGTCACGCGACGTTCGACCGCGGTGTGGATGTCCTCGTCGGAGGCGAGGAAGACGAACAGCCCGCTCTCCATCTCGTTGGCGACGACGTCGAGCGCGATGAGCACCTGGTCGCGTTCGATCTCACTGATGATCCCCACGCGGGCCAGTCCGCGTACGTGGGCGCGCGAGCCCTCGATGTCGTCGGGCCAGAGCCGCTTGTCGAACGACAGGCTCTCGGTGTACGCCATCAGCTCGGCGGCCGGGCCGCCCTCGAAGCGGCCGTGCCAGAGCGTCTGACCACCCTGACCGGGTTCGGCACCCTCCTGATGCGGGTCGAGGCCGCTCACGACAGGCCCGCCAGGTCGCGCAGGGTCGCCGCCAGCGCGGGGCCCCCGGTCTCCTCGTCCGCGACGCAGAGCAACGTGTCGTCGCCCGCGACCGTGCCGAGGATCTGTGGCAGGTTCGATCGGTCGAGCGCCGACCCCACGACGTGCGCACACCCCGGTGGCGTGCGCAGGACGACGAGATGACCGGAGGAGCGGACCTCGGCCACCCACTCCCCCATCACGCGCCGCAGATGGTCCTGTGGGGCCACACGGGCCGGTTCGAACTCGGGCAGCGCGTACACCGTGTCGCCACCCGGCACGCGCACCTTCACCGCGCCGAGGTCGTCGAGATCGCGCGACACCGTCGCCTGCGTCGCCGCGATGCCCTCGACGGCGAGCAGGTCGAGCAGTTGTGGCTGGCTCGTGATCGGGTTCATCGCGATGAGCTTCGCGATCGTCTGCTGACGCTGGACCTTCGTCGTCATTGCCGCACTCCTCGCAGGAACGCCATCACACCGCGGGCGGTGTGCATCCGGTTGTGACCCTGACGCCACACGAGCGAGCGATCGCCCTCGATGACGTCGTCGGTGACCTCGAACCCGCGGTACGCCGGCAGGCAGTGCATGAAGTACGCCTCGCCGTGCACGTCGCCCGCGGCGGCGAGCAGTGCGCGGTTCACCTGGTAGCGACCGAAGATCTCGGTGCGTTCGGCCTTCTCGGCCTCCTGCCCCATCGAGGTCCACGTGTCGGTGTGCACCACCGCAGCGCCGGCGACCGCGGTCGCCGGGTCGGCGAACTGCTCGATCGTGCCGGGCCCGAAGGTCGAGATCCTGGCGAGCTCGCCGTCGGACGCGTCGTACCCTGCCGGGCACCCGAGCCGCACGTGCATGCCGAGCATCACCGATGCCTCCGCCAACGAACGCGACACGTTGTTGTGGTCGCCGACGTACGCCACGGTCCGCCCCCGGAGCGGGCCGAGCGACTGCCGCATCGTCAACAGGTCGGCGAGGCCCTGCAGCGGATGACTGTGGTCGCTGAGCATGTTCACAACGGGAACCGAGGCCGATGCCGCGAGCCGGGCGACCACCTGGTGCGAGAAGACCCGGGCGGCCAGCATCGCGTGGTAGCCGCTCATGATCCGGGCGACGTCCTCGACCGACTCCCGGACGTCGAACCCCACCTCCTCGCCACGGGTGTAGACGGGATGGCCACCGAGTTGGACGACGGCCATCTCCATGCTGTGCCGCGTGCGGTTGGACGGCTTCTCGAACACGAGCGCCACCCCGCCGCCCTCGAGCGGCCGACCGAGCGCCTCGATCGGTGCCTCGGCGAGGTCGAGCACCTCGTCGAGCTCGTCGATCGTGAGATCGGTGATCTCCAGGAAGTGCCTCACGACGTCGCTCCGTCGTTCGTGCCGGCCGTGTGGGCAGCGACGACCTCGGCGATCAGCGCGACGGCCTCGTCGATCTCGGCCTCGCTCACCGTGATCGGCGGTGCGAGCCGGAGCGCCGTCGCGGTGACGGCGTTCGTGACGAGCCCACGCGCGAGCAGTTCGGTGTAGACCGCCTTGGCGTCGCTGCCGTCACCCAACTCCGCGGCGAGCAGCAGCCCCTGTCCACGCACCGACTGCACGCCGGGGATCGCGGCCAGCCGTTCGCGGAGATACGCGCCGCGCTCGGCCGCGAGCGCCGGGGCGTCGATGCGCCGCATCTCGCCGATCACCGCGCTCACCACGGCGGTGGCGATCGCCGTCCCGCTGTAGGTGCTGCCGTGATCGCCCGGGACGAACGCGGCTGCCACCTCGTTGCGGGCCCAGACGGCACCGACGGGGAACCCGTTGCCCATCGCCTTGGCCATCGTGACCACGTCGGGCACCACCCCGGCGTGCTCGAAGCCGAACCACTTCCCCGTGCGGGCGAAGCCGGTCTGCACCTCGTCGATCATCATCAACATCCCACGCTCGTCGCAGAGCGCACGGATGCCACGGAGGTACTCGACGTCGGCCGGCACCACGCCGCCCTCGCCCTGCACGGTCTCGATGAGCACCGCCGACACCGACGGATCGATCGACGCCTCGAGCGCGGCGAGATCCCCGTACGCAACGTGACGGAACCCGTCGGGCATCGGGAAGAAGGGCTCGTGCTTGGCGGGCTGCCCGGTCGCGGCGAGCGCCGCGAGCGTGCGGCCGTGGAAACTGCCGTAGGCGCTGACCACCACGTGGCGGCCGCGCCCGCCGAACTTGCGTGCGAGCTTCAACGCGGCCTCGTTGGCCTCGGCGCCGGAGTTGCAGAAGAACACCTGCCCCTGCCGCCCCGTCGTCTCGAACAGCAGGTCGCGCAACGAGATCGCCGCGGCGGTCGCCGCGTCGTTGGTGAAGAAGTTGCTCACGTGGAGCAGACGCCCGGCCTGGGTGGAGATGGCCTCGGTGATCACCGGGTTGGAGTGCCCGAGCGAGGTGACGGCGAGGCCACACAGGAAGTCGAGATAGCGCTTGCCGTCGATGTCCCAGAGCTCGGTGCCGTCACCGCGTACGAACATCACCTGCGGCGGGCCGAACACCGGCATGAACGGGCACGCGGCGCCGGCCGGTGCGGTGTCGAACGCGTGTGAGGTCACGGTCCCTCCAAGGGGGAGATGGGAATCTGATGGTCGTCGGGCGCCTCGCGCACCATGGTGCCGATGCCCTCGTCGGTGAACACCTCGAGCAGCAGGACGTGCGGAATGCGCCCGTCGAGGATGTGGGCACGGCGCACGCCGGAACGGACCGCGCGCACGCAGCTGTCGACCTTGGGGATCATCCCGCCGGCGATCGCCCCGTCGGCGATCAGCTGGTCGAGCTCGTCGGGCGTGGTCTGGCGGATGAGGCTGTCCGGATCGTCGACCACCCGCCGCAGGCCCTCGATGTCGGTGAGGTACACGAGCTTCTCTGCCTGCAGTGCCTCAGCGATCGCCCCTGCGACGGTGTCGGCGTTGATGTTGTACGCCTGACCCTGGTCGTCCGTGCCGATCGTTGCGACGACGGGGATGAACCCGTCGGCGAGGAGGCTCTCGAGGATCATCGGGTTGACCGAGGTGACGTCGCCGACGAAGCCCAACTCCGGGTCGCGGGCGTGGGCCTTGATCATCCCGGCGTCCTCGCCCGACACGCCGACCGCGATGGGACCGTGCACGTTGATCGCCGACACCAACTGTGGGTTGACCTGGCCGATCAGCACCATGCGGGCGATGTCGACCGTCTCGGCATCGGTGACGCGGAGACCCCGGCGGAACTCGGTGACCTTGCCCAGCCGTGTCATCAGGTCGCTGATCTGCGGCCCGCCGCCGTGGACCACCACCGGCCGCATCCCGACGGCGCGCATCAGCACGAGGTCCTCGGCGAACAGTGCGAGCGCGTCGTCCTCGGACGCCCCGGCGAGCGCGTTCCCGCCGTACTTGACGACGACCACCTGGCCGGCGAACCGCTGGATGTAGGGCAACGCCTCGACGAGCACCGCGGCCCGCTCGGCCGCCCGCACCGCGCTCACGGGTACAACCCGACGCGCTGGAGGCCCGCCGTCTCGTCGAGCCCGAGCGCGACGTTGGCCGCCTGGATCGCGCCGCCGCTCGCACCTTTACACAGGTTGTCGATGGCGCAGATCGCGATCACGGTGTCGGTGCGCTCGTCGTACCGGGCGGTCAGGAACGCGGTGTTCGTACCGAGCGCTGCCTTGGTGGACGGCGAGGTCGGCCGCACCACCACGAACGGCTCGCCCGCGTACCGACGAGCGAGGGTCGCGAGCAACGACTGGGTGCTCAGCGAGGTGCCCGCCGCAGGCCGTGCGTAGCAGGTGGCCAGGATCGCCCGGTTCAACGGGGCGAGGTGCGGGGTGAACAGCACCTGGCACGGTCCGTCGGCCGCACTGGTGCTACCGATGGTCTGTTCGATCTCGGGTGTGTGCCGGTGGTCGAGCAGGCCGTACGCCTCGAGGTTCTCGTCGGCGCTGCAGAACAACGAGCCGTGCTTCAGGCCCCGACCCGCACCGCTGATCCCGGTCTTGGAGTCGACGATGATCCCGGTGCGCTCGATCGCCCCGGCGGCGATCAGCGGCTCGAGCGCGAGCGACGCAGCGGTCACGTGACAGCCCGGTACGGCGACGAGACCGGCACCGGGGAGCGACGACCGATCGAGCTCCGGCAGCCCGTAGACCGCTGCAGCGAGATGGTCGGGTTGATCGTGCTCGAACCCGTACCAGGTGGGGTACTGCAACGCGTCCTTCAAGCGGTAGGCAGCCGACAGGTCGACGATCGTGCCGACCCGTCCGGCGAGCTGTGGAACGAGCGCCATGCTGGCCTCGTGCGGCAGGCCGAGGAACACGACGTCGAATCCGTCGACGCGATCGGCGTCGAACTCCTCGAACACCAGGTTCGGATAGGCCGCCGTGACGCTCGGGTACAGCGAGCTCGCGAGCGTGCCCGCCTGGGTGTCGCCGGTCGCATACGCCAGTTCGAGATCGGGATGCTGGGCGCACAGGCGCATCAGCTCCGCTCCGGTGTAGCCCGAGGCACCGACGATCGCGGCACGCCGGCGGCTGCGGCCGGCAGCGGCGGGTGAGGATGAGGACGTCGTCGTCGACATGCGCATGACCATACACGTCACTGCATGATCATCCTCTCAGTGTCGGGAATATCTCAGGAATTGCGACGTGCCGCGCGTGACTTTCCACGCAGCGTCAACCACTTGTGAGAGTCTTGCGACAATCCATCCAGTGCCTTCATTGCGTTCACGACCTGCCCTCTTTAACGTCGCCAGGGTGGTACGGACGGCGGGACGAACTCAAGAACGACGCGGGCTGAAGGCGACGTTGTTCGCCGCGGACATGGCGATGCTCGTGCTCGCCTGGGTGCCGTTGCTGCTGTTCGCGTTCCCGGCGGCCGACCGCCGACCGACCGAATCGCTGTTCGTCGCGATGGCGGCCATGGCGACCGGCGTGCTGATCATGCGCTACGAGGGCCTCTATCTCTCGCGCCTGTGCGCCGTGCGGGCCATCGAGGTCCGGCTCATCTTCCGGTCGAGCGTCTACACGGCCCTCGGCCTGGTGCTGCTCGACAAGGCAGTGTTCGTCAACCTCGAGACCACGCTGCTGCTCAAGGAGACCTTCATCGGCGCCGGCACCATGCTGGCCCTGCTCGTGATCGAGCGCTCGGTCTTCCGTGCCGTGCTCCGCAGCACGCGCCAGAGCGGAGCGCGTGCCCGCGAGGTCATCGTGCTGGGCGCCGGGTCGCACGCCGCCCGTCTCGTCTCGGTCATCGGCGACCACCCCGACTACGGCATGCGCGTGGCCGGCGTGCTCGGCGACATCGACGACGCCCGCCGCAACGGCCTCGACGACCTCTGGCTCGGCACCATCGACCAGGTCGAACGGATCGCCGTCGACACCGACGTCACCGGTGTCGTCCTCAGCGCGTCGGCGAGCGAGCATCCCGACATCACCACGCTGGTGAAGCGCCTCCAGGGACGCGGCATCCACGTCCAGGTCTCCAACGGTCTCGCCGGCTTCGACGTACAGCGGATCCGTCAGCTCCACATCGCCCGTGAGCCGATGATCTACCTCGAGCAGTCGAGCCCGCGGCGGATCGACCACCTGGCGAAGCGCCTCATCGACCTTGCCATCAGCGTCACCGTGCTCACGCTGCTCTCTCCGGCGCTGATCGCGATCGCGATCGCGATCAAGACCGACCGGGGTCCGGTGTTCTTCAAGCAGGTCCGGGTCGGCAAGAACGGCAAGCACTTCAAGGTCCTCAAGTTCCGCACGATGGTCGTCGACGCCGAGAAGCGGCTCGCCGAGATCGCTGCGGCCAACGAACGCAGTGGCCCGTTGTTCAAGATGGACGTCGACCCGCGCGTCACCAAGGTCGGTCGCATTCTCCGCCTGTCGAGCCTCGACGAGGTGCCGCAGCTGTTCAACGTCCTCAGCGGCAAGATGAGCATCGTCGGCCCGCGGCCGGCGCTGCCCAAGGAGGTCCTCGAGTTCGACGACGACCTGCGTCGCCGCGAACTCGTCAAGCCGGGCATCACCGGCCTGTGGCAGGTCGAGGCCCGCGACTCGCCGTCGTTCGACGCCTACCGCCGGCTCGACCTGTTCTACGTCGACAACTGGACCGTGATGGGCGACTTCGAGATCATGCTCGACACCTTCGAGCACCTGCTCGGTCGCATCGTCAGGGCCGTCCGCGGCGAACCGACCCAGGTCGCGCACGCTCCGGCCGATCCCCTGCCCGCCGCCGATGTCCCGGTGCTCACCCGAGTCCCGAACGCCCCGAGCGCATCCGCGACGGCGGCCGCTGGAGTCGCTGGAGTCGCTGAAGTCGCTGAAGTCGCGGACACCAGCGTCTCCGATCCTCAGATGGCAGGCGTCGCGCAGCGATCGGCCTGACGGCCCGCCGCTGCCGACCCGCCCGATCGCTCAGCGAACGTCGAGCAGCACCCTCATCCGCACGGCGTCGCGGGCCATGACGTCGCTGCGCCCGTCGGCACCACCGTCCAGCACGAATCGCCCGAGCCCCGGGTGCAGGTGCACGGTTCGCACCGCACCGTCCTCGTGCTGCAGCGCGGCCTGGACCCGCTCGGCCTGGGCACGCAGCACGAGCTCGCGCACCATCGCCCGCGCCCGCTCCGGGCCGACCCCGAGCAGCTGCGCATCGTGCACGAGTCGCCGCTGCTCGGCCGCTGACACGAGGCCGACGACCACCATCAGGTGCTCGACCACCCGACCGAGCTCGGCGTCGACATCGGCGAGGGTGCCCCCGAAGTACCAGTCGTCCGACCCGCCGGCGAGCGAGCGTCGGATCGCCGCGATCGCGAGGCGGATGGCCACGGCGAGATCGTCGTCCCGACGGGCCATCGACCCCTCCAGCCGGTCGGCCGACGACGTGATGAGGTCTGCGTCGGCGTCGTCGGCGCAGTCGAGCAGGGCGAACACCGATCGGATCGCGACCATCTGACCCACCTCGTACGACAGCAGACGCTCACAGCGTTGGAGCGCCGCAGCGATCGCAGGCGTGGGCGGCAGGGGTGCGACGGGCTGCTGATCGCGGGCCGTCAGTGCTGACGAGGGTGTCGAGGGTGCAGGCACCGGCGACGGCCGGTCCGGCACGACCTCCGGCCCCGCTGCCGGCGCCGGGTCGGCGGCCTCCTCGAGCGACACCGTCTCCTCGAGCGACAACGTCTCCTCGAGCGGAGCGATCTCCGCGAGCGGGTCGGCAGGCTCGGCCTCGTCCGGGGGCGGCACGGGCGCCGCCGATGTGGCGGTGATGTCGGCGACCGTGGGCGACACGGCCCACGACGCGATCAGCGGCCGAACGGTGGAGCGCTCCTGACGGTCGGCGCGTCCGTCGTCGGTTCGCCGTTCGTCGGGCTCGACCTGCAGCCGGCGGACCCCGACGACATCGACCTCGGCCGAGTGCCACACCAGCGTCCACATGCTCGTCGGACCCACCGCGAACCGACCGTCGACGCCGTGCTCGAACGTGACCGTCACCTCGGAGCGGCGCATCGCATCGGGCCGGAGGTGTGCGGTGGCGACCACCCGATGGTCGACCGGATCGTCGCTCGGTGTGACCCCGTGCTGTTCGTACAGGTCGAGGAACACGTCACTGCCGTCGTCGGGACCGAGGTCGAAGAGCTGCTCGTGGATCGACGGCACCGAGGAGCCACGTTCGACCACCGGGTGGACCACCGGCCTCCCGTCGCGATCGTCCATCAGGACGCCGAGACGCTTGCCGAGCGCGCCGGACACGTGCCAGTTCAGTGAGAGCGGGTCGGGTTCGTCCCCGGCATCGGGCGTGCCCGACCAGGCGATGGTGGCCACGTCGAACATCTCGAGCCCACCACGAGGGTCGGCGAGGAACGCCGCCCCGCGTGCGACCGGTCCGCGACCGCGCACCGCCTCGAGCGGTCGTTCCGCCCAGACCGGGTCGGCCTGCGCCAGGAGGCGGACGAGATCGTCGACGGGCTCCTCCCCCAACGCCACCACACGGCCGACATCGGCACAACCGAGCTCGACCGCCTCGCCGTGCAGCACGGCGAGCGCCCGGTCGCGCTGCCGGGTGCCCGGCACGATGCCGAGACCGACCGTCTCGCCGCGCAACAGCTGCGGCGACAGGCCGACCGAACACCACTCGCGGATGGACGCTTCGCCGATCTCGACGATCGATGCGGAGAACCCGACCTCGAGGTCGAGACAGAGCACCAGCTCGCGCTGCAGCGGCTCCTCCCCGGCGAGGTTCGTGCCGATGACACCGGCCATGGTGGTGCTGCATGCGACCAACGTGTGCCGCTGACGTGGGTCGACGACCTCGGCGAGCTGCGTTCGTTCGTGGATGCCGAGCCAGGCAGGTGCGGCGATCCCGATGACGGCGCGCTCGAACCGTGAGGACCGCTCGCGCTCCAACAGGTGCACGACGAGATCGTCCGCCAGACGGATCGCAGGACGGACGCCGTCGAAGCTCCACCGACCCAACTGGGCCATGCGGTTCGACAGCATGGTGGAGAACCCGCGCTGCGCCACCTCGAGCGCCATCCCGCCGACGTCGAGACCGATGGCGTAGATCTGGGTGTCGGCTCTCGCCGCCGAGCGCAGCTCCACGCGAGCAGTGTATGCGACGGGTGGCACAGGTCGCCCGGCGACCCACCCTGGCACCTGCCCTGGCACCTGCCCGACGACCTGCCCGACGACCTGCCCGGCGACGGTCAGCCCGCAGCAGCCGTGACGGGTGAGCCCGACGCGGGGCCGGCGACGACCGGCTCGAAACGAACGACCACCCGGTCGAATCCGACGGCCTGGAGCATCGCCGTCACCGTGGCGCGGACGTTCTGCTCGGCACGGTCGGCCAACTCGGTCGCGTCAGCGGCCGCCGCGATCTTGTCGGTCGCCAACTCGTACAGCTCGGCCTCCGTTGTCGGGGAGTCGGTGAAGACGCCGCCCAACCGGTCGAGCAGACCCCGATCACGGTTCATGACGTGGCTGATCTCGAGGTCGATGACCGGATCCTGCAGGCGCACGGGCGGCAAGGTCACCGTGACCGCGCTCGCGTCCTCGTCGACGACGAACGAGGATTCGGTGAGCGTCGAGAAGTCGACGATCGCATCGACCGTGCCGACGGACACGAACTGCACCCGCTCGCCGGCCAGGAACGACGGCACCCACTTGACGTCCTGCTCGACGTCGACGGTGACCTCGAACTGCCCCTGCGCCGCGTGGAACGACGCGAGGTCGCGCAGTTCGAGCAGCACGGGCGGCGCGCTGTGGTCGACCTCCGTCGTCGAGAAGGGGCTGTCGAACAGGCGGAAGCCGACGACGGCGGCGACGGCGATCACGCCGATCACCAGGGCGAAGCCGACGACGGTCCCGATCGCCGACGTGACGGAGGTACGGGCCGTGGTGTGGCGGGGGTTCTTCATCAACATGGTGGGGATCTCCTCCTGGGCCGGATCGGCCCAGCGACTGGCCGATCACGCGGACCCTGTCCGGGCGATCGACGGTTCCGTGGCGAAACCTGAGAGGGACGCCGGAGCGGGCAGAATGGTCGCGTGGTTCTGCCCGGATCTCCGTCACACGGTTCCCCGTCGCCCGGCGCCTCGACGCGCGGGCGGCTGCTCGTCGCCACGCCGCCCCTCGGCGACCCCAACTTCGACCGCACCGTCGTCTACATGCTCGAGCACACCGACACGGGTGCCGTCGGCGTGGTGCTGAACCGGGCCGACGAGCCGGCGGCCGTCCTGGCCGAGGAGTTCGATCTCGCCGACCTCGCTGCGTGGGAGGACCTGCTCGCACCGCCGGCGCGCATCTTCGTCGGCGGTCCGGTCGGTGACGACTCCCTCATCGCGGTCGCAGAGGGCCACGGCCGCAGCGAGGAGGCATGGGGCGAGCTCACCCACTCGCTCGGCACGGTCGACCTCTCGATGACACCGACGGAGGTGGCCGACCGACTCGATCGGGTCCGCATCTTCCGCGGGTACGCCGGATGGGCGCCGGGCCAACTCGAGGCCGAGCTCCGCGCGGGAGCGTGGATGGTCTTCGACGCCCACGACGACGACCTGTTCACCGACCGACCTGCCGACCTCTGGCGCACCGTCGTGCGCCGCCAAGGGGGGCGCCTCACCTGGATCGCGGACGCCCCCGACGACCTGTCCGCGAACTGACCCGAGCTGCCGGGCAACGCAGCGGGGCACGCTCCGGGATCAGCCGCGCAGCACCGCGCCCATCTTCGACACGGTGGCGACCGTCTTGTCCTTCACCGCGGTGACCTCGACGTCGGTGAGCGTCCGATCGGCAGCCTGGAGCCGGAGGCGGTACGCGAGGCTCCGCGAACCCGGCTCGATCCCCGTGCCACGGAACACGTCGAACAGCGACAGGTCGACGAGCAGGCTGCCGGCAGCCTGGCGGATGCCCTTGTCGACCTTCTCCGCCGCGACGCCGTCGGGCACCACGAAGGCCAGGTCGAGATCGGTGCTCGGGAACCGGCTCGTCGCTCTCCACTGGGCGATCTTCGGCTCCACCGCGAGCAGACGCGAGAGGTCGAGCTCGAGCCAGGCCACCCGCTCGCTCACCGCGAACGCGTCGCACACGTCCGGATGGATCTCGCCGACCGCACCGACGACATCCTTGCCGAGCGACAGCGTGGCCGATCGTGTGGGGTGCATCCCGGTCGGCACGCGTGACTGGTCGACCCGGGCGCCGAGTCCCATCGCTTTCGCGATCTCGCGCCACAGCGCCATCGCTGCGCGGGCATCGGCGCCCGCGAGCGCGATCGACAGCCCCTCGTACTCGGGCGGCAGCTCGGTCGAACGGTCGCCGGGTGGGTACACGTGGCCGATCTCGAACAGCTGCACACCGGGTCGGCGGTGCGACTCGTTGAACGCGATGGCCCGCAGCATGCCCACGCGCATCGTCGGCCGCAGCACGTCCTCGTCGGCCTGCAGCGGGTTCGTGATGCGGATCGCGTCGGCCGGCAGGCCGACGGCAGCGAGATCGTCCTCGTGCAGGAACGAGGCCGTGATCGCCTCGCTCAGACCCGCGCCCAGCAGGACCTCGCGCAGTTGCCGACGGCGCAGCTGCACCGGGCTGAGTCGACCATGCATCGTGGAGTTGGGGACCGCGAGGCCGATCGTCTCGTAGCCGTGGTGCCGAGCGATCTCCTCGACGACGTCGATCTCCTCGTGGCTGTCGGTTCGCCACGACGGCAACGCCACCGTGAGCACGTCGCCGGTCGGGCCCGCCACCACCGAGGCGGTCGCGTACCCGATCGGAGCGATCAGCGAACTGATCGTCGACGCATCGAGCGACGTGCCGAGGATCCGGTTCACCTGGCTGACACGCACCTGCGCCGACCGATCCGCCGACGCGAGCGCGCCGCTGCGGGCGTCGACCGAACCGGCGTGGACGACCAGTTCGGGGCAGGTGAGCCGCAGCAGTTCGACGATGCGGGCGTGCGCCCGGTCGATGCCGTACGGATCGACGCCGCGCTCGAACCGGCCCGACGCCTCCGAGCGCAACCCGAGCCGGTTCATCGATCGGGTGATGCAGGTCTGTTCGAAGGCCGCGATCTCGACCGCGACCACCGTCGTGGCATCGGTGATCTCGCTGTCGAGGCCGCCCATGATGCCGGCGATGCCGATCGGTACGTCGTGGGCGTCGCAGATCAGCAGGTCGTCAGCGGTGCACGTGCGCACGACCCCGTCGAGCGTGGTCATCTGCTCACCGTCGGCTGCGAGCCGGATCCGGAAACCGTGGCCGCCCAGCGTCTCGAGGTCGTACGCGTGGTTCGGCTGGTTGAGCTCGAGCATGACGTAGTTGCTCACGTCGACCACGTTGTTGATCGACCGCATGCCGGCGGCCGCGAGGCGGCGCGCCATCCAGTCGGGCGACGACGTGACGCGCACACCCGACAGCACCAAGGTGGTGAAGCGGTGGCAGCGATCGCCGGCGACGATCTCGACCGACGCCGACCGGGCGTCGCCCGCCGCGACGAGCGCCGGCGTGGCCGGAGCGAGCGCGACTCCCAGGTGGGCCGCCACGTCGCGCGCCGCGCCGAGATGCCCCCAGCAGTCGGGACGGTTACGGGTGAGGTCGACGTCGAACACGACCTCCGACTCCAGGCCGAGGGCGTCGCCATAGGGAACACCAAGAGCCGTGTCCGGCGGCAGGATCAGGATCCCGGAGTGGTCGTCGCCGAGCCCGAGTTCCCGGGCCGAGCAGAGCATGCCCTGGCTGTCGATCCCGAGGATCGGACGAGGTTCGATCGCTCGGCCGTCGGGCATCGTGGTCCCCGGGGTGGCGAGCGGGATCACGTCGCCGGGTGCCATGTTGAACGCGCCACACCACACGTGCCGTTCCACACCGTCGCCGGCGTCGACCCACACGCGATGGACCTTGGCCGCGTCGGGGTGGCGTTCGGTGCGCAGCACGCGCGCGGTGATCACGCCATCGACGGTGGAGCCGACGTGGAGGATCTCCTCCACCTGCAAGCCGAGCGCGGTCATCCGCTCGGCGAGTGGACGCGGATCGACACCGGCAGGTGCAAGGCCAGGAGCGAGGTCGTCGAGCCAGGAGAGGACGAACTTCATGGGTCTTCCTTCGGGTCCGTTCAGTCCGTGATCAGAACTGCTCGATGAAGCGGATGTCGTTGCTGTACATGTCGCGGATGTCGTCGATGCCGTGGCGCTCACGAGCCATGCGATCGATGCCGAATCCGAACGCGAAGCCGCTCCACTCCTCGGGATCGAGGCCGCCGGCACGGAGCACGTTCGGGTGCACCATGCCGCAGCCGCCGAGCTCGATCCACGAGCCATCGGGCCGTTGGATGTCGAACTCCGCCGACGGCTCGGTGAACGGGAAGTAGTTGGGACGGAGTCGGCTGGTGAACGCGCCGCCGAAGAAGGCCTTCGTGAACGCGTCGATCGTGCCCGCGAGGTGGGCCATCGTGATGCCGCGATCGATGACGAGCCCCTCGATCTGATGGAACACCGGCATGTGGGTGGCGTCGGGCGTGTCGCGACGGAACACACGACCGGGCATCACCATGTAGATCGGCGGCTCGATGGTCTGCATCACGCGGATCTGCACCGGCGAGGTATGCGTGCGCAGCAGCACCGTGCCGTCTTCGGCGAGGGGACCGCTGTAGTCGGTGAACAGGGTGTCGAAGCCACTGCGCGCCGGATGGCTGCGCGGCATGTTGAGGGCCTCGAAGTTGTAGAAGTCGGTCTCGACCTCCGGGCCCTCCGCGACCTGGAAGCCGAGGCCGATGAACACGTCCTCGAGCCGCTGCCAGGCCTGGGTGACGAGATGCGAGTGGCCCCGTCGGGGCTGGGTGAGTTCCTCGGTCAGGTCGAGGCGCTCCTGCTCGAGCTGCACCGCACGCTCGGCACGGGCGAGGTCGATCCGACGCGTGGCGAGCGCCTCGGTGACCGACTGCGTGGCGGCGTTGAGCGCCTGGCCGGCGGCCTTCTTCTCGTCGACGGTGGACAGTGTGCCGAGCCGGGTCTTCAACAGCGCGAGGGAGCCCTTCTTGCCGAGGAGGTCGGCATCGATCGCCGCTACCTCGTCGACCGACGCGGCGGTGAGGATCCTGGCGAGGCCGGCGTCACGCGCCGTCGCGACGTCGTCGAGCAGCGGCAGGTCGCGATCGATGTCGGACATGGACATTCCTTTCAAGAGTCACAGCACGAGGGTCACAGCACGAGGGTCACAGCACGAGGGTCACAGCAGGGGCCGAACGGGATTCCCCCGGGCCGCCGAGTCGGTGCGTCAGGCGATGACGCGCTCGACCCCGGGCGACACCCGGGGGCAACGAAATCGCTGCACGTCCCGGTCGCGCTGGCTGGTCGTCGACATGACGCACAGGCTACCGCGCAGCCCGCTGGCGGGCCACGTCGAATACCAGCACCGTGGTCGCCATCGCCACGTTGAGGCTCTCGGCGCGACCGGCGTGCGGGATGGTCAGCCAGTCGTCGACCGGCGCCGACGCATCGAGGCCGTGTGCCTCGTTGCCGACCACGATCGCGGTCGGCCCGGAGAAGTCGGCGTCGGTGTAGGGAACGCCGCCGTGCGACGAGGTGCCCCAACTGCGGAAGCGACCGGCGTGCAGGGCGACGTCGAGCGTGACGTCGGTGACCACCGGGACGTGGAACAGTGCACCCGCCGACGAGCGCACCACCTTCGGGTTGAAGACGTCGACCGAACCGCTCGTGAACACGATCGCCCCGGCACCCGCTGCCTCAGCGGACCGCAGCATCGTTCCGGCGTTGCCGGGATCGCCGATGCGGTCGCCGATGACGACGAAGTCCTCGTCGACCAATGCCTCGACCGGCGCGACACGTCGACGCACCGCGGCCAGCGCCGCCTGCGGGGTGTCGGTGCTCGCGACCTTCTCCATCACCTTGGGGGCCAGTTCGTACGCCGGCACGCCGTCGGGCGGCTGGTACGACCACTCGCCGTTCGCCACGAACACGGCCTCGATCTCCCATCCGGCGGCGTGCGCCGTGGCGATCAGGCCGGGGCCCTCCACCACGAACGCACCTTCCTCCAGACGCGCACTGCGGCGCCCCACGAGGCGCCGCAGTCGTTGAACCTTGGGGTTCGTGAACGTGAGCTGGTCGCTCAGACCAGGGCCGCCTTCGCGGCCGCCACGAGCTTGCCGAAGGCCTCGATGTCGTGGACGGCGAGATCGGCGAGGATCTTGCGGTCGACCTCGATCTCGGCGGCGTTCAGGCCGGCGATGAAGCGGCTGTAGCTCATGTCGTGGATGCGGCAGCCGGCGTTGATGCGCTGGATCCACAGGCGACGGAACTCGCCCTTCTTCGCGCGACGGTCGCGGAAGGCGTACTGTCCACTGCGCATCACCTGTTCGTTGGCGGCGCGGACCGAACGGCTCTTGTTGCCGTAGTAGCCCTTCGCGCGCTCCAGCGTCTGCCGGCGGCTCTTCTTCGCGTTCACCGCTCGCTTGACTCGTGCCATCTCTTTCTTCCTTCGTTCGTCTTCGTTCGTTCGTCAGTACTGCTCGTGACCGCTGAGCGTCACGGGCGGGAAATGCGCCGAGTGCTCAGCGCTCGCCGAGGAGGCGCTTGATCTTCTTGGCGTCGCCGGGATGCACGTCGACCATGCCGTCGAGACGGCGGGTGCGCGTGGACGGCTTCTTCTCGAACAGGTGCTGACGGTTCTGCTGGAGACGGCGGAGCTTGCCGGTGCCGGTCTTGCTGAACCGCTTGGCAGCGGTCTTGCTGGTCTTCATCTTGGGCATGGGTGATGTCCTTCAACGTGTCGCGATCGTCGGCGATCGCGTGGGGAGACGGGCAGGGGTGCCTGCCCGGCGAGTATGTGTGGGTCCGACGGAGCGGGGCCGACCCGCAGCGTCCGAATCAGTCGGCTGCGGGGGCCGGGTCGGCAGCGGTTGCCGGCTCGGGTGCAGGTGCCGACTCGGCAGCTGGCGTCTCGGTGGGTTCCGATGGTTCCGAGGCCGCCGGAGTCTCGGCCGATTCGGCCGATTCGGCTGATTCGGAGGAAGCCGGCTTCGGCTCTCGGTGTTCCCGTTCCTTCTTCGGTGCGATCTTCTTCTCGGGAGCGAGCACCATGGTCATGTTCCGTCCCTCGAGCCGGGCGTACGCCTCGACCTTCGCGAGCGGGCCGAGTTGCTCGATGACCGAGTCGAGGATCTTCGAGCCGAGTTCCGGGTGCGCCATCTCGCGCCCACGGAACTGCAGGGTCACCTTCACCTTGTGACCGTCCTGCAGGAAGTCCTGCATGTGACGGACCTTGGTGTCGAAATCGCCCTTGCCGATCTTCGGACGGAACTTCACTTCCTTGATCGACACCTGGACGGTCTTCTTGCGTGACTCCTTGGCCTTCTGGCTCTCCTCGTAACGGAACTTGCCGTAGTCCATGATCCGGCACACGGGCGGGTTGGCCATGGGCGCGACTTCGACGAGGTCGAGGTCGAGGCTTCGGGCCAGGCTGAGCGCTTCGGGAAGCGCCTTGATCCCCAGTTGAGCGCCATCCGAACCGATGAGGCGAACCTCACGGGCACGAATGCGGTCGTTGTACCGGTGTTCTGGTGTCTGCGGCGGTGCTATGGCTGATCACTCCTGTGCAATGGGCTGTCCTCCCAGTCGGGTCCACGGTGGTCGAGGAAAAGCCGTGGACACGACGAGAACGAGCCCGGCTGCACGCAGCCGGCGATCGAACGAATCGCATCTTCAGACCCGGACGCACCTACCCGATGGATGCCGCCGGCGGATGCCGTTGGCGTCGGAGTGGCCGGGTGGGGATCGCCTCGACAGGAGGTGACCCCACTTCGCCTCAGTTGTGGCCGATAGGGTACCAAAAGTGAGCGGCGAAACCTCGAATCACCAGGACACACCCTCAGACCAGCCCTGGAGCCAGCCGGGCGAGGAGCTCGACGGGGACCTCATGGACACCCAACTGGACGATGCCCGCGAGGTGCTCGAGGACACCCGCCGGCGCCTCGCCGAGGTGCCCGCCGAGGTCGTGATCACCAACCACGTGATGGGACTGTACGAGCTCGCCGCGATCCACCTCGGGGCCAACCCGCCCGATCTCGGCCAGGCCGCGCTCGCGATCGACGCCGTCGGCTGCCTCGTCGAGGGCCTGGGCGAGCGGATCGGCCCCGAGTTCGAGACGCTCAGCGTCGCCCTGTCGAACATCCGCCTCGCGTTCGTCCAGATCAAGAACGCCACCAGCTGATCACCGCGGTCGGCTGAACCGGCCGACGGGTGCGTTGCGCACCCGCCCGTCGCGGACCTCCACTCCCTCGGCCCGCAGCTGGGCTGCCTGCTCACGCTCGTTCCCCGGCACCAGGCGTCCCGCGGAGTTCACCACCCGCCACCAGGGCAATTCCTCCTCCGCTTCCTCCAGATCGTCCTCCGATCCCCCGCCGAGCGCGAGGAGTCGACCGACCAGACGGCTCAGCTTCGGATACCCGGCGTCGGCGGCGATGCCGCCGTAGGTGACCACCTCGCCCTCGCGCAGCGACCGGATCACGTCGAGGATCCGTTCGTCGCGCTCGGCCCGGGCCGCCGCCTGCTCGTCCACGGGCACGTCTCCCCCGGCCCGACCGGTCAGACCGGGCGGATCGAGCTGGCTTCCCACCGACCGAGCTTGGCCAGCAGGTCGAACGAGACCCGGGCACCGACCTCGATCGAGCGGCTGCCGTCGGCGATCACGATGCAGTGGAACGGCAGGCGCGAGCCGTCGTCGGCCTCGACCTCGCCGAGGCCGACCTGCGCGTCGAACGCCACGACGGTGCCCGTGCGCAGTGCAGGGATCAGTTCGGTCATCGCAGCTCCCGGTCGTGGATCAGATGGTCGTGGATCAGGTGGTCGTGGAACAGCTCAGGGGATGATCTTGCTGATCGGCAGCTCGAGGATGCCGGTGGCGCCGGCGTCCTTGAGGGCCGGGATCAGCCGGTTGATCTGGTTCTTGGCGACCACGGTCTCGACCGCGAAGCCGCCATGCCCCGCCAGTTCGTTCACGGTGGGGGCCTTCATCGACGGCACGAGCGCGAGGACGGCGTCGAGCTGTTCGGCGCCGACGTTGAGCTTGAGCAGCACCTTGCCACGGGCGTCGAGCGTGCCGTTGAGCAGGGTCATGAGCTGCGCCATCGCGTGCCGCTTGGTCGGGTCGGCGTAGGCGTCGTTGTTGGCCACGACCTCGGTGTAGCTGGTGAGGATCTCGTCGATGATCCGCAGGCCGGCGGCGCGGAGGGCACGGCCGGTCTCGGTGATGTCGACGATGCAGTCGGCGATGTCGGGGATCTTCGCCTCGCTGGCGCCGTACGAGAGCCGGATGTCGGCCTCGATGCCCCGCTCGGCGAAGAACCGACGGGTGAGCTCGGGGTACTCGGTGCTGACCCGAAGGCCGTGCGGCAGATCCTCGATTCGCTGCGCCGGCGAGTCGCCGGCGACGGCCACGACGACCTTGATCGGCAGCGACGTGGCCTTCGAGTACTTCAGCTCGCCCAGGCTGACGACGTCGCTCGAGGTCTCCTCCACCCAGTCACGTCCGCACACGCCGATGTCGAAGAGTCCGTCGGCCACGTAGACCGGGATCTCCTGGGGCCGGAGAATCCGGACGCTGGCGATACGAGGATCATCGATCGTCGCCTTGTAGGTGACGTCGGAACTCCGACGGATCGTGAGATCGGCGTCGGAGAACAGGTCAAAGGTCGCC
>JAPLAA010000002.1 GCA_026393475.1 Actinomycetota bacterium
ACCTGCTCGACATCACCGCCACCGACGAGGCGCTCGGCAAGCCGGCCGGCCACGACAGGGTCGAGGGCGTCTACACGCTGCCCGTGCTGCGCACCCTCCAGGCGGGTGGCATCGCGGCGGCGTCGTTGCTCGACATCCTCGGTCGCCCGCTCGAGCCGAGCGAGCGCGAGAAGGCGCTCGAGATCGTTCGCACCCGCGGCGGTGTGGCCAGCGCGCTCACCACGGCGCGCGAGTGGGCGGCGAAGGCCGTCACGGCGTGCGACCCGCTGCCGAGCAGCGCGGCGACCGACGCCCTGCGCGCCGCGCCCGAGGCGCTCCTCGCCAGCCTCGACGTCTGACACCTCCTGCGTCGGCCCGCGTGTGATCGCCCAGGCCCGCGCCACGGGCCTCCCGGATCACACGGCGCGGCGGCGGGCGGCGGTGGTGAGGCGGTCGAGGCGTCGGTCCCACTTCGGACCGGTGGTCAGCAGCCACCCCACCGCGTCGGCGAGGCACTCGGTGGTCGCCCGATAGCGCACGTCGCGGCCCTCGCGGTCGGCGGCCACCATGCCGGCGTCGGCCATCACCTGGAGGTGCTTGACGATCGCCTGGCGCGGGATGGTGAAGTCGGCGGCCAGTTCGGTCGCGGTGTGCGGTCCGCGTCGGACGAGCGTCTCGATCAGGCGGCGGCGGGTCGGGTCGGCGAGGACACCGAACAACCGGTCGAGCAGGTCGGGATAGGGGCCGGGGTCGGGTACCGACCGGCGGGCGCTCATGTGCGTGCGAGCGCGGCCGTGCCGAGGCACAGCACGAGCAGCCGCACGTCCCACGCGAACGACGCCCGGGCCGAGGCAGCGCCCGCGCGCGCGAACGTCTCGGTGATCCGCAGGCCGGTGCGCTCGTCGCCCGGCACGATCTCGAGCTCGACCTCGGACCGCTCGTCGTCGTTCCACCACTCGAACCCGATGCGATGGCCGTGCTCGACCGTGTGCACGCGGACGCCGCGGCGTTCGCCGTCGTCGATCACGGTGCCGTCGGCGCCCGGCGTCACCTCGACGGTGCTCGCGTCGACGAGCCATTCCGCCCAGCGTCCACCGTCGGCGATCATCGCCCACAGCTCGTCGACGGTGAGATCGAGTTCGACGTGTCGGGTGACGGAGGTGCGGTCCATGGGCGGAGCCTAGCGCAACCAACGGGTTGCACATCGGCGATGAGCCTCCTAGGTTGTGCAACCAAGCGGTTGCACAACCTGTGCGGCCCGACCGAGGAGGAACCCGTGCTGATCCCCACCGTCATCGAGTCGACCGCTCGCGGCGAACGCGCCTTCGACATCTACTCACGCCTGCTCGCCAACCGCATCGTGTTCCTCGGTCAGGCGATCGACGACCATGTCGCGAACCTGATCGTCGCCCAGTTGCTGCACCTCGAGTCGGAGGCGCCCGGCCAGGACATCCAGCTCTACATCAACTCGCCGGGCGGCGACATGACCGGCCTGTTCGCCATCCACGACACCATGCGGTACGTGGCGCCCGACGTCGCGACGATCTGCGTCGGTCAGGCCGCGTCGGCCGCCGCGGTGCTGCTCGCCGCCGGCGCACCGGGTAAGCGCTTCACCCTGCCGAACGCGCGGGTGCTGATCCACCAGCCGCACGGTGGTGCGCAGGGGCAGTCGGCCGACCTCGAGATCCAGGTGGCCGAGGTCGTCGAGATGCGCACGCGGATGGTCGACATCCTCCACGAGGCGACCGGCAGGCCGCGCGAGCGTCTGGTCGCCGACCTCGACCGCGACTACATCGTGCGCGGCGAGGCGGCGGTCGCGTACGGGCTCGTCGACCACGTGATCGAGCGGCGCGAACTGGCGGACCCGATGGCGGCCATCGCCGCCCGCCAACCCGTGCCCGCAGCGAGCGCTCCGGCCGCCTGACGACACCGGCGCTCCGCCACGCGGAGGAAGGCGATCATCACCGATGCGGATGGAGGTGACGCGACGGCGTGGTTGCATGAACGCATGACCAGACGGAACTCCGAGATCCGGCGCTTCGAGATCGTCCACCGCGGGCCGTACCGATGGCTGGGCGTGGCGCTCGGTGCCCGCTCCGCCGCCGTCGAGGTCGACGACGTCCGCATCGTGGTCACCTACGGCCCCTGGTTCCGGGCCGAGGTCCCCCGCGACGCGGTCGCCTCGGTGACGCTCGACGAACGTCGCACCATCTCGCGAGGCGTGCACGGTTGGCGCGGACGCTGGCTCGTGAACGGCGCGGGCGACGGCCTGGTGCGCATCTTCTTCGAGCCCGAGCAGCGGGCACGCACGATCGGTTTCCGCGTCCGGTTGGTCGAGCTCGTCGTGAACGTCGCCGACCCGGCGGCATTGATCGAGGCGATCCGGCCGACCCCGGTCGGATGAGGCGACCCGTCGGTGCCGTCGACTGAGGCGACCCGTCGTCGGGGCGGTCAGGCGTCGGGAGCGACCTGCAGCACGGTCGACGCGAGGCGGGCGACGGTCTCGGGCGCACCGAACTCGTCGCGACGCAGGGCGCCGGACATGATGCGCAGCAAGGTGTCGCCCACGAGGCGCGAGCGCACCGCCGCCCCGGTCACCTGACGCATCGCCGACGGCCGCCCGAGCAGGCGCCCCCACAGCCGGGCGAGCTTGTACTGCTCGGCATAGGTCTCGGCCACCAACCGTGGGTAGCGCTGGAGCGCCGTCGGTCCGGCTTCGGAGAGCGCTTGGTGCACCACGTCGGCGGCCATCCGTCCGGTCTCGAGCGCCGTGTCGATACCCGCGCCCGTGAACGGGCTGGCCACCCCCGCCGCGTCGCCGACCACGAGGAACGAGGGGCCGGCGGTCGGCTGCACCGAGCCGCCCATCGGCACCCGGCCCACCCGGACGACCCCGGTCGCGGCGGCCGGGTCGATCTGCCATCGGTCGGCGAGGGCGGCGACGTGTGCATCGAGCAGATGGGCGACGTTGGTGCCCTTGAAGTCGCGGGCCGTGCTGAGCAGCCCGACCCCGATGTTGACGGTGCCGTCGCCGACCGGGGCCACCCAGCCGTAGCCCGGCAGTGGCTGTCCGGAGCGATCGGTCAGGTCGATGCCGATCTCCAGGTGATCGTCACCCGTGCGCGTCGACGGCCAGTACGAGCGGATCGCGGCCGCGAACGGCCAACGCCGCGTGCGGAACGTGCCGAGGGTTCGACCGAAGGGGCTGTTGGCGCCGTCGGCGACGATCACGTAGCGGGCAGCGAGCGAGAGCACGGCGCCGCCGGGTCCGCGCACGAGCGCGCCGCGCACGAATCCGCGCTCGACGACGGGCTCGATCGCCTCGTGGCCGTAGTGGACGGTGGCGCCTCGCGCCGCCGCGTGTTCGAGGACCGCCAGGTCGAGATCGCGACGGCGCAGCACGGCCGCATTGGTCGGTGCATCGCGGTGTTCGGGCCATGCGAGCGAGAGCTCACGATCGAGGTGCACGACCCGGACACCCGCGAGCGGGTGGGCCTGCTCGACGACGTCGGGGAGACCCAGGTCGTGCAGCTGGCGGACGGACCGGGGCGTGAGGACGTCACCGCAGGCCTTCGATCGTGGGAAGACGCGACGTTCGACGACGACGACGTCATGGCCACGGGCAGCGAGCCACGCGGCGGCAGCACCTCCAGCTGGACCTCCACCGACGATCAGGACGTCGGCGACGGCTCCGGCTGCGACGCCGGGAGGAGCGACGATCAGGGCTCCGCGTCGGGAGCGTGACCGGGCGCCGGCTTCGTGCCCACCACGAAGGTGCCCTCGAGCTGATCGGCGACGTTGTCGAAGGTGATCGAGCCGTCCTCGAAGCCCACCCAGGCGGGGGCTTCGGGACTGCACCACTTCTCGTATTCCTCGAGGTAATCGGCCGTCGGATCGGCGCCGCCGAGCGTGTACCGCTCGTGACAGACGACGGCGAGGATCTGCGCCTCGGTGAGGCCGCCGCCGGCGGTCGGACCCTGGGCGGGCATCTGGCCCTTGGCGAGGGTGTTGTGGAGCGGCGAGCGCTCGGGGTTGCCGTAGACGGCGATGCCGGCGTTCCCGTAGGCGACCGAACCGGCGTAGACGAAGCGCAACTGATCCTCGATGTGCGGGAAGGTCTTCAGGACCTCGCCGCCGGAGAACGCGTATCCCACGCCGCCTTCACCGTTGCCGCCGTGGCAGCTCGAACAGTTGGCCGTGTAGACCTCGGCGCCCTCGCCGAGCGGGCCGGAGACCTTCGGCTCCTTGAACGTGAGGCCGCGCACGTACATGAACGTCCACAGCGGCAGGAGGCTGAGGGTGGCCATCGCCCAGAAGGGGATCCGCTTGCGGGCCTTCGCGGCGGCGACGACCGGGATGTCGGGCTTCGGCGGCGGCGGGCCGGCAGGCTTGGCGGGTGCGGCAGGCTTGGCGGCGGCAGCGGGCGTGGCAGCAGCGACGGTGGCCGGCGCCGACGACGAACCGGCGGCAGGGGCGTCGGCAGGCGCTTCGCCGCCCTCCGCCTTGGCCTTGGCGGCCTTGCTTCGCTTGAGGAGGTGCTCCGGGATCTCGGTCACGGGAGAGCACGATAGACGCCCGAGCGCCAGAAAACGGAATCTGCCGCACGGTCGTCGGCGGTGCCTCCGCGGTCGCATGCGTCACGCGGTGCACGAGTTCACAACGCATCGTCCGCGGCGTCGGGCGTGGTAGACCGATTTCCAGACCTTCTCTCGTGATCCAGTCGTCGCCACCGGTCCGCTGCCGGACGTCAGAAGAACATCGGGCACATCGCCGAACGCACGCATCGCGGGGCGATCGGCGGTGACTCCCGACGTTCGTCCCCAGCGAACTGGTGTCACCCCTGGGTCAGGTGACTAGTGTTCGTGCAGCGGTTCACATGGGCTGCGCGACGACCCCTGTCCGTCGACATCCACGTAGCCCGACAAGCAACCAGCAACACCGCACGACGATCCGCAAAACGATCTGCATGAGAGAAAGCGAAGGAGTGACGCCGACGTGCAAGCCATCGATGTCCTGACCTGGCCCGGCATGAACCAGGCCTTCCTCGTGTCCTTCTTCGCCACCACCGTGCTCGCGCTGCTCGCCGTCCCGTACGCGAAGCGCCGCCCGGTCGGCACGCCGTTCACCTGGGGTGAGGCCATGCTCGCCGCGGTGTGGGCGTTCGGCATCATGTTCCTCGCCTTCGGCGTGGTGCCCCACCAGTGGATCGATCACGCCGACAAGGACCTCGGCTGGAACAAGACCAAGATCATCTACGGTCCCTTCGACCTCCTGAAGCCCAAGGCCGCCGGCGGCAACTTCCCGATGACCCTGCAGTACGAGGCCGTCCGCGACGTCATCGTCGTCGTGATCCACCTGTGGTTCTTCGGCATCCTCATCTACCTGTGGGCCATGTGGCAGAACAGTGGCAAGAAGGCCGCCGCGGCCGGTACCGCCGTGGCCACCTCGACCTACGGCCGCCCGCTGGTGAAGAAGGCCTGACATGGCACGCACCGATGCGAACCCGCCGATGATGCCGTTCACGGACGAGTATCAGCTGGTCGAGGTCGACGCCGACTACCTCTCGAAAGCGGTGAAGCCCAAGCAGTTCATCCACATCGACCAGACCGAGTGCATCATGTGCGAGGGCTGCGTCGACATCTGCCCGTGGAAGTGCATCCACATGGTGAACCCCTCGGCCATCGCCGAGGCGTCGGGCACCGAACTGCCGGGTACCGACCCGAGCGACAACGTGCTGTTCATCATCGACGACGACATCTGCACCCGCTGCGCACTCTGTGTCGACCGCTGCCCCACCGGCGTCATCATCCTCGGGAAGGTGGGTACCCCCGACAGCAACGGCAACTCCCACACCCGCACCAACAACCACGGCTATGCCTACGGCATGCGCCTCTGACAGGCGAGATCGGTAAAGGAACAACCCAGATGGCAAAGATCATCGACGAGTCACCTCGCCCCACCGCCAAGGACCGCGTCAACAAGCTGGTCAACGACACGCAGGGCAGCCAGGCATGGAACAGCATCTTCCGGCCCGGTTCGATCTTCCGCAAGGGCTACACCGACAGCCCGCGCAACCGCAGCTACGTGGTCATGAACTCGGTGCTGTACCACCTGCACCCGGTGAAGGTGAAGCGTCACGCCGTCAAGGTGAGCTACACGCTGTGCCTCGGTGGCCTGAGCTTCTTCCTCTTCATCCTGCTGACGGTCACCGGCATCTTCCTGATGTTCTTCTACCGTCCCGAGGCCACCCAGGCGTGGAACGACATCTCCAACCTGCAGACCTCGGTCACGTTCGGGTTGTTGGTACGAAACATGCACCGATGGGGCGCACACCTCATGGTGCTCAGCGTGTTCCTGCACATGGCCCGCGTCTTCTACCACGGCGCCTACAAGGCACCCCGCGAGTTCAACTGGGTCATCGGCATCGTGCTGCTGATGCTCACCCTGCTGCTGTCGTTCACCGGCTACCTGCTCCCGTGGGACCAGCTGGCACTGTGGGCCGTGGCCGTGGGTACGAACATGATGGGGTACACCCCGGTGTTCGGTTCCGAGGTCAGATTCGTGCTGCTCGGCGGCAAGGAGATCGGTGCCGAGACGTTGTTGCGCTGGTACGTGCTCCACGTGCTGATGTTGCCGTTCGTCATCGTGATCTTCATGGCGATCCACTTCTGGCGTGTCCGCAAGGACGGCGGCATCTCGGGCCCGCTCTGATGCATCACACCTCCAGCACCTCCATGACCCATTCGACCGCCATCGTCCGCCTCGATCCAGTCCGTTCCGAAGGGAGTCACTCGTGACCGAGATCCCCGAACACCTCCTCAAGCGGGCCCAGGCCGCGCGAGAGAAGGCCGCCGCCGAGGCGCCCGCCGAGGCAGCAGCTGCTGCACCGGCTGCATCGGAAGCGGCTGCCGATCCGCGCATCCCGGCCCATCTGCTCGAGCGCAGCAAGTCCGCCAAGGCCCGCGCCGAGGGCGCATCGGCCGACGGTGGCGGCGGCGTCGCCGTGCAGGAGAAGGTCGCGAGCGTCGTCCAGGCGGCACCCGCCGGTGGCGGCATCCCCGTCGGCGCCGGCCCGGGTGGCAATACCCAGCGCCTCCTCACCGTCGTCAAGAGCGGTTCGATCCAAGAGGTGAAGGCCACGCCGGTCGACAAGGTGCACACCTGGCCGCACCTGTTGGCCGCCGAGTTCGTCGCAGCGCTCGTCTGCCTCGCGTTCACCTTCATCTTCTCGGTGTTCGTCAACGCGCCGCTGCTGCAGCTCGCCAACAACAACCAGACGCCCAACCCGTCGAAGGCGCCCTGGTACTTCCTCGGTCTGCAGGAACTGCTCACCATGTTCCACCCGATGGTCGCTGGTGTGACCATCCCGGGTGTCGGCATGATCGTGCTGATCCTCGCCCCGTACATCGACAAGAACCCGTCCAACAAGCCCGAGGATCGCAAGTTCGCGATCTCGCTGATGACCGTGCACCTCATGTTCTGGGCCGTGCTCGTCATGATCGGCTCGTTCTTCCGTGGACCGGGCTTCAACTTCACCCTGCCGTGGCGCGACGGCCTGTTCTTCGAGCTGTGAGGTCCGCATGAGTTCCGCTGCTGTCATCGCCATCGTCATCGGGGTCGTCGTCGTCCTCGGTGCGATCGCCTTCCTCACCGTCGCTCGCCGCAGCGACGTCCGCGGCGCCGGTGCGCTGTCGCGTGAGACCAAGCGCCGCGACCGCGACGCCGAGATCGACGGTCCCGCTGCCCCCACAGGCCGCGAGGTCGAGCGAGCCGCCGTGTCCGAGCGGGAGAACTCGCTCGTCAAGGCCGAGAACCAGGCGCCCGCCGTCTGGGTGCCACCGGATCCGGAGGCCGTCGGCGTCAGCCGCCGCCAGTTCTTCAACCGGGCCACCGTCGGTCTCATGGGCGTCGGCCTCACGTCGTTCGCCGCCGCCGGCTTCGTCGCCTTCCTGTGGCCGATCGCCAAGGGCGGTTTCGGTGGCAAGGTGAACGTCGGCAAGCGAGACGACATCATCGCGAGCATCCGCTCCAACGGTGGCTTCTTCTACGCCCCCGAAGCGCGTGCCTGGTTGACCGAGTACCCCGCCAGCGCACTGCCGAAGGCGGAGGGTGCCTACGAGCCGGCCGTGCTCGCCTCGCTCGAGGCCGGCCTGATCGCCTCGTACCAGAAGTGCCCGCACCTCGGGTGCCGCGTGCCGAGCTGCACCAGCAGCCAGTGGTTCGAGTGCCCCTGCCACGGTTCGCAGTACAACCGTGTCGGCGAGAAGAAGGCCGGTCCTGCCCCTCGCGGTCTCGACCACTTCGCGTTCGTCCTGGGTGCCAGCGGCGACGTCGTCGTCGACACCGGCATCATCTATCAGGGCAAGCCGATCGGTACGAACACCACCGGTCAGGAAGCGGAAGGACCGCACTGCGTATGAGCGCCGCGACCACCGCCGCCCACGCGCTCACCAGCGCGCCCCACGACATCATGAAGGAAGGCGAGTAGTCCATGCTTGCTGCAAGTACGACCGCGATCGGCTGGGTGATCTTCACGATCACCGTGCTGGGGTGGGTGGTGTACTACTTCGCGAACCGTCGTTCGGCACAGGCCGAGCTCGGGTCCGAGGTCGAACTCGCACCGAACCGCAAGCCCTACTACGACGACGAGACCCTCGAGGGTCGCCGGCTCGAGCGCGTCCAGCTCTTCGGTGTGCTGCTCCTGGCACTGATCGTCATCATGCTCCCGCTCTACTGGGTGTTCGAGCCGCACCGACAGGCCGGAGCGGTGTCCGGCAAGGAAGGCCGCTTCGTCAGCTGGGGCGGCAAGCTCTACGCCACGACGGCAGAGGGCGGCTTCAACTGCGCCGGCTGTCATGGTGCCAGCGGTGGCGGCGGTGTCGCTCCGTACTCGGTCAGCGACCCGCTCACCGGTGAGGTCAAGGCCGTGTCCTGGACCGCGCCGGCGCTGAACACGATCTTCTACCGCTACGACGAGAGCGAGGTGAAGTTCATCCTCGTGTACGGCCGTCCGTTCTCGCCGATGTCACCGTGGGGTCTCGCCGGCGGCGGTCCGATGAACGACCAGCAGATCGAGACGCTCATCGCCAAGCTCTGGTCCCTGCAGATCCCGCGCGAGGGCTGCACCGAGGACGACCCGAACTGCGATGTGGGCACGCTGCCGGCGTCGGAGAAGCAGCGCATCGATGCCGATGCGACCACGGCCGCGAAGGCGCTCGTGGCAGCCGGCAAGTACGCGACGGTCGACGAGGCCATGGGCGAGGCGCTGTTCAACCTCAGCACCTCGAGCGGCGCCTACTCGTGCGCCCGCTGCCACACCCAGGGCTGGAGTTGGGGCGATCCCGGCCCCACCGGCCAGGGAGCGTTCGGTTGGAACCTCACCGGTGGCGCCACCGCCAAGCACTTCCCCGATCAGGCCGACATGGAGAGCTTCATCGCAGCAGGGTCCGAGTACGGCAAGCGCTACGGCGTCCAGGGCCAGGGAAGCGGTCGCATGCCCGGCTTCGGTGCCATGCTCACCGAGGAACAGATCCAAGCCGTCGTCGAATACGTCCGGAGCCTGTAAGTGAACGCCCTACACCACCTG
>JAPLAA010000125.1:0-31556 GCA_026393475.1 Actinomycetota bacterium
CTGCTCGGCAAGCTCAGCGACATCTACGGCCGGCGGCTGATCTTCCAGTTCGCGATGGCGGTGTTCCTCGTCGGCTCGGTGCTGTGCGGCCTCGCCCAGAGCATGGGGCAGCTGATCGGCTTCCGGGCGCTCCAAGGTCTGGGTGGCGGTGCCATCCAGGCGCTCGCGTTCTCGATCCTCGGCGACATCCTCCCGCCGCGCGAACGCGGCCGCTACATCGGCTACTTCACGATCGCGTTCGCCGGCTCGGCGATCATGGGTCCGCTCATCGGCGGCTTCATCATCGAGCACTGGAGCTGGCCGTGGATCTTCTTCATCAACGTGCCGTTCTGCATCCTGGTCTCGGCCGTGTGCCAGCGGGCGTTGCGTCTGCCCTTCAAGCGGCGCGACGCCAAGCTCGACTACCTGGGCGCGGCGCTGCTGTCGGGTGGCCTCGCCTGTCTGATGATCGGGCTGGAGGAAGGCCGCAAGGGCTGGACCGACACGACGACCCTCGTGCTGTTCGGGGCGGCGATCGTGCTGATCGTGGGCTTCGTCGCCCAAGAGGGCCGGGCGAGCGAGCCGATGATCCCTCTGCGGTTGTTCGCCGATCCGGTGGTGCGCATCAGTGCGCTGCTCGGCATGTTCGCCGGGGCGATCGCATTCGGCGGCAACCAGTTCCTCCCGCTCTACTTCCAGGACTCGCTGTTCGTGTCGCCCACCGAGTCGGGGCTGCGGATGCTGCCGATGATGGCCGGTGTCACGCTCACCACCTTCGGCGTCGGCCGGCTGATCGCCCACACCGGCAGCTACAAGCGATGGCCGGTGATCGGCACCTGGCTCGCCGTCATCGGCCTGCTCGGCGTGGCCCAGATCGACGGCACGGCGACCTACCTGTGGCTGGTGATCCCCATGTTCCTGATGGGCATGGGGTCGGGGTCGGTGTTCACCAGTACCTCGATCGCCACACAGAACGCGGTCGAGTTCCGCGATCTCGGCGTGGCCACCGCGACGGTGATGTTCTTCCGTTCGCTCGGCGGGTCGTTCGGCCTCGCGATCTTCGGCACGGTGCTGAACAGCACGGTGCGCACGGAGATCCCCCGCCGCACGGGCGTCGCGCCCGACGAGGCCGCCGGGCTGATCCGCTCGCCCGAGCAGATCCAGGCGCTCCCGGCCGAGACACGTCAGGCGGTGATCGACACGATCGCGCTCGGCGTCAGCCGCATCTACTGGATCTGTGCCGGGCTGATGGTCTGTGGTGCCATCTGCGCGATGTTGTTGCCCGAGCGTCCGCTGCGCACACGGGCCGGCCTGTCGGACGCGATGGAGAGCGCTGCCGCTGGTTGAACCACAGCCGGTCGAGCCACGGCCCGGCGGAACGTCAGCCGGCGGCGGCCCAGCCCGACACGGACACGATGTCGAACACGACCAGGGCGGCGAACTCGGCCGTGCGGTACTGCGGGTAACGGTCGCGCAGGGCCTGTGTGAGCGCTGTCCGGAGCGAGATGTCGACGTCCGCGTCGTCGGCACGCACGAGGTCGGCCCGAACCCACCAGAGCTGATGCCAGTCGTGGCGGTCCCAGTGGTCGGCCAGCAACGTGGCCCGAGGGTCGGCGTCGAGGTTGTCGATGCGACGCAGCGCGGTCGACGACTTCGGCTTCACCCGGTCGACGGGCACGACGACGTGGTCGCCCACGAGCGCGAAGCACACCGGCACCGCGTGCACACCGCGATCGGGATCGAGCGTCGACAGCACGGCGTGGTCGGCGACGGTGAGCCGTGCTCGCGCGTCCTCGATCGTCATCGGCATCCCCGCATCCTCGCCGCCCTCGCCCGCCGGTGTCGACATCGGGCCGAAGGCGACCGGTGCGGCCGGTCTGGCCGGTTGGGCCGGGCGAGCGACGTGCAGGTCGAGCCGCTCACCATCGTTCGGCACCACGGCGTTCCAGCCGAGCTCGTCGACGATCCGCTTGCGCAGCGCGAGCGAGGCACGCTCCTCGCCGTGCACGACGAACACGCCGCTCGGCTCGCGCGTGGCGGTGCGCAGCCAGTCGATCAACTCGATGCCGTCGGCGTGCACCGAGAAGCCACTGAGGTCGCACACCTCGGCGCGCACGGGCACGTAGCGGCCGTGGATCTTCACCGAGTCGGCACCGTCCATCAGGCTGCGACCACGGGTGCCGGCGGCCTGGAACCCGACGAGCGCGACCGAGTTGGCGGGGTCGGGCAGGAACTTCTCGAGGTGGTGCACCACCCGACCGCCTGAGGCCATGCCGCTCCCGGCGATCACGATGGCCGGCCCACTCATGCGACTCACCGCCTTCGACCCTTCGGCGTCGAGCACCTCGTCGAGGTCGGGCAGCGCGAAGAGCGTGCCGTCGCCATGCAGGTCGTCGCGGACGTCGACCGCATCGCCGTCGATCGCGTCGCGGTACACGGTCAGCGCGGCCAGCGCCATCGGGCTGTCGACGAAGATCGGCACCGCAGGCAGACGACCTTGTTCGGACAGCTGGTGCAGGTGGTACAGCAGCACCTCGGTCCGGTCGACGGCGAAGGCGGGGATGATCACCTTGCCGCCGCGGCCGACCGTTCGCTCGATCAGCTCGGCCAGCCGGTCGACGGAGTCGTCGGAGGCGTGCTCACGATCGCCGTAGGTCGACTCGATCACGATCCAGTCGGTGTCGCCGATCGGTGCCGGGGGGCGCAACAGAGGGTGCTGCTGACGCCCGAGGTCACCGCTGAAGGTGACGGTCACCTCATCGCCGGGATCGTTGCCGAGGGTCATCCTGACGCTCGACGAGCCGAGGATGTGCCCGGCCACCTCGAAGCGCGCCCGCACGCCCGGAACGATCTCGAATTCCTCGTCGAAGTGCACGGGCCGCAACCGGTCGAGCGCGGTCCACGCGTCGTCCTCGGTGTAGAGCGCCAACGCCGGACGGTGCCGCGAGTAGCCGGCCCGGTTCGCGAACCTTGCCTCCTCCTCCTGCAGCCGACCGCTGTCGGGGAGCACCACCGACATGAGCTTGCCGGTGTCGTAGGTGACGAACACCGGGCCGCGGAAGCCGGCGGTGACCAGGCGGGGCAGGTAGCCACAGTGGTCGAGGTGGGCGTGGGTGATCACGATCGCGTCGATCGTGCGCGGGGAGACGGCGAAGGGGTCCCAGTTCCGCTCGCGCAGATCCTTGAGCCCCTGGAACAGCCCGGCGTCGACGAGCACACGCCGTTCGCCGACCTCCAGCAAGAACCGGCTGCCGGTGACGGTACGGACACCGCCGAGGGTGGTGAGAGCTGACGGCGGTCGAGCCACGGTGGTCGTGTTCATGTGGCCTCCTCGCCTCCATCCGACCTCAGCTGGAGGACCGGTGCCAGGGCCCTTCGTCCGCTCGTCACTCCCTGGCGTCATTCGCCCGCCGTCGGACAGTCCCACGGAACGCTTTGCCGGAAACGCACACCAAGGAGACACGATGCGAACGGTGTTCGCCAGTTCACGCACCAAGGCCGAGCGCTCGCTCCTCGCCGCGCTCGACAGGTCGCACGCCGTCATCGAGTTCGCACCGGACGGCACGATCCTGACCGCGAACGACAACTGCCTCCGGACGCTCGGCTACAGCCTCGGCGAGATCGAGGGACGACACCACCGCATGTTCGTCTCGGCCGACGACGCCGCTCATCCCGACTACGCGCGCTTCTGGGACATCCTGCGCAGCGGTGAGTTCCACTCGGGCCAGTACCGACGCGTCACGGCGGACGGCCGCGAGATCTGGATCGAGGCGACCTACAACCCGGTGCTCGACGACGACGGTCGCCCCGTGAAGATCGTGAAGTACGCGACGGACATCACCGAGATGCGGCGCGAGCTCGCCGACCTGCGCGGGCAGGTGGCGGCGATCCGGACCTCGCTGGCCGTCATCGAGTTCGAGGTCGACGGCACGATCGTCTGGGCGAACGACAACTTCCTCTCCACCGTGGGCTACGGCCTCGGCGAGATCCGCGGCAGGCATCACCGCATGTTCGTCAGCCCGGAGCATGCGACGAGCCCGGAGTACGCAGATCTGTGGGCAGGTCTGGCCCGCGGCGAGTTCCAGGCCGGCCAGTACCGGCGCTTCGGAAAGGACGGCCGCGAGATCTGGATCGAGGCCTCCTACAACCCGATCCTCGACGAGAACGGCCGCCCGTCGAAGGTGGTGAAGTTCGCCACCGACATCACCAAGCAGGTGACGATCCTGCGCGATCTCAAGCAGTTGATCGACACGAACTTCGGCGAGATCGACCTCGCGATCGCCCGGTCCGCGCACCAGGCCGACATCGCTGCCGACAGCGCACGGACGACCGCCGCCAACGTGCAATCGGTCGCATCCGGCTCCGAGGAGCTCGCCGCGTCGGTGCAGGAGATCGCGCAGAGCATGACCATGTCGAAAGAGGCCGCCGACGTCGCTGCCGAGCAGACCTCGCGAGCCGTCGAGTCGACCGACCGGCTGACGCAGGCGACCCGCGCCATGGGCGGCATCGTCGAGATCATCCAGGACATCGCCAACCAGATCAACCTGCTGGCACTGAACGCCACCATCGAGTCCGCCCGCGCCGGCGAAGCGGGCCGAGGCTTCGCCGTCGTCGCCAACGAGGTGAAGAACCTGGCCAAACAAGCAGCCGACGCCACCGACCAGATCACACAGGAGATCGGCGGCATCCGGGAGGTGAGCGACGACGTGGTCGGCGCGTTGGCGGCGATCCGACGATCGATCGACGCGGTGCACGAGTCGGTGACCTCCACCGCCAGCGCGGTCGAGGAGCAGAGTGCTGTCACGCACACGATGTCGGCCAGCATGCACGAGGCGTCTCGAGCGGTCGACGACATCCGCGGCAGCGTCACCGAGATCTCGGTGGCCGTCCAGCAGGCCACCGATGCCGCGGTGCGCACCCGCGAGGCAGCCCAGGTGCTCGCCCGCTGACCCGCGGCCGTCAGGGCAGGGCGACGATGGCCTCGTGCTCGAGGGTGGCGACGATGACGCCGGCCACCTCGATCTCGACATCGAGCACCGCTCGTTCGCCGTGGGACTCGAATCGTTCGACGACGCAGGATCGCACCGTGGCGATCGCACCGGCACGGGCGAGGCCGTGGTGTCGGACGATGCTGCGCATGTGGATCCAACTGCCCCGGGCCACCTCGGTGTGCACCACATGGTTGGCCAGCGCGGGCCACACCGCCGGGTGCGTGACGCCGAGGTCGGCGCACAGCGACAGCGGGTCGCCCGCCCGGGCCCCGTAGTCGCTCCCCCATTCGCCGAGCAGCGGGATCTCCTTCACCGGCAGCGGTTCACCACTCCGCAGTGGCGCGGCCGGCGCAGAGCGACGGACGGCCCGGAACACGGCGCGCGGTTGGTCGGGCTCATCGGTGATCGCCGACACCAGCACGCCGTCGGTCCCGTCGACCGACGGTTCGCAGCGCACGAGGTCGCCGTCGAACACCGGCCGGCGGAAGCGCACTTGCCCTCCGCCCGATGCGATCCACTCCTCGCCCCACGCCACCATCGGCGGATGCGTGAGGTAGGCGTAGGTGGTGACGCCGGCGACGAGCGCACGCGGGAACCCGGCCGCCTGTGCACCCGCGTCGGTGTGGATGGGGTTGCGGGCGTGTTCGGGCAGGTTCTGGGCGATCACGGTCCACGGCTCGACGTCATCCAGATCACGCGAAGGCAGCATGCGGGGAAGTGTAAACACATCGTGAACCGATATTGATCGTGTCAATATCGGTCGCACGATCGTGGTACGGTCGCCACCAGCAGGCACCACCCCAACAGCACCTCGGAGGGTCGACATGGGCATCAAGGTCGGAGCGTTCTTCTTCGGTGGCGTCGAGATGTCGGATGCGGGCGCCGGTGCGCCGAACCCGATGGATCGCCGCTACGACAACCAGGCGTGCTGGGACGCGACGATGAAGTACGTCGACGCCGGCATCGCCGCCGACCGGCTCGGCTTCGACAGCTTCTGGACCACCGAGCACCACTTCCAGTACGAAGGCTACGAGGTCATCCCCAACGGCCTGCTCATCTCCACCTGGATCGCGGCCAAGACCCAGAGCATCCGCCTCGGCGCGATGTTCAACGTCGTCCCCCAGTGGCACCCGCTGCGTCTCGCCGAGGACTTCGCCACGCTCCACAACCTTTCCGGCGGTCGCGGCATGCTCGGCGTCGGCCGCGGCACGGTGCCCCGCGAGATCCTCCACCTCAACAACGACCACATCTCGATCGGCTCGCACGACAACCCCGACCAGGCCAGCGACGACGTCCGCAACCGCGAGTGGTTCGAGGAGGCGATGGAGGTCGTCCGCATGGCGCTCACCGAGGAGCGCTTCTCCTTCACCGGCAAGTACTTCCAGTTCCCCGTGCCCGGCATCCCCGACCGCGGCCACACCGTCACCGAGCTCACCCTCATCCCCCGACCCGTGTACCCGTTCGAGATCTGGCAGGCGGCCACCAGCCCGCCGACGGTCGAGTACTGCCCGGTGGTCGACCACGGTGCCGTGTTCTGGAACCAGCACCCCACGTTCATCAAGCGCATGTGGGACCGCTACGGCGAACTGCACGAGCAGACCCACGGGTCCGGGCTCGGCCAGGGCGACAAGCGGATGCTCGTGGTCGCCACACGCATCGAGGACACCCACGAGGAAGCCGTGCGCACCGCCCGCGCCGGCCACGACGAGTTCTGGAAGTTCCTCGGGCCGTACGGCTGGAGCCGGGGCTACATGGGTCCCGACGGCAAGCCGGTCGGACCGGGCCTCATCCCCACGCTCGAGGAGTCGATGGAGCAGAAGACGATCCTCGTCGGCACCGCCGAGGAGGTCGCTGCCGGCATCCAGATGTATCGGGATCTGCTCGGCTGCGAGCGCATCACCATCTTCCCGCACCTCATCGGCGATCCGTACTCGAAGGCGGTCGAGCAGATGGAGCGGTTCATGACCGAGGTGCTCCCGCTGGTGTCGTGAGCGAGCGCTCATGACCGTCGCCCCCACGAGCGCCGCCTCCACGGGAAACGCTCAGCCTCTCGGCGCCGCGATCCGACGTCGGCGTCTCGACGCCGGGCTCACCCTCGTCCAGCTCGCCGCGAAAGCGGAGCTGTCGCAGCCGTTCCTGTCGCAGGTCGAGAACGACCGCGCCCAGCCGTCGATGGAGTCGCTGTTGCGTATCGCCCGTGCGCTCGACACCACACCGCAACTCCTGTTCGATCCGCCGGCCGACCACGACGCGCCGCTCACCGTCGTGCGCGCGGGCGACGATGCGGGGCTGCCCGCCTATCGAGCGCTCGTCGCCGGCGACGCACCGTTCCACGTCGTGGAGTTCACCGACCTGCCGCGCGAGTTCGTCGACGCCTGGACCCACGAGGGGTTCGAGGCCGCGTACGTGGTGAGCGGCGAGGTGGAGGTCGACGTGAACGGCACGATCACCCGGCTCGCCGCGGGCGACTCGGTGAGCTACGACGCACGCCTCCCCCACCGGCACCGCACGGTCAGCCGGCGACCTGCCCGGCTCCTGTTGATCGAGACCAGCACCCGGCACCCGCACCTGTAGCAGGCACCGATTCGGGTCAGCCGGCGGCGCGCTTGCGCGGGTCGTGCGGGAACGCCCGCGCGGCGATCACCTTCGCCGACACCACGTCGGCACGCTCCACCACGTCGTCGAGTCGATCGCCGAGGGCTGACACGAGTGCGTCCTGCGACCGATCCGTAGCGACCTCGATCTCGTCGCGGACCCGCCGCCCCTCGGGCGTGAGCGCGCCGTCGTCGAGCCAGCCGCGCTCGTGCATCTGCTCGGTCGCCCGATCGACCGCGCCGGGAAGACACCCGCGAGTCGCGCTGTACTCGCCCGGCGCGTAGCCGAGCCACATCTCCGTGAGCACGTTGATCGTCACCATGTCGAGCCCGGTCGCGACGCACGCACCGAGGTGCCCGTCGCCACGGTGCTCGCGCACCAACTCGGCGGCGCGCCACAACCGACCGTGCGGCGTCGATGGCATCGGCAGCTCGCGAAGACCGCTGAACAACGGCCGCCCGAGCCCGTCGATCGAGCCGATCGCAGCGAGGATCGGTGCCGAGATCGCCTCGGCGGTGTCGGCCGTGACGAGCTGTTCGAGGCTCGCGGTCGCGCCCTGTTCACGGGCGGCGAGCACGTCGTCACGACTGCACTGCGACGATCCGTGCAGGTACACCCTGCCGAGCAGCGCCGGTTCGAACACGCCGAACGTCGCGACCACGGCAGCTGCGCTCGGCTGCCCGAGGGCCGCGGCGCGACCCCACACGTACCCGTCGAAGAACCCGAGCCCGAGCGCCTGCACTCGCTCGGCCGCCTGACGCGACCACCAGCCCTGGGTGGCGATCGGCTCGACCGCGTCGCGCAGGCGACGGGCAGGCGACGTGGGCAGCGTGGGCGCCGGGATCGGCGTGGCCGGAGGCTCGATGAACGCGGCAACGATGTCGTCGTAACTCATACGACGATCCTTCCAGCCGCGGCCGGGTCCCGGCGACGCCACGACCACATGAGCCGGGGGACATCGCGTCGGCAATACTCGTGCCCGCATGATCGCTCGCCCCACCGCCCCCGACATCGTCATCACCGGCACCGGGTTGGCGCACCCGCCGCACACGGTGTCCAACGCCGAACTCGTCGTGTCGCTCACCGAGGCGGTCACCATCTGGAACGAGGCCCACGCCGACGCGATCGAGCGCGGCGAGCTGACCGCTCGAGCCGTGCCCGACGAGGAGTTCATCCTCAAGGCGTCGGGCATCCGGTCGCGGTACGTGATGGAGAAGGAGGGCGTGCTCGACCCGAGCCGCATGCGTCCCCTGCTCGAGCACCGGTCGGAGGACCAGCTCGGCATCCAGGCCGAGATGGCGGTCCCTGCGGTGATGGACGCGCTCGCCCAGGCGGGCCGCGTGCCGGCCGATGTCGACGCGATCATCGTCGGCTGCTCCAACCTGCAGCGCGCCTACCCGGCCGTGTCGATCGAACTCCAGGACGCGATCGGCGCCGGCGGCTGGGCGTACGACATGAACGTCGCGTGCAGTTCGGCGACGTTCTCGATGCAGGCCGCCGCCGACGCACTGCGCAGCGGCACGGCGAAGTGTGTGGTCGTCGTGAACCCCGAGATCACCTCGGGCCACAACAACTTCGAGCTGCGCGACTTCCACTTCATCTTCGGCGACGCGTGCACCGCCGTGGTGATGGAGCGAGCCGACGACGCGGTCGTCGACGACACCTGGGAGGTGCTCGGCACCAAGCTCGCGACGCAGTTCTCGAACAACATCCGCAACGACTTCGGCTTCCTCAACTCGAGCGAGGCCCGCCCCGGCATCGAGCGCGATCCACACGAGCTGATCTTCCGCCAGCGCGGCCAGCAGGTGTTCAAGGAGGTGTGCCCGATGGTGTCGGCACACATCAAGGACCACCTCGCCGCACTCGACCTCGACGCGCAGGAGGTGCGCCGGTTCTGGCTGCACCAGGCGAACCTGAAGATGAACCAGCTGATCGCGAAGGGCGTGCTCGGTCGGGTGCCCGACGAGAACGAGGCGCCCGTGGTGCTCGACGAGTTCGCCAACACCAGCTCCGCCGGCTCGGTGATCGCCTTCCACCGCCACCGCGACGACCTCGCCTCGGGCGACCTCGGCGTGATCTGCAGCTTCGGCGCGGGCTACAGCGTCGGCAGCATCATCGTCCGCAAGCGCTGACGCGTCAGTCCTGGATCATCTTCGCCATCTGCTCGTGGTAGTGGGCGAGCTTGCACTCACGCTCGCTGAGGATGTGCTCGGTGTACGCGCTCGATCGCTTGGTGCGCTTCAGCTGTTCGTAGATGCCGATGTCCTCGCCGACCACCACCTTCAACCCCTCCCAGTGCTTCATCATCCGCTGGTAGTACGTCTCGTACTCGGGGTCGTTGCGGTCGCCCGGGTAGATGAGCTGCCAGGTGAGGAACTTGGTGCGGTCGACGTCGATCGGGATCGGGTTGAACACCTGGATGTGCTCGGGGTTGCAGTTGAACACCGTGTTCGGGAACACCACGTAGTGGCAGATCGCGTGCTTGTGGTGATCCCAGTCGACGGCGAGCTGCTCGCGCTGGTCGGGCCGGGGCACGAAGCACATGTAGTTCGTCGGCTGCGGACCCTGCTCGGTGTGGAGTTCGCGGTCGAGGATGATGAACGAGGTGTCGCGGGCCGACTTCACGAACTCCGGCGTCACGTGGTGCAACTCGATGGTGTGGTAGATCTCGTTGAAGCCGTCGACGATCGCCTTGTAGCTCACGGGCACGTCCCATTCGAGCACCTCGTGCAGGACCATGTCCTCCATCTTGAACTGGCCGAGGTCGGCCATGATCTCGGGGCCGATCCACTCCTGCAGCGACACGCAGTTGCCTGTGCCGGCCATGTTGATCCACACGAAACCGCCCCACTCGTCGGCGGCCACCTCCGGGGCGCGCACGTCGCGGAGGTGGTCCTCGCTGAAGTCCTGCCGCTCGGGCAGACCGACGAGCTTGCCGGTGGTGTCGTACACCCACCCGTGGTACGGACACGTGAAGCGGCGCGCACCGCAGCCGCTCCACTCGGGGACGAACGAGGGGCCGCGGTGCTGGCAGACGTTGTGGAACGCCGCCACACTGCCGTCGGGCTGCCGGGTCATGACCACGGTCTCGCCGTGACCCTCGTAGCTGTGCCAGTCACCCGGCTCCTGCAGCTGCTCGGAGCGAGCGGCGATGATCCAGCTCTTGGTGAGCACCTTCTCGCGCTCGAGTTCGAACTGGACCGGGTCGCGGTAGCACTCGACACTCATCTTGCTCGGCCCGTAGTCGGGGACGTTCTTGACCCCAGGACCGAGACGAACCGGGACGTCTCCGCGTGATGCGACGTGAACCATTGTGGCAGTACCCCCTGGCCAGAAAACGGACGTGTCCGACGCGGGCCGTCGCCGGCGTGAACCGGATGGATGCGACGATGCGAGCCGAAGTGGAACGAATGTTATACAACGGTGGTATTAGGATCAAGCACGTATGCCGAGGTTCGTGGACGTCGAGGAACGCCGCGTCGAGCTCACCGACGCCGCAGCCCGCCTGATCGCCCGCGCCGGCATCGGTGCAGCCACGATGCGCGAGGTCGCCGCCGAGGCCGGCCTCAGCACGGGCAGCCTCACCCACTACTTCGCCGACAAGCGCGAGCTCCTGCTGTGCACCTTCCAGGCGTCGCTGTCGGGCCGCCGGTCGCAACGGGCCGAACGAGCGCCGGACGCGGCGTCGCAGCTGCGGGCCACGCTCGAGGGCGCCCTCCCCGTCGACGACGACCGACGTCGCCACTGGATGGTCACCGTGGCGTTCTGCGCCCAGGCCGCCGGCGACGACGAGCTCGCCGACGCACAGCGCGACGCGTACCGCGAGTTCCGCAGTCACGTCGCGCGCCAGGTGGAGCGAGCGGGGATCGCCGACGGTGACCGTGCCGTCGTCGTCGCCGAGCGGTTCATCGCGGCCGTCGACGGCGTGGCGATCCAGGCGCTGTTCGACCCCGAGTCGTGGCCCGCCGAACGCCAACTTGCGGCGCTCGACGACCTCCTCCGCGCCTGACGGTTCCCCCGCGGTTCCCCGACGGTTGCGCTCGCCGGGCACTCCCTCGACACCCCTCCGGGTCGGCCCGCTCGCGCCCCCGACTGCCCATGTGGGCAACGGGCGACAATTTCGACCCGCGATGTATTTCCGCACGGACGGACATGTCACCCCTGCTCAGCGATGGTGTGGACACCCTGGCGGACCCTGCGACCACCACGTGACCCCCAACCGTGCGGGGGTGGTCCGTACCGGCGTGGACACCGGTTCTAGTACCTACGTCCAGTAGAGAACCAGCCTCGTTCACGATGAGCCTGGTGAGCACAGGAGTTCACCGCCCGAACACCTGAGGTTCACCCGAATCGCTCTCGTGACGAAAGGCCCGCCGCCACCGTGGCCAACAACCCATCACTTCCGAACCCGACACCCGCCGGCACCTCGACGGCAGCGCCGCTCCGATGAACGCGCTCCCCATCCCGTCGTTCGGCCACGCCGACGGCCTCCGTGTGCTGTTCATCACGAACGAGTGCGCCGGCCTCGGGCACCTCCGCCGCACCATCACCCTCGCCCGCGCCGTCACCGAGGCCGATCGAGCTGCGACGGCCCTCATCGTCACCGGGAGTGCCGCACTCGGCAGCTTCGAGCTGCCCGAGCGGGTCGACACCGTCAAGCTCCCGGTGTTCCGCCGCGAGTCCGACGGCCGCCTGTACGCCGCCACCCTCAAGGTGGGCATGCCGATGATCGAGACGCTCCGCGCCGACATCCTCCGCAGCGCCGCCCTCGCGTTCGACCCCGACGTCGTCGTCGTCGACAAGACCCCGCTCGGCCTGCGCAGCGAGCTCGTCCCCATGCTCGAGGAGTTGCGCCGCATCGGCCGCGCCCGCATCGTGCTCGGCCTCCGCAACGTCGAGGACGATCCCGAGCGGGTCCGGGCCGCCTGGGCCGAGGCCGACATGCTCGGCGCGCTCGACCGCTACTACGACCACGCGGTCGTCTACGGACCGGCGAACACGACGGGTGACGCACTCAGCTGCCTCGGCGGCGTGGAACTGCCGGTGCCGGTCACCCACGTCGGGTTCATCGGCAACCCGCCGGCGATCACCGCCCCGGCCGATCTGCCGGAGGGGTACCTGCTGGTCACCGTCGGCGGTGGCAGCGACGGTCACGACGTGATCGATGCCGTGCTCGACGCCGACGAGCACGAGCGCTTCGAGTTCCCGATCGTGATCGTCACCGGACCGCTCATGCCGGTCGACGACGTCGCCCGACTCGCCGCCCGCTGCGACGGCGAGCACACCCGCCTGTTCGACGTGCGCAACGACATGGCCCAGGTCATCGTCGGCGCCCGGGCCGTCGTCACGATGGGTGGCTACAACACGATCTCCGAGGTGCTGCAGAGCGGCACGCCGGCGTTGGTCGTGCCGCGGGTGCGGCCGAGCACCGAGCAGCTCATCCGGGCGAACGACCTCGTCGCCCTCGGGCTCGCCGAGATGCTCCACCCCGACGCCATCGCCCCGGAGCGCACCCGCCAGGCCGTCGTCCAGACGACCGAGCGTCCGCGCCGCCCGATCGGGGACGCCGACTACCGCGGCGCCGCACGCACTGCGCAACTGCTCGTCGACCTGGCCGCCGGCGCCTCGGCCGGCCAGGCCAATGCCATCGACGGCCCGACCGCCGAGCTCGGCGATCCCTGCTTGGCCGAAGCATGAACCACCACTCGTCCCTCTCGCCCCGCCCGTTCCCCTTCCTCTCGCCCGACCTCACCCACCAGGAGCGCACCATGCACGCCGTCATCACCGGAGCCGCCGGCTTCATCGGTTCCCACCTCGCCGAGCGCCTCATCGCCGACGGCTGGACCGTCACCGGCATCGACGCGTTCACCGACTACTACGCACGTGAGGACAAGGAGGCGAACCTGGCCGGCCTCCTGCAGGAGGAGCGGTTCACCCTCGTCGAGGGCGACATCGCCCACATCGACCTCGCTCCCCTGTTCGCCGACCGCCCCGTCGTGTTCCACCTCGCCGCCCAGGCGGGCGTGCGCGGCAGCTTCGGCGAGTCCTTCGACGGCTACGTGCACGACAACCTGATCGGCACGCAGCGCATCCTCGAGCACGCCCTCGCCGCCGGCTGCCCCCGGGTGGCGATGGCGTCGTCGTCGTCGGTGTACGGCGACGCCGAGGCGTACCCGTGCCTCGAGGGTGTCACGCCCACCCGTCCCCGGTCGCCGTACGGTGCCACGAAGCGGATGTGCGAGGACCTCGCCGACATCTACCGCGGCCTCGGCCTGTCGGTCACCTCGCTGCGCTACTTCACGGTCTACGGCCCCCGTCAGCGTCCCGACATGGCGATGCGTCGCCTGTGCGAGGCGGCCAACGGCGGCGCCCGCTTCACCCTCAACGGCGACGGACTGCAGTCGCGTGACTTCACCTACGTGCTCGACGCGGTCGACGCCACGGTGCGCGCCGGCACGGTCGCCAACGTCCCGCCGATCCTGAACGTCGGCGGCGGCGAGGAGGCCACGATGCTCGAGGTGATCGCCACGATCGGCGAGCTCGCCGGCGCTCCGCTCGACATCGACTCCGCCGCCGACGGCAAGGGCGACGTGCGTCGCACCGCCGCCGACACCGGCCTCGCCCGCGCCGCCCTCGGGTGGCAGCCGACCATGGGTCTGCGCGAAGGCCTGTCCCGTCAACTCGAGTGGGTCCGGGCACGTCAGCTCGTCCTCGCCGTCCGCTGACCGAACGAAGAGGAGCAGCACCATGACCATCACCTCCCTCCCCGGCACCCAGCGGGTCCTCGTCGTCGGCCAGGGCTACGTCGGCCTCCCGCTCGCGATGGCCGCCGTGCGCGCCGGTCACGACGTCGTCGGGTTCGATCTCGACATCGAGCGGATCAAGTACCTCGCCGACAGCACGTCGTTCACCGCCGACGTCCCCGACACCGAACTGCAGGCAGCGATCGACACCGGCCGTTACGCGGCCAGCTCGGATGCAGCGGACTGCGCCGGCTTCGACGTCGCCGTCATCACGGTCCCCACGCCGCTGCGCGAGGGCGACCCCGACCTGTCGTTCATCGCCGCGGCGGCCAAGACCCTCGCCCAGCACCTCCGTGCCGGGGCCACGGTCATCCTCGAGTCGACCACGTACCCCGGCACCACCGAGGAGCTGATGGTGCCGATCCTGGAGGAGGGGTCAGGGCTCGCCGCCGGCCGCGACTTCCACGTCGGCTACAGCCCCGAGCGCATCGACCCGGGCAACCACACATGGGGTTTCGGCAACACGCCGAAGGTCGTGTCGGGTATCGACGAGGCCTCGCTGGCACAGGTGGCCGGCTTCTACGGCAGCATCGTCGAGACCGTCGTGCCCGTCGCCGACACCAAGGTCGCCGAACTGGCGAAGCTGCTCGAGAACACGTTCCGCCACGTCAACATCGCCCTCGTCAACGAGCTCGCGGTGTTCGCCGACGAGCTCGACATCGACATCTGGGCGGCGATCGAGGCCGCTGCCACCAAGCCGTTCGGCTACATGAAGTTCACCCCCGGGCCCGGCGTCGGCGGCCACTGCCTGCCGATCGACCCGAGCTACCTGTCGTGGACGGTGCGCAAGCGCGTCGGCCGCCCGTTCCGCTTCGTCGAGCTGGCCAACGACGTCAACGAGCACATGCCCCATTACGTCGTCGAGCGCATCCGGGCGATGCTGAACACCCAGGGCATCGCCCCGTCGCGCAGCCGGCTGCTGCTGCTCGGCATGTCGTACAAGAAGAACACCAACGACACCCGCGAGTCCCCGTCCCGCACGGTCGCCAAGCTGCTCGTCGCCGACGGCGCCGAGGTGCGTGCGGTCGACACCTTCGCCACCGTCGACGCCTTCTCGGGCGGTGTGGTGCGTGCCGATCTGACGGCCGAGGAAGTGCGAGCCGCCGACCTCGTGGTGGTGCTCACCGACCACGACGACGTCGACTACGACCTCGTCGTGCGCGAGGCGACCGCGGTGCTCGACACCCGCCACCGTCTCGACGGCCCCAACGTCGAACACCTCTGATCGAACGACCGACCGGCCCCCGACGTGTCAGCGCACCAGTTCCTCGATCGCTCCGACGATCGCCGCCGTCCGCTCCGGCCAGCGCTTCTTGAGGCGCCGGAAGGGACGGTCGACGCGCCGCAGCATCGTGGCGGCGAGATGCCAGTCGAGGTGGTCCGGTCGGTGGCCGTACGCGTGCACCAGCGCATCGAGGGTCTCGGTCACGGTGACGGCGTCACCGCTGCGGCCGTTGTGCAGGTTCGCCACGTAGGCCGCGAGATCGGCGGCGGGCGAGCCGGCGGCGAGGGTGTCGACGTCGACGACGAAGGTGCGGTCGCCATCGGCGAGCAGCTGACCGACGTTGAAGTCACCGTGGACCGGTACGACGCGATCGAGATGCGGCTGGGTCTCACGGAGCCGCTCGACGAGCGCAGCGACGCGGTCGGCGAGCTCGGGCACGGCGAACGAGACGAGCGCGGCCGGTCGTGCGATCGCGGCCAGGAGCTGCGCCGGCCCGCCGTCGTCGAGGCCGTCGATGCGAGCGCCGTGCAGGACGTGCAGGATCGCCGCGGCGGCACCGGCACCGGCGATCGCGTCGCCTCGCGCGACCGGGTCGCCGGCGAGCGCCTCCTGGGCCACGATGCCCCGCTCGGGTCGCGAGCGCACCAGCCGAGCGGTGGGCAGCACGCCGTCGACCAGCGCCAGGGCCCGCTCGCTCTGGGCCAGCTCGGTCGGGTCGGCGTAGAGCTTCACCACGTAGGGGCCGCAACGCAGCACGGCTCGTCGGGCGGGCACCCAGGCCAGGCGGCGCACGGCGGTGTCGTCGGCCAGGCGCGGCAGGCCCAGCTCGTCGACGAGCGTCGCTGCGTCGGCGCCCAGCAGGGGCAGGGCCGCATCGTCGGGTGCGACGTACAGGCGGAAGTCGCCGCCGCCCGATCCGTCGGCGGTCGCGGATGCCTCGAGCACCTGATCGGCACCGCCGTCACCACCGCGGTCGTCGCTCGTTCGAGCGTCGTACTGCACCACGATCGACCGGCCGGGCACGTAGTCGAGGTAGCGCACGCGCACCCGATCCACCGTTCGTCCGAACCGCTCCGACAGGTGCGGTGCCATCGCCGCAGCGTCGAGCAGCACACCGGCAGCGGCCAGTCCGCCGTCGTGAGGAGGCAGGGGCAGTGAGTCAGCAGTCGACATCCGGGGCCGCACCCTACGGCACGCGTCGCGTGGCCGTGGTGGTCTCCGGCTGGCCGCGTCTGTCGGAGAGCTTCGCGCTCAACGAGCTCCTGGCGATGCAGGACGCCGGCATGCTCGCCGGCATCTTCGCCACCAAGCGCGGCGATGCCGCGGCGCAGCATCCCGCCGTGGCACGCCTCGAACCGTTCGTGCACCACCTCACCGACGGAGCTGCCGACGACCAGGCCGCCGAGATGGTCGGGCTCCTCGGCGACGCCCGCGTCGACGGCGTGCACGGCTACTTCGCACACCGCCCGGCTGCCGTGGCACGAGGTGCCGCCGGCCTGCTCGGCGTGCCGTTCGGTTTCAGCGTCCACGCCAAGGATCCCCGCAAGGTCGAGCCCGACGAGCTGGCCGATCGCTCCCGTGCCGCGGCGTGCATCGTGGCCTGCAACGGCGACGTGGCCGAGCAGCTCCGCTTCGTCGGTGCGCACCCGATCCTGGTCCCGCACGGCGTCGATCTCACGTCGTTCGCGCCCACGTGCGCCGACCACCGCCTCGGCGCCGAGCCGGGCACCCCGCTGCAGCTGCTGGCCGTCGGTCGGCTCGTGGAGAAGAAGGGGTTCGTCCACCTGCTCGAGGCCGGCGCACAGCTGTCGATCGACTGGCGACTCCGCTTCGTCGGCGACGGACCGCTCGAGGACGAACTGCGCGTCACGGCCGACCGTCTCGGCATCGCCGACCGCGTCGAGTTCCTCGGCTCACGCACGCACGCCGAACTGCCCGAGCTGTACCGCCGTGCGCACGTCGTCGTCGTCCCCAGCGTCGTCGACTCGCAGGGCGACCGCGACGGGCTGCCGAACGTCGTGCTCGAGGCGATGGCCTCCGGCCTGCCCATCGTGGCCAGCGACGTCGCAGCGATCCCGTCGGCGATCGAGCACGACGAGACCGGCCTGCTCGTGGCACCCCACGACGTCGACGGTCTCGTCGCTGCCATCGAACGCCTCGCCGCCGACCCACGGTTCGCCGCACAGCTCGCCGACCGCGCCCGCCGCCGAGTGGAGGACCGCTTCGGCCTCCCGTCGTGCACCCGCCGATTTCTCACGATCCTGGAGACCGCATATGCCTGATCCGTCCGTCGCCTACGTCCTCATGGGCTACCCGCGCATGTCCGAACTGTTCATCGCGAGCGAGATCAACCGCATGGAGGAGCAGGGCACGAAGCTCCGCCTCATGGTGCTGAAGCCGCGCGACGAGGACCGCCACCACGCGGTCGTCGACCGCATCGAGGCCCAGCCCGAGTACCTGCCCGGCTTCACCGGGCTCAAGGAGCGGTCGTTCCTCGGCTGGCTGCGCGAGAACAGCGGCCCGTACCTGGCACCCCTCCGCCGCGTGGCGCTGCGCCACCCCGTGCGCCTCGCCCGCGTGAGCGGTTGGGCGATCGCCCAGGCAGTGCGCGAGCGCAAGGGCTGGCGGCCGCGCTCGGTGTACATGAAGGAGTGGATGCGGGCGATCGCGGTGGCCGACGGCCTGTCGCGCGGCCGCCAGGTCACCCATCTCCACGCCCACTTCGCACACGGCACCACGACCATCGGGTGGTGGGCGGCGCACCTGTCGGGCCTGCCGTTCTCGTTCACCGGCCATGCGAAGGACATCTACCAGCCGAGCCAGAACCCCAAGGGTCTGCTCGAGCGCAAGATGCGGGCGGCATCGTTCGTCGTCACCTGTACCGACGCGAATCGCGAGCATCTCGAAGCGATCGCTCCCGGCGTGCCGGTGCACGTGATGTACCACGGCCTCAACGCCGACTTCGCCCGCCTCCTGGCCGGCGCGGACGGCTCCGACGGCTCCGACGCGGTCGACTGCGGGTGCGGGCACGGACACGACGAGTCGGGCACCGGCCGGGTGCGGCTGATCAGCGTCGGCCGCCTGGTCGAGAAGAAGGGCTTCGACGTCCTCGTCGACGCCGTCGCCACTCTGGTCGAGCGGGGCCTCGACCTCGGCCTCGCGATCGCCGGCGAATCGGGCGAGGCGGAGATCGGTCTGCGCGAGCGGATCACCGCCGCCGGCCTCGACGACCGGATCGAGTTCCTCGGCACCCTCGGTCAGGCCGAATTGTTCGCCGAGTACCGCCGCTCCGATGCGTTCGCCCTCGCCTGCCGCATCACCGACGACGGCGACCGCGACGGCATCCCCAACGTGCTGATGGAAGCGATGGCCGCGGGTCTCCCCGTCGTGTCGACCGGCATCTCCGGCATCCCCGAGCTGATCGAGGACGGGGTGAACGGACTGCTCGTGCCGACCGAGGACGCCGCATCACTGGCCGACGCGATCTGGCGGCTGGTCAAGGACCCCGCGTTGTCCGAGCGCGTCGCCGCCGCCGGCGCCGAGACCATCGCCACCCGGTTCGACGGCGAGCGGCTCGCCCGCCAGATGGCCACCCTGTTCAGCGGGAGCCGGTCGTGACCAGCACCGAACTCGACACGCACATGGCGTCGCCCGCCGACCGCATCGTTCCTCGTCGCGTGTACTGCGTGATCGATCACCTGTACCGCAACGTCGAGCTCGCCGAGGCAGCGCGTCGCGGCTCGTTCGATCACGCCGGCGTCGTGCTCGACCTCGGTCGCGATCCCGACTGGATCGGCGGTGGTCTCGCGGACGACAAGGAGTGGCGGATCGAGTGGGTCAAGCTCTACGAGGGCCTCGACCTGGCCCACGCCTACGCCGTCACCGGCGAGCACGACTTCCTCACCACCTGGGAAGACCTCGTCGGCGCCTTCATCGACCAGATCGAGGTGGGCCACGACAGCTCCGACGTCTCCGCCCGCCGCCTCCAGAACTGGCTGTACGCCTGGCGTCGCTTCGCCGATGCGCCGCACTTCGACGGTCTGCGACCAGGCTTCGCCGAACGGCTCGCAGCGCGCATCGCAGCCGATGCGGCGCACCTGCGCGAGCACCTCACCGCGGAGCGCAACCACCGCACCCTCGAGCTGTACGCGCTGCTGATCGTCGGCATGTCGCTCCCGCAGGACGACCACGAACTGGCGACGTTCGCGCTCGACGAGCTCGCCACGAACCTGCACACCGACGTGTGGGCCGACGGTGTCCATCGCGAGTGCTCCACCGACTACCACTGCATCGCACTGCGATCGTTCCTCGGCGGCATCGCCAACGCCCGTATGGCGGATCTGCCGCTGCCGCTCGGCTACCTCGAGCGGGTCTCGCTCGCGCTCGACTTCGCACTGCACATCCAGCGTCCCGACGGGCTCATTCCGTCGTTCTCCGACGGCGACACCGCCGACTTCCGGCGTCTGCTCGCCTTCGGTGCCGAACTGCTCGGCCGTGACGACCTCCGCTGGGCGGCGACGCTCGGCACCACCGGCACCGCACCGGAACGGCGTGACGTCACGTTCGACGTCGGCGGCTATCTCACGGCCCGCAGCGGCTGGGGCGACGGCGCCACGCCCTACGGCGAGGAGCGGTTCATGTTGATGGACGCGGGCCCGTTGGGCGATGGCGGCCACGGCCACTACGACCAGCTCCACCTCGAGTTGTACGGCAACGGCCACCAACTCGTCGTCGACCCGGGTCGCTACACCTACGCCGACAACCCGTGGCGGCACTGGTTCAAGGGATCGGCGGGGCACAACACCGTCACGGTCGACGGCCTCGACCAGACCCCGTACCGGCGTGGGGCACCGAAGCGCCCCACGTCCGAGGCGCGCATCCTCCGGCGCACCACCACGGCAGCGCTCGACGCGATCGAGGCGATGGTCACCAGCCCCGCACACGATGCGGTGCACACCCGCCAGGTGGTGTTCCCCGGTCGTGACTACTGGGTGATCCACGACCGCCTCGACGCCGCGACCCACCACCGCTACGAGGCCCGTTGGCACCTGCCCGTCGAGGCCGAGCGGCAGACGACCGTCGTGCGCGACACCCACCAGACCACCGTCACCTTCCCCGGCGGGCGCCTCGTGTTCCCCGCGGGCCTCGACGTGGCGATCGAGGACGGGTGGGTCTCGCCCACCTACGGCGTGAAGCACGCCGCCCCGGTGGTGGTCGCCCGCACACACGGCACCTGCGCCGACATCCTGACGGTCGTGTCCCCCGGCGCCGACGACGTCGTGCTCGACGATCGAACGAGCGGCGGTGTCCTCGGGTGCCTGGTCCAGCGGGCGGGCGTCGACGACGTGCTGCTGTGGTCGGCCGGGACCGACGTGACCTGGAGCCGCGAGGTGATCGAACGATGAACGCCGCTGCGGCGTCGTGCGCCACCGACCTCTCGCCCGATCCGGTCGTCGCGTCGCGCGACACCCTCCTCGACGCCGCGTCCTGCGCCGACCTGCTCTCGACGTTCACCCTCGACGGTGCCACGGTCGACGCCTGCGTGCAGCGACGTGTGAAGTACCGCATCGCCGAGAGCCTGCGCGTGGTCTACGACGTGTCCGTCGGCGGACGATCGCTGGTGATGTCGGCCCGCACGTTCGCCGACAGCGAGGCTGTGTACTCGGCGATCACACCCACGGCACCCGTCGGATCGATGCCCGGTGTCGCCCACGACGCAGCGACCTCCTCGGTGTGGTGGACGCTGCCCAACGATCGCAGGATGCGCAATCTCGGCATACTGCTCGACGCGCCGGCGCGCGTGCGCGACACGAGCGGTGTCGACTGGGCACGGGCAGAACTCGTCGAGTACGCACCCGAGCGGTCGGCGACGGCCCGAGTGGTCGACGCGACGGGACGCACCACCGGCTATGCCAAGGCCTACCGCGACCGCGATCCGCTCGAGCTGACCGAGAGCTACAACCGGGTCGAGGCCGCGCTCGCCGGTGTCACCGGCGTTCGCACCCCACGTGTGGTCGGCTGCTCCCCCGCCGACCGGATCATCGTCCTCGAACCGATGCCCGGCATCTCGTGGACCGACCTCGACGCCAGCGAGATGCACGCAGCGATGTCGCGCTTCGGCGCGGCGATCGCCCACGCCCACGGCCTGCCCACCGAGCACGGCCGCGGCCCGTTCGGCCGCTATCCGATCAGCCGGGTGCGCAACAGCGCCGACCTGGTCGCGACGGCCCGCCCCGATCTGGCGGCCGCCGCCGGCAGGATCCGCGACCTTCTCGGCGACGGCCCGCCCGTCACCGGTCCGTCGGTCAGCCTCCACGGCGACGTGCATTCGAACAACGTGCTGTTCGACGGTGACGTCGTGGCGATGATCGACTTCGACCAGGGTGGCGCCGGTCCGGCGGCGGCCGATCTCGGCAGCCTCCTGTCGACCCTCCTGGCGAGCAAGGTCCTCCACCCCGAACGCGCCGTCGACGGCCTCGGCACCGCGTTCCTCGACGGCTACGCCTCGGTGCGCGAACTCCCCGATCCGGACGAGATGCGTTGGTACACCGCCGCCGCGTTCGTCGCCGAGCGTGCCATCCGCGCCGTGAACCGAGTGTACCGACCCACGCTCGCCGTCCTGCCCGAACTGCTCGACCTCGCCGCCGATGTGCTGGTCGGAGAGGTGCCCACCGATGTCTGAGTCACGCATCCTCGAGCCAGCACCCAAGCCGGCGCTGCTGTTCTACTGCCAGCACGCACTCGGGCTCGGCCACCTCGTGCGCTCGCTCGCACTCGCCGACGCGCTCGCCGCCGAGTTCGACGTCGTGTTGCTCAACGGGGGCCGCTTCCCCGACGGCACCGCCGTCCCGGCCGGCGTCCGCGTGGTCAACCTGCCCCCGCTCGGCCACGACCCGAACTTCCAGCTCGTGAGCCACGACGAGCAGTGGACGGTCGAGGAAGCGATGCAGATCCGCCGGGCCACGATCCTGCGCGAGTTGGTCGACACCGCGCCGGTAGTCGTCTTGGTGGAGCTGTTCCCCTTCGGTCGCAAGAAGTTCGAATTCGAACTGATCCCGTTGCTCGACGCCGTGCACGCGATGGGCGCGGGCCGCCCGCGGGTCGTCTGCAGCGTGCGCGACATCCTCGTCGGCGATCGGCCCGACCAGGAGGCCCACGACGAGCGGGCGAGCACGATGGCCAACCGCTACTTCGACGCGATCCTCGTCCACGCCGATCCGCAGTTCGCCCGGCTCGAGGAGACCTTCAAGCCGGCGACGCCGCTCGCCGTGCCGGTGCACTACACCGGGTTCGTCACCAACGACTCCACCCCGATCGTCGTGCCCGACGCAGAGCGCGTCCGCCGCGTGCTGGTGTCGGCCGGCGGCGGGATGGTCGGCGGTCCGCTGTTCCGCGTGGTCGTCGAAGCGCACCGTCGCTGGCACGCCGAGGCAGGGCTCGAGACGCTCGCCCTGGCCGGGCCGTTCGCACCCGACGCCGAGTGGGCGTGGCTGCAGGAGCAGGCCGCAACCCTCGACGGGTTCACCGCGGTGAAGTACCTGCCCGACCTGCGGGTGGAGATGGCCCGCTCGGCCGTCACCGTGAGCCAGGTGGGCTACAACACGACGATGGACATCCTGCGGGCCAAGGTGCCGGCGGTCGTGATCCCGTACGCGGAGGGACGCGAGGACGAGCAGCGCCATCGGGGTCGACGCCTCGACGGCCTCGGGGTGGTGCACTGCGTCGATCCCGACGACCTCGACGTCCAGCACCTCGCCGACGCCGTGCTCGCTGCCGCCACCTCCACCCCCGCGAGTGTCACGCTCGACCTCACCGGTCGCGACACGTCGGCACGGATGATCGCCGAACTGTGCCGTCTCGGCTCCCCGATCGGAGCCGGCGCGTGAGCGCCTGGCTCGACCCGGTGCGCGCCGCGCTCGACTCGGCCGCCTCGCCGGTCACGTTCTGGTTTCGCGACGACGACGCCGGCTGGGACGACGGCGCCCTCGACCGCCTGCTCGACCGATGCCACCAGCATTCGGTCCACCTCGACCTCGCCGTGATCCCCGTGGAGCTGCGCGACGACCTCGCCGTCTCGCTCCGTGACCATGCGGCGACCGGCCTCGTGCATCTGCACCAGCACGGCTTCTGCCACCGCAACCACGAGACCGAGGGTCGCACGTGCGAGTTCGGCCCGAGCCGTGGCCGGGCGCAGCAACAGCAGGACCTCGCCGACGGCCAGGCGCTGCTGCGCGGTCACCTCGGCGCGTTCGTCGAGCCCGTGTTCACGCCGCCGTGGAACCGCTGCACCGGCGACACCGCCGCCGCGCTCGTCGAGCTCGGCATCCGCGTGCTGTCCCGTGACTCGACCGCGACGCCGTTCGGTCATCCCTCGCTCGCCGAGGCACCGATCACGGTCGACTGGTTCGCGTCACGCAAGGGCGAGCGCCTCTCGCGTGCCGAGGTCGGCGAGCGGATCGCCGCCCAGGCGGCCGACGGCTCGTCGCCCGTGGGTGTGATGCTGCACCACGCCGTCACCGACACCGACGAGCTGGCGCTGATCGATCAGCTGATGGCGCTGATCGACGCCCATCCGATGGCGGTGTCATCGTCGATCGTGCGCCTGCCGGCGTCCGGCCTCTCGGCGGCGGCCGACGTCGACGCGTCGTCCTCCGCCGGCTGACTCAGGGCGCCGCCCACCCCAGGATCGTCGACCACAGCTCGTCGACACGGGCGACGAGCTGGTCGAGGTCGCCGTCGTTGGCGATCACAGCATCGGCCACGGCCCGACGCTGCTCGTCGGTCGCCTGCGACGAGATGCGGGCGCGCACGTCGGCCTCGGCCATGCCCCGCTGCACCGCTCGCTCGACCCGCAGCTCCTCGGGCGCCTCCACCACGACGACTCGCGAGTACGAGTGCGCCGGGTCACCGCGGCCGAGGTTGCTCTCCACCAGGATCGCCATGTCGAGCACCACGATCGAGTCGGCGGGCAGTTCGTCGAGCCGTGCCGCGATCTCGGCGTTGATGGCCGGGTGGCTGATCGACGTGAGCCGGGCGAGCTCTTCGGGGCGACCGAACACCGCGCGTGCAAGCGCCGCTCGATCGATGTGGCCGTCGGCGTCGGCGATACCGTCGCCGAACTCGGCGACGACCGCTGCTTCGGCCCTCCCACCGGGAGCGATCACGACCCGGCCGTGCGCGTCGACGTCGATCACCGTGGCGCCGCGGTCGCCGAGCATCGAGGCGACGGTCGACTTCCCCGAGCCGATCCCGCCGGTGAGTCCGATGATGAGCATCGCCGCAGCGTAGGCAACTCCGGGCACCGGTGGGCATGCTGCCCCACGAGGGGCAAGAATCGGGCGGTGTCGAGAGTGACGTTGCAGACCGTCGCCGATCATGTGGGCGTCAGCCGCATGACGGTGTCGAACGCGTTCTCGCGACCCGACCAGCTGTCGGCCGATCTGCGCCGGCGGATCCTCGAGGCGGCAGACGAGCTCGGCTACGCCGGCCCCGACCCTGCCGCGCGCGCCCTCGCACGCGGGACGACCGGCGCTGTCGGGGTCCTGCTCACCGACAATCTGCAGGAGGCGTTCACCGACGAGGTGGCCGCCCTGTTCTTCGGTGCGGTGGCCCGCGAGCTCGAGTCGAGCGGGCTGGCGCTCACGTTGCTGTCGTCGTCGGGTGACGCCGGGGGCACGGCGCACATACCGGCCCGCGACATCCCGATGGACGGCGCGCTCGTGTACTCCTGCGACACCACGTCGCACGCTGTCGACTGGCTGCGGCGCCGCAAGCTCCCGCTGGTCTTCGTCGACCAGACACCCGTGCCCGGCGTGTCGAGCATCAACATCGACGATCGCGGTGGGGCCCGCGCCGCGGCCCACCATTTGCTCGAACTCGGCCACCGACGGATCGGCATCGTCACATCCGCGTACGCGGGGAGTGCAGGTCTCACCGACGACCCGCTCGACAGCCCGGCGCACGTGAGCCGTCAGCGCATGCTCGGGTGGCTCGACGCGCTCACCGACCACGGCATCACCCCGCCGGTCGCACAGCAGCCCCGATCGGGCGAGGACACGGGCCGGGCCGGCGCGGAACTCCTGCTCGACCTGCCCGAGCCGCCGACCGCGATCCTGTGCTTCTCCGACGCGATGGCATACGGCGCGGTGCAGGTGGCCCAGGAGCGCGGACTCGACGTCCCCGGCGACCTGTCGGTGGTCGGCTTCGACGACAACCCGCTCGCCGCGAGGATGCGTCCGGCGCTCACGACGGTGCGCCAGGACGTGGCCGTCAAGGGCAACGCCGCTGCGGCCGAGCTGCGACAGGCGCTGGATCGCTCCCGGGCCGGCACCACGGCGAGGGCGAAACGGATCGTGCTCCCCGTCGAACTCGTCGTGCGATCGAGCACCGCTCCCCCGCCCCGCTGAACCGTCGGGACCCCGGTCGGAAAACGAAGTGACCCCGGCGCGGTTACAAGTCGCCCGGGGTCGTGGCTTCGGCCCGTGGAGGCCTCAGCGCTGCCAACCTACCGGCCGGACACGCCCCCACAACGCAGAAACCCCAGGCCTGGGGCCTGGGCACCACCCGGGCGGAATGGTGCGGTTCACGAGGGACCGCCGCAGGCTGCGGTCCCGTGCGGAATCGCCGCATTTCGAGACGATCTTCAGGACTACTCACGACCGAGGGCCGCCTCGCTGCGTCTCGGCTCGAATCGAAGGGGGTGGCCCGTGCGCCACGGAACCGTGCGAGCATCCAGGGCGGTGGCGGTGGCCACCGCGATCCTGCTCACGGCCGGCTGTGCCGGCGGCGGCACCGAGGGCGGCGGCGGCACCGGGGCCGGCACCGGGGCCAGCGGCGGCGGGTCCGTCGGGCCCGACTCTCCGTGCGACGCCGAGGGCGCGCAGACCGGCATGGAGAACGGGACACTGATCTGCACGTCCACCGACGGCGAGTTCACGTGGCAGCCGCTCCAAGCGCCGTCCGATGGTTCGAACAACGGCTCCGGTTCTTCGAACAACGGCTCCGGCGGGCAGAACAGCGACCAGGGGTCCGGCTCGACGATGCTCCGCGTGGGCGCCACCTGTGACGAGCAGGGGGCTGTGAGCTTCTCCGGTGGCGGCGTCGTCATCTGCGACAGCGGCACGGTGCGGTATGCGATGCAGGACGATCTTCAGGCCGCGCCGGCAGGCGGCTACACCGAACCCCCGTCGTGGTACCCGACGTTGTCGGCGATGTTCGGTCCGACGGTCTCCGAGTGCCCAGCCGGTTCGGTCTCGTTCGACCACCCGATGGTGCCGGCCGGACAGCTCGCCCCGTCGATGCCCCACGGCATGATGATCGCCGACCACGTCACCCCGATCGACCACATGTACATCGGCATCGCCGCACTGATGAAGGAGCCGGCTGCTCGCACCGACGCCGATGCCGTGCCGATCACCGCCCCGGCCGACGGCACGATCATCGAGGTCAGCAGCCTCGGGTCGCCCACCAGCCACCGGGTGGTCATCTCCCACGGCTGCGATCTCGTCTCGGTCTACATGGTCGTCAACCAGCTCACCGGCCCGCTCGCCGCGCTGGCGGCGGAGGTCGATGCGGGCGGTCAGGTCCAGGTGAGCATCCCGGTGCGCGCCGGTGACGAGTTCGCTCGACAGCGCGACAACCCGCTCGACTTCAACATCTTCGACGGCACGAGTTGGCAGAGCGGACTGGCGAACCCCTACTCGTACGCGTTCGGCGAGCCGTGGAAGCCGTACACGGTCGACCCGTTCCCGTACTTCACGGCCGAGGTTCGAGCGCCGCTCGAGGCGACGCTGCAACGCGTCGTCGAACCGCGGTGGGGTCCGATCGCCCACGACGTCATCGGTGCGGCAGCGGGGTCGTGGTTCCTCGACGGCACGATCGGCTACTCCGGCCGGTTGACCGACGACGTCCGCGCCGCCACGAGCGATCTGCCCGGCGGGGTCGTCGCCGGGAAGAAGACCTATGCCTACGGGCACCTGTCGCTGTCGCCGCATGCGGTCGACCCGTCGCACTGGATCTTCTCCATCGGGGCATGGCCCGATCAGTCGGGCGACCCCCGTCAGGTGATGATCGAACCGGCCGACGGTCAGCCCACCCCCGATCAACTCACGGCAGCGTCAGGTGTCGTCGTCTATCGGCTCGTCGAGCCCAACCGTCGTCAACCCGATGGGTACATCCGGGCGTCGTCGATGGCGCCGGATGGCATCGGGTACACACTCGAGGCCGGCCCACAGACCGGTTGGGTGGTCGTGCAGGTGATCGACGACCGGTCGCTGGCGATCGAGATCAGCACCGACGTCGCGACGCAGCCGACCGGTTTCGGAACCGGCCGCACCACGTACCACCGCTGAACCGACCGATCGGGGGCCTGCAGGCACCCCCAGATCCGTCTCCCCGGACCAGAGCAGACAAACGGAAAAGCCCAGGTCGTCTGACCTGGGCTTTCTTCGTGTCGAAGGGGGGACTTGAACCCCCACGGGATTTCTCCCACTAGCCCCTCAAGCTAGCGCGTCTGCCTATTTCGCCACTTCGACGTGGTGTTGCATGTTCGGCGCCGGCGTGACCGGCAGGTGAACGTGCGGGTGTTGAATCTACCGCAGCGTCAGCTGCGGACCAACAGGAAACCGAGTGCGATCACCGTGAGGAACCACACCAGGGCGAACACCGTGGTGATCCGGTTGAGGTTCCGCTCGGCGGCCGACGACCCGAGGGCGGCGGAACCGCCGCCACCGAACATGTCGCTGAGACCACCACCACGACCGCTGTGCATGAGGATGCCCGCGACCATGGCCACGAGGGACACCAGGTTGATGATCAGCACGAGGTAGAGGACGACGTCACGCACGGGGAACGATCCTATCGGGCAGCAGCGCCCACACGGTGGAGCTGCCGCGGGATGATGGTCAGACGGCCGAGGTCCCGAGTGCAGATCCGGTGATCGACACCTTCACGGGCATGACCTCCGCGAAGTGGCACGCCACCGGATGGCCCTGACCGCGATCGATCAACTCGGGCTCCTCCTGCGCGCAGATCTCCTTCGCGATCGGGCACCGGGTGCGGAACCGACAGCCCGACGGCGGGTCGATCGGGCTCGGCACATCGCCCTGGAGCAGGATGCGCTGACGCTTGCGCTCGGTGACCGGATCGGGTTCGGGGATCGCCGACAGCAACGCCTGGGTGTACGGGTGCGACGGCGAGTTGTAGATCTCGTCGGCCGGCCCGATCTCCATCAGCTTGCCGAGGTACATCACGGCCACGACGTCGCTGATGTGGCGCACCACCGACAGGTCGTGGGCGATGAACAGGTAGCTGAGGCCGAGCTGCGCCTGGAGATCTTCGAGCAGGTTGACCACACCGGCCTGGATGCTCACGTCGAGGGCCGACACCGGCTCGTCGAGCACGATCAGCGACGGGTTGAGCGCGAGCGCACGGGCGATGCCCACACGCTGGCGCTGACCGCCGGAGAACTCGTGCGGGAAGCGCTTCGAGTGGTCGGACGCGAGGCCGACGAGCTCGAGCAGTTCGACGACGCGGTCCTCGTGGTTGCCCTCCACCTTCTGGATCACCAACGGTTCGGCGATCGCCGCGCCGACGGTCATCTTCGGGTCGAGCGACGCGTAGGGATCCTGGAACACGATCTGCATCTGGGCCCGCAGGCGCCGCAGCACCTTCTGGTCCATGCCGAGCAGCTCCTGGCCCTTGAACTGCACCGACCCACCGGTGGGCTCGATGAGGCGCAGCACGCACCGGCCGACGGTGGTCTTGCCCGAGCCGCTCTCGCCCACGAGGCCGACGGTCTGGCCCTCGTTGATCGTGAAGCTCACGCCGCTGACGGCCTGCACCGTGCGGCGCACGACGCGGATGCCCGCAGCGGTCTTGATCGAGAAGTTCTTGACGAGGTCGTGGACCTCCAACACCGGAACGCTCATGTGGTGAGCTCCAACTCCTCAGCTCGGATGCAGGCGGTCTCGTGGACGCCCACCTGGATCAGTTCGGGGATCGCCTCGGCACAGCGGTCGATCGCGTGGGTGCAGCGGGCACGGAACGCACAGCCCGACGGGGGCTGGAGCATGTTCGGCGGCGCACCGGGGATCGGCTGCAACCGTTCCTTGCCGCCGTGCGGCAACGAGTTGAGCAGGCCCTGCGTGTACGGGTGCGACGGGTGCTCGAACAGCGGCAGCACCTGACCGCGCTCGACCGCACGGCCGGCGTACATCACCTGCACGCGATCGGCGATGCGGGCGACGACGCCGAGGTCGTGGGTGATCAGCACGACCGCGGTGCCGAGGTCGCGACGGATGCGCTCCATCACCTCGAGGATCTGCGCCTGCACCGTCACGTCGAGCGCCGTCGTGGGCTCGTCCGCGATCAGCACCTTCGGGTCGTTGGCGATCGCCATCGCGATCATCACGCGCTGGCGCATGCCACCCGAGAACTCGTGGGCGTACTGGCGCGCACGCTGCTTGGGCTGCGGGATGCCGACGATGTCGAGCAGCTCGACGGCCCGGGTGTTGGCCTCGTCCTTGGAGATCGACTGGTGGGCCTGGAGCATCTCGACGATCTGGGCGCCGACTCGATGCACCGGGTTCAGCGCCGACAGCGGATCCTGGAAGATCATCGCGATCTCACTACCGCGGGCCTTGCGCAGCACCTTCGGCGAGGAACCGACGAGCTCGATGTCGTTCACCATCGCGGAGCCGGTGATGCGCGCCGACTTGGGCAGCAGGCCCATGACGGCGAGGAACGACACCGACTTGCCCGAGCCCGACTCGCCGACGACGCCGACCACTTCACCCGGCGCCACGTCGAGGCTGACGCCGCGAACGGCCTGGACCTCGCCGAGCAGGGTCTTGAAGGTGACCCGGAGGTCCTTGATGGACAGTGCTGCGTTGCTCACTTGGCATCCACCTGCATCTTGGGATCGACGGCGTCGCGCATGCCGTCACCGATGAAGTTGATGCACAGCGACACGAGGATGAAGAGTGCCCCCGGATACACCACCAACCACCAGTACCCGGCGAGCACACCGCTCTTGGAGTCCTTGATGAGCAAGCCCATCGACGTCATGCCCGATCCGGCGTCCGGCCCGTAGCCGAAGAAGCTGAGCGTCGCTTCGGCGGTGATCGCACCGATGATCGCGAACGACAGAGCGACCATCAACTGACCGATCGAGTTGGGCAGCAGGTGGCGGAACATGATCCGCGGTGTCGACGCCCCGAGGGCCCGCGCCGCTTCGATGAACTCGCGCTCCTTCAACTGTTTCACCTGGCCTCTGACGAGCCGGGCGACACCCATCCAGCCGATGAGCGACAGCAGGATCACGAGGAACCGCACCGAGGTGCTCTCGCCCATGATCGTCTCGACCCAACTCACGTTGCGCAACGCGCCACGCACGATGACGAGGACCACGAGCAGCGGCAGCGCCAGCATGATGTCGGTGGCCCGCATGAGCAGGTCGTCGATCCAACCGCCCTTGAGGCCGGCGATGGCACCGACCATGGCACCGACACCGACGGAGATGACGCCGGTGAACAGGCCGAGCAACAGCGAGACCCTGGTTCCGTAGATGAGCCTGCTGTACAGATCGCGGCCGTTCGCGTCGGTCCCGAACCACGCCTGCGAGCTGGGCGCCAGGTTCTGATTCGGCCGTCCGGCCTCGGCTTTGAAGATCGACTCGTTCACGCCGTAGCGGGCCGTGATCGGCGCCAGGACCACGAAGATCACGATGATCGTGAGCCCCACGGCCGACACCACGGCGGCGCGGTGGTTCAGATACCGCTTGAAGGCCATCTGCCTGGGCGAGATGGTCTGCTTGAGCACACCGATCGCTGCGTCGGTGGGTGCTGCAGCGTCGTCGGACGACGCCGCAGCCGGAGTCTTCAGATCAGTCAAGTCGGATCCTCGGGTCGAGCCAGGCGTACGCGAGGTCAGCCAGGAGGTTGAACAGGATGACGGAGGTGGTGA
>JAPLAA010000125.1:31593-74770 GCA_026393475.1 Actinomycetota bacterium
CCATCCAGGGCATGAGCTCGGGGAAGGCGCCGTTGGCCTCAGCGGTCAGGAAGAACAGGCCCATGCCGGGGTACTGGAAGATGCCCTCGGAGATGATCAGGCCGCCCACGATGAACCCCATGTCGAGCGCAGCGATGGTCACGATCGGCACCATCGCGTTGCGCAACGCGTGCTTGACCAGCACCTGGCGTTCGCTGATGCCCTTGGCCCGTGCGGTGCGCAGGTAGTCGCTGTTCATCACGTCGAGCAGCGAGGCGCGCATGTACCTGCTGTACGACGCGATGGTCTGGATCGACACCACGATCACCGGGAGGATCATGAACTTCAACATCAGGAAGAGATCGAAACCCTGATGACCGGGCGGATACATCCCCGAGGTGGGGAGCAGCGGCTCGCCGAACCACTTCGCCCATTGGGTGGCGAAGATCAGTTGCAGCAGCACCGCGCTGATGAAGGGTTGGATCGAAAAGCCGATGAGGGCGCCCGTGTTGACCGCACTGTCGCGCAGCTTGCCCGGGCGCAGACCGGCGAACACACCCAGGGCGAGACCGACCGAGATACCGAAGACCGAGGCCACCGCACCGAGGCGGATCGTGTTGATCAGCGCGTCCTTCAGGTTGGGCCACACCGGTCGGCTGCCCTTGATGCTGGGTTGCCAGTTGCCGGTGAGGAACCCGCCGAGCCAATGGAAGTACCCCCGGATGTATCCGGTCACGCCTGGCCACAGCCCGTTCAACTCGATGTACTGAGCGCGCTTCTCCGGCTGCTTGGCGAGCCGCGGGTTGGACCGGGCGTAGCTCGCGAGCGGGTCGGTCGACAACCGCAACGCGAAGTAGACGACGAACGTGAGGATGAACAACGTGGGGATCGCCCACAGCAGGCGACGAAGGATGAAACGCAGCATGCACCGCTCCCTTTCACGAGACAGCGGGGCCGATCTGGCGACCGACCCCGCTGTCGCAGGTGTGAAACTACTACTTCAGGCAGAAGCCCAAATCGAGGATCAGAGGATCTCGACCACGGGCTCGCTGGCCATCAGCGGGGTGAGTTCGTACTCACCGTCAGCAGTGGTGTCGTACACGCCCATCACGAGCGGGAACGCGATCGTCCACACGTACCACGACGAGTTGGCGCACTCGGTGATCGGGTTGAGGCAACCCGGCCACTGCTCGGCACCGACGACGATCTGGCCATCGCCATCGACATCGGTCCACTCGTTGAAGTTGATGAACGCCTGGAAGTTGTTGAGGTCGGCATCCACGGGACCGCCGACCTTGTCGGTGCGGTACAGACCCGACTTCGGGAACTGGAACGTGGGCAGGAGCACCCAGTCCTCGCGCATCTTGGCGATCGCACCCTTGATCAACTCGGCGCGTGCGTCGAGGTCGATGGTTGCGTCGGCCTCGTACAGCGCCGCGGTGGCCTCTTCGTTGCACCAGCCCTGGCTGTTCTGACCGGCGAAATCGTTCTCCTCGGTGGGGATCTGATCGCAGGTGAAGCTGGCGGTGAGGTACGCCGGGTCCGGCGGTGCGGTGCTGATGTACATGCCGAGGTCGTAGTCCAGGCTTGGGAGACGCTGCTGGAACACGCACTCCGCTTCGCAGTTGTCCGCGACGACGTTGAAGCCGGCGGCCTGCAGCAGCGGGATGAGGTAGGCCTGGGTGTTCTCACGACGGCTGTTGCCGGCGTTGACCATCCAGCGGACCTCGGGCGTCTCGCCGTCCTTGCTCCAGTAGCCGTCGCCGTCCTTGACCCAGCCGTCGCCCTCGAGCAGCGCAACGGCGCCCTCGGCGTCGTAGGTGCCCTGGAACGTGGTCTCGTCGCAGTAGCGACCGGGAACGATCGGACCGCAGGTCAGCGGATCGCCGTCGGCGATCGGCACGTAGATCTGCTGGAACAGCGCCTCGATGTCGATCGACTGGGCGAACGCCTGGCGGAACACCGGGTCGGCGAACGGACCCGACTGCTGCTGGAAGTACAGGGCCTCGAAGTCGCCACCGAACTCGATGGACACGGCCACGTTGGCATCGCCGGCGACCGCGGCTGCGGTCTCAGGGCTGTACTGCGGGTAGATGAAGTCGACTTCCGACGCGAGCAGCGAAGCGATCTGCGTCTCGGTGTCGGCCTTCGGGACCATCACGACCTTGGAGGTCACGGCCACGTCGTCGCCGAAGTAGTTCTCGTTGGGCGAGAAGATCGACTGCGACTCGTCCCACGAATCGAGCTTGTACGGGCGGTTCGAGAACGTGAACTCGGTCTGGAGATCGGCCGAGATGTCGTTGCAGTCCTCGAAGGCGTCTGCCTTCAGCAGCGAACCGGCGCCGAACAGACCACGGTACGGTGCGTACACGGTCTTGAACTCGACGACGACCTGCTTGTCGCTCTCGCCGGCTTCGAGCGAGAGGATCTGGTCGTATCCGGTGGTCGACAGCGAGCCGACGGTGCCCATGACGGCGTCGTACTGGCACTTGAAGTCGGCGACCGTGATCGGCGAGCCGTCGTCCCACACCGCGTCCTCGGCGATGTCGTAGGTGATCCGCATGGCGGCCTCTTCGGCCGGCGCCGCAGTGGTGCCGGGTGCCTCGGTGGTCTCGCCGCCGGCTTCCGTGGTGGCGGGGGCCTCGGTGGCCTCCGTCGCCTCGGTCGTCGCGGGAGCTTCCGTGGCGGTCGTGGTCTCCTCGTCGTCACCGCCGCATGCAGCGGCGATGAGCGAGAGACCCACGACAAGTGCGGCAAACTTTGCGCCGCGCCTCGTGGTGCTCACGTGGTTGTCCTCCTGATGGTGGTTCGGAGGGAGGTGTTCTTCGAGCCCGGAACCGCCCGCATCACGTGGACCCGAAGGGTCCGGCACTGCGGCGTTCGACGGATTCGAACCCTCACGCCGTCCTCCCCGATCGGCGTGAGCAGCGAAAAGCTAGCACCAACACCTACCGACCGGTAGCCACGCCGTTTCAGATGTACGAAAAGTTGGCGCAAACGTTCCAGCAGTGTTTCGGGTCGGTGCGCACGAGCGCCACGACACGGCGTCGATGCACGATCGCGCCTGGTCAGCGCGTTGTCACCCTGCTCAGCTACCGAGCTTGCAGATCCGAGCGAACTCGTCGGGATCGAGGCTCGCACCGCCCACGAGCGCACCGTCGACGTCCGGACCGGCCATCAATTCGGCAATCGTTCCCGCCTTCACCGAACCGCCGTACTGGATGCGCACGTTCGCCGCGGCGGCGTCGCCGGCGATCTCGACGATGGCACCGCGGATCGCGGCGCACACGGTCTGGGCGTCCTCGGCGGTCGCGGTGCGACCGGTGCCGATCGCCCAGATCGGTTCGTAGGCGATGACGAGCGACCCGATCTGGTCGGCCGAGCGACCGGCGAGCCCGGCGCGGACCTGGCCGAGCACCTTCGTCTCGGTCTCCCCCGCCTCGCGCTCGGCGAGCGTCTCGCCGACACACATGATCGGGGTCATGCCGTGCTTCAGGATCGCGGCGACCTTGCTGTTCACCATCTCGTCGGTCTCGCCGAACAGCTCACGCCGCTCGCTGTGACCACAGATCACGTACTCGACACCGAGCTTGGCGAGGAACAGCGGCGACACCTCGCCGGTGAACGCGCCCTTGTCCTCCCAGTGGCAGTGCTGCGCGCCGAGCGAGAACTCGAGCTTGTCCGCGTCGATCACGGTCTGCACGCTGCGGATGTCGGTGAACGGCGGGTGGATGCTCACGTCGACCTGTTCGAAGTCGTCCTTGCCCACCAGGTAGGCCAGCTTCTGCACGCTCTGGATGGCCTCGAAGTGGTTGTTGTTCATCTTCCAGTTGCCGGAGATGAGGGGCTTACGCATTGGGAGCCTTTCGGAGGGCCTCGAGGCCGGGGAGGTCGCCGAGCTCGAGCAGTTCGAGCGAGGCGCCGCCGCCGGTGGAGACGTGATCGACCTCGTCGTCGAGGCGGAACTGGGCGAGCGCCGCGGCCGAATCGCCGCCACCGACGACCGTGAAGGCCTTCGTGTCGGCCATCGCCTGGGCGACGGTGCGCGTGCCGGCGGCGAAGCGGTCGTCCTCGAACATGCCCATCGGACCGTTCCAGAACACCGTGCGGGCGTCCATGATGATGTCGCTGAACGCCGCGGCGGAGCCGGGGCCGATGTCGAAACCCTTGGCGCCCTCGGGCAATCGCACGCCGTAGGTGGCGAAGTTGCCGTCGGCGTCGAGGCCGACGATGTCCTCGGGCAGGTGGATGGTCTTGCCCCGCTCCCCCGCCGTGTCGAGCAGGCGCTTGCAGGTGTCGACCTGGTCGGGCTCCCACAGCGACGCGCCGATCGGGTTGCCCTGCGCGGCGAGGAAGGTGAAGCACATCGCGCCGCCGATGACGAGCGAGTCGACGGCGTCGAGCAGCGCCTCGACGACACCGAGCTTGTCGGAGATCTTGGAACCGCCGAGCACCGCGACGAACGGGTGCTTGGGATGGTTGCGGAGGCCGAGCAGGACGTCGACCTCCTTCTGCAGCAACAGACCCATCGCCGACGGCAACGTCTGCGGCGGGCCGACGATCGAGGCGTGCGCACGGTGGCACGCGCCGAACGCGTCGTCGACGTAGGCGTCGATGCCCTCGATCAGCTTCGCGACGAACGCGGGATCGTTGGCCTCCTCGCCGGCGTCGAAGCGCAGGTTCTCGAGGAGCTCGACGCCCGGTGCGAGCTCGGCCAGCCGAGCGCGCACCGGGTCCATCGAGTACTTCGGGTTCGGCTGCCCCTTGGGGCGGCCGAGGTGTGAGGCCGTCACGACCGTCGCTCCCCGCTCGAGCAACCAGTTGATCGTCGGCAGCGCGGCGCGGATACGGAAGTCGTCGGTGATGACCCCGTTCTCCATCGGCACGTTGAAGTCGGTGCGGACGAGCACGCGCTTGCCGGCGACGTCGCCGAGGTCGTCGAGGGTGGGGATCGCAACGGTCGGTTCAGCCATGACGTCGACTCACTTCTTCCGCTTCGCGGCCTTGGCGCCGGCGAACAGGGTGGTGTCGACGAGCCGGTTGGAGTAGCCCCACTCGTTGTCGTACCACGACAGGACCTTGATCATCTTGCCCATGCTCATCGTGAGGCCGGCGTCGAAGATGCTCGAGTGCGGGTCGCCCTGGATGTCGCTCGACACGATCGGGTCCTCGGTGTAGCGGAGGATGCCCTTGAGCGGGCCGGAGGACGCGGCCTTCTTGAACGCGGCGTTGATCTGATCGACGGTGGCCGCGGTCTTGAGGTTGGCGGTGAAGTCGACGACCGAGCCGGTGGGCACCGGCACGCGCAGCGAGGTGCCGTCGAGCTTGCCCTTCATGCTCTCGAGCACGAGGCTCGTGGCGCGGGCAGCACCGGTGCTGGTGGGCACGATGTTGATCGCGGCGCCGCGGGCACGACGGAGGTCCTTGTGCGGGCCGTCGACGAGCTGCTGGTCGCCGGTGTAGGCGTGCACGGTCTGCATGAGACCCTGCTCGACGCCGAACGCGTCGTCGAGCACCTTCACGATCGGCACGAAGCAGTTCGTCGTGCAGCTCGCGTTGGAGATGACCTTCTGGGTCGAGAAGTCGAAGTCCTTGTGGTTCACGCCGTACACGAACGTCGCGTCGGCGCCGTCGCACGGGGCCGACACGATGACGAGCGGGGCGCCACCCTCGAGGTGGTAGGCGGCGGTGTCACGCTTGGTGAAGATGCCGGTCGACTCGATGACGACGTCGACGCCGAGGTCGCCCCACGGGAGCTCCTTCGGGTCGCGGACCTGCAGCACCTTGAGCTCGTCACCGTCGACGGAGATGCCGCCCTTGGTGGCCTTGATGGTCTGCTTGAGCGTGCCCATCACCGAGTCGTACTTGAGGAGGTGCGCCATCGTCTCGAGCGAGCCGAGGTCGTTCACCGCCACGATGTCGATGTCCACGCCGCGCTCCTTGGCAGCGCGGAAGAAGTTGCGTCCGATGCGACCGAAGCCGTTGATTCCCACACGAACCGTCATGACGGCCGTCCTTTCATTCCTGTCGAGTTGTCCTGTCGGGGAGCACCACCGCCGCCGGTGATCACCAGCAGGGTCTGAGAGCCATTGCGACTGTACCCAATGGTCACGCGTGGCCTGGGGTTTCCGCAGGGAACAAGGTCCCGAGCGGCACCGCGATCGACAACTTGTGCAGATGCCCTTCATCGGGCGGGCAGATCAGTTGCGCAGGTCGCGGTGCGTGACGCGGGGGTGGTGCCCCATGGCCCGCAGCCACGAGGCGAGCTCCTCGGTGAGCGCCACCGAGCGGTGCCGGCCGCCGGTGCAGCCGATCGCGATCGACAGGTAGCTCTTGCCCTCGGCCTCGTAGGCGGGCAGGAGCAGCTCGAGCAGGTGCTCGAAGCGGTGCAGGAACTCGTTGGTCGACGGTTGGCCGAGCACGTACTCGCGCACGGGCGCGTCGAGCCCGGTCTGCGGGCGCAGCTCCTCGATCCAGTGCGGGTTGGGCAGGAATCGGACATCCATCACGAGGTCGACGTCGAGCGGGATGCCCTGCTTGTAGCCGAACGACGTGACGGCGATCTGCATGGTGGAGCGGGTGTGCTCCTCACCGAAGGTGGCGTAGATGAGCGCCTTCAGCTGGTGCACGTTCAGATCGGATGTGTCGACTACGAGATCGGCCTCGGCCTTCACGGGCTCGAGCAGTTCACGTTCCCGCGCGATCGTCTCGGCCATGCCCGACGTGCCGTCGTCGAGCGGATGCTTGCGCCGGCTGCTGCCGTACCGCTTCACCAGTTCGGGCGTGGCCGCGTCGAGGAACACGACGCGCACGCGGTGGGCCTCACGCAGCCGTCGGATCGCATCGAGCACCGCGACCGGCTCGGCCGTCGGACCGACGACCAGCCCCAGCTTCGAGAGCGCACCCGTGCCGCTGCCCAGCTCGACGATCTTGTCGAGCAGTTCGATCGGCAGGTTGTCGACGACGAACCATCCGAGGTCCTCGAGGTCGTCCGCGGCCTGGGACCGACCGGCGCCCGAGAGGCCGGTGATGACGAGGATGTCGGTCACGAAGGTGATGGTACGTGTTCCATGCGCCGCGTCCGGAGATAGAGCAGCCGCGGGATCGTGGCCGCCGCCGCGTACTCCTCGGCCCGGGCGATGAAGCCGGGCGGCGGAGCGGGCTCGACCATGCGCTCCAGCAGCAGTCCGTTGGCGGCGAGCGCGTTGACGTAGCGGCTGAGCGGGCGGTGGATGAACGGGATGAACACGCCCTTCTCCACCTCCTCGATCGTCTCGTCCTCGATGAGGTAGGGGCCGATGCGCCAGTACTGCTCGGGCGGGTCGAGGAACTGGTCGTCGATCCAGCCGCTGTTCGGTGTCTGCAGCAACGGGTGGTTGAGGAAGAAGCAGAACCGTCCGCCGGGCGCCACCACGCGGGCCACCTCGGCGATCGCGTCGTCGACGTCACGGATGTGTTCGAACACGAGGCATGCGACGACGGCGTCGAACGAGGCGTCGGCGAAGGGCAGCTTGCCGGCACCCGCCTTGAGGAACATCGCTCCCCCGCCGCGCTCGTGCGCGACCTTCACCTGGTTCCACGTGGGGTCGAGCCCGATCACGACCTCGGCGCCGAGCTTCACCGCCAACCGGCTCACCTGGCCGTCGCCGCACCCGACGTCGAGCACGCGGCGGGCGCCGGCCAACTCCTCGGCAGCGAGCGGCAGGATCTGCTCCTCGTACTCCGGATCGGCACCGTCGGTGAACCCGTCGATCCACCACTCCGCATGCGTCTCCCACAGGTCGTCACTCATCCCGGCGAGACTACGACCAAACCCCGCGATGAGAGATGAGCGGCCCTACCGACCGCATCTCTCATCGCCCACCACACCCACCCCGACGCGATGAGCGATGAGTGGCTGTAGCGACCCGATCTCTCATCGCGTGTCGTTCCACCGAGCATCGTCGATAGGTTGCGCGACGGCTCCCCCTCCGCCAACGGTCGACGGGAGGCACGATGGACCTGGCCATTGCACAACTGCTCGCGTGGACGTCGAAACACCACGCCGTCATCACCGATCAAGTGCTCCGAACGCTGAACGTCAGCGTCGAGGCTCGCAAGCGGCTCGTGCGCGACGGGGTGCTCGAGCGGCTGATCGACGGCAGCTACCGATTCACCGGCGTGCCGCTCGACGAACTCGCACGCTGCGTCGCGGTGAGCGCTCGACCAGGTGGGCTCATCGTGGCCGGGCCCACCGCCGGCCGGATCGACGGCCTCCGGCGAATGCCACGCGACAACAAGGTGCACGTGTTGGCGCCGCCGGCGAGCAATCCGTCCGTCGCCCCCTGGCTCGTGCCGTACCGCACGGCGGCAATCGACCCGAGCCACGTGGTGATGCGCCAAGACGGGATCCGGGTCACGCATCCGGCCCGCACGGCGGTCGATCTCATGCGGCATCTGTCGACCTCGGACGTTCGGTCAGTGGTCGACCAGATCCTCCATCGAGGGCTCGCGACGATCGACGACATGCGTACGGTCGCGGAACCGCTCGCCACACCGGGTCGGCGCTGGGCGAAGCGATTCCTGGAACTGCTCGACGCACGAGGAGACGCGGCAGCGTCCGAGTCGCACTGGGAGTCGCGGGTCGTCGGCGAGTTGCGTGCCCGAGGCCTCGACCTCGTCCCTCAGCACTGGCTCGACGTGCCTGGCTGGGGTCGGATCCGCCTCGATGCCGCGCTGATCCCGCTCCGCTGGGGCCTCGAGATCGATGGACATCCGGAGCACTTCTCCGAGGATGGCTCGACCCGGGACGCAGGGCGGGATCTGGCCTGCGATGCCATCGGATGGTCGATCAGCCGGGTCACTGCGCTCGGACTTCAGCAGGACTTCGAGCGCCAGATCACGACCATCCTGCGCGTCGTTCAGCGACGTCAGCGGGATCTCGCCGCATGAACCCGAAGCGATGAGAGATGCGGTCGGCACTGCCACTCATGGCTCATCGCCATGGGTGAAGTCATGTCGAGATGAGAGATGCGGTCGCCACGGCCACTCATGTCTCATCGCGATGGGTTGGCTACGGTCCCCGTCATGCGCTTCTCCGTCTGGCCGTCGTACGAACGCTCCTGGGACGAGGTGCTCGCGCTCGCCACGTGGGCAGAGCAGGCGGGCTTCGACGGCTGCTGGTACGCCGACCACTTCATGCCCCAGACCGAGGACGACAGCGTCGGGGTCGGCCCGGCCTACGAGTGCTGGACGATGCTCGCGGCGATCGGCGCGTGCGTGCCGCGTCTGCTGCTCACGTCGATGGTGTCGCCGGTGACGATCCACCACCCGGTGGTGCTCGCCAAGCGCGCCGCCACGGTCGACCACATCACCGGCGGCCGCGCCGTGCTCGGCCTGGGCGCCGGGTGGCAGGTGAACGAGCACCGCGAGTACGGCTTCGAACTGCCGGAGCCGGGCGAGCGCGTCACCCGCTTCGAGGAGGCGATCCGGGCGATCCACGAACTGCTGCGAGACGACGCCGTGCCGTTCGACCCGCGGCCGAGCTCGATGGAACTCCTCGTCGGCACGGGCAGCCCGCGCATGATGCGGATCACCGCGCGCTGGGCAGACGTGTGGAACACGTGGGGCAACCCCGAGGAGCGGGCGCGCCGCACCGAGGTGTTCCTGCAGGCGTGCGACGCCGTCGGTCGCGACCCTGGCACCGTGCGCCGATCGAGCCAGGCCCTGTTCTTCCTCACCGACGACGACGTCACCCGCGACAAGCTCCGCGCCCGTGCGCCGCAGGACCGGTCACTCGTCGGCGGCGCCGCCGAGCTGATCGACATGGTCGGCACCTACGTCGAGGCCGGGGTCGACGAGCTCGCCATCCCCGACTTCACCCTTGGCGCCACCCCCGAGCAGCGCCTCGCCACCTACCAGCGGCTCCACGCCGAGGTGCTCAGCGCCTTCGTCTGACGTGCCCTGTGCGGACGTGCCGGCAGCCCGCTGCGGACGGGCCACGGGCGTGCCCGCCTCGTCCGGGTGGAACTTCGCGTAGATCGCCTCGGCCACCGCGTCGGGCAGGAACGACAGGTCCTTCAACGTCTCGAGCGACGCCTTCTTGACCGGGGTGACGCCACCCATCGCCTGCACGAGCTTCTTCTTGCGCGACTCGCCCAACCCCGGGATGCCGTCGAGCGAACTGGCGGTCATGCGCTTGCCGCGGAGTTCGCGGTGGAAGCCGTTCGCGAACCGGTGCGCCTCGTCGCGGATGCGCTGCAACATGAACAGTGCGTCGCTGCCGCGGGGCACCTCCACCGGCTCGCTGCGACCGGGCAGGTACACCTCCTCGAAGCGCTTCGCCAGCGACGCGATCGGGATCTCGTCGGTGAGCCCGAGCGACGCGACGACACGCTCGGCCACGCCGAGCTGACCCTTGCCGCCGTCGACCAGCAGCAGCTGCGGCGGGTAGGCGAACTTGCCGGGCTTGGCACCGCGCTCGCCGATCGGCAGGTCGCGCTCGTCGAGGTACGCCTTGAGGCGCCGGGTGAGCACCTCCTCCATCGCCGCGTAGTCGTCGTTGCCCGGCACGTCCTTCACCTTGAACCGGCGGTACTCGCGCTTGTTGGGCAGGCCGTCCTCGAGCACCACCATCGACCCGACGTAGTCGGTGCCCTGCAGGTGCGCCATGTCGTAGCACTCGATGCGCAGCGGCGCCTCGGGCAGGCTCAACATGTCCTGCAGCTCGGTGAGAGCACGGCTGCGCGCGTTGTGGTCGCCGGCGCGGCGCAGACGGTGCCGTACGAACTCCTCGCGGGCGTTCCGGGTGACCGTCTCGTGCAGCTCGCGCTTGTCGCCGCGCTGGGGCACCCGGATCTGCACCTTCGACCCGCGCAGGTGGGTGAGCCACTCCTCGTACGTCGCGAGGTCTTCGCTCTCCACGGGAACGAGCACCTGCTTCGGCACGCCCGCAGGCGGCTCGTCGCCGTACATCTCCTCCATGATCCGGTCGACCAGACCACCGGGCGACAGCTCCTCCACCTTGTCGAGGATGAAGCCCTTGCGACCGACGACGCGACCCTTGCGGACGAAGAACACCTGGACGGCCGCTTCGAGCTCGTCGTCGGCCAGGCCGATCACGTCGATGTCCTCGTTGCGGTCGGCCACCATCTGCTGCTTCTCGACGGCGCGCTGCACCGACACCAGCCGGTCGCGCAGGCGGGCCGCCCGCTCGTACTCGAGCTCGGACGCGGCCTGCTTCATGTCGGCCTCGAGCCGCTTCAGGATGTCGTCGGTGTCGCCGTCGAGGAACTCGCACAGCTCGTGCACCAGTTGGCGGTACGGCATCTCCTCGATCTCGCCGACGCAGGGCCCGCAGCACTTCTCGATGTGGAACAGCAGGCACGGCCGGCCGAGCCGCTGGTGCTCGTTGAACTTGCCCGGGCTGCACGTGCGGATCGGGAAGCTGCGCAGCAGCAGGTCGAGCGTCTCGCGGATGGCGTAGGCGTGCGCGTACGGACCGAAGTAGCGGGTGCCCTTGCGCTTGCGTCCGCGCATCACCAGCGCCCGGGGGTACTGCTCGTCGAGGGTGACGGCGAGGAACGGGTAGCTCTTGTCGTCGCGCAGCCGGATGTTGAACCGGGGCCGGTGCTGCTTGATGAGGCTGTACTCGAGCATGAGCGCCTCGACCTCGTTGGCCACCTGGATCCACTCGACCGACTCGGCCGTCGCCACCATCTGGGCGGTGCGCGGGTGCAGGTTGCGAGGGTCCTGGAAGTAGTTCGAGAGGCGCTGACGCAGGCTCGATGCCTTGCCGACGTAGATGACGCGGCCGTGCACGTCCTTGAACTGATACGAGCCGGGGCTGTCGGGGATGGTGCCGGCGGGGGGACGATTGACCATCGAGCCCCAGGCTACGCCGGTAGGGTTCGAGACGTGACCGGACGTTTCCAGCTCAACTTCCCCGAGCCTCGCCCTCGTGACGGGTGGTTCAAACTCGGTGGGTTCGACGTCACCACCACGGCCCTGCTCGTGGGTCTCGGCGTGCTCTCGATGTTCGCCTACGCGATCAGCCCGAGCTCGCTCAGCAAGCTGGGATTCGTGCCCGAGCTCGTCCGCGACGGCGAACTCTGGCGCCTCGTCACCTGGCCGATCGCCACCGACCCGTCGATCTGGGCACTCATCTCGCTCGCATTCTTCTGGATCTTCGGCCACCGGATCGAGGAGATGGTCGGCCGCACCCGCTTCACCCGTCTCGTCGCGATCCTCATCGTGATGCCGGCGATCGTGGTCACCGTGCTCGGCATCAGCCGCGGTGGCGCCGTGGGCATCGGCCTGCTCGGCACGGCGATGCTGTGCATCTTCGCCGCCGACCAACCCAACGCCCCGTTCTTCTTCGGCATCCCCGCCTGGGTGATCGCCGTCATCTTCGTCGCCCTCGACGTGCTGCAGTACGTCGGCAACCGCTGGTGGGGCGTGCTCGTGCAACTGCTGCTCACCTGCGCCCTGGCGCTGGTGGTCATGCGCCAGTTCGGCGAGCTGCGCGAGACGATGAGCTTCATCCCGCAGGTGTTCGGCGACTCGAAGACGAGCGGCAGCCGCGGTGGCCGCAGCGCGAAGCCGGCCAAGCGAAAGAAGCAGAGCCGCGACTTCGACCGCGTGGTCACCCAGGGTCCGTGGAACGGTCCCACGCCGGGCGATCAGGCCGAGATGGACCGCCTGCTCGACAAGATGAACTCCGTCGGCCTGAGCGACGTCGAGCGCAAGCGGCTCAGCGAGCTCGGCAAGCGCCTCCGCGGCAGCTGATCAGGCGACCCGAGCGAGCGCGGTTCGCCGGCTGGCCATCGAGTAGACGAGCAGCACGCCTGCCAGCAGGGTGCCGGCGTACGCCAGGGTCGAGTAGCCGAACGATGCCTTGATGAAGCCCGAGGCGAACGCTGCGGTGCCGCCGAACAGGCTCATCAGCAGGTCGCCGGCGCCCTGCACCTCCACCCGCGTCTCCTCCGGCACCGACTCGGTGAGCAGCGTGCTGCCGGCGACGAGGCCGAAGCTCCAGCCCACGCCGAGCAGGAACAGGCCGACGAACACCGCCGGCGCCGAGTATCCGAGCACCACCGTGATCGTGGTCCCGGCGCCCAACACCACCGAGCCGAGCATGATCGACGCCGGACGGCCGATCCGCTCGATGAGGCGGCCGACGAACGGCGAGAACCCGTACATGCCCACGATGTGCAGGGCGATCACGTACGCGCTGAGGTCGGCGTGGTCGTGGTCCTTCATGTAGGGCGGGGTCATCGTCATCACCGCCACCATCGCCGTCTGGCTCACCACCATCGAGGCGAGGCCCAGCTGGGCGAGCGGCCTGGCGGCCACGACGCCGGCGGCGTTGCGAACCTGGCGCAGCGGACGCACCCGCTCCGCGTCGGGGTTGGTGAGGCCGGCAGCCACGAGCGGATCGGGTCGCAACCGGAACGCCACCACAGCGCCCGACATCGCGAAGAACACCGACGCGAACAGGAACGGCCCCACGAGCGGCTCGAGACCGGCGGCCTCGGCGAGCCGACGCTCCCACGGCGTGAGCAATGGGCCGAAGGCGGCCCCGAGCGTGCCGACCCACACGACCGACCCGATCGCCTGCGAGCGCGTCGACGACGTGGCCAGGTCGGCCGCGACGAAGCGACCCTGCAGCGCGGCCGCCTGTCCGGCACCGAAGGCGAGCATGCCGACGACGAACAGCGGGAACGACCCGATCTGCCCGGCGATGGCAGCGACCAACGCACCGAGCGACGCTGCCGTCCAGGCCCGCACGAGGCCCGGTCGGCGACCGCGTCGCCGCATGAACGCCGACAGCGGCACGGCGACGAACGCCGAGCCGAGGGTGAACATGGCGCTGCCCGTACCGGCCAGTCGATCGTTCTCGATCAACTCCCCGACGAGCAGTGCGACGACCGCGACCATGCCCGCCACGGCAGCCTGGGACGGTACCTGGGCGATGCGCAGCGTGACCAGCGTGCGACGCTGCAGCGCCGACCGCTCATCGTCGGTCAGGACGGGAACGGCATTTGCCGCAGCGGTGGTCACTCCTGCAGTGTCACAGACCGGGTGGGGTACGGCGAAGACCTTTCCCTCGCCGCGTCCCGTCCCGCTCGCCTGGCATCACATGCCGAGCAGCGGACGCAGGAAACGGCCGGTGTGGCTCGCCTCCGTGGCCGCCACGATCTCGGGCGCACCCTCGGCGACGACCATGCCGCCACCGCTACCGCCCTCGGGTCCGAGGTCGATCAGCCAGTCGGCGGTCTTGATGACGTCGAGGCTGTGCTCGATGACGAGCACGGTGTTGCCCTGGTCGACCAGGCGCGACAACACGGTGAGCAGCCGTCGCACGTCCTCGAAGTGGAGACCGGTGGTCGGCTCGTCGAGGAGGTAGATGGTGTGGCCGGTGCTGCGCTTGGCGAGCTCGCTGGCGAGCTTCACGCGCTGGGCCTCGCCGCCCGACAGGGTGGGCGCGCTCTGCCCGAGGCGCACGTAGCCGAGGCCCACGTCGAGCAGCGTCTGCATGTGCCGCGAGATCGCGGGCTGATTGGAGAAGAAGTCGACCGCCTCGCTGATCGGCATGTCGAGCACCTCGGCGATGTTCTTGCCCTTGAACGTGATGTCGAGGGTGTCGCGGTTGTAGCGCTCGCCCTTGCACACCTCGCACGGCACGTACACGTCGGGCAGGAAGTGCATCTCGATCTTGATGGTGCCGTCGCCAGAGCACGCCTCGCAGCGCCCGCCGGCCACGTTGAAGCTGAACCGGCCCGGCAGATAGCCGCGCACCTTCGCCTCGGCCGTGGTCGCGAACAGCTTGCGGATGTTGTCGAACACGCCGGTGTAGGTGGCCGGGTTCGACCGCGGGGTGCGCCCGATGGGCGACTGGTCCATGTCGATGACCTTGTCGAGGAACTCGATGCCCTCGATCTTCTTGTGCTTGCCGGCCGCGTCCTTGCTCTTGTAGATGCGTTGCATGAGCACCGGCAGCAGGATGTCGCGCACGAGGGTGCTCTTGCCGCTGCCCGACACCCCGGTGACGGCGACGAGGCAGCCGAGCGGGATGTCGACGTCGATGTTGCGGAGGTTGTGCTCGCGGGCGCCCTTCACCCGCACCCACTGCTCGCCCGGCGATCGCCGCTGCTGCGGGACAGGGATCGATCGGGTGCCGGCGAGGTACTGGCCGGTGATCGACTCGGGGGTGGTGAGGATGCCCTCGACCGGGCCGCTGTAGACCACGGCACCGCCGTGCTCGCCGGCACCGGGACCGATGTCGACGATCCAGTCGCTCTCGCGGATCGTGTCCTCGTCGTGCTCGACGACGAGCACCGTGTTGCCGAGGTCGCGCAGCCGGATGAGGGTGTCGATGAGCCGACGGTTGTCGCGCTGGTGCAGGCCGATCGACGGCTCGTCGAGCACGTAGAGCGTGCCCACGAGACCTGACCCGATCTGGCTGGCGAGGCGGATGCGCTGGGCCTCGCCGCCCGCGAGCGTGCCCGCGTTGCGCGACAGCGTGAGGTAGTCGAGGCCGACGTCGAGCAGGAAGCCGAGACGGGCGTTGATCTCCTTGGTGACCCGCTCGGCGATCAGCCGATCGCGCTCGCTGAGCACGAGGCCGCCGAGGAAGGTGGACGACTCGCCGATGCTCATGTCGCACACCTCGGAGATGTGCTTGTCGTTCACCCGCACGGCGAGCGACGCGGGCTTGAGCCGGGCACCGTTGCAGGTGGGGCACGGCACGAGCCGCATGTAGCCCTCGTACTGCTCGCGACTCCAGTCGCTCTCGGCGCCCTCGTGACGCCGCTTGATCCAGGGGATCACGCCTTCGTAGGCCGTGTTGTACTGGCGCGTGCGGCCGTAGCGGTTCTTGTACTTCACCTGCAGGTTGCCGCTCACGCCGTGCATGACGATCTTCTGCTGCTTCGCGGTGAACGTGCGGTACGGCGCGTCGAGGTCCATCTCGTAGGCCTCGGCGACCGCTTCGAGCATGCGCGTGAAGTACTGGGTGTGCGAACTGCGCCACGGCGCGATCGCACCCTCGTTGATGCTCATGTCGGCGTCGGGGATGACCAGCTCGGGGTCGACCTCGAAGGTGGTGCCGAGCCCGTCGCACGCCTCACACGCGCCGTAGGGCGAGTTGAACGAGAAGTTGCGCGGCGCCAGCTCTTCGTAGCTGGTGCCACAGGTGGGGCACACGAGGTGCTGGCTGAACGTGAGCGTCTCGTCGTCGATGCCCTCACGGTTGACGAGCTCGACCTGGGCGACGCCCTCGGTGAGGCGCAGCGCGGTCTCGAGCGAGTCGGTGAGGCGACGCTCGATGCCCTCGCGGCGCACGAGGCGGTCGACGACGATCTCGATGTGGTGATTCTCGTAGCGGGCGAGCTTCTCCTCGCGCTTGAGGAACTCGTTGATGTCGACCGTCTCGCCGTCGACCTTGGCACGCACGAAGCCCTGTCCCGCGAGGTCCTGCAGCAAGGTGTCGTACTCGCCCTTGCGGCCGCGCACGACCGGTGCGAGCACCTGGAAGCGCGTGCCCTCGGGCAGCTCGAGGATGCGATCGACGATCTGCTGCGGCGTCTGACGCTCGAGGCGGGTGTCGTCGTTGGGGCAGTGCTGGATGCCAATGCGCGCCCACAACAGACGGAGATAGTCGTAGACCTCGGTGATGGTGCCGACCGTGGAACGGGGGTTGCGACTGGCCGACTTCTGGTCGATGGAGATGGCCGGCGACAGGCCCTCGATCACGTCGACGTCGGGCTTGTCCATCTGCCCGAGGAACTGGCGGGCGTAGGCGCTCAGGCTCTCGACGTAGCGACGCTGCCCCTCGGCGTAGATGGTGTCGAACGCGAGGCTGCTCTTGCCCGAACCCGACAGGCCCGTGAACACGATGAGCCGGTCGCGGGGCAGGTCGACGCTGATGTTCTTGAGGTTGTGCTCGCGAGCGCCGCGCACGATGATCGTGCCCGAGGGCGGGCGCGGCGGCTCGTGGGTGATGATCGCCCCGCGCTGCACGGCCGGCGCCGCTGCTTTCGCGGTGGACTTCGCGGTGGACTTCGACGTGGCCTTGGGGGCGGACTTCGAGGTGGCCTTCGCAGCGGACTTCGAGGGCTTGGTGGCCGTGGACGAACCGGTGCCAGAGCCGGTGCCAGAGCCGGTGGCGGTACGGGGGGCGGGAGGCATCGAGCCGAGGCTACTCCCAGGCACTCACGAACACACGTTCTGTCGAACCCGAACGAAGTCTCGGGGTTGTGGGGAATCATCTGCAGGAAATGTTGAAGCCGCACACGCTGCGTGCCGATAGTCATGCCGTGGTTGGAAGTCCGAGTCTCGACGCTGCGCTGAGCCGCATCGGCATGCACCTGTTGCAGTACCTGCACCAGGAGACCGACGCGCACTGGTCGCTCAGCGCATCGCCGGTCGGCACCGCCTTCGGCGTCCCCGGCCACGACGGCTCGGCGCTGTCGTTCCTGTGCCTGCACGACGACCTCGAGCCGCAGCGCTACCAGCGCCTCGGCGCGGCCGTCGCGTCGGCCCTCGGCTCGATCGCCGAGGCCGAGGCGCGCAGCGTGGTCGTGCTGCAGGACCCGTCCGATCTGGCCCCCTCGGCGACCGGCGAGGTGGACGGGCGGATGGTCGCCTACTTCCAGCCGATCGTCGAACTGTCCACCGGCGAGGTCGTGGCGATCGAGGCGCTGGCCCGGATGCAGACCGCCGACGGCGTGCTCGGCCCCGACGCCTTCCTCGACGCGTACTCCACCGGCGCCTCGATGCTGAGCCTCTTCGACCGGATGCTCGACTCGTCGCTGCAGTTCCTCGGCGACTTCCGGCACCGGATGCCCGATCTCAGCGCGGCGCTGAACCTCGAGTTCGCCGGTGTGCCGGACTTCGGATTGGCCGAGCTGGTGGAGCGCCGCCTGATCGAGACCGGCACCGAGGCCGACGCGATCACGATCGAGTTGAACGAGCGCATCGCCTACCAACTCACCGACGGTGCCCGCAGCCAGCTGCGCAAGCTCGTCGACCTCGGTGTGAAGCTGCTCCTCGACGACGTGCCGCACAGCTTCCATGCACTCGACCAGCTCGGCGACATCCCGGTCTCGGGCGCCAAGCTCGATCGGCGCTACGTGCAGCAGGTGACCGGCACCGAGCGCGACGTGGCCGAGGTGCGGGCGATCCTCGCCAGGGCGGCCGGCGCCGGCATCGAGATGATCGCCGAAGGTGTCGAGACGCAGAGCCAGTGCGACAAGCTCGTGCAGCTCGGGTGCCGGTTCGGGCAGGGCTACCTGTTCGCCGTGCCACAGCCGGCAGGGTCGCTGTCGGCCGTGCTCGGCGCTCCCCTCGTCGGCAGCTGGTGAGCATCGGCCCCTAGGGTGGGGCCACGATGACCTCCCCCACCGACGTCCAGCGCGCGGGCGAGCTGCGCCGCATGAAGTGGTTCGCCACCGGCCTCCTCGTGGCCGTGACGATCGTGTTCGTCATCGCCCGCACCCTGCGCGACGACGCCGGCACCTGGCTCGGGTACGTCGAAGCGTTCGCCGAAGCGGCGATGGTCGGCGCGCTGGCCGACTGGTTCGCGGTCACGGCGCTGTTCCGTCATCCGCTCGGGCTGCCGATCCCCCACACGGCGATCATCCCCAAGCGCAAGGACCAGATCGGCGAGTCGCTCGGCCAGTTCGTGCAGGAGAACTTCCTCACCGAGGAACTGCTGAACGAACGGCTGCAGAAGGCGCACGTCGGCGAGCGCCTCGGTGAGTGGTTGTCGCACCCGGCCAACGCCCTGCGCGCCTCGGCGGCTGCCGGCGACGTGCTGCGCGGCGCACTCGAGGTCGTCGACGACGAGGCGATCTCGGGGTCGATCGAGGCGATGGTCGAACGTCGCATCCGGGCCACCCCGGTCGCCCCGCTGATGGGCCGCGCGATCGACGTCGCCGTCGAGAACGGCCACCACCAACGCCTGCTCGACGCGACGATGACCGGGCTGAAGAACTTCCTCGACGACAACCGCTACACCTTCCGCGAACGGCTCCAGACCGAGTCGCCGTGGTGGGTGCCGGAGTCGATCGACGACCGCATCTTCGACAAGATCTTCACCGGGGTGCACCGGTTCCTCGACGACGTCGGCCGCGATCACGACCACGACGTCCGCCGCTCGATCGACCAACGGGTCGTCGCCTTCGCGCAGCGCCTCCGCGACGACCCGGAGCTCGTGGCCAAGGGTGAGGAGATCAAGGACGAACTGCTCGCCCACCCCGACGTGCGTGCCTGGATCGCGTCGCTGTGGAGCGAGATGAAGACGTCGATCGAGCGCGCCGCCGTCGATCCCGACAGCGAGCTCCGTCGCCGCATGACGTTCAGCCTGTCGCAGGTCGGCCAACGGTTGAAGGACGACCCGACCTTGCAGGCGAAGGTCGACGGTTGGGTCGCCTCGGCGGGCAGCTACCTCGTCTCGAACTACCGCGGCGAGGTGGCGAACATGATCTCGAGCACCGTCGAGCGGTGGGACGCCGAGTCGACCAGTCGCCGCCTCGAACTCCAGGTGGGTCGAGACCTGCAGTTCATCCGCATCAACGGCACCGTGGTCGGCGGTCTCGCCGGTCTGCTCATCCACCTGCTCACCGAAGTGCTCTGACCAACTCCTCGGGAGCGGCCGGCGTCGCGGCACGCCGAGGTCGCAACGCCACCAGCACACCGATCAGCAGCAGCAGTCCGCCGGCCAGCTCGGCGCCGTTCGGCCGCTGATCGAGCAGCGCCCACCCGGCCGCCATCGCCACCACGGGCCCCCAGAGCGCCCACGGCACCACCGCCGACGACGGGTACCGCGACAGCAATCCGTTGTACACCGCATACCCGAACAGCGAGGCGAGACACGCGGTGTAGGCGGTCGAGGCGATGTGCCGCCACCCGAACCCTACGAGTGCGTCGCCGACCACCGCGGGGCCGTCGAGCAGCAGCGACAACAGCAGCAGCGGGAAGGGCACCACGAGCGCCGACCACACGGTGAGCGAGAGCCCGCCGCGGATGCCCGACGAGCGGGAGATGACGTTGCCGATCGCCCACGACACCCCGGCGAGCAGACAGAGCCCGAGCGCTCCGACCGTCACATGGCCGCCGCGTCCGATCGCGACGACCACGAGACCGAGCGACCCGAGCGCCACCCCGGCGATCTGCCACGCCGTCGGGCGTTCGTGCAGCACGACCGAGGCCAGCACGATCGTGAGGATCACCTGCGCCTGCAGCAGGAGCGCAGCGAGGCCCGGCGGCATCCCGGCGTGCATCGACGAGTAGAGGAACCCGAACTGGCCGAGCGACATGAACGCCCCGACGCCGAGGATCGTGCGCCACGGGGCGTCGGGCTTCGGCACGACGAACACCGCGGGCACGAGCACCACCGTGAACCTGATCGCCGCGAACAGCAGCGGCGGCACGCCGTCCATCCCCCACTGGATGACGACGAAGTTGAAGCCCCACACGGTGACGACGAGGGCGGCGAGGAGAGTGTCGCGACGGTTCACAGAGGGCAGCGTGACCGGATCGATCGTGAAGCACCAGCGAATTGATCTGCGGTGTTCCGTGTAGCGTTGCTTCATGATCGATCTGGACGCCGTCGCCTCTCTGCGGGCCGTGCAACAGCAGGGGTCGGTCGGGGCAGCAGCGGCAGCGCTCGGGTTCACGCCGAGCGCCGTGTCGCAGCAGATCAAACGACTCGAACGTCAGGTCGGGGTCCCGCTGCTGGAGCGCGTCGGCCGAGGCGTGGTGCTCACCCACGACGGCCGCTCGCTGGTCGAGCGCGGCACCCGCCTACTCGACGAGCTCGAGGTCATCGAGGCCGGCATGCACCAGCGCGCCGGCACGGTCACCGGCACGACCCGCCTGGTCGCGTTCGCGACCGCCATGCGCGGACTCGCCACGGCTGCACTCCCCCGCCTCGTCGCCGAGCACCCGGAGCTCGACGTGCACCTGCTGGAACGCGACCCATGGGAGGCGATCGACCTGGTCGCCACCGGCCAGAGCGACATCGGTGTGGTGCACAGCTGGGGCGAGGTACCGCTCGCCGTGCCCGATCACGTCGTGCGTATCCCGATCGGACGCGACGAGGCCGACCTGCTCGTACCGTCCGGCCACCGACTCGCCGGCCGCCGCACCGTCCGGCCCACCGACCTCCGCGGTGAGCGATGGATCGCATCGCCGGAAGGCACGATCTGCCGGGAGTGGCTGATGCGGATGCACGACGGCAGCGGCACCCTGCCCCACATCGTCCATCGCTCCACCGAGTTCGAGACACACATCGCGCTCGTGGCGGCAGGCCTGGGCATCGCCCTCGTGCCTCGCCTCGGCCGCGCCCCGTTGCCGCCGACGGTGCATCCCGTGCAGGTTCGCGAGCCGTCGCCGTGGCGCGAGATCTCCGTCGTGCACCGCCGGACGATGGTCGACTCTCCGGCCGTGCAAGTCGTGCTCGACGCCCTCCGCAGTGTGGGGCCCGGCCGCTGACGCGCCGGTTGCCGGTCAGCCGGCGTCGCGCAGTTCGCGACGGAGCTCGTTGACCTCGTCGCGCAGGCGCGCTGCGTATTCGAACTTCAGCTCCGCCGCCGCCTCGTGCATCTCCTCTTCGAGGGTCAGGATGAGCCGGTTGAGCTCCTCCTGCGGCAGCGTCTTCAGCTCTTCCTTCACCTTGTCGCGCTCGCGGATGCGGCGGCGGTCCTTGCCCGGCACCGGGGCGCCATCGCCTCCCCCGCCACCGAGACCGAGCATCGACAGGATGTCGCCGACGGCCTTGCGGATCGTCTGCGGGTCGATGCCGTGCTCGAGGTTGTACGCGATCTGGCGCTCACGGCGGCGCTGGGTCTCTTCGATCGCCTTGGTCATCGAGTCGGTGACCTTGTCGGCGTACATGATCACCTGACCGTCGACGTTTCGAGCGGCGCGCCCCATCGTCTGGATGAGCGAGGTCTCGCTGCGCAGGAAGCCTTCCTTGTCGGCGTCGAGGATGCACACGAGGCTCACCTCTGGCAGGTCGAGACCTTCGCGCAACAGGTTGATGCCCACCAGCGCGTCGAACTCGCCGAGGCGCAGACCGCGCAGGGTCTGGATGCGCGCGATCGTGTCGATGTTGCTGTGCAGATACCGCACGCGTAGACCCTGCTCGAGCAGGTACTCGGTGAGGTCCTCGGCCATCTTCTTGGTGAGCGTGGTGATGAGGACACGGTCGCCCATCGCGATCCGTTGCTGCACCTGTTCGATGAGGTCGTCGATCTGGCCCTTGGTGGGCTTGACGATCACCTCGGGATCGACGAGGCCGGTGGGCCGCACGATCTGCTCGACGACCTGGTTCGACATGCGCAGCTCGTAGGCAGCCGGCGTGGCCGACAAGAACACGACCTGGTTGATGCGCTCCATGATCTCCTCGAAGCGCAGCGGCCGGTTGTCGCGTGCGCTCGGGAGTCGGAAGCCGTGCTCGACCAGCTGGTCCTTGCGGCTGCGGTCGCCCTCGTACTGGCCGTGCAGCTGGGGCACCGCCACGTGGCTCTCGTCGATGACGACGAGGAAGTCGTCGGCGAAGTAGTCGAGCAGGGTGAACGGGGGTTCGCCGGTCTGACGGCCGTCGATGTGCATCGAGTAGTTCTCGATGCCGTTGCAGTACCCGACCTCCTGGATCATCTCCAGGTCGTACTGGGTGCGCATGCGCAACCGCTGCGCCTCGAGCAGCTTGCCGTTGGCCTCGAACCAGGCGAGTCGCTCCTGCAGCTCGGCCTCGATACCGATGACCGCCTTGCGCATCCGCTCGTCGCCGGCGACGTAGTGGGTGGCCGGGAACACCTGGGTGCGGCTGAGCTCCTTGAGCTGCTCGCCGGTGAGCGGGTCGACGATCGTGAGCCGGTCGACGGTGTCGCCGAACATCTCGATGCGCAGCACCGTCTCCTCGTACGAGGGGTGCACCTCGATGGTGTCGCCACGCACGCGGAACTTGCCGCGACCGAGGGTCATGTCGTTGCGGTCGAACTGGAGGTCGACGAGGCGGCGCAGGATGCTGCGCTGGTCGTAGTCGACACCGACGCTGAGGTCGAGCAGCTGCCCCCGGTACTCCTCGGGGTTGCCCATGCCGTAGATGCAGCTGACCGACGCGACGACGATGGTGTCGCGACGGGTGAGCAGCCCGGCCGTCGCCGAGTGGCGCAGCCGGTCGATCTCGTCGTTGATCGACGAGTCCTTCTCGATGTAGGTGTCGCTCGCGGCGATGTACGCCTCGGGTTGGTAGTAGTCGTAGTAGCTGACGAAGTACTCGACCCGGTTGTTCGGGAAGAACTCGCGCATCTCCTGCGCCAGCTGCGCGGCGAGCGACTTGTTGGGCGCCAGGATCAGCGTCGGCTTCTGCACCTGCTCGATGGTCCACGCGATGGTCGCGCTCTTGCCCGAGCCGGTGATGCCCAACAGCGTCTGGAACCGGTCGCCGCGGCGGATGCCCTCGCTCAGCTGCTCGATCGCCTTGGGCTGATCGCCGGCCGGCTGGAACTCCGACACCACCTTGAAGGGCTCACCGGTGAGGACGGGCGCAGTCATGGGTGGATCCTACCGGATGGGTGCGCGGGACAGAACGCACGTTCGACGTGGCGGCGGGCATGACAGACTCGCGCCATGCTCCGTCTGCCGATCGACACCCCGCGCCTTCGGATCCGGATGATGCGACGCCCCGACGCCGCCCGGCTGGCCGCCTACCGCAACCTCCCCGACATCGCCCGCTACCAGGACTGGTCGATGCCCTACTCGCTCGCTCAGGCCGAGCAGGCGCTGCAGGCGCAACACGAACTCGACGGCCCCGCTGCCGGCGAGTGGGTCCAGCTCGCGATCGACCACGACGGCGAGATGGTCGGCGACCTCGCGCTCGGCCTCGTCGGCGGCGGCCACGTCGGATCGCTCGGGTACACCCTCGCTCCCGAGCACCAGGGCAGGGGCTTCGCGAGCGAGGCTGCCGGCGCCCTGGTCGACGCGCTGTTCGCCACTGGCGAGGTGCACCGGGTGATCGCCAGCCTCGACCCGGCCAACCTCGCCTCCATGCGTGTGCTCGAGCAGCTCGGCTTCGTCTTCGAAGGCGTCGCCCGCAAGGCCGAGCCCATCCGCGGCGAGTGGCTCGACGACATGCGGTTCGGCCTGCTGGCCGAGGACCGTGCGACATGGCTCGCCCGCCCGACGACGTGTGACGAGGTCCGCCTCGTCGAGGTCACGCCCGACAACCTCACCGCGGTCGCTGCGCTGCAGACCCACCGCTTCCAACGCCAGTTCGTCGCCCCGATGGAACGCAACCTCGCCCAGGCACTGGTGCCCGAGATCGTGAAGGACGGTGTGGCCGCGGTGCCGTGGTACCGGGCCGTCGAGGCCGACGGCGAGATCGTCGGCTTCGTCATGTACGCCGACGTCTCCCCCGTCGAGCCGTACCCGTTCCTGTGGCGCTTCCTGATCGACCGCATGCACCAGCGACGTGGCATCGGCGCGAAGGCGATCGCCGCCGTCATCGACCACGTGCGCAGCCACGGCCATCCGGCACTCGGGACCTCGTGGGTCGATGCACCCGGCGGACCGCGGCCCTTCTACGAACGGCTGGGGTTCGTGCCCACCGGTGAGCTCGACGGCGAGGAGATCGTCGCCCGCCTCGACCTCTGATCCAGTCGACGCCCGACGTCGATCAGGCGTCCTTCGGCTTCGGCGCCGGCATCTCCCAGTCGGGCGGCAGCTGCGGCAGCGCGGTCAGCTCGACCCACAGCCGGTCGATCTGCGGCGCCAGGTCGTCGAGCGTGCCACTGTTGTCGACCACGTGGGTGGCGGTGGCCAGGCGCTGCTCGCGGGTGGCCTGCTTCGCGATTCGGGCACGGGCGTCGTCCTCGGCGAACCCGCGTCCGCCCACCAGCCGCTGCACCTGCACCTCGGGATCGACGTCGACCACGATCACGGCCTGCAGCCCCTCGCGGGGGTTCTCGGTGAGCAACGGGATGTCCATCACGACGACGTGATCGGTGGACAGTTCGGCCATCACCTGACGGTTCATCTCCGCGCCCACCGCCGGGTGGACGATCTTGTTGAGGTCCTTCAACGCCTCCGGATCGCTGAACACGACCGCAGCGACGGCCGCACGGTCGAGGCTGCCGTCCTCGGCGATCACCTGCGGGCCGAACCGCTCGGCCATCTTCGCGAGCACCGGCGAACCGGGCCGCTGCACGTCGCGCACCACCTGATCGGCATCGACGATCACCGCCCCTCGAGCAGCGAGCAGCGCGCTCACCGTCGACTTGCCCGACCCGATGCCACCTGTCAGCCCTACGAGGATCACGGTCACTACTATGCACGCCGGTGAGCAACACGGACGATCCAGATCCTGTGCTCGAGCCACCCGAGAACGACCCGATCGACCGGCCCCGCCCGTCCGAGGTGAACTGGCCGCTGGTCGAGCGTCGCCGTCCGGGCCGCCGTGCCGTGCCGCCCGCCGGGTCCACCGACGCCCGCTCGCCCGATGCGGTCGACGGCGCGGGTCCCACGCCACTCCATGCGCCGATGTGGCCCTTCCGTCTGCTGGCCATCGTCGGCGCGATCGTGCAGGGACGCGAGGACCTCGCCTGGGAGAACTGGCAGCTCTGGGGCGGCATCGTGGTCGCCGCCGTCTACGCCATCGCCTCGATCCTGCGTCCCATCCCCCACCGCGACGACCACCGAGTGCGACTGCGCATCGTCATCGAGCACGCCGTGCACACCGGGCTGGTCCTGCTCACCGGGGCGTGGGCGTCGCCGCTCGCCCTCTGCCTGATCCCGACCGTGATGGTGGCCGGCTTCGCGGCCGGCAGCGTGTTCGCGGCGCAGCTGATCGTCGCTTCCCTCGTGGTGGTGACGGTGCAGTACGTGCCCGACGCCGGCTTCGAGAACGGGCTGCGCGACGCCGCGATGTGGGGCGGTCTCCTCGGGCTGGTGGCGTTCACCGCCGGGCTGTCGCAGCGCGCCGCGATGGACGCCGCCCGACAGAAGGAAGCAGCCCTCCAACGCGTGAACCGCCTCGCCGAGGCCAACTCGCTGCTGTTCGCCCTCCAGCGCGTGGCGCAGACCATGCCGGCCTCGCTCGACCTCGACGACGTGATCGACTCGACCATCTCTCGGGTCACGTCGCTCGTGCCGTCGGATTCGCTGTCGCTCTACCTGTTCGACGACACCGACGGCCGGCTCGATCTGTTCCGCAACTCGGGCAACAGCGCCACCCCCCAGATCATGCTGTCGTCGGCGCCGCCGATGGTCCGCGCCGCCATCGACGCGCCCCGCACCGTCCGCATCGCCGATCTCGCGGAGGGCACTGGCCTGTCGGCCGGGGCCCGCAGCGGCCTCTACGCGGCGCTGCGGGCGCGCGGCACGATGGTCGGACTGCTCGCCGTCGAGAGCGAACGCACCGACGGCCACACCCAGCAGCACACCGAGATCGTCCACGGCCTCGCCGAGCCGTTCGGCATCGCCATCGACAACAGCCGCCTGTTCCGACGGATCCGCTCTGCCACGGTCACCGAGGAGCGGCGCCGCATCGCCCGCGACCTGCACGACCAGGTGGGGTCGTCGCTCGCCTTCCTCGGGTTCGAGGTCGACCGGGCCCAGGAACTGGCCGTCCAGGGGCACGCGATGGACGAGGTGCTCGTCGACCTGCGCCAACAGGTCACGCCGGTGGTGAACGACACCCGCGCGACCCTGCACGACCTGCGCACCGACGTCACCGACCAGCGCGACCTGCCGGCCACGCTGCGCGATCACCTGGCCCGCGTCGGCGACCGTCGGCACCTGCAGACCGAGAGCAACGTGGACGCCCCGTCCCGCCCGCCCCGCCAGGTGGAACGGGAACTGTGGCAGATCGCCCTGGAGGCCATCACCAACGTCGAACGTCATGCCCAGGCCTCGAAGGTGACCGTCACGTACATCTCCCACCCGGATCGGGTGTTGCTCCAGGTCAGCGACGATGGAATCGGTCTCAACAACGGGCCCCGACGTGCCGATAGATACGGCATGATCGGCATGCGCGAACGCGCCCACGGCATCGGTGCGTCACTTCGCGTCGAGTCGACACCTGGCGGTGGCACCACCATCACCGTCGAACTCGAGCCCGGCGAGGCACGGTCGTGAAGCCGCCGTCGGTGATGCTGGTCGACGACCACACGATGCTCCGCCAGGGGCTCCGTCGGTCGCTCGAGACCGAGGGGATCCCGGTGATCGCCGAGGCCTCCAACGGCGAAGAAGCCATCAAGATGGCCCTCGAGACCAAGCCGAACGTGGTGCTGATGGATGTCTCCATGCCCCAGATCGACGGCATCGAGGCCACCCGACGTCTGGTGCAGGCCGACAACCGCCAGCGTGTGGTGATCCTCACCATGCACATCGACCGCGAGGTGATCGAGCGGGCCATGAAGGCCGGCGCGGTCGGGTACATGACGAAGGACTCCACGGTGAAGGAGGTGGTGATGGCCGTGAAGCTCGCCGCCAACGGCGACCGCATCCTGTCGCCGCGCCTCGCCGAGGTGATGCTCCAGGAGGCCAAGCACGCCGACGAGCAGGTCTCGCTCCTGTCGCCGCGTGAGGAGGAGCTGCTCCAGCACATCGCCGACGGCCTCGCCACCAGCGAGGTCGCCGAGAAGATGTACATCAGCCAGAAGACGGTCAAGAACCACCTGGCGAGCATCTACGAGAAGCTCCAGGCCCGCGACCGCACCCAGGCCGTCCTCATGGCCGTGAAGATGGGCATCGTCAAGCTCAACTGAGCCCCTCCCGGGGTCGGGGCGTGTACGTATGGGCCCTGCCGGGCCTCGTTCGCGTTCGGTTCGGTGCACGGACGGTCAGAGGGGTGGCGCGATGCGGGTGCCGTCGGGCCGGAACGTGGCGATGATGCCGTCGGCGAGTCGTCGGACTTTCACCTTGGCGAGGTACCGCCACCGGTTGTGATGCCCACAGGCGAGCGCGCCGTTGCAGACGCAGGTCTCTCCACCTTGTGAGGCCGGGACGAGGTGATCGGTCTGACACTTGGTGGCGGGGACGATGCACCCGTCGCTCGTGCAGTGCGTCGCGGTCATGAGTACGGCGTCACGGATCGCACCCGTGAACAACCGCTGCGCCGACGACATCGCGACCGGCAAACCGTCCTTGCCGCGGAGCACGATGCGGATCTTCCCCGCAAGACCGGCCAGCACCGCATCGCGGAGTGCGATGGGGTCGCCGTCGAAGGTGTGGCAGAACGCCCGGTCGGGTCCGAACGGCGACCGCACCGGTGCCATCGAACTGATGCCGAGGAGCTGTTCGAGGCCGTGGACGGCGGATTCGGCGTCGATCACGATGTTCAGCACTGTGGTGACCGGCCCGTCCGGCTCCGGGCTCTCATCGACCTCATCCGTCGCCTCGCCGTCTTGGAGGTCGGGGTCGACCATCTTCGGCAACGTCACATGGCGGAGGAGCTCTTGGAACGCGTCGTATCGACGCTGCGTGGCGGTGCGCAGCAACTTGTCCGCCGAGACGTCGTCACCGTGGATGGCTTTGGCTGCGTCCCAGTCGCGGTGGAACTCGATCTCCTCGAAGTGGGAGAGCATCGCCTTCAACCGCACATGATCAGTTGCCGGCCCCTCGACATCGAACTTCCCGGTCAGCCCGGTCTGCCCGAGTGACGCTTTCCGGTTGCGGTGTGCCCGGTCGGGGTCGGGTCCGTCCTGATCCATCAAGCACTTCCAGGCGATCACGTACTGCTCGAACGCGAGGAACGACAGCTTCGCGGCGTGATCGAGGAAGTCGTCGATCTGCTCAGCCACATAGATCCCCACACGCGGCGCCCGCGCCAGCTTGGCCAGCAGGAACACCTGAGCACTACCGACACGACCGATCGTCAACGCGTCGAGCAGCTGAGGACACGTGCGACAGAGCCGTTCGAGATCGCGGTGGGCCTTCGCGTCGCGGTCAGCCCACCGGAACTCGGCCCGCCCATACCCGGCCAGATCGCGATGACCGTCCGAGTAGTACAGCTTGCGCTGCTCCAACTCGCGCAACAGCGAGATGTGTTCCGCGAGATCAGCCCGTCGGCGAGCTTCGATCTCGCGGCAGCGCGACAGGATCTCCTCATCGGAGACCTCCGGTGGATCCACGACGGGATCGTCGACGACCGTGGACATGCACACGCTCCTTCCCCCGCACACCACCCAACAGGCGGCGCGGTTCAACGGTGATACGAGGGAACCCGAAAGGTCCCGATCACGTCCCGGGGGAACACGGAACGACTACAGACGATCCTAGAAACAGGGTGTGACACAGCAGCCCGGCCACACCCGACGACCCGACACCACGATCCTAGAAGTTGGGTGTGACACCACCTGCCCGCGACGACGATCGGATCAGCCGCGCATCGCGCCACCTGATCCCGGCCGAGTGGATCAGGGAGCAGCCGAGCCGTCCGGAGCCGGATACAGAAAGCTGGGCAGGCTTTCGGACCGCTCGTACTCCTCCGGCTCCTCTCCGTCCTGGCCCCAGACGTAGACCCTGTCGCCGCGGTCGAGGAGTGACCATGCGGCGTCGGCTGCGGCCGTCGAGATGCGCACCATGCCGTGCGATACCGGGCGAGTCGGGACGTTCTCCGCTCCGTGGAGACCGATGCCGTAGTTGAAGTACTGCGGGCGGTACATGCCGCCGAGGGGTCCGATCCGCTTGCCGTCGAGGCGGCGCGTGATCTCGAACACGCCGCCGGGCGTCCTCGTCTCGGCACAGATCGCCTTCTCCTGTGGAGGATCGACGGGTTCCCCGTTGGCATCGGTGTCGAGGGTGACGACCTCGCAGAACATCGTCGGGTCCACGCCGTCGTCGACCACCTCGCCCGATGAGACGTGGGCGATCAAGACCGGGCGATCCCCGATGAAGACCGCCATCACCTGGAGCGGCAGGTAGATCTCGACATGCGTCGACTCGTCACCCTGTGGGCGCCGCGGGGCGATGTCGGTCGGCTGCAGCATCGTTTGCCAGATCTCCGGGGTCACCGTCGTCTTGGCCGGATCGTCGTCGAACTCCTGCCACGACACGTCGCCGACGAGCTTCTTCCACGCCCACACCGCCTGCTCGGTCAGCGAGTCGAACTCGCCATCGATGTCGCCGACGAAGAAGCCGAGCTCGGCGAGGCGCTCCTCCACGCGACGCACGTCCTCACCGGAAGATCCTTTGGCGATCGGGCCGGCCAACGACGGGATGGTCGTCGAGGGCACACCCGTGGAAGCTGGCGTCGCGGAGTCCGAAGACATCGGCGGAAGCGTGTCGAGCGTCTCGCTGATCGGAGCCGTCAGCGGGGACCCCGGGGCGACCGACGCCCCGTCACCAACGTCACCACCGTTGCGGACGGCGAGCACGGCGACGCTCGAGATGACCACGACACTGGCGGCCGCGCCCACGACCAGGTGGCGTCGTGGGGACCGGCCGACGTTGCGGTCCGACGTCGACGGTTCGAGTTCGGCGCATCGTTCGTCGAGCGCGGCACCGGCGACGATCAGCAGGTCGTCGAGGGTTCTCACGGGTTCACCTCCATCATCGAGCGCAACCGGCGGAGTCCGCGGTGCACATGATTCGTCACTGCTGCTTCGGTGATGCCGAGGACTTCGGCGACCTCGCGATAGCTGAAGCCATAGCTCTTCACCAGCAGCACGCAGGCGCGCTGCGCGACCGGAAGCCGTCGCATCGAGCGGAGGAGATCGACCACGGCAGCGTCGTCGCTCACCGAAGACGGATCGGCCGATGGGAACTCGGCGCTGCGCCGCCGCCAGCGCACGTGCGGTCGGGCACACGACTGGCCGACGCGGAACAGGTAGCCGCCAGGATTGTCCATCACGGCGATCTCGCCCCATCGTTGCCAGGCGACCGCCATCGTCTCCGCAGCCGCCTCTGCCCCGATCTCGATGCCGTAGTACGCGACGAGCGCGCGGCGGACCCGCTCGCCCGTCGTCGCGACGAACGACTCGAAGCCATCGAGTGTCCGTTGCCGATCGAGCATCCCCACACTCTGACAAACCCGCCTGAGAGGCAATCCTTTCGCGATGCTCGCCGCCAGCGCAGACGCGACATCGACCGAGCTCCACGACCGTCCTGGCCGAACGAGCCGCAAACGCAACCGCCTGGCGACGGGGGTCGCACTGACACTCATCGACTCCGAGGCGAACACATCGGCTCGCCGGCTACTCGCCCACCTGATCAGGCTGGACGTGCCGGAAGCGGACGGCATCGATCTCGACGCCGTTGAGCAACGTGCGTCGGTACTCGTCGACGACGACGAATCCTGCTCGGGTCAACAGTCTCCGGACGACATCGTTGTCCACCGCCGTGGACGCCTCGACCACTCGGTATCCGCAGGCATGAAGGTGGCTGACGAAGCCGTCGACCGCTTCGGAGGCGTAGCCACGGCCCCGGTATTCGGACCCGACCGAGAAGCCGAGCTCGCAGCTGTCGTGGATCATCTGATTCCGCGTGTACGTCTGAATCGTCCCGACGAGTCGACCATCGCCCAGGGTGACCAACACACGCTCGCCGACGAGCTGGCCGCGTTCGACAGCCAGCCGGACGTCGTACACATAGTGCTCAGGGAAGCCGTTGATCCGAATGATGGTGTCGTCGATCAGGTCTGCGTACGCATCGGCGTCGGCAGGAACCACCGGCCGCGCCAACAGGCGACTGGTGACGACTGCATCCTGAGCGGAGGGCCTGACGCGCCCCACCGGTTCCGATCGCCGCCTGAACCTCACAACGAGGATGCTACGCGTCTGGTGACCGACGACGTCTGCGAGCACGTCCTTCGTCCGATGATCGCGACGCGCTCGTCGTCGCATGTCGCGACTCAGTGGTGCGGTGTGCCGATGCAGAACTCGTTGCCCTCGGGGTCGGCGAGTGTGGTCCACTGCATGCCGTACTCGTCCTTGTCGTGGATGTGGGTCGCGCCGAGCGCGATCACCCGGGCGACCTCCGCCGCGACGTCGTCGGCGTCGAGGTCGAGGTGCACCCGGTTCTTCACGGTCTTGCCCTCGGGCACCTGGATGAACATGTAGCCGACCCCCGACCCGTCGGTCAGACCGATCGAGGCGAAGTACTCCGACGGCGGCATCGGTTGCGTGTCGACCGGCCGGCCGAGCACCGCCGACCAGAACCCGCTGACGACGGTGGCATCGGTGCAGTCGAACGTGACGGCCTTGTGGGTGAGTGTCATGGGATCTCCTTGGTGTTGAGAGTTGTTGGGTGAGGGAACGTCATGGCGCCTCGATCGGCCAGGCGATCTCGGTGCGCAGCTCGCTGTCGGGCAGCAGTGCGCCTGAATCGTCGATGCTCGTGACGTAGATCTCGCGCACCGGCTGGTCGATCACGGTCGCGTTGGTCGCCACCCAGGCGCCCAACTGTCGGTACGTGTGACCGATCGAGGCGAACGAGCCGCGATGCGTGAGCACGGCACAGGTGGTCGTCGGGAGCATGAGGTTGACCACGCCGCCGGCGATGGAACGATCGTCGAGCAGCACCGGCGCCGCCACCGGGAAGTACGCGGTGACGACCTCGCTGCCGCCGTCGACCTTCGGCGGATACAGCGCACCAGCTGCCCCGGCCGGAGCGACCTGCAGTCGCGCGAACGCTTCGTCGAGCAGCGCATAGGCGCGCCCGAGGAACGCCGTGTAGGTCTCGTGCTCGGGGTTCGGCAACATCTCGGCGATCGCCAGCGCGTGCTGCGACGGTTCGGTCCGCACGAACACCGGCGTCTGCAGCAACGGTTCGCTCACCGCCTCCTGGAGCTCGGCGACGATGCGTCCGAGGTCGTCGAGGCGCTCCCGCATCACCTGCTGGTGGGCGGCGATCACACGTCTCGTCACCTCCGGGTCGCGGGCGCGCACCACCTCGGCAACGCCGGCCAGCGGCACGTCGAGGTCGCGCAGCCGCTTGATCACCTGGGCGTCCGCCAACTGCGACACGCGGTACGAGCGGTAGCCCGTCGCCGGGTCGATCCACGCCGGCACGAGCAGGCCCTGCTCGTGGTAGAGCCGGAGCGCCTTGATCGACACGAGCGTGGCGGTGGAGAACACACCGATCGGCATCAGCGGGTCGGGATCGGACATGTCGCCCAGTCTTCAGTCTCCCCTCGGGGGAGAGTCAAGCAGTACGTGCGATCAATCAGCCTCGGCCGCCTGGCGGAGCGCCATGACGACGCTCGGCGTGCCGAGCACGACGGCCAGCAACGTCCAGTACACGGCGTTCACCGCCGCGCTGTCGAAGCTGATCGTCGCCTCCTCGTCACGGAACTCCACCGCGATGAACGCGATGTTCATCGCGATCATGACCACCGTCGACAGCGTGCGGAACGACACGAGGTACACCGAGTCACGCTCGCGGCGCATGCGCTCGTCGAGCACATGGTCGGGCAGGTCGGCGATGCTGCGCACCGACACCCGCAACAGCAGGTACACCACGATCGCGACGAGCACCGCCAGGATCCCGGCGATCGCACCGCCGATCAGCCAGCAACACGGGATCGCGATCGTCACCGCGACGTACGCAGCGACCAGCAGGCGCTGCGATCGTGGCGTGCGGAATCGGTCGTAGGTGGTGTCGTTCAGGATCCGCTCGGCGTTCCCTGCCACCATCTCTCGGTTGCGTTCGGCTGCTGCCGACCAACGTGACATTTCCACTCCTCGTTTCGTTTGCGTTTTCGTTGAGGTTCAGCTCTGACGGGCCGACGCCGCTGCGTCGACCTCGACGGGGGGTTCGAGCGAGAACAGGTCCTCGATCGGCAGGTCGAGTGCGTGCGAGATGCGCAGCGCGAGCGCCAGGCTCGGGCTGTACTCGCCACGCTCGAGGTAGCCGACGGTCTGGTAGTGCACCCCGACCATCGCAGCGAACTCCTGGCGGCTCAACCCCCGCTGCTCGCGCACCGCGGTGATGCGGTTGAACACCTGCTCGCCCTCTGCCGTCCTCGGCTTTCGACCCACGACGACAGTATGAATGCTATGTAGCAATCATGCAACACCGAAGTCGAGGTTTCTTCGCCGCCGCACTTCAGGTCGCGGTGACCTGACGCCCCGGGCGACGGCGCCCGTCACGTCGGCGGCCAGCCGCCAGAGCGGCGGCTGACAGCACGCCGATGGGGACGAACACCGAACACGCGAGCACGCGCTGCATCACGCCTTCGTCCACCGTCGGGTCGAGCCAGGTGGCGCCGCTGAACATCAGCGCCGCGACGACGAAGAGCGCGGCGTTCGCCACGACGTACACCCGCACCCAGCCCGGCGCCGATCGACGGGCGATGGCGAACACCAGCAGGATCGGCAGCGCGAACAGGCCGATGCCGACAGGACCGCCGCCGTGTCGGTCGTCGGGCAGCGGGAACCACCCGGCCGCGATGCTCGCCGCACCGATCGACGTCAGTGCCCCACAGACGAACCCTCGGCCGAGCCGCCCCACGCCCCACGCCCGGGGCGCATCCCACCACGCCACGGCGGCCAGGACGGCGGCGATCCCCGAGGCGACGGCGGCGACGTTGAACCAGACGGCGCCGGGCACGCCGGCGGCACCGAGATCGCTGGCAGCGTCACGGCGGAAGCTGTACCCCGGCACGGCAGGAGCGCGCCACAGCTGCACCCCGAAGTAGATGACGGGCACGAGCACGCCGGCCCAGAGCCCGAGTCGGGTCGACCTGCGAAACGGCATGCACCACCATGCGCCGGCGTCGACCCGGCGATCATCGGGGACCACCCTGATCCGACCCTGGCTTCGACCCCGAACGAACCGACGCACCGTGGCTCCGACCGGTCCGACGAGCACCGACGGGCGGCGATGTGCTGGACTGCCACCACGCGACCGCACGGGGGTTGGTCGCACGCGGCTGCGGCCGCGTCTCGAGGGGCAAGGAGCCACACATGGACTTCACGGGCAAGACGGTGCTCATCACCGGTGCGTCGTACGGATTGGGCGAGGGCTTCGCCCACGGGTTCGCCAAGGCGGGCGCGTCGCTCGTGCTCACCGCACGTTCCGGCGAGCTCCTCGAGGGCGTCGCTGCGGCCTGCCGCGAGATGGGTTCGCCGAAGGTCACCGTGGTCACCGGTGACGTGTCGAACGAGGCCGACGTCATCCGGGTCGTCGAGACGGCGGTGCGCGAGCACGGCAAGATCGACTCGCTCATCAACAACGCCGGCATCTCCGACCTGCGCGGTATGGCGCCCGAGCGCTTCGACATGCAGAGCTGGAACAACATCCTGGCGGTCGACCTCAACGGCGTGTTCATGTACCTGCGCGAAGTCGGTCGGCACATGCTCGAGACCGGTGGTGGTTCGATCGTCAACATCGCCTCGATCATGGGCACCGGCGCCAACGAGCTCAGCGTCATCGCCTACAACGCTGCCAAGGGCGCGGTGCACAGCATCACCCAGCAGCTCGGCTGCGAGTGGGCCGACCGCGGCGTGCGCGTGAACGCGGTGTCGCCCGGGTTCATCATCACCGAGATGGTGCGTCCCGCCCTCGAGGGCATGGGCATGGACAAGTGGATCGCCAGCCGCACCCCGATGCGCCGGGTCGGCGAGCTCGAGGAGATCGTCGGGCCGGTGATGTTCCTGTGCTCCGAGCACGCTGCATACATCACCGCCCAGGATCTGTTCGTCGACGGCGGCACCAACGCCTCCAACGGCACGTACCAGATCCCGCCGATCCACCACGAGTGGAATGCCACGACCGCACCCAAGGTCGGCAAGGGCTACCCGGGCGTCGTGCCCCGGCCCGACTGGTACGAGGCGATGGCCGGCGGCATCCCGGGCATCCACTACCCGCTGCCCGAGGCCTGACCCGTCCACCTGCTACCGACCTCGAGCGAGGCCGCGATCCGGTCGTCCACAGGACGACGCCGGGATCGCGGCCTCGTCGCGTTCCGCACAGGGTTGCGCACAGACATCGGGGGTTCCGCACAGCGACCTCACAGGCAGTCGGCACTGACGTTCCACAACACCCCTCTGTCACAGTGACCACATGTCGATGGTCATCCCCTCCACGCCGCTCCCCACGCCGAATCAGCCACGCTCCGCCGACACCTCCCGCCGTATCCGTCGTGCCCGTCAACACGGCGAGGTCGTCGAACAGCACGACCGCCGCGCCCTCGAGCGGGCCGGCTGGCGCACCTTCCTCGCCTACCGCGAGAACCACGTCCGGGCCTGGGACGGCACGCTGCTCGCCGTCACGCCGGTCTGGGTGGCCGAAGCAGAACGGGCCGACCGTGCCGCCTCCGCCCGGGCCGCCGCGCAGCAGGTGAGCGCGGGCACGATCGACGAGGCGTGGGCCCTGCTGCGCGCCCGGTGCGCCGAGGTCGACCGCCGCGCCGCCCAGGCCGCCCGGCAGCGGGCGATGCGCCAGCGAGCCGCCTGACCCGACGACGTCTGCCCTGAATCCGTCGTGGACGACGGATCCAGGGCGAACGTCGGGACCTTGGGGGGTGGCCACCACCAGCGGCCCCGCCCACGATGGACCCATGGCACGATGGCCGATCCCCGATCAACAGCTCCGCGACATGTACGCCGGTGGACGCGGCAACAACGCGGCGAAGCGGTTCTCGCGCCTGTGGGGACGGGCCTTCGGATGGGGGCTCTTCCCGAAGCGATGGGTGCGGCTCGAGGTGCCCGGCCGGGTGTCTGGCCGCACCATGTCGTGCCCGCTCGGCATGGCCGATGTCGATGGCCGCTGGTACCTCGTGTCGATGCTCGGCGAGTGCAACTGGGTGGCCAACGTTCGTGCCGCTCAGGGCCGTGCCGTCCTGCGTCGACGCACGGCCAGGCCGGTGCTGCTGCTCGAGGTGCCGGTCGACCAACGCGCACCGATCCTGCGGCGCTACGTCGACAAGGTGCCCGGCGGGCGCCCGCACATCCCGCTCGCGCCCGGCACTCCCGTCGCCGAGTTCGCCGCGATCGCCGACCAACACCCCGTGTTCGAGGTCGTCGACGACCGTCGCTGACCACCACGTACGGATCGTCGGGGCGACCGGTCGGAAAACGAACGATGCCGACCGGCGAACCGGTCGGCATCGTCAGACGTGATGTGAACGCTGCCGGATCGTGATCCGGCGGGCGATCAGGCCTCGGGCTCGGCCTCGGCCTCGGCGACGGGCTCTGCCTCGACGGCCTCGGCGACGGGCTCCATGCTCGCCGGCGGCTCGCCCTCGGGGGCCTCGCCACCCTCGGCGTAGTACTCGGCCCAGGCGGCCTCGCGCTCGGCGTCGTCGGGACCGGCGGTCCAGTTGCCCTGCTCGTCGACGGCGAAGTGCTGGCGGTACTCCTCTGCCAGCTCGCCACCCTCGGCGGCCTGCTTGATCGACAGGCTGATGCGGCGACGGGCCAGGTCGAGATCGATGATCTTGACCCACAGCTCCTCACCCGGCGTGACGACCTGCTCGGGCGAGTCGACGTGGTGCGCCGACATCTCCGAGATGTGCACGAGACCCTCGATGCCGTCGCCCACCTGCACGAAGCCACCGAACTGCACGAGCTTGGTGACACGGCCGTAGACGAGCTGGCCGACCTCGTGGGTGCCGGCGAACTCCTGCCACGGATCCTGCTGGGTGGCCTTCAGCGACAGGCTGATGCGCTCGCGGTCGAAGTCGACGTCGAGCACCTGGACGGTGACCGGATCGCCGACGGCGACGACGGCACCCGGGTGATCGACGTGCTTCCACGACAGCTCGCTGACGTGGATGAGGCCGTCCATGCCGCCGAGGTCGACGAACGCACCGAACGACACGACGCTCGACACCACACCCTGGCGGATCTCGCCGGGCTTGAGGTTGGTGAGGAAGCTGTCGCGGCTCTCCTTCTGGGTCTCCTCGAGGAAGGCCCGACGGCTGAGCACCACGTTGTTGCGGTTCTTGTCGAGCTCGATGATCTTGGCCTGGACCGTCTTGCCGACGTACGGGGCCAGATCGCGCACACGGCGCAGCTCGACGAGCGAAGCGGGGAGGAAGCCACGCAGGCCGATGTCGACGATGAGACCGCCCTTGACGACCTCGATCACCGGACCCTCGACCATGCCGTCGGCTTCCTTGATCTTCTCGATGGTGCCCCACGCACGCTCGTACTGCGCACGCTTCTTCGACAGCAGCAGACGACCTTCCTTGTCCTCCTTGGTGAGGACGAGGGCTTCGATCTGCTCGCCGAGCGACACGATCTCGTGCGGGTTGACGTCGTTGCGGATGCTGAGCTCGCGGGCGAGGATCACGCCTTCGCTCTTGTAGCCGATGTCGAGGAGGACCTCGTCGCGGTCGATCTTCACCACCGTGCCGTTGACGAGCTGACCGTCTTCGACTTCGACCATCGTGCCATCGATGGCCTCGGCGAAGGACATGCCGAGGTCGTCGGCGATGATCTGGCGGGGGGTGTAGTTGCCCTCGTCGTCGAAGGAGCCCATCTGCTGGGTTCCGGACGAGGTGGTGGAGGTATCGGACAAGGGACTGGCTTTCGAGAAGGTGTACGGGAGCGTCCGAAACGGCTGGACGTGTCCAGCGGATCTGGACTCGTCGAGGATACCAGCTCAGATGCGGGGAGTGTGCGTCCGGCCACCCGATCCGCCGTCCATCCTGATCGGCAGCACCGGTCAGTCCCGATGTCAGTCCCGCGTGGCCAGCACCAGGTACTCGGCCGACTCGACGGTGGGCGGTCCGTCGCCGTACGCACCGGGCTCGACGCTGCTGATCCGGTCGCACCGCAGACCGGCGCCCCGGAGCAACAACCGCAGCTCACGAGGGGTGTAGCAGCCGGTCCACAGGTCGACCGTCGCCGAGCGACCCAGCTCGTCGCGCACCTCGGTGCGCTCGTGGTTGACCCCCGAATCGGCCTCGAACACGGCGTCCTCGAAGTACTTCACCGCGAAGTAGGCGTTGAACGCCGACAGCGCCAACCGCCCGCCCGGCCGCAGGGCCCGCGCCATCCCGGCGAGCACGACCTCGTCATCGCCGTTCGCGGTCATCAGACCGAACGCCCCCTGACACAGGCACACCACCGCGTCGAACGCCCCCGCATGGCGTTCGTCGGTCGCCACCGACCGGGCGTCGAGGCGTTCGAAGGTCGCCAGCTGGGGTGCCCGCTCGATCGCCAGATCGACGAAGCGCTGCGAGATGTCGATGCCGTGCACCGCGATCCCCCGGTTCGCCAGCTCGTACGCATGACGCCCCGGGCCACAGCCGACGTCGAGCACCCGCATGCCGGGCTCGAGCCCGAGCGCCCCGATCAGGTGGTCGATCTCCTGGCGGGTGCCCTTCGTGAACGAGTACCGCAGGTACGCCGAACCGAGGTGCTCGGCGATGGGTTCGAACCAGTGGTCGTGCCCGGCCCCGTCGACCGCGTCACCGGAATCGCCGGAATCGCCGGAATCGCCGGAATCGCCGGACACGGGTCAGCCCTTGGCGGCGGCCCAGGTGCTGCCCCAGGCCACGTTCACCTCGAGCGGCACGTCGAGCTCGGCCGCACCGTGCATGATGTCGATGACCAGCGGTCCGACGCGGTCCTGCTCGCCGTCGGGCACCTCGACGAGCACCTCGTCGTGCACCTGCAGCACGAGGCGCGACGCGACATTGGCGTCTTCGAGCGCAGCGTCGATGCGCACCAGCGCGACCTTGAAGATGTCTGCAGCCAGACCCTGGATGCCGGCGTTCATCGCCTGACGCTCGCCCGCCTGACGGATGCGGAAGTTCGAGTTCGACAGCTCCGGGATCGGGCGCCGACGGCCGAACAGGGTCTCGGTGTAGCCCCGCATGCGGGCCTCGTTGACCGTGCCCTCCATGTACGCCTTCACGTTCGGGAACGCCACGAAGTACGCGTCGAGGATCTTGGCCGCCTCGTCGGTGGGAATGGCGAGGCGCTGGCCCAGCCCGTAGGCCTCCATGCCGTACGCGAGGCCGTAGCTCACCATCTTCGCCTTCGAGCGCATGTCGACCGTGACGTCACCGGGCTCGACGCCGAACACCCGCGCCGCGGTGGCGTTGTGGATGTCGGTGCCGCTGCGGAACGCCTCGAGCAACCCGGGGTCGCCGGCGAGATGGGCGATGCAGCGCAGCTCGATCTGGTTGTAGTCGGCGACGAGCAGCTGATGGCCGGGCGCAGGCACGAAGGCCTTACGGAACAGACGTCCCTCGTCGCTGCGCACCGGGATGTTGTGCAGGTTGGGCTGGTCGCTGCTGAGCCGGCCGGTGCGGGCGACGGTCTGGTTGAACGTCGCGTGGATGCGGCCGTCGGGGGCCACCTCCTGCAGCAGGCCGGTGCCGTAGGTGCCGCGCAGCTTCTCGACCTCGCGATAGGTGAGCAGCGGATCGATGAACTCGGGCCACTGGTCGCGCAGCTTCTCGAGCGTGGCCGCGTCGGTGCTGTAGCCGGTCTTGGTCTTCTTGCCGGGCGACAGGCCGCGCTCGGTGTAGAGAATGTCGCGCAGCTGGATGGGCGAGTTGATGTTGAACGGCCGGCCGACGATCGCGTGCAACTCGGCCGTCAGCCGTTCGCAGTCGGACGTGAGCCGCTCGTTGAGCGCGCGCAGCTCGGCCACGTCGACCGCGATGCCCACGTGCTCCATCTTCGCGAGCACCCGCACGAGCGGGTTCTCGATGGTGCGGTACAGCTCGACCATGCCCTGCTTGGTGAGCGCACCCTCGAGCGCGTCGGCGAGATGGGTGACCGCGAGCGCCTCGCAGCCGGCCCGCTCGCGACCGTCGTCGCCACCGCCGAAGTCGAGCTGCCCCTTGCTGGAAGGATCGACCGCCGCGGCGAGCTGGTAGTCGGTGTACTTCTCGAGCAGGTCGCCGACCGCGTAGCGGGTCTCGGCCGGGTCGATGAGGTACGCGGCGATCGCCGTGTCGAGCTGCAGGCCGTCGACGACGAACCCCTGGTCGAGCATGCTGCGCATCAGGGCCTTCACGTGATGCCCGCGCAGACGAGGGTGCACCGCGATGGCGCCGAGCACACCGGGATCGCTTGCAAGCCCTTCGGGCACCCACACCACGTCTGCCGTCGCCGGGTCGACCACGATCGCCAGACCGGTGAGCGTCGACCGGCCCGGCTCGCCCGCCCACGCCGCGCCGATGTCGAGCGTCGCCAACCCCTCGATGGCAGCCGCTGCATCGGCGGCCGAGGCCGCCTCGCGCACCTCGGCGTGCAGCACATCGGCAGTGGACGCGACGGGCACGGAACCGGCGGCACCGAGCGCGTCGTAGAGACGGTCGTGCAGCGACTTGAACTCGAGGAAGTCGAACAGTCGCCGCACCTCGGCGTCGTCGGGGTCGACCGTGAGCGTGGTGAGGTCGGGTTCGACCGGCGCATCGCGCCGGAGCACCATCATCTCGTGGTTCGAGCGGGCCTTCGCCTCGTTCTCCACCAGGTTCTGACGAAGCTTCGGCGTCTGCTTGTCGACGTTGGCGAAGATGCCGTCGAGCCCGCCGTAGGTGGTGATGAGCTTGGCTGCAGTCTTCTCCCCCACCCCGGGCACGCCGGGCAGGTTGTCGCTCGGGTCGCCGCGCAGCGCCGCGTACTCGGGGTACTGGGCGGGCGTCACGCCGGTGCGCTCCTGGATGCCGGCCTCGTCGTAGAACGCGTAGTCGCTGACGCCGCGCCGGTTGTAGAGCACCTTGATGTGCGGATCGTGCACCAGTTGGTAGCTGTCGCGGTCGCCGGTGACGATGATGACGTCGTGTCCCTCGGCCTCGGCCTTGGTGGCGATCGTGGCGATGATGTCGTCGGCCTCCCACCCGGACAACTCGAAGATCTGGATCCGCAGCGCCTCGAGTACCTGACGGACGAGCCCCATCTGCTGGCGCAGGATGTCGGGCGCCGCTTCGCGCTGGGCCTTGTACTCGGGGTTGGCGACGTGACGGAACGTCGGCTCGGGCCGGTCGAAGGCCACGAGGATCGCGTCGGGACGGTGGTCCTTCAGCAGGTTGGTCAGCATCGACGTGAACCCGAGCACCGCGTTGGTGACCTGGCCGCTGGCCGTGGCCATGTCGGTGGGCAGCGCGAAGAAGGCTCGGTACGTGAGCGAGTTGCCGTCGAGGAGGAGGACCTTCATCGGGGTGTCCGCGGTGGCGGGCGCGTCGGTCATGGGGTCGGCCGGGCGGTCAGGGACGCAAGGTGCCGGCGATGATGCGGTCGGCCACGTCGCGCATGCGACAGCGATCGCTCATCGCGGTGCGCTGGATGAACGTGAAGGCGTCCTGCTCCTTGTAGCCGCACTCGTCCATGAGGATCCCCTTGGCCCGGTCGACGAGCTTGCGCGACTCGAGCTGCTCACCCAGTGCGTCGACCTCGCCGTCGAGCGCCTGCAGCTCGCGGAAGCGGCCGATGGCCACCTCGATGGCCGGGATGAGGTCGTTCTTCTGGAACGGCTTCACCAGGTACGCGAGGGCGCCCGCATCGCGGGCCTCCTCGATGATCTCGCGCTGGCTGAACGCGGTGAGCATGAGCACGGCACAGATGCGCTCGGCCGCGATGGTGCGGGCGGCCGTGAGGCCGTCCATCACCGGCATCTTGATGTCGAGGATGACGAGATCGGGCCGCAGCTCACGGACGAGCTCGATTGCCTGGTCGCCGCGACCGGCCTCACCGACGACCTCGTAGCCCTCTTCTTCGAGGGATTCCTTCAGGTCGAGGCGGATGATGGCTTCGTCCTCGGCGATCACCACACGGATGGTCACGAATGGCGTCCTTTCGAATGACTGGTCAGATGTCGAGCCCGCCGACATTCAAGCAGGTGGGTGCGCGCGATCGCGCCTGAGCGCCGGGCCGCCAGCCTGATCACGGCCTGATCACAGCCGGATCACGCCAGGTTGAGCTGATCGAGCAGAGCGTCCTGCAGCTGTTCGAGACGATGGATCTCGTCGACCACGTGCGCACGGTGCTTCGCCAGCGCGTCGGCATGCGCCCGCGCCTCGCGAGGCTCGCTGCCGAGCGGCGTCTCCGATACGAGCGCCCGCAGCTCGGCGTCGGCGGCGTCGTCACCGAGGTGCAGCACCTGCTCATCGAGCACCTCGAGCTCGGAGCGCAGCGATCGGAGCCGCATCGCCGTCTTGCGCAGCCGCCGCTCGATGATCCGCTTGCCCATGACGGCGGAAGTGTAGGGCGATCCAGCGATCCAGCGATCCAGCGATCCAGCGATCCAGCGATCCAGCGATGTGGCGATCCGGCGCGCCTCGTCGTCGGCCTGCCACGATGTG
>JAPLAA010000122.1 GCA_026393475.1 Actinomycetota bacterium
GGGGCCGTCAACCACACCGACCGGTTCCGGTACGTGCTCACCAACTCGTGCGTGAAGCCGTGGGCACGTCAGCAGGAGAACTTCCTGCTCGGCACCAGGCCCGAGGTGCTCGAAGCGGCGAGCCCCAAGCTGCTGTCGCGGCTGGGCCTCCAGTCGAGCATCGCATCGAGCCTCGTCGAGGGCTTCGGCTACCGGGGAACGGGACGCGCCGGCGACACCAACGGACACCTGGCTGCGATCCGGCACGAGTACGACCACGGCGGGTACCGACACGTCGGCGAGCTGTCGATGCAGGAGCTCGACGCCGTCGACCTCGATGCGCTGTCGCTCGCCAAGGTGCAGCGCGAGTTCGAGGAGCACCGCGATCCGGCACACGTCGCGTCGATGGCGGCGCTGAACGACCTGCTCCCGTCGCGTTCCGATCCGACGTCTGACGTCTGACGCCGAAGCTCGGCCCGACGCGTCAGGCGCGACGCGGCAGCCCCGACACGACGGCCCACGCCGCGTCGACGTGCCGCTCGGTGATCGTCGTGAACTCGGCGATGCCCTGGTCGAGACCCTCACGTCGTGCGTAGTCGCGAAGGCCGAGCAGACACTCGGCGAATGCCGTCCGGCTGATGCCGAGGTCGTCGGGATGGGCGCGCACCTGCGACCGTTCCACGATCCTGCGCGCACGGTCGGGATCGTTGCCCTGCACCTGCGCGAGCGCACAGACCGCGAACGAGATGATCTCCCCGTGCACCGGATGCGCTCCCGTCGCGTGCTCGAAGGCGTACGCCCAGAAGTGCTCCGAGCCCTCCTCGAAGCGGCTGTGGCCCGCCCACGCGCACGCCGCGCCGATGCGGCGATAGGCGTCGGCGAGGAACCGAACGCCGTCGTCGGAGACGGCCGCGATCTCGTCGACCGCCGCCTCGAGCTCGTCGAGCAACGTCGCGCCGAGCGCGGCGAGTCCCGCATGCCACGGGTGGGTGGTGCCCTGCTCGGAGGCGAGGCGCCAGTCGAACAGACCCGTGTGGCACGACAGGACGTCACCGACGCCCGCGCGGTTGAGCCGCGGCGGCGCCGACCGGATGAGCGGGAGGTCGAGCACGACGAGTTCGGGGACGACCGTGCCGACGTAGCGGACCTTGCCGAGATCACGGATGCCGATCGCATCGGTGAAGCCGGCGTCGACGGAGGTGATCGTGGGCACCTGCACCAGCGGTCGCCCCGTGCGCCATGCGACGTACTTCGCGGTGTCGAGCGCAGTGCCGCCACCGAGGCCGACCACCGTCGCGGCCGCGAGCTCGTCGGCGGCGGTGGACGTCGTGAGCCGCTCGACGACGGCGTCGAGATGGGCGACGTCCATGTCCCACGCGTCGATCTCGGCGACCAACCCGACCTCGTCGAGCCGGGCGCGCACCGACGACCAGGGCGGCTCGTTGGCACACACCACGAGCGGCGTCCCTCGCCCCGCCAGTACCTCGACCGCGTCCGCCTCGAGGCAGGCGAACGGCTCTCCGATCGTCGACGACCCGCTCACCTTCGCTCCGATCCTCCCCCGGCGACTCCGTACGTCGCCCCAACCATCGCCCGACGATACGCCGACACCGGGCCCCGAGCGATCGCATCGTGAGCGAGTTGCACAGCATGAGCGCATGACGCTCACGAAGCGCGTTGCTTCGTGAGCCGAATGCGGCGTATCAGCGCGTGTCGCTCACGAACGAGCTCCCGTCGGGGGGTGGCTCCGGCGGGTGAATAGGCTCGGCCGGCGATGGCACTCCCGGATGTGAGCACGATGGCCGACCTCGTCCGACGCGGCGAGGTCTCCGCCCGTCAGCTCGTCGAGCAGTGCCTCGAGCACGTCGACTCGGGCGATGCCGAGCTGAACACGTTCGTCCACCTCGATCGAGCCGGGGCGCTCGCAACGGCCGATCGCGTCGATGCAGCACGACGGGCCGGCGAGCCGCTGGGGCCGCTCGCCGGTGTGCCCTTCGGGGTGAAGGACCTCGAGGACTGCGCCGGCATGCCCACCACGCGCGGGTCGCGCTGGTACGCATCGGGTCCGCCTGCCACACGTGACGACATCCACGTGGCGCGCTTTCGCGCCGCCGGGGCGATCCCGCTGGGCAAGACCGCCACGCCCGAGTTCGGGGCGTGGGGATACACCGCGAGTCCGCTGCTCGGCGTCACCCGAAACCCGTGGAACCCCGCGCGCACGCCCGGCGGGTCGAGCGGCGGCACCGCGGCCGCGGTCGCTGCCGGCATGATCCCGTTCGGCACGGCCAGCGACGGCGGCGGGTCGATCCGCGGCCCCGGCAGCTCGTGCGGCCTCCCGGGGCTCAAGCCCACCTACGGGCGGATCCCCACCTTCGGCGTCACGCGTCATGCGCAGAACGCCGTGAACTTCGCGCTCGCCACCACCGTCGCCGACACCGCGCTGCTGTTCGACGTCGCGGTCGGCCCCGACCCCCGCGACCGCACGTCGCTGCCGGCCCCTGTCGGCTCCTACCGCACCGCGATCGACGAGCTCGACGTCGCCGGCCTGCGCGCCACCTGGTCGGCCGACCTCGGGTTCGTCGTCGTCGATCCCGAGGTCGCGTCGATCGTCGGCGCCGCGGCGCACTCGCTCTTCGACGCCGCCGGCATGTCCGCGAGCGGCGTCACGGTGCAGCTCGACGACTTCATCCGCGTGTACGCCTTCATGGAGGCCGCCGATCGCTACGTCGACGTGCCGGACGGTTGGGAGCAACGCCTCGACGAGCTCGATCCGCTCGTGGTCGAGGGGTGGCGCCGGACGGCGTCGGTGACGCTGCCGACCTTCGCCAAGGTCGAACGGTCGCGCCGCGAGCTCGAGTTCCGGATCGCCGAGCTGTTCGAACACACCGACGTGTTGCTCACGCCGACGAACGCGTGCCCGCCGTTCGCCGCCGAGGGCCCGATGCCGACCGAGATCGGCGGTCGGCCGTGCCATGCGGGTCACGCCGCGCTGCTGACGATGCTCGCCAACGTGGCGAACCTGCCGTCGATCACGCTGCCGGCCGGCCTCACCGCCGACGGCCTGCCGATCGGGTTGATGATCACGGCCCCGCGGCACCGCGAGGACATCTGCCTCCGGCTCGCCCGCATCTGGGAGCAGCACAGCCCCTGGCCCCGACACGCCCCGGGACGCTGACGGTGGCGGTCGTACGAACGATCCCCGCCGGCGCGGGGCGGGTGGTCCTGCTGGTCGTCGCGCACGCCGACGACGTGGCCCTGTTCCTCGGCGGCACCGTCGCCGCGTGGTCGGATGCCGGCTGGCGGGTCGCCGTGGTGCGGGTGACCGACGATCGCACCGATTCGGTGGGCCTCACCGAGGCGGCCACGATCGCCGCGAACCACGACGAGTTCCGGCGAGCGGCAGCGATCCTCGGCGTCGACGAGATCGTCGAGCTCGGGTACCGCACCGACGCGCTCGCCGACATCAGCGAGGTGGTGCTGCGGGAGCAGATCATCCGCCAGGTGCGGCGCCTGCGGCCGTACGCCCTGGTGACGTTCGACCCCGATGCGAGGCACGGCGAGGACAACGAGGATCACCGCATGGTCGCCCGGGCCACCGACGAGGCGTTCTGGACCAGCCAGTTCGATCAGCATCATCCGGAGCACCTGGCCGAGGGTCTGGCGCCCCACGGCTGCTTCGAGCGCTGGTACTTCGGTCGTCAGGTCGTCGACCCGACCGACGTGGTCGACATCGCCGCGACGCTCGACCGCAAGATCGACGCGGCCTGCGAACATGTGACGATGATGACCAACTACGCGAACCAGTTGGTGCTGCAGGCCCGCACCGGCGGGTGGGATCTCCCGTTCGCCGAAACGGCAGCTGCCACCAGCGAGGTGCGCCCGTTGCTCGAACCGTTGCTCCGTGCCGGTGCGTCACGCGTGGGCGCCACCTGTGGGATGGCGGCCGGCGAGGAGTTCCGAGTGGTCACCTTCGGCGGGATGCAGGCGCTGCTCGACCGGTTCGGGACGAGGCGGTCGTGAGCATCTCGTCGACCGATCGTCCCGCCGTGCTCGGCGGCACCCCCGTCCGCGGCCACGACTACCCGTCGTGGCCGGTGTGGGACGACGGCGAGCGGGGCCGGTTGTCGGACGTGCTCGAGGCCGGTGGCTGGTGGCAGGGCGACGGCGACGTCGCCGCGTCGTTCGCGCAGCGCTTTGCCGACTACCACGGTGCCCGTTTCGGACTGGCGCTCACCAACGGCACCCACACCCTCGAGGCCGCGCTCATCGCGTGCGACATCGGCGAGGGCGACGAGGTGATCGTGCCCGGGATGACGTTCGTGGCCTCGGCCGGCGCCGTGCTCTCCGTGAACGCGACGCCGGTGCTGGTCGACATCGACAGCGAGAGCCTGTGCATCGACGTCGCCGCGGCCGAGGCCGCGATCACGTCGCGCACGCGGGCGATCGTCGGGGTCCACGTCGCCGGAGCGGCAGCCGACCTCGACGCGCTCACCGACCTGTGCGCGCGGCGCGGTCTGCGGCTGATCGAGGACTGCGCGCACGCGCACGGCACGTTCTGGCGCGGACGAGGTGTGGGCTCGTGGGGCGACTTCGGGAGCTTCTCGATGCAACGCTCGAAGCTGATGACGGCCGGCGAGGGTGGCGTGCTCGTCTGCAACGACGAGGAGCTGCGCGATCGAGCCTGGGCGTACGCCGATTGCGGCCGGGCGAAGGGCGAGTGGTTCTACCACCACCCCACCCACGGCTCGAACCTGCGCATGACCGAGTGGCAGGGGGCGGTGCTGCAGGCACAGCTCGACCGCTTCCCCGAGCAGAACCGGATCCGGAACGTCAACGCGATCGCCCTCAACGCGGCGATCGCCGAGGTCCCCGGGCTGCGGCCGCAGGCCCGCGACCCGCGGATGGACATGCAGGGCAACTACTGCTGGGTCATGCACTACGACGCCGAGGAGTTCGCCGGGCTGCCGTTGCGCGGCTTCGAGGAGGCGCTCCGGGCCGAAGGCGTGCCGATGGGGGTGTCGTACCCGTCGCTCGGAGAGCTCGCCGTGTTCCGCGAGCGGAACTTCGGCCCCCGTCTGCGAGCGAACGCCCCGACCTTCGACGACGCGGCGCTCCACCTGCCATGCGCCGAGCACGCCGCGGCGAGCACCGTGTGGCTGCAGCATCGGCTCCTCCTCGCCGAACGCGACGACGTCCTCGACGTCGCCCGGGCCGCGGCGAGGATCCAGGCGAGCGCCGGAGACGTCGCCCGGCAGTGGGCCGACGCCTGATCGCCGGTCGACCGCCGAGCCGGCGAGCGTCTCGATCCCCGATGGGGAACGCTCCGACCCGGCCTGACATCGTGTGGACCATGGCCGCTGGGGGCAGTGGCACGGATCCGGAGGGGCATCGATGAACGTGGACGCTGCAGGCGCGGGGCTCGACGAGGCACGGCTCGAGCGCATCGGCCACCACCTCCGAACCCGTTACATCGAGCCCGGCAAGATCGCCGGCGCGCAGGTCGCCGTGGTGCGCGGTGGTGTGGTCGGCTACTTCGAGAGCTTCGGCGTGCAGGATCGCGAGCGCGCCGTCCCGGTGGGCGACGACGCGATCTGGCGGCTGTACTCGATGACCAAGCCGATCACGGGCGTGGCGATGATGACGCTGTACGAGCAGGCGCACTTCCAGCTCGACGATCCGGTCGACCGGTGGATCCCCGAGTGGAAGAACATGACGGTCCGCGAGGCCGATCCGAACGGTGGCTCGCGCATCGTGCCGGCGCACCGGCCGCCCACCATCCGCGACATCCTCACCCACACCTCCGGCATCGGATACGGCGAGGGCAACGGCGATCTCGTCCTGGGCGAGCGCAACTGGCTCGCCGACCACGACCTCGCGTCGATGTCGACGGCGTTCGGCGAGTGGCCGCTGCGGTTCCAGCCGGGCCAGCACTGGCTGTATTCGCACGGCATGGACATCGGGGCGCGGCTCGTGGAGATCATGTCGGGTCTCCCGTACGACGAGTACCTGCGCACGGCGATCTTCGAGCCGCTCGGCATGACCGACACCGACTTCTGGGTGCCCGAGGACAAGGTCGACCGCTTCGCCGCCAACTACGGGCGCAACGGCCGCAAGGAACTCGTGCTGATGGACGACCCGACGCGCAGCGCGTACCTGCGCAAGCCCAAGCTGTTCAACGGCGGTGGCGGCCTGGTGGGCACGACGGCCGACTACACCCGGTTCGCGGCGATGCTCGCGAACGGTGGCGAACTCGACGGCCGACGCGTGCTCGGGCGCAAGACGGTGGAGCTGATGGCCACGAACCATCTGCGCGACGGGCTCGAGATGTCCGACCTCGCGTTGCCCATGGGCTACGGCGAGGTGGGCTTCGAAGGGAACGGGTTCGGTCTCACCGTGGCGGTGTCGAGGGGCCCGCAGGCCACCGGCGTCGTCGGTTCGGCGGGCGAGTTCATGTGGGGCGGCGCCGCCTCGACCACGTTCTGGGTCGATCCGGCCGAGCAGCTCGCGGTGGTCTTCATGACCCAGCTGATGCCGTCGGGCACGTTCAACTTCCGCTCCCAGCTCAAGTCGTTGGTGTACGGCTCGCTGCGTTGAGCAGCGGCACACCACCGCACGCAGTGCCTGACCTCGGGCCGGACCGTCGGCCTCGCCGCCGGCCACGCCCGATCCGTACTGTCGACTCGGCTGGGCCCCCGACTCCCACCAGCCGGAGATCACCGTGAACGACGCCATCGTGTTCTGCCTGATGGGCCTGGGCATCGGCGCGCTCTACTCGATGCTCGGCACCGGGCTCGTCATCATCTACCGCGGCTCGGGGGTCATCAACTTCGCCCAGGGTGCCTTCGCGATGTACGGGGCGCTCACCTTCGACGAGGCACGGCGCAACGGCTACGTGCGTCTCCCGTTCGTCGACTTCCTTCCCACGAGGACGCTGAACGTGCCGCTCGCGTTCCGGCTCGCCGACGACGGACTGTCGACGGCAGCGGCGTTCGTCGTCGCCGTCGCGATGGCGGTGCTGCTCGGTCTGCTCGCGCACTTCCTGGTGTTCCGGCCGTTGCGCGACGCCGCCCCGTTGGGGAAGGTCATCGGCTCGCTCGGCGTGATGCTCTACCTGCAAGGCGTCGCCCACCTCAACTTCGGCGGGCGTGGCCGTCTGCCGCTCAGCGTCGTGCCCAACGGCTCGTTCGAGAACTTCCTCGGACTCGGACGGACGTTCTCCGAGGCGACCGTCTGGGTGGCAGGCATCGCGCTGCTGCTCGGGTCGGCGCTGTGGCTGGTCTACCGCTACACCCGGTTCGGGTTGGCCACGCGAGCGTCCGCGGCCAACGAGAAGGGCGTGGTTCTGCTCGGGTACTCGCCGCAGTTCCTGGCGGTCTGCAACTGGGTGATCGCCTCCGTGCTGGCCACCGTCACCGCGATCGTCGTGGGCCCGATCGGTGGGTCGCTCACCCCGCTCGGGCTGAGCGCGCTCGTCGTCGGGGCACTGGCCGCCGCGCTGCTGGGTCGGCTCCAGTCGATCGGTGTGGCGATGGCCGGCGGGTTCGCACTCGGCGCGGTGCAGACCCTGCTCGGGCTGTGGTCGGGGAAGGACTGGTTCCCCGTGGTGCTGAAGTCGGGCGTGCGCGACGTCGTGCCGTTCGTGGCGATCTGCGTGGTGCTGTTCGTGCGCGGTCGCAGCCTGCCGGTGCGCGGCTCGGTCGAGGAACGCCGCCTGCCCATCTCCCCCGTCCCGGTCCGCGTGGGCGCGCACGTGGCGGTGTGGGGCGTGGTGGTGCTCGTGCTGTCGCTGCTGCTCGAGGACAGCGGGCGCACGACGGTGTTCGCGCTGGCGCTCACCACGTCGATGGTGGCCGCGACGATCATGCTGTCGATGGTGGTGATCACCGGCTACATCGGCCAGATCTCGCTCGCCCAGATGTCGCTCGCCGGCATCGCTGCGTTCCTGCTCGCGAGGCTCACCTCCGACGGGTCGGTGACGATCGGGAGCCCGTTCCCCGTCGAGGGTCCCGACCTGCCGTGGCCGATCGCCGCCGCGCTCGGCGTCGCCGGGGCCGTGGTGGTGGGCGTGGTGATCGGGCTCCCCGCGGTCAGGATCCGCGGTGCCCAACTCGCGATCGTCACGGTCGCCGCGGCGATCTCGCTGCAGTCGTTGTTCTTCGAGAACTCCTCGCTCACCGGGGTGAGCTACGGCTCGCCCGCGCACGTACGCCCGGCCACGTTCTTCGGAATCGACCTGGCGTCGACGGGCGATTCCGGCCTCCTCGACCGTCCGGCGTTCGCGGTCTTCTGCTTCGTCGCGCTGGCGTCGTGCGCGGTGATGGTGGCGAATCTGCGTCGGAGCCCGACGGGGCGGCGCTTCCTCGCCGTACGGGCCAACGAACGCGCTGCCGCCGCGACCGGGATCCACGTGCCTCGCACCAAGTTGCTCGCGTTCGCGATCGCCTCGGGCATCGCCGGCATCGGCGGCGTGATGCTCGGGTTCAAGCAGAACGACGTGTCGTCGGCCGGCTTCGTCTACCAGGCCTCGTTGGCCTACCTGGCCTTCGCCTACCTGGGCGGCATCACGTCGATCAACGGTGCGATCATCGGCGGCCTGCTCGCGCCGGCCGGCCTGGTCGCGGCGTCGAGCAACTACCTGCTCGCCGGCACCGACTTCAACCAGTACCTGGCGGTCATCGGCGGGGCAGGGATGATCATCACCGCGATCGTGAACCCGAGCGGCATCGCCCTCACCCTGCAGCCCCACCTGCAGCGCGCCGGCCGATGGCTCCGCAGCAGGGTCGTTCCGGCAGCCTCCGATCGCAGCCCCGTCGATACCGCGGCCTAGCGTTGATCGCCATGAGTGCTCGGCGGTACGTGTTCGCGCAGATGGGCGACGACTTCGCCGCGATCGCGGCCCGAGAGCTGCCGGGCGTCGACGGCGCCGAGCAGCAGTTGCTGGCGTGGAACCTCCACCTCGCCGCCCGCGCCGGTCTCGGTCGCGGCGTCGGCCTGCTGCCCAGCGACATCGTGTTCACCGAACCTCCTCCGGCCCGTCCGGCGGCGTGAGGACCGGGGACGCGTGACCGCGATCATCAGTCGTGCCACCGTCGTCGGCGGGCACGACGGCCGCGCCGAGATCGAGGTCGAGCTCACCTACGACAACGGCGGCACGGCAACGATCTCGCTCGACGAGGAGGCGTGCCTCGCCTCGCTCGATCGGGCGCACGTCGGCTCGATCGACGAACTGGTGGGACAACCGTGGAGCGTCGTGCTCCCAGCACTCGAAGCACAAGGGGAACGAAATGTTCGATCTCGTCATCCGTAACGGTCTGATCGTCGACGGCTCCGGTCTGCCCGGCCGCCGTGGCGACGTCGCGATCAGCGACGGCAAGGTGGTGTCGGTCGGTGGCCGCGCCGGTGAGGCACGCCGCGAGATCGACGCGACGGGCAACGTGGTGGCGCCGGGGTTCATCGACCCGCACACCCACTACGACGCCCAGCTGTGCTTCGACCCGTACGCGTTCCCGGCGATCGAGCACGGGGTCACCACGGTGGTGCCCGGCAACTGTTCGTTGTCGCTCGCACCGCTGCGCGCAGAGCAGCGCGTGGCCTTCAGCAGCATGTTCCGCCTGATCGAGGAGATGCCCGAGGCCGCGTTCGACGCCGGCGTCGACTGGCGTTGGGGCGAGGATTTCGGCGGCATGCTCGACGCCCTCACCGGCAACATCGCGTTGAACGTCGCGCCGCTCGTCGGTCACTCGGTGCTGCGCATGTACGTGATGGGCGACGCCGCCCAGGAGCGGCCCGCGACGCCCGAGGAGATCACGGCGATGGCCGACCTCCTGCGGGTCTGCCTCGACGCCGGCGCCGTGGGCCTGTCGACCAGCTTCGTCGACATCGACGAGACCTACCGTCCGGTGCCGAGCCGCTGGGCGTCGCCCGACGAACTCGACGCCCTCGCCGCGGTGCTCGGTGAGCGCGACCGGGTGCTGCAGATCGTGCACGAGTTCTTCGACGCCGACCTCACCGTCGCCCGCGTCGAGCAGCTCGCCGAACTGTCGCTGCGCCACGGCATCACCACCACGTTGTCGCCGCTGTTCCACTCCGACGCGAACCACCACGCCGTCACCAAGGTCATGGCTGCCGTCGAGGCGGCCAGGGCCAGCGGCGCTGCGGTGTGGCCGCAGGTGCAGACCCGTCCGATCGACATCAGCTTCACCCTCGACCAGCGCAGCCTGATGCTGTTGACGATGCCGTCGTGGTGGAAGGTCGCCTCGATCCGCGACCGTGACGAGAAGCTCGCCGCGGTGATCGAACAGCGCCAGGCGCTCGTCGACGAGATGAACTCGCTGGCACGCCGACCCGGTGCCGGGCTCGGCGCCGGGGGCTTCGTCGTGCGCGATGTGGTGCACGAGCGCAACCGCGACCTCATCGGCCGCAACATCGACGACATCGCCCGCGAGCGCGGCGCCAGCCATGGCGACACCGTCGTCGACCTCGCCGTCGACGAGGGACTCGGCACCTGGTTCATCCGCGAGTCGATCGGCCACAACAACTCCGAGGTCGTGGGCGAACTGCTCGCCAACCCGCTCGTGCACGTCGGCGCCTCCGACGGCGGCGCCCACGTCGGGTCGTTCTCCACGTTCGGTGACACCGGCTTCCTGTTCTCCGAGTTCGTGCGCGGCACGAAGTCGCTGAGCCTCGAAGCAGCGGTGAAGAAGATCACCCTCGACCCCGCCACGATCTGGGGCCTCCAGGGTCGCGGGTTGCTCGCACCGGGCTACGCGGCCGACGTCGTCGTGTTCGACGCCGACCGCATCGGGCGTGGTCCCGAGGTCGCCTCCGACGACTTCCCCGGCGAGGGCATCCGCTGGATCCGCCGCCAGGAGGGCATCGACACCGTCATCGTGAACGGCGAGATCACCTGGACCGCCGACGACGGCTACATCGCCGGTGCACGCGCCGGAGCCATCGCCACCCGGTGATCCCGACTCGTCGGCGCCCGCCGCCGCTTGTCAACCTGACCCCATGACGATCGAACTTCCCGCCGGCGCCCGCTCGCACACGGTGCGCGTCGGCGATCACCGGGTCCACTGCGTGGAGGCCGGCGAGGGACCGCTGGTCCTGCTCGTCCACGGCTTCCCCGAGTCGTGGTACTCGTGGCGCCACCAGATCCCCGCCATCGCCGCTGCGGGCTTCCGCACCGTGGCCATCGACGTGCGCGGCTACGGCCGTTCGTCGAAGCCGCTGGCCGTCGAGGACTACCGAATGGTGCGCCTCGTCGCCGACAACGTCGGCCTGGTGGCCGCGCTCGGGGCCGAGACGGCGACGATCATCGGCCACGACTGGGGCGCTCCGATCGCCTGGAACTCGGCGATGCTTCGGCCCGACGTGTTCACCGCGGTGGCCGGTCTGTCGGTGCCGTTCGCCCCGCCGTCGGAGATCAAGCCGAGCACGGCGATGCGGGCCATGGCCGGCGACGAGGAGTTCTACGTCGAGTACTTCCAGGAGCCCGGTCGGGCCGAAGCCGAGATCGAGGCCGACATCCGCGACTGGGTGCTCGGCTTCATGTTCAGCGGCTCGGGCGACGCACCGCTGCCCGACCCGTCGAAGGGCACGATCGCGACCATCCCGCGCGGTGCCCGGATGAAGGATCGCTTCAGCCGACCCGAGGCCGACCTGCCGTGGCTCACCGCCGCCGACGTCGACGCGTACACGAGCGAGTTCGAGTACAGCGGACTGCGCGGCCCGCTCAACCGCTACCGCAACGTCGACCGCGACTGGGAAGATCTCGCCGGGTTCCGCGGCGCCAAGATCGACGTACCGTCGCTGTTCATCGGTGGCGACCGCGACGGCCCGACGGTGTGGGGCGCACCCGCCATCGCCGCGTTCGGACGAACCCTGCCGCAACTGCGCCGCTCGATCATCCTCGAGGGCTGCGGCCACTGGACCCAGCAGGAGCGCCCCGATCAGGTGAACGAGGCGCTCGTCGACTTCCTCCGGAGCCTGTAGATCATGAGCACTGACACCCCCCAGCAAACCCTGACCCGCACCACCGACCCCCAGGAGATCGCCGTCGTCGGCGGTGGCATGGCCGGCACGCTCGCCGCGCTCGTGCTGGCGCGCGACGGTCATCGGGTGACGGTGTACGAGCGCGACGACACCGATCTGCCCGACACCGCCGACGAGGCCTTCGACGACTGGGACCGGCGCGGTGCACCGCACGCCCGTCAGTCGCACGCGATCCTCGCCCGGCTGCGCCGCATCCTGCGTGAGCGGGCGCCCGACGTGCTCGACGAGTTGCTCGCCCAGGGCGCGACCGAGCTGAGCGTCGAGCGGATCCTGCCGCCCGACATCGCCGACCGCGAACCCCGCCCCGGCGACGACGATCTGGTGCTGCTGTGCTGTCGTCGGCTCACCATCGAATGGGTGCTGCGTCGCGCCGTGGCCGCCGAGGCAGGCGTCACGTGGCAGGGCGGTGTCGGCGTGGCCGGACTCCTCGCCGAAGGCACCGACGTGCGCGGACTCCGTCTCGACGACGGCACCACCGCCGAGGCCGATCTGGTCGTCGTCGGCGGCGGCCGCAACTCACCGGTGCTCGACTGGATCGCCGAACTCGGTGGCGCCCTGCAGCCCCTCGAGGAACAGAGCGAGGCGGGCATCATCTACCTGTCGCGCTTCTACCGGTTGAACGAGGGCCAGGAGCTGCCGCTGCTCACCAAGGACGGGGCGGGCGGCGACCTCGGCTACGTCGCGTTCGCCGGGTTCTACGGCGACAACCGCACGTTCTCGATCACCTTCGGCGTCCCCACGAACGACCGCGAGCTGATGGCGATGCGCGACGAGGCGGCCTGGGAGGCGGCGATCCGTACCCTCACGCCGCTCGAGCCGTGGACGTCCGAGGGTCTCGCCGAGCCGATCACCGGCGTCGAGTCGATGGCCCGGTTGCGCAACCGCATCCGTCGGTTCGTGATCGACGGCGAGCCGGTCGCCACCGGCCTCGTCGTCATCGGCGACGCCGCCGTGGCGACCAACCCGTGGTACGGCAAGGGCTGTTCGCTCGCCGGCATCGCGGCCGAGGAGCTCTCGGAGGCGCTGGCCGAGCACGGACGCGACCGGGTGGCGCTGGCGCACGCGATGGATGCCGCGGTGCGCGCCGAGCTCGAGCCGCACTACACCCTCGCCGTCCGCCAGGACGCCGACCGGATGAAGCTGCACGGGGCGATGCACGACGGCACCGAGCCCGACCCGATGGCCGTCGCCACCCGCGACTTCGTCTACAACGGGCTGCTGCCCGCGACCCGGATGGATCCCGATGTGTTCCGGGCGTTCTTCCGCGCGTTCAACATGCTCGACGCCCCCGATGCGCTGATGGCCGACCCGAAGGTGCTCACCGCGGCCATGCAGGCGCACGCGACGAAGGACGAACGCCCCCCGGCACCCAAGCTCGGCCCCGAACGCGACGAGTTCCTCGCCGTGATGGCCGGAGCCATCAGCGCCTGACAACGTTCCGTGAGCGGCACCCGTACCGGCTGCGGGTCCGGCTCACCGACGACGGACATGCGTGAGCGCCACCCGCACCGGCTGCGGGTGCGGCTCACGGAACGCGTCCAGCGGGGTCGTGCGGCTCGTCGCGACCAACCGTGCCGTGGGTAGGTTCGCCCGGGCAGGCACGTCATCGAGCGAGGGGATCCAGCAATGCAGATCGAACAGGGAGTCACATCCGCGGTCGTCACCGGAGCGGCCTCCGGCCTCGGGCGGGCGAGCGCCTACGCCCTCGCGTCGGCGGGCGCGAAGGTGGCCGTGTTCGACATCAACGAAGAAGGCGGTCGTGCGGTCGCGAGCGACATCGGCGGCATCTTCTGCAAGGTGAACATCCTCGACGAGGAGAGCGTGCTCGACGGCTTCGCCGAAGCCCGCGAGGCGCACGGCCAGGAGCGGATCCTCGTGCACTGCGCCGTCGCCGCCAAGGGCGGCAAGACCGTCGGCAAGGACCGCGAGACCGGCGGCTGGAAGCGGCTGTCGACCGAGGACTACGCGTTCGCCGCGATGGGTGTGCTCGTCGCGAGCTACCGCATGGCGTCGATCTCCGCGCTCGGCATGGCCGAGCACCTCGAGCCGCTCGAGGATCTCGAGCGCGGCGTCATCACCCTCACCGCGTCGGTCGCCGCGCAGGACGCGCAGGTCGGGCAGGTCGCGTACGGCTCGTGCAAGGCCGGCGTGAACGGCCTCGTGCTGCCGATGGCCCGCGACTTCATGGACATCGGCATCCGGGTGAACTCGATCATGCCCGGCATCATGGCGACCCCGCCGATGCTCGGTGTCCCGCCCAAGGTGCTCGAGGTGCTCAGCAACTCCGTGCCGTTCCCGAAGCGTCTCGGCAAGCCCGAGGAGTTCGGCTCGCTGGTGCTCGAGCTCGTGCGCAACGGCTACTTCAACGGCCAGAACATCCGCCTCGACGGCGCCATCCGCATGCCCCCACGCTGACCGGGCCGCCGGCCGTCGATCTCACCGCCCGTCTGGCAGGTGGAACAGGGCTCTGGCGTTGTCGCCGATGAAGGCGCGGCGCTGGTGCTCGGGGAACAGCGAGACGAGCTCGTTGAGGTCGCCGATGTACTCGGGCGTGTGGTCGGCGTGTGGGAAGTCCGACGCCCACAGGAAACGTTCGACGCCGTAGCGCTCGGCGAGGGCGGGGATCATCCGCTCGTCGGGGTCGGCGCTGATCCAGATCCGATCGCGGAAGTAGTCGCTGGGCTTGTGCTGCAGCGGCACCCGGTTGCCGATGAAGGTGTGGCCGTACACGGCGTCGATGCGGTCGAGCCAGTAGCCGATCCATCCGGCGCCCGACTCGAGCACGAGCACCTTCAGCCGCGGGAACGCGTCGAACACGCCGTAGTCGAACAGGGTCGTGAACTGGTGGCGCACCCCGTCGGACGCGGTGACCGACGCCAGCAGGCGCAGCTGCTTCACGTGCTCCCAGTCGCCCATGCGCGTGCCCTTGGTCCACTGCGGCTCGAACGTGGGGTGGATCGCAAGGGGCACGCCGAGGTCCTGCGCGGCGGCGAACAGCGGGTTGTTGACGGGGTGGCCGAGCGGCGTGCCGCTGTGCGTGAACGGTGCCACGTAACCACCGATCGCTCCCTCACCGACCGCGCGTTCGAGCTCCTTCGCCGCTGCGACAGGATCCGACAGCGACAGGTGCGCGGTCGCGTGCAGCCGGGGCTCGTCGGCGCAGAACTCGCAGATCCACCGGTTGTAGGCCTTCGTGTACGCCTGGGCGAGCGCGGGGTCCTCGACCTCGGCCTCCCACAACAGCCCGACGGTCGTGTACAGGATCGCCTGGTCGATGTGTTCGGCGTCGAGCACGCGCACGCGCTCGCGGGGGTCCATCGATCCGTACGGCGCTTCGCGAAGATACGTGCGCTCCGGGTTCTTCTGCATGTCGGCCAGGTCGGGCGCACCCATCGCACCGAGCGTCGCCGGGAACCCGGCCCGGCTCATGCGCGAGCGTCGACCGTCGATCTCCAGCTCCTCCAGGCCGTGTTCGTCGATGCGGAAGCGGAGCGAGCGATCGCGGAACTCGGGATCGATGTACTCCTCCCACAGCGTCGGCGGCTCGAGGATGTGGCCGTCGGCGTCGACGGCACCGACCTCCACGAGCGCGTGCGTGGCGTGGATGGGCTTCTGGGCAGCGATGGTGAGCGCCATGACGTCGACCCCCCGGTTCGTCGTGTGCCCGCGACCGTAGGACCCGACCCGACCATGCTGCGTACCGGAGCCATCGGACGCGCCGGACGCACGCGCCGGCGCTCGGGAAGCCGAGCGCGGCGACGGGCGGTTAGGTTCCGTCGACGTGAGCGACGCTGCCAGTGACCCGACGAACTCCGAGCCCGACGCCCCGTCCACTGCCGGCGTGGCAGAGCCGTCCGAGGTGGCGACGGCACCCGAGGCGGGGCCCCGCCAATTCCGCCAGCACCGGTTCGTCCCGCCGCCGGGGGGGTGCGAGATCCTCGTGGTCCGCCACGGCGAGTCGGAGCCGATGGTGGAAGGCCGGCCGCTCCCGCTGAAGGACGGTCACGGCGATCCGGCGTTGGCCGACGAGGGGCTCGAGCAGGCCGATCGGATCGCGGACCGGATCGTCGCCTCGGGCGAACGGGTCGCGGCGATCTATGTCACGACCCTGTGCCGCACCCATCAGACCGCGGCGCCCACGGCGACGCGGCTCGGCATCGAGCCCAGCGTCGAGCCCGACCTGCGCGAGGTGTTCCTCGGCGAGTGGGAGGGCGGCGAGCTGCGCCGGCGGGTCATCGACGCCGACCCGATCGCGGTGGCCATGTACCAGCAGGGCCGCTGGGACGTGATCCCCGGCGCCGAGACGGAGGACGCACTCCGTGCACGGGTGCGTGCCGGCATCGACCGGATCGCCGCGGCCCATCCCGACGAACTGGTGATGGTGGTGGTGCACGGCGGGGTGATCGGCACGATCATGAACCTCGCCACCGGGTCGACCGGCTTCGCGTTCACCGGCGCCGACAACGCCTCGATCTCGCACCTCGTCGTCACGCCCGACCGCTGGATCGTCCGCTGCTACAACGACACCACGCACCTGCGCGAGCGCTTCTCGACGATCGACGAACCACCGCCCGCGACCGGCATCCGCCCCTCCGGCATCACCTTCTGACGCCCGGCGCTGCGCTGCAGCCCATCCGGTGACGAACTGCGATGCTGGCCGACGACGCGGTGCCATCCACCGGGGGTCGACAGGAGGATCCGAGTGTCAGCAGTTCCGCAGCACAGCACGATCGCGGTCACCGGTGCCGCCGGCTTCATCGGCGGATGGGTGGTGCGAGATCTGCTCGAGCGCGGCCACCGGGTGCGCGCCTGCGTGCGCGACGTCGACGACCACAGCAAGGTCGGCTTCCTCCGTGCGATGCACCCGTTCGCGTCGGGTCGGTTGACGCTCCACACGGCCGACCTCGACGAACCCGGTTGCTTCGACGACGTTTTCCGCGGCTGTGACGGTGTCGCCCACGTCTCGCACGTGACCACCTACGACGATGTCGACTACGTCCGGCGCACCTGCGATCACATCATCGCCAGCATCCAGCGTTCCGGCAGCGTGCGCCGCGCGGTCGTGACGTCGAGCATCGCCGCCGTCATCTCCGAGGCCGACATCACCGAACTCGTGCGCCGGCCGGTGTGCGACGAGGACCGCTACCCGGACGACTCGAACCCGAAGCGCACCCCCGAGCGCGGGCAGGGCTACTCGATCGGCAAGGTGATCGCCCAACAGGCCTTCGCAAAGGCGGCAGCATCGAGCGCCACCGGGTGGGACGCGATCACGATCTGTCCGGCCGACAACATCGGGCCGATCCAGTCGGCGCACCAGAAGAACGGCGGCCCCTGGCAGCACCTCATCGAGCGCATGGTGCAAGGTCGTTGCGAGATCTTCCAGGGCACCGGCCCGTACCGGCCGTGGATGACCGTCGACGTGCGCGACGACGCGGCATGCCACGCAGGCGTGCTCGAGAGCGACCGGGTGGCCAACGGCGAGCGATACATCGCCTGGTCGACCGACCGCCGTTCGTACGAGGACGTGGTCGGCACGATCGATCGGGTCCTGCCCGAGCTGCGGCACGACCCGGGCCCGATCGCCGACAACACGCCCGAACGACACAAGGCGCGCGAGTCAGAGTTCCGAGCGATCTGGGGAGGCCTCGAACTCCGCAACGACCGGATCCGATCAGTCGTGCCGATCGACTTCCGGCCGCTCGACGACTCGATCCGCGACTGCGTCGAATCACTGATCGCAGTCGCCGACGTCACCCCGAGCCGTCGCCCGGGCTGACGCCGTCACGGCGCATCGGACGCCTCGCTCAGTCCGCAGGACCGACGGGTGTGATCTGACCGATCACGGCGCCACCGTCGACGATGAACTCGTGGCCCGTCGAGTACGTGGCGTCCTGCAGGATGAACATCAGCATCGCCGTCACCTCGGCCGGCTCGCCGACACGTGCGATCGGCTGTGCGGCGGCCATGTCGTCGGGCAGCCCGGCGATCATCGGTGTGCGGATCGGTCCCGGATGGATCGAGTTGACGCGGATGCCGGAGCCACCGAGCTCGAGCGCCGCGGTCTTGGTGAGGCCGCGCACGCCCCACTTGCTGGCCACGTACGCGCCGAGGTTCGCGTAGCCCTGGAGGCCGGCGGTCGACGAGATGTTGACGATGGCACCGCCACCGGCACGTTTCATCGACGGCACGACGTGGTGCATGCCGAGCCACACGCCCGTGAGGTTGATGTCGATGGTGCGCTGCCACTCCGACGGGGCCATCGCGTCGATCGGACCGAACGTCACGATGCCGGCGTTGTTCACGAGCACGCCGATCGGCCCGAGCGTCGACTCGACCTCGGCCACGAGCGCCTGCCACGCCGTGTCGTCGGTGACATCGAGGTGGCGGTAGGTCACCCGGTCGCCGACCTCGGCGGCCAGCGCTGCGCCGTCGACATCGAGCACGTCGGTCGCCACCACGGTCGCACCCGCGCGCACCAGGCCACGGACGTGTTCGGCGCCCATGCCCCGAGCTGCTCCGGTCACCACGGCGACCACACCTTCCAGCGAGACACTCATGTCGAGACCTCCTCGATCCGGGCGCGACACGCGCCCACACCGCGATGGTCGCGCCGGAGCGTGCCCGCCACCAGCGCCAGAGGTCCCGCGGACCGGGGATCAGGCGATGCTGATGTTTCGCCCCGTCCCCAGGGTCATCGGGGAGTCGGACCGGGTGAACCGGAGGTGCAGCCGCAGTGTGCCGAGCATGATCCCGGGCTGGTGCATCCAGTCGTTGCCCTCGCCGTACTCGATCGAGTCGATCCGGTCGAGCAGCACCCCCCAGGCGATCTGCTGCTCCACGCGAGACAGGTTGGCTCCCGGGCAGACGCGCGGGCCGGTGGAGAACGCCACGTGGCGCGTGACGCCGACACGGTCGAGATCGAGATCGAACGGGCACTCGAACTCGTCAGCGTCGACGTTGGCCGCGCCGAAGCGCAGGTGCAGCAGCGAGCCGGCCGGCACGGTGACGCCCTGGAACTCCTCGTCGCGCGAGGTGATCCGGGTCGACAGGCCGTGCGTCGGTGAGCGCATGCGCATGCCCTCCTCGGTGAAGGCCCGCACCTTCGACCGGTCGTGGCGCAGCTGCTCGAACATGCCGGGCCGCTCGCAGAGGAGTTGCGCCTGCTCCTCGAGCGCGTACTGGGTGGTCTCGAGGCCGCCGAGGATCATCGCGTGGACGATGCCGGCGATCTCCAGGTCGGTGAGCTTGCGGTCGAGCGCGTCGTAGTGCACGTCGCAGAGGAAGCTGACCATGTCGTCCTGCGGGTCGAGTCGCTTCGCACGGACGTGTTCGTAGATGTAGTCCTGGAAGCCCTCGAGGCGACCCAGCATCTGCGTCATCTGCTCCGGGGCCATCTCGTGCTTGTGCCCGCTGCCGTGGACGAACGGGGTGACGACTGCGTCGCCCCACTCGGCGAGCTGCGGGATGTCGGCGAGCGGGAACCCGAGGATCGTGGCCATCACGCGCTGCGGCAACGGCCGGGCGAAGCGGCTGATGAACTCGACCTCACCGTCGTCGATCCACTCGTCGAGCAGATCGTTGGCGTGCTTGGTGATCATCTCGCGGTGGCGCATCGCGCCGGTGCCGACCCACGGATCGGTGAGCTCCTTGCGGTGCCGGATGTAGAGCTCCTGCGTGGGCCGCAACGACACCATCGAGGCCTGCATGAGACTGCGGAACTTGGTGAAGGTGTCCTCGGCCGACATGCCCTCAGCGGCCCAACCGCCGACGCGGGTCTGGGTGAGCGTCGGGAAGCGTTCGGGGTCCTTCACCACACGAGCGACGTCGGCGTGCTTGGTGAGCACGAACGCGTCCGTGCCGGGGGTGACCCCGCCGCCCGCGAGGCGCAGCACCGGGGCCTCTCGGTGCAGGATCTCGTACGCCTCGTACCAGTGCTCCTGCGCACCGACGCCGAACAGGTCGACGTCGGCGAGCTCCACCGGACACGCCATCGGGCTGCGCTCGTGATTGATGTGCTTCGGATAGGACGCCATGCTCTGCATTCCCCCATGAACGCTGCCGACGGCTCGCTGGCACGCTGAGCGTCAGGGTAGACCGCGACTCATCGCCCGGCCGGGGTCGGCCGCCCGCCGGCCATCGGCCGCCGTTCGAGCCGTTCGAGCCGTTCGGTACGATCGGTCCATGGTTGCATGGAGCGTGATCGAGCAGACGGAGGCCGAGTTCGCCGCACGAGTGCGGCGGCTGTTCGACGCCGGGCGCCACAAGACGATCGCGACGTTGCGCGCCGACGGGTCGCCGCGCATCTCGGGCATCGAGTGCGAGTTCGTCGACGGCGAACTCCGCTTCGGCTCGATGGACCACTCCCGCAAGGGGGCGGACCTCGTCCGTGATCCTCGATTCGCACTGCACGGCCCGACCGTTCATCCGGTGGAGGGCAAGGAGCAGGAATGGCCGGGTGAGGCGAAGATCGCCGGTCGGGCCGTTCCCGCCGGGCCGGTGCCCACGGACGACCCGGAGCAGCCTCCGGCCGGGCTGATGTTCGTCGCCGACATCGACGAGGTCGTCATCACCTGCCTCGACCCCGGCGCCACGATGCTCGTGATCGAGTGGTGGACCGCCGAGCGCGGTCTGGAGCGCATCGAGCGTCAGTGACCGAGGGCGGCCGGGAGCCGCGATGCCCCGACTCAGCTCTCTGCGAGACCGGTGCTCTCCTCGCCGACGCCGGCAGTCCCGTGGCCCGGGTCGCGGTGGAACTCGATCGCGAACGTGACCCGGCCGATCGTCGCCACGTGGTGGAGCCGTCCGGGTGGGATGACGACGGGCCGGTCGGCCCGAGCACGGATCGGGCGCTCGACGTCGTCCTCGAACACGAAGTCCAGCTCTCCCGAGTGGACGACGAGCCTCGCCCACACGCCATCGGCCACCCGATGGGCCCGGCGAAGGCCCGCGGGATGGCGATCCTGGTCGAACACCTCGGTGGTCCGAACGTGCTCGAGCCCGCTCGGCAGCTCGTCGTCGGTGGACGTCATGATCGAACCC
>JAPLAA010000046.1 GCA_026393475.1 Actinomycetota bacterium
CGCCAACCCGGCGCTCGGCCTCATCTTCCCGCTCGCGGCCCGCGCCATCGGCGTGATCGCATCGATCTTCGGCGTGTTCGCCGTGAAGGCTCGCGAGGGCGAGACCGACGCGCTCAAGCCGATCAACCGCGGCTTCCTCGTCGCCGGCTCGCTCACCCTCGTCGGCACCTTGATCGTGTCGCTCGTGTACGTCGGCAACGACTTCGACAACGCCGGTTGGAAGTGCTTCGGCGCCGTGGCCATCGGTCTCGTCCTGGCCCAGCTCATCAGCCGCCTCACCGAGTACTACACGGCCACCCACTACCGCCCCGTGCAGGAGATCGCCGAGGCGGCCGAGACCGGCCCGGCGACGGCCATCCTCTCCGGTACCGCGAGCGGTATGGAGAGCAGTGTGTACGCGGTCATCGCGATCGCCATCGCCATCGGTGTGTCGCTCGCCATCGGCGGCGGCAACCTGCAGTTCAGCTTCTACCTCGTCGCCCTCACGGGCATGGGCATGCTGGCCACCACCGGTGTCATCGTCTCCGAGGACACCTTCGGCCCCGTCAGCGACAACGCCGCCGGCATCGCCGAGATGAGTGGCGAGTTCCACGGCGAGGCCGAGCGGATCATGGTGAGCCTCGACGCCGTCGGCAACACCACCAAGGCCGTCACCAAGGGCTTCGCCATCGGTTCGGCGGTCATCGCCGCGGTGGCGTTGTTCGCCAGCTACATCGAGATCGCCGGCAAGGAGATCCTCCCGCAGAAGGTCCTCGACGACGCCGTGACCGATCCCCGCGGCATCTTCGACCTGATCCCGATCAACGTGGCCGATCCGAAGGTGTTCATCGGTCTGCTCATCGGCGGCGCCGTGCCGTTCCTGTTCTCGGCCCTCGCCATCCGCGCGGTCGGCCGTACGGCCGGCGTGGTCGTGCAGGAGGTCCGCAAGCAGTTCGCCGACGGCAAGATCATGAAGGGCGAGAAGCTGCCCGAGTACGGCCCGGTCATCGACATCTGCACCGAGGCGTCGCTGCGTGAGCTCGCCACCCCGGCGCTGCTCGCGGTGCTCACCCCGGTGGTCATCGGCTTCGGCATCAACTTCTACGCGCTCGGCGCCTTCCTCGCCGCAGTCATCCTCGTCGGCCAGCTGATGGCGAACTACCTCAGCAACGCCGGTGGTTCGTGGGACAACGCGAAGAAGTACATCGAGGACGGTCACCACGGCGGCAAGGGCAGCGATCCGTACCGTGCCGCGGTCATCGCCGACACCGTCGGCGACCCGTTCAAGGACACCGCCGGCCCGGCCCTCAACCCGCTGATCAAGGTGATGAACCTGGTCAGCTTGCTGATCCTCCCGGCCATCATCAGCCTCCAGGACAACGACGGTGCTCGCTACTCGATCGCCGCCGCCGCCCTGGTGGTGCTCATCGGTGCCGTGGTGTTCAGCAGCCGTCAGAAGATCTCGCTGACGGCCGCCTGAGACCACCGCATCCGGGCCGAACGGCCCAGATCTCCGACAGCCCGGGCCGTTGGCCCGGGCTGTCGCCGTTTCGGGGGTAGCGTCGCTCACCGTGTTCGCCCTCCTCGATTTCGCCAACGACTGGATCAAGACGGGTGGATGGATCGCACTCGCGGCGATCGTGTTCGCGGAGTCGGGTCTGCTGATCGGGTTCTTCCTGCCGGGCGATTCGCTGTTGTTCTTCGCCGGATTCCTGGCGTCCGACGCGGCCTACGAGCAGTTCGGCGAGCGCTACATGCCGGCGCTGCCGATCGTGGCCGGCATCTGTGCCCTCGCCGCCATCGCCGGCGACCAGGTGGGCTACCTCATCGGCAACAGGTTCGGCCCGTCGCTGTTCGACCGGCCGCAGAGCCGGCTGTTCAATCCGGCCAACGTCGCCAAGGCCGAGATGTTCTTCGCCAAGCACGGGTCGAAGACCATCGTGCTCGCCCGTTTCGTGCCGATCGTGCGCACCTTCGTGCCCACCGTGGCCGGGGTCAGCAACATGCACTACCGCACGTTCGTCGTGTTCAACGTGATCGGCGGGGTGCTGTGGGGTGCGGGCATCACCACCCTCGGGTACTTCCTCGGCGAGATCGACGTGGTGAAGAACAACATCGAGATCGCCGCGATCGTCATCGTCGCCATCTCCGTGCTGCCGATCGCGTTCGAACTGCTGAAGCACCGCCGCGAGGCCGGGCGCGCCGCGCACTGACCCCTGCCGCTCGCTCGACCGAGCGGGAGCGGTTCCGAAGAAATCTCCCCGGGCGGGAACCGACGTGACCTCGGGCACGTCGAAGTCCCATGGCACACGTGAACAACCACAGCACGTGCCGCTCGCGCTCGAGGGCGCGATCGGCACCCGTGGTGGGTGCCATGCTGGGGATCCTGTCGTTGGGTCTCGCCGCGTGCGGCGGGGACGACGAAGAGTCGACGAGCATGGCGACCACCTTCGACCAACCGGCCCGTCAGGCCGCCGACGCAGGGGGCTCCGGGGAGGGAGCCCCGGCGATCGCACCGGCGGCGACCGAGGCCGCAGCCGAGGCGGCGCCGGAGGCGACCGAAGCACCGGCCGCCACCGACGCGCCGGCCGCCGACTCCGGCGGGGCCGGTGGCAGTTTCGGCGGCTCGACGGTCGACCCGGCGCCGGCGCCGACCCGCCTGCTGCAGATCGAGGTGACGATCGCGGTGGAGGTGCCCGACGTGTCGGCCGCCCTGCCGGTCGTGGTCGACATCGCTGCCGACCACGGCGGCCAGGTGTACGGCTCGGACGTCGAACTGGGCGACCCGGAGACGGCGACGGGGGAGGTCGTCGTCAAGCTGCCGCCCGCCGAGTTGGAGGCCGCGATCACCGACATGACGGCGCTCGGCGTCCTGCGGGGCAGGTTCCAGAACACCGACGACGTCACCGACACCGTGACCGACGTGGAGACCCGGATCATCAACCAACAGCAGAGCGTCGATCGGGTGCAGGCGATGCTCGCCGAGGCGAAGGACCTCGGCGAGGTGGTGTTGCTCGAGGGGGAGCTCACCGCACGCCAGCTCGTGCTCGAGCAGCTGCTCGCCCAGCAACGAAACCTGCGCAACAGCACGGCGCTGTCGACGCTCACGGTGCAGCTGACGGCGACGCCCATCGAGGCCGTGCCGACGACGACCGTGCCGAAGCTCGACCTCGACATCCGCACCGAGGACAGCGTCGGCGATGCGTTCGCCACGGGCGGGCGGGCGTTCGTGACCGCCGGGACCGCCGTGCTGATCTTCCTCGGCTACACCGGGCCGTTCATCGCCCTCGCGCTGGTGGCCCTGCTGGTCGTGCGGTCGATCACTCGTCGCCAGGTGCGACGAAATCGATCAGCTGCTCCACCGCTCCCACCAGCTCCGGACGAAGGTCGGCGAACGAACGAACCCGATTCCGCAGGCGCGGCCAGAAGTTGACCGGATCGGCCCCGAGCGCCGCGCAGATGCCCTCTTTCCACGGGCGGTCGCGCGGCACTCGGGGCCACGCGTCGATCCCGATGAGCTTGGGGCGCACGCCCTCCCACACGTCGACGAACGGATGCCCCGTCACGAGGGCGTGATGCGAGCTGCGCATCACCTGCGTGGCCAGTCGGTGTTCCTTCGACCCCTCGACGAGGTGGTCGACGAGGATGCCGAGCTTGCGTTCCGGCGAGGGGCCGAACTCGGCGACGGCGTCGAGGATGTGGTCGATGCCGTGCATCGGCTCGACGACGATGCCGAGCTCGCGCAGGTCGTCGCCCCACACGTGTTCGAGCAGTTCGGCGTCGTGCTTGCCCTCCACCCAGATCCGACTGGCGCGGGCGACCCGTGCGGGCACCGGCTTCGCCGACGCGATCGACCCGCTGGCCGTGACGCGGGTCGTGGCCACCGTGGCCGCCGCGTTGGAGGCCGGGCGGATCAGCGTGATCGGCTTGCCGTCGATGCGGAACCCGCCCTCCTTGTAGCGGAAGTGGCGGTGCACACCCTGGCGGTCGCGCAAGGTGACGGCCTCGACGGTGATCTTCACGACGTCGCCGCAGAATCCGGTCGCCCGGTCCTCGACCAGCATCCCGGTGCGGACGGGGACCTCGCGGTACTTCGGCTTCGTCTTCGCCTCGGCGAACTCCTGGAGGATGTCGCGCGTCATCGATTCACCCACCAGCGGCTGCCCCGGCTCGGCGAGGTGGCGAGGACCTGGTCGATCTGGAGGCCGTCGGAACGGCGGTATGGCGCGCGCACGCCGCGGGTGTCGTTGGGCATCGCGAATGATGTTGGCAGGTACGGCGCGCCCCACACGTGCACCCGTTCACCCGGCCCGGAGAACGACAACACGCCCTCGGTGAGCTCCACCTGCACGTCGACCTCGCCGTCCTGGCGGTAGCCGCGATCGAGCGGCTGCGGATCGCCGGTCGCGTACCACTCGATGTCGAAGGTGACGGGCACCGGTGTGCCGTACGCCCTCCCCCACGCCTCGGTCGGATCGTCGAGCAACACGCCGTGCGCCTCGTTGCCGAGGCTCCACTGGCGGAACGGCACGTCGCACTCGTGTCCGGCCCACATCTCGGGCGGCTTGATCTCCAGCCCGCCGCGCAGGCCCGTGCCGTCGAGTTCTTCGACATAGAGGTACGGCTCGCCCTCGCGGACCAGCCCGGCCCAGTAGTCGAATCGGCGACCCCGCAGTTCGATCCCGACGTAGACGCCGACGAGCGAACCGGTCTCGCGATCGGTGCTCGACCCCCACCACCACCAGGCCTCGACGGGCGCGTCGTCGTGGCGTCGCTCGTCCGACGGCGCCCACCCGACGGGCGCGAGCTCGCTCACGTCGTCGGCAACGGGTCGTCGCACTCGGTACCGGGAGCGATCCCCCGCGAGAACTGCATCACGATCGGGCAGACTAGGCCCCGATGGTTCGCTACCTCAGTCTGGAATGGATCGACGCACTCACCGCCGAGGTGGCCGCGAGCGCCGAGCTCGCCGCCCTCGCGCACGATCACGAGATCGGGGTGACCCAGGCGGTCACCGAGGGTCCCGAGGGCGATGTCGTGTACCACCTGCAGGTGGGCGACGGCACGGCCAGCTTCGGCGCCGGCGCAGCGTTCCCCGAACACGTGCGGATGGAGCAGACGTGGGAGACCGCCGTCGCCGTCGCCACCGGCGAACTCAACGCCCAGGACGCCTTCATCGGCGGCCGCATCCTGCTCACCGGCGACCAGCAGAAGCTGATGGCGTCGCAGCCGGTGTTCAAGGCGCTCGACGCCGTGTTCGCCACCGTCCGCCAGCGCACCGAGTACCGCTAGCGGCGAGCGGCCAGGATCAGGACGAGGAGGAGCTGCAATGCCCGAGCTGCCCGAGGTGCAGGCCCACGCCGAGCGACTCACCGAGCAGTTCCGCGGCCACGTCCTCGAGAAGTTCGTCCCGTTCAACTTCACCGCGCTGAAGACTGCGGTGCCCCGGCCCGACGAGGCGTACGGGCTGCCGCTGCTCGAGGTCGGCCGTCGAGGCAAGTACCTGCTGCTGCGCTTCGAGCCCGTCGTGTTCGTGGTGCACCTGATGCAGGGCGGCCGGTTGCTCGTCGACGACAAGCTCGCGCTGAAGCCGCGCAACGGCCAGGCCCGGTTCCTGTTCACCGACACACCGGCGCTGCTGCTCACCGAGGCGGGCAAGGAACGCCGAGCCGGCGTGTGGTGTGTCGCCGCCGACGCGCTCGACGGGCCGCCGATGCACCGCCTCGGTCCCGACGCGCTCGAGCTGAGCGACGAGCAGTTGGCCGCGCGGTTCGCCGAGCACAACATGCGCGTGCACGGGTTCCTGCGCGACCAGCACACGATCGCCGGTCTGGGCCGCATGCTCGCCAACGAGGTCTGTCACCGGGCCAAGGTGTCGCCGTTCGCGATGACCGGCAAGCTCGGTGCCGACGGGGCACACGCGGTGCGCGAGGCGATCCATGCGTGCGTCGCCGACGGGTTGGCGTACGAGCGCACCCGCACCGACATGAGCTCGTCGGCCGACCGCCCGGGCGCGGTGCACGGCCGGGCCGGCGAGGCGTGCCCGGTGTGCGGCGACACGATCCGGTCGGTCAGCTACAGCGGTTACACGGTCGCCTACTGCCCCACCTGCCAGACCGGCGGCAAGGTCCTCGCCGACAACACCACCTCGAAATTTCTGAGGTAGTCACGACGCGCTGAGCAGCTCCCACAGGTGGGACTCCAGACGGGAGTCCCGAGCACCCGAGGAGCGAGCGCAGCACATGACGGCGAGACGACACTCGAACGTCCGGACGGCGGTAGACCCACGTGTCCTTCGTGCTGCGATCTACGCCCGGATCTCGTTGGACAAGGTCGGCGAAGCGGCCGGAGTCGGCCGGCAGATCGATTCGTGCCGCCATCTGGCCGACCTCGAGGGCTGGAGCGTCGACGAGGTGCTCGTCGACAACGACCTGAGCGCCTACTCCGGTGCGTGCCGCCCCGAGTACGAACGCATGCTCGACCTCGTCCGCCGGCGCGAGATCGACGTGATCGTTGCGTACCACCCCGACCGGCTCTATCGGCGGCTCGCCGACCTCGTCGAACTCACCAAGGTTGTTGCCTCCGCCGGTGTCGAGATCCGGACGGTCGCTGCCGGTCACGTCGACCTCAACACGGCGAGCGGCCGGTTCACCGCCCAGGTCCTCGGAGCAGCGGCCGAGCACGAGTCCGCTCGGATCGGTGAACGCGTCAGCGCCAAGCACCACCAGAACGCGGAGCGCGGCAACGCCCACGGCGGGGGCCGCTCCTACGGCTACCGGCGAGTGGCACAGGGCCGCATCGAGGTCGTGCCCGAGGAAGCGGACGTACTGCGAGAAGCCGCAGCGCGGGTGCTGGGTGGGCAGTCAGTCGCGTCGATCGTCGTCGACTTCAACGAGCGCGGCATCCCATCAGCGCATGGCAGGCAGTGGCGGCCGGGCTCGCTGAGCATGATCCTCAAGTCGGGTCGGATCACCGGGCTACGCGAGTCGAAGGGAGAGGTGGTCGGCGAGGCGAACTGGGAGCCGATCCTCGACCGGGCGACATGGGAGCAGGTGTGTTCCCGGCTCACCCACGCACCCATCGGTCGCCGCCCGAAGGTCAACCTCCTGGCCGGGATGTGCCGGTGCGCCGAGTGCGGAGCGGTGATGGCCGCCGTCAGCGAGCGCATGGACAAGGAGCTCCGGCCGGGGCAGCGTCCACCGCGTCGCACGCTCGCGTGCGACAAGGCGAACCGGCACGGTTGCGGCTCCAACACGGTGAAGGCCGACTACGTCGAGCAGATCGTCATCGACTACGTGCTCGCCGCGCTCGAACACACCGACATCACGACCGCCCGCGCTCGTCGCGCTGGCGGCGACGCCCAACAGTTGGTCGCCTCGATCGAGACCGACGAACAGTTCCTCGCGGACCTTGCTGCGGACTACGGCGCTCAGCGGATCAACCGTGCGCAGTTCCTCGCCGCGCAGGATCCGATCCACGCTCGCCTGCTGCTCGCAAGGCGCCGGCTCGACCAGCTGACCGTCGACCCCAGCCTCGACGGCAAGGCATTCGAGGGCGTGACAGCCGACAGCTGGGACCGCCTCGACCTGGACCAGCAACGCGCCCTCGTCGCCCTGTTCGTCGAGCACGTCGTCATCCGGAAAGGCAAGCGGGGTCGCTACTTCGACCCCAGCCGAGTCCAACCGGTGCCGGTCGTGGCGGGCGTCTCATGAGCGAACGACCGCCTCGAGGCGCACAGCCCTCGCCACCTTCGACGGCCAACCATGGCGGGGCGCGAACCGAGCGTTGACTGCAACTCTCGAACTTGAGCAATGAACATGGTACCAATCAGTATTACGAAGTATGATGGCCGCATGAGTGTCGAACGACTCACCGTCTCGATCGAATCAGAACTCGCGATCGCCGTCCGCGAGGCCGCCGAAGCCGACGAGCAGAACGTGTCCGCGTGGCTCGCTGACGCTGCCCGCCGCCAACTCGCAACACGCGGGCTACGCGACGTGGTCGCTGCCTGGGAACGCGAGCACGGCGCCTTCAGCGACGAAGAACTGGCAGCCGCGCGCGCCCTCGTCGACGGATGACCACACTCGTCCTCGACACCGGCGCGCTGATCGCACTGGACCGCAACGACCGCACCGTCTGGGCGATGCTCCGCAACGCCGCCGACGACTCGGCCCAGGTGTCCGTACCCGCCGGCGTCATCGCACAGGCATGGCGCGACGGAAGCCGCCAAGCCCTCCTCTCCCGAGCACTGACCCACTGCGACGAAGTACCGCTCGAAGGATCGCTGGCACGCGCCACTGGGCTGCTGTGCGGCCGAGCCGGAACGGCCGACATCGTCGACGCCTCCGTCGCGCTGGTCGCGGCCGCTCGAGCGCAAACCGGCCCCGCCGCCCTCATCACCTCCGACCCCACCGACCTCAGACACCTCCTCCAGACGCTCGACGCCTCAGTCCGCCTCGTCACCATCTGACGCCCAGCGTTCCATCCGGCCACGACTTCCGAGCAC
>JAPLAA010000071.1 GCA_026393475.1 Actinomycetota bacterium
CCAATGCGACGTACTCCGCGACCAAGGCATCGCCTACGCGGAACGCCTCCGCACGGCCGGCAACGCCGTCACCGTGGATGAAGTCCCCGGAACACTCCACGGCTTCATGTCGCTCCTCGGACTACGCGACGCACGCGAAGCAATGGACCGAGCTGCGACCTGGCTGAACCGACAGTTCGGCGCCGGAGCGGCTGGCTAACGATCGCAGGTACTTCGAGCCTCAGGGGTGGTCATCCCGGACAACGCTCGGCCTGCTCAGTTGCAGCGGTCCAAGGTCGTCCGGACCGCGCTCGATGAGCGCCGCGAGCCCGGCTTCGTCGACCGGACCGCACCGCCAGGCGTCCACGCCGACGTTGATCATGCGGCCGCGCTGGCGCCATCTTTCGTGGACGTGGCCGTGGAGCAGCCACTCGCCTTGGTCTACCGGCCGATGCTCGACGAACCGGTCGTGATCGTGGCTGTCGCCTCGATACGGGAAGTGGCACGCCAGGGCTCGATGGTCGCCGACCTTGACGTGTGTCTGTCCTTGATGGACTTCGGCGAAGCCTGCGGCGAGGTAGCGATCGGTCCAGCCCTCGGCGCGTCGACCGTGTTCCGCCCAGCACCTGTCGTGATTGCCGGCGAGCAGCAGCTTGCGCCCGTTCAGCTCGCCGACGAGTGCGAGGGTTTCGTCGATACGTCCGAGCGCGACATCGCCCAGCACCCAGACGGTGTCGTCGGGGTGAATGGAGGCGTTCCATCTCTCGATCAGTGCTTGGTTCATCGCAGTGACGTCGGCGAACGGCCGGCCCGAGTAGTTGATGATGTTGGCGTGACCAAAGTGGAGATCAGCGGTGAACCACGTCGTCATTTGCTCTTGATCTTGCCCGACCTGTCGGCCCTACGGGTCGTCAATTTCGGCGATCGCACGGCGTCGGCGGTGAGGGCCAGCGGTAGGCGGTCGATCGCATCGCGCACGCGGTCCTCGTCGCCGGGGATGAGGTGGGCGTAGGTGTCGAGGGTGATCCTCGCCGAATCGTGGCCGAGGGCCATCTGCACCTGCTTGATCGAGCAGCCCGAGGCGATCAGCACCGAGGCGAAGAAGTGCCGGAGATCGTGGAACGTGATCGAGTCGTTCAGGCCGGCACGCTTGCGCGCCCGCCGGAAGTAGTAGCCCCAGCGAGCGGCGTCGAGCGGCTGGCCATCGGGGGTCACGATGACACCGTGCTCGCCGGCCGGCCGCCGTGCGAGGTGTGCGGCGATCTCGTCGAGCACCCACTGACTGGTCGGGATCACTCGGTTGCTTGCCCTCGTCTTGGTGGACGTGAACCCGCCGGCTGTCTTCTGCGTCGCCTGCTGCCACTGGCGGTCGACGCGGGTGGTGCGCCGGAGGAAGTCGATCCGATCGACTGTGAGTCCAGCGGCCTCGCTGGATCGCAGCCCGAGCCCGGCACCGATGACGATCGCCACTCGATACCAGGGATCAGAAGCGTCGAGGAGTAGCCGCACCTGCTCGGCCGTGAGCGGCACGACGGATGGCGTCTCGACCCGCGGCAGTCGCACACCGACCGCTGGGTTGGAGACGATCAGCTTGTCGTCGATGGCGCGCGTGAACGTGGCGCCGACGTGCTGGCGGACGATGCGGATGGTGCTGGGGGCGAGGACGTCGCCAAGCTCGGAGATCAGTGCCTGGACGTCGCCCTTGCGGATGCTGGCGATCGGACGGTCACCGAACTTGTCGATCGCGTAGCGGAGCTTCTCAGTCGCGGTCTGACGGCTCTTCGGCTTCCAGACGCCCAGCGACAGGTACCGCTCGGCGACCTCGCGGAACGGGGTGCGGCCGAGCACCGGGTCGGTGTAGGCGCCGGTCATGAGGCGATGCTGCACATCGACGAGGAACCGCTCGGCGTCACCCTTGCGGCGGAACTCCTTGGTCCGGTCAGCCCCGTTCGCGTGCTCGCGCCACACCGCTTGGTACACCGTGGTCGAGACGGTGGTTCCGTCCTGGCGCTCTCGGGTCTTCACCCGCTTCTTCACGTGCGGCATGGTCCAAGCCTTTCACGTCGTGGGCGGAGGTCGGGCTCGGCGCTCATGCGATGCCTCGCCCGTTGCGGCGCAGCGACTTCGGGAGCAGGGCCGGCTCGACGACCTTCGCCTCCTGGAGCATCGCCCAGTAGGCGACGAGCTGCCGGGTCTCGCTGGGCCTCAACCCGAGCGGGTTGTCCGTGTCGGCGATCGCGTAGGTCATCCGGTACTCCTCGACGGCGCGTGCGCGGTCGCGCCAGACCTGCCGCCGCCTCGACCCGACCGGCGGGGTGCCGACGGCGCGGCGGAGGTAGTGGTCGCTGTCTTCCTCGGCTTCGATGACCGTCTCATCGACGCGCCTGGCGATGACGTCGTCGATGTGGCGGAGGTCGGCGAAGTCAGTTGCGTGCGCGACGAGGTATCGGCTGCGCTCGGTGGTCGAGTCCTCCGCTTCGGTGACCGCAGTCGAGTGGTGAGCAACATCTGCGGCAACGCGATCGATGACGCGATCGCGTTCGGCACGCGACTGTCCACGCGATCGTCCTGGCATGTGGACGCGACTGCGCTCGTGTTGGAGCTTCCTGAGCTGCTGCTCGGTGGAGTCGCGTGCGGCTATGAGCTCCGGCAGGTCCGCAGTGCGGTCGGTGGGCGCTCGACCGATCACCTCTGTCAGTCGCTTCCGCTCGCGGATCAGGTCGGCACTCGGCATCGACGAGAAATGGGCGGCCCGGTCGAGGTCGATCGCCAGTTGCTGCGCCCGGCTCGTCGACAGCCCCGACCGGAGGACGTCGAGACTGTCGCGCTCGACCGTCGGTGCGTGTGGCGGGCTCTCGAGGTCGTGCGCGAGTTCGCCGACGGTGACGATGTGGTTGCCGAGCCGACCCCGGCTGAGCGCCACGTAGCCCAGTTCTTGGTACAGGTCGTCGGTCGCAAGCAGGAACGCCCGGTCGCACGTCATCCCCTGGGCCTTGTGCACCGTCGACGCGTACGCATGAGCGAGGTAGCCGGCATCGAGGTAGTCGGGTGGGAGGGTCGCCCGCTCTCCGGTGGAGAACGCGACCGTCATCGTCCGCTGGTCGAGGTCGACGTGGTCGATGACACCACGAGTGCCGTTGCGGACGCCGAGGCGAGCGTCGTTGCGGAGGGTCATCACCTCGTCACCGCGCTGGTAGGCAAGCCCTCGAACGGACAGCTCCGGACCGTCGAGGCGACCGGCCGCAGCGACGACGGTGCGAGCGCATCGGTTCAGGCTGGCGACGTCCTGGTTGCGTGACGCGAGCATCACGGCGTCTTCGCCGTCGACTCGGGCGGCCGCCCACCGGCTCACGATGGTCTCGACCGCTCCGTCATAGGAGTCGGCGACGGTGATGCGGTCGTGGCCGTGGTAGGCGGCCAACGCGCGATCGACGTCGCCGTCGCGAAGCAGCCGCAAGGCTTGCTGCTCCCACCGTTCGCGCTGGCGGCGGTTGGTGGTCAGCTCGGCACCGGGCATCCGCCCGGCCAGGGCGGCGAGCAGACCGCCGGCATCGATCTCAGGGAGCTGCTTCGGATCGCCAACGAGAACGACCTTCGCTCCGGCCCGTTCGGCGTGGTCGAGTGCGCGAGCGAGCACGCGTGTGCCGACCATCCCGGCTTCGTCGATGACGAGCACGGTGTTGGGTTCCATCGACATCCGGTCGAGCCGTCCCAGCAATCGCGTCAACGTCGAGGACGGGATGCCGGCGGCCGACTGGAGTTCGGCGGCTGCGCGGGCGGCGAGCGCGGCGCCGATGACCTGATAGCCCGATGCCTCCCAGACCTGCCGTGCCGTCTTGAGCGTGTAGGTCTTGCCGCTGCCCGCATGCGGTGAACCTCGGAGTCGTCGAGGTGGACCCAGATCGAAGCGTCGTCGGCAAGCAGAGGCTTGATGTCCCTGACCCTGTCACGCATCATCGTGAGCCAGATCGAGTGTTCGAGTTGGTCGGCGTAGTGCTCAAAGATCTGTTCGGTATTGAACGGTGGGTCGATGTAGAGGAGCTTGACCTTGCCTCGGTACTTCGCCGCCCATTCGGGGATCGTTCCGAGCGAGCGCAGGGCGTCGCCCGAGTCGCCGACAATGAGCAGGTTGTCGCTGGCCCCTGGTGCGGCGGCTGTCTCGCCGACGGTCTTGACGACCTCGATGCTCTTGACTTCGCAAGCCCGAGGGTCGGCGGGATCCACCCACTCGTAGTCGTACTTGCCGTCCTCGGCGGGGATGAGCGCCATGTCCTTGCCCATCCACGTGAGTTCCAGCCGTCCCTTCGGAGACCTCATGACTTACCACCCTCCAACGGATCTTTGGCTCCGGAGACTCCGCCCCACAGCGCGGCGACTGGGACTGCCCACACCCGGTCGCTGAAGCGCGCGGTGATCGGACCTGTGTGGAACAGGATGCCGCACTCGAATCGCTCACCGAGACGCTCGCGTAGGAAGGCTAGGCCGCTGGCGTCGCGCTGGTTCACTGAGCGGGCGGACTTCACCTCGATCGCCATCACCCTGCCGTCGGGTCGCTCGACGACGATGTCCACCTCGATGCCGGAACGGTCGCGGAAGTGGGCGAACGTCAGCGCTTCATCGATTGTGGTGGCCTGCCGCAACAGTTCGTTGAGGACGAACGACTCCAAGAATGCGCCGCCGAACGCCGCGGTAGCGAGCCGCTGCGCCGAGAGCGACAAGACACCTGCCGCCAGCCCCGTGTCGGTGACGTGGACCTTCGCTCGGTGGCCGGTCTTGGCGGAGACGCCGACTGTCCAGCCCGGCAACTCGGTTGTCAGGTAGAGGCGCTCCAATAGTCTTCGATACGAAGCAACCGTGGGTTGGGACACGTCGAGCGACTGCGCCAGCTCCGTGTTCAACGTTGTCGCCGATGTTCGTTGTGCGACGAGCCGATAGAGCCGCGAGAGCGCGCCTGAATGACGCACATCGACGAGGTCGGGCAGGTCCCGATCCGTCACGGTTGCCAGGTAGCTGGCGAACCAGCGCGTTCGCTGGGCCGGTGTCGACCTCCGCAGCGCCGCCGGATAGCCCCCGGCCGCCACCACCTCGAAGACCTCGCTTCGTTCGAGGGTTGTGCGGAAGTTGGTTGGCTCGCCTGCGGTGAGTAGGTCGCCCAACCAGCGATTCGTGGCACCGAAGATCTCGGCCGCGGCCAGCGGCATGAGCGACAGGCGATGCGCACGACCGGTGAGGGTCTCGGTGCCGGGTGGGAGCAGGAACGAACTCACCGAGCCGGCGAGAAGGAAGCGGCCCGCGCCACCTTGGCGATCGACGACGCGCTTGACGAAGGAGAGCACCTCGGGCGCGCGGTGGAACTCGTCGATCGCCACGAGACCGGGGGACGCGAGCGCGGAGCCGACGTCCTCGCGAACGAGCTGGAGCACGCTGTCATCGTCGAGGTCCAGAACCGTTGCGTTCCGACGCCGTGCGATCGAGTGGAGCAGAGTGGACTTCCCTGATCCGCGTGGGCCTTCAAGGAGGATCGCCGGCTCCTCGTCGAGTAGCCCGTCGATGAACGGGTCGGCCCACCGCTCAACGTGCTCGATCGTCGGAACCATGTCGTCACCGTAGCTCAAGCCGAGGAATCGTCCCGACACAAGTTGCACGATCGTCTCAACACTCTTTGCACGATCGTCCAAGCGCCGCTGCCATGACCGTCTCTCTCCGAAGGCTGTCACACCCTCGAGAGATGCTTCTCCGACAACAACGAAGGAGGCCGTGATGGTCGTGTACGTGACGTACCGGGTGCCCGTCGAGGTGGAGCTGGAGATCGAGACCGGCGAGATCATCAACGTGCACATCATGGATGAGAAGTTGGAGGGGCCGATCGGCGTCTTCAACTACGAGCTGTTGCCGATCGGCGGCCGCCTCAAGGAAGAGGTGCTGAAGCTTGTCGAGGTGGCTGAGTGGCCCGGTTGGACCTTCGGCTACTGACCTCGCGACGACCACTCGTGACCGGCTTGGTCCCGGATTGGTCCTTCTCAGGTCCTTCCTCCAAACGAACAGGGCGAAACTGAACGTACCTAGAAGGACACAAACGACCTGGTCAGAGGCACTGCGGCCGAATCGCCGCAGATCGCGAAACCCCTGCTACACGTTGAAGCGGAACTCCATGACGTCGCCGTCGGTGGGGTGGTATTCCTTGCCTTCGATACGGATCTTGCCGACGTCCTTGGCCTTGGTCCAGCTGCTGATCTCGAGCAGTTCGTCCCAGTGGATGACCTCGGCCTTGATGAAGCCGCGCTGGAAGTCGGTGTGGATGCGGCCGGCGCACTCGGGGGCGCTCGAGCCGGCGTAGAACGTCCACGCCCGGCTCTCCTTCTCGCCGGTGGTGAAGTACGTGCGCAGCCCGAGCAGGTGGTACGCCGAACGCACCATGCGGAACAGCGCCCCTTCGCCCAGGCCGAAGCCGTCGAGCATCTCGGCCCGCTCGGCCGGATCGGTGATGGTGGCGGCCTCGGCCTCGAGCTGCACGCACATGCCGATCACCTCGACGTTGTCGCCCGCCGAGGTCATCTCGGCGCGCACGCGGTCTTCGACCTCGGCGACACGATCGATGTCGTCCTCGCCCACGTTCACCACGACCAGCACGCGGCGGTTGGTGAGCAGGAAGTGCGGAGCGAGCATCTCGCGCTCGTCGGCCTTCAGCCCGGCGCGGTAGAGCGGCTTGCCGTCGCTGAGTGCGTCGTACGCCTTCTGCAACACGGCGATCTCGTCGCCGAGCCCCTTGTCGAGCTTCGACTGGCGGGTGGCCTGGTTGAGCCGCTTCTCGACGGTCTCGAGGTCGGCGAGGGCGAGTTCGATCTCGACCACGCGCAGATGGTCGAGCGGATCGCTGGGGCCGGTGACGTCGTCGTCTTCGAAGGCCCGCAGCACGAGCACGATCGCATCGACCTCGCGGATGTTGGCGAGGAACTTGTTGCCCAGGCCTTCACCCTTGGATGCACCCTCGACCAGACCACCGATGTCGACCACCTGCACCGAGGCGTGCACGACGTTCTTCGACTTCGACATCTCGGCGAGTCGGTCGAGCCGGTCGTCGGGCACCTTGGCCACGCCGATGTTGGGGTCCTTCGTCGCGAAGGCGTAGGGCGCGGCGAGCGCACCGCCTCCGGTGAGGGCGTTGTACAACGAGCTCTTGCCCGCGTTGGGGAGACCGACCAGACCGAAGCGTTCCATACGAACGTCCGAGGCTATCGGGGTGAGGTCGGCCTGGTCGGCGGGGCGGCCGGTGCACCCGAACTCGACCCGGTCGAACTCGCCAGAACTCGCCAGAACTCGCCAGAACTCGCCGGGACCGGTGCGTGCACCAGGTCTACAGTTGGTCCATGACCCCCCTCGCCGCGTTCGAGCGCGTGATGCACTGCCTCGACCGGGCGCACGCCAACGGATTCAAGGTCAAGGCGTTCGCCGGGGCGATGGAGACCATCGCGTCGATCGAGCCGGGCGAGCTGCACCGACGGGTTGCGGCGGGCACGCTGAAGGAACTCCCCGGCGTGGGCGACGCCTCGGCGAGGCTGATCCGTGAGGCGATCGAGAGCGAGGAGACCGGCGAGATCCCGGCGTACCTGCTCAAGATCGAGGCCGAGACGCAGGTCGAGATCAGCCCGGCGGCGCAGGTGTACGTCGACGCCTTGAAGGGCGACTGCCACATGCACAGCAAGTGGAGCGACGGCGGGGCGACGATCGAGTCGATGGTGCGCACCGCGATCGGGCTCGGCCACGAGTACGTGGTGCTCACCGACCACTCGCCTCGCCTCACGGTGGCACACGGGCTCGACCGGGGTCGCCTCGAGGCACAGATCGCGGACATCGACGTGCTGCGTGAGCGGGTGGCGCCGTTCCGGATCCTCACCGGCATGGAGGTCGACATCCTCGAGGACGGCACGCTCGATCTCGACGACGACATGCTCGAACGGCTCGACGTGGTGGTTGCGAGCGTCCACTCCAAGCTGAAGATGGAGAGCCGGCAGATGACCGAGCGGATGGTGCGGGCGGTGGCGTCACCGCACGTCGACATCCTCGGCCACTGCACCGGACGTCTGGTCGACAAGCGGGCGCCGTCGCAGTTCGACCCCGACTACGTGTTCGCTGCGTGTGCGGCCTTCGGCACCGCTGTCGAGATCAACAGCCGCGTCGAACGGCTCGACCCGCCGCCCGAGTTGCTCGCGGTGGCGCTCGATCACGGGTGCATGTTCTCGATCGACACCGACGCCCACGCCACCGGTCAGCTGGAATGGCTGCCGTACGGCTGCACGATCGCGGCCGATGGGGATGTGCCGGTGGAGCGGATCGTCAACACCCGCTCGGCCGACGACCTGCTGGCCTGGACCTCGGCGCCCGCCGGCTCGAAGGTCTGACCCGCTGCGACCCGCAGCCGATCGTCAGACGGCTTCGCGGAGATCTGCGGAACCGGAGATGGGAACCGCCACCTCGGTCACCCGGATCGCGATCGTCGATTCCTCGTCGTCGACCTGGCCGTTCGCTCGATGCCGCTCGGCCCAGGCGTGGGCTCGCTCGAGGTCGGACCAGACCGACACGATCGAGTTGGCCCGCTCCGCGTCCCGGTACACGCGCTCCACCACGTAGACCAGCATCGCCGTCCTCTCGGATCACCGCGGGCACCTCGTCGTGCCCGACCTGCGCAGCATCCTGAGGCTCGCGACGATCGATGGGATCGGTCTTAGGTCCTGATTTCCACGGATTTTCCAGCCAGCCCCGGACCAGCGTTCGGCGGTCGTGGCGGCGGCAGTGGGAACGCCAGCGCGCGACCGTTAGGCTCGTAGCCCTATGTCGAAGAAGACCAAGAAGAAGAAGGCCAAGATGCGCCG
>JAPLAA010000112.1 GCA_026393475.1 Actinomycetota bacterium
CCCCTACGACCGACGGTGACCGACAGCACCATGGAGACGCTCACCTTGTCCGACCTCACCCTCTGGTACGAGCGGCACGGTCGCGTCGACACCGGCGCCCCGAAGCTGCTCGTGTTCAACGGCTCTGGCGGCACGATCGAGGGCTCCCGGCCGCTGATCGACAAGCTGGCCGAACACTGCGACGTGGTGGTGCACGACCAGCGCTGCCTCGGCCGCACCGGCCTGCCCGCCGAGCAACCCACGATGGCCGACTACGCCGCAGATGCGCTCGCCCTCGTCGACCACATCGGCTGGGACCGCTTCGCCGTGTTCGGCATCAGCTTCGGCGGCATGGTGGCGCAGGAGTTCGCCGTCACCCACCCCGACCGGATCGATCGGCTCGCGCTGCTGTGCACCTCGCCTGGCGGCGCCGGCGGGGCGAGCTATCCACTGCACCTGATGGCGGCGATGGACCCCGAGCAGCGGGCACGAGTGTCGCTCACCAACCTCGACACCCGCTACGACGCGGCGTTCCTCGCCGAGCACCCGTTCGACCGGATGATCGTCGACGGGATGCGCCAGCGCGCCGAGGTGGTGAAGTCCGACGAACAGGTGCGCGGCGAGGCGATGCAGCTCGAGGCGAGGCGCCACCACGACGTCTGGGACCGCCTGCCCGCGATCACGTGCCCCACGCTGATCACCTGCGGTGAGTACGACGGCATCGCCCCGCCCGCCAACAGCGAGGCGATCCATCGGCGGATCGCCGGTTCGGAACTGCGCCGCTACGAGGGCGGGCACATGTTCGTGTACCAGGACCGCCGCGCCTTCCCGGACATCATCGGGTTCCTGACGGCCTGACGAACGAGCGCGGAGCCTGCAGAATGACGGCATGTACACGCCGTCGATCCTCGACACCCCGCTGCACCCCACCGGCCCCGCGAATCCGGCCGAGCCCACACGATCGATCATCGCCGGCTGGCCGTTCCTCGACGGCGAACTGGAGATCGGGATCTGGGAGTGCTCGCCCGGCAACCTCGACGGCCCGTCGGGCGACGAGAACGAGGCGATGCTGATGGTCGCCGGCCGGGCGACGGTCACCCACGACGGCGGCACCTTCGACCTCGCCCCCGGCACGCTGTGGACGACCCCTCGAGCGTGGAACCAGCACTGGGACGTCCACCAGACGGTCCGCAAGATGTACGTCATCGATCATCGGGCCGGCACCGCAGGCATCGCGACCCACCTGGCCAACGCGTACTCGGTCGACCTCGGTTCCGGCACCCCTCGCCCCGTCGTGATCGCTGGCGATCCCGTGGAGTCGTCGGTGTCGACGTGGCAGCACGACCGGCTCGACGTCGGCGTGTGGGAGTGCACACCGGGCGAGTTCCCGTTCCGCCGCGACGGCTACCAGGAGGTGTTCTGCGTGTTGTCGGGGCGAGCGACGCTGCACATCGACGGCGCCGACGGCACCACCTGTCAGTCGTTCGAACTGGTCCCCGGTGCGATGATCCTCACGCCCTCGGGCACCACCGGCCGCTGGGTCGTCCACGAGACGATCCGCAAGGCCTACGTCATCATCACCGACTGAACGGTGGCCGAATCGGGGTGGGAGGGCTTCCCGACGGCCGGTCACGAATGGTCATAGGATCGAGGTGACGCCACCGGACGGTGGCCGAGCGGAGGTCCGTCCATGAGTGCATCCCAGATCGCCCTGATCGTCGGCGCAGTGGTCCTGATCGTGCTGATCCTGTCGTCGGTGAAGACCGTGCCCCAGGGCAACGTCGCCGTCACCACGGTGTTCGGCAAGTACCACTCCATCCGACGGCCGGGCCTCAACTTCCTGATCCCGTTCGTCGAGAAGATCTTCCGGCGCATCAGCACCCAGAACCGTGCGGTCGAACTGCAGTTCCAGGCGATCACGCAGGACCAGGCCAACGTCTACTTCACGGCGATGATGGTGTACTCGGTGTACAACGAGGCCGAGGACACGGTGAAGAACGTGGCCTTCAAGTTCGTCAGCGAGAAGGACTTCCTCACCGCACTCGTCCGCAGCGTCGAGGGCAGCACCCGCGGCTTCGTCGCTACGATGCGCCAGGCCGAGATCCTCGGCCTCCGCGGCGAGATCGTCGCCGAGGTGAAGGAGAACCTCGACGTCACCGTCGAGACCTGGGGCTACCACCTCATCGACCTGCAGCTCAACGACATCACCTTCGACCAGGCGATCACCACGTCGATGGCGCAGGTCGTGGCATCCAACAACCTCAAGGCTGCCGCCACCAACGAAGGCGACGCGCTGCTCATCCGTCGCACCAAGGAGGCCGAGGCCGAGGGCACCGCGATCCGCATCGCCGCCGAGGCCGAGCGCACCGCCGCCCAGCTGCGCGGCCAGGGCGTGGCCCTGTTCCGCGAAGAGGTGGGCCGTGGCCTCACCCAGGCGGCACGCGAGATGGAGGCGGCCAACGTCGACTCCTCGCTCATCCTGTTCTCGATCTGGACCGAGTCGATCCGCCACATGGCCGAGAACGGCAAGGGCAACGTGCTGTTCCTCGACGGCTC
>JAPLAA010000057.1 GCA_026393475.1 Actinomycetota bacterium
GCGGCCCACGTGTGTCTTCACCGTCGCCTCGCCGAGATACAGCGCTTCGGCGATCTCCGCGTTCGACATGCCCTTGGCGACGAGCCGCATCACGTCGAGCTCGCGCTCGGTGAGGTCGTCGAAGCCGGCGAGCGTGGCCGATGGGTCGACCGCCGGACGCCGGGCCACCTCCTCGATCAGCAGTCTGGTGACCGACGGGGCCAGCAGCGCGTCGCCGCGGGCCACCACGCGTACGGCCTCGATGAGCTGTTCGGCCGGGGCGTCTTTCAACATGAACCCGCTCGCACCGGCGCGCAGGGCCGAGTACACGTAGTCGTCGAGGTCGAAGGTGGTGAGGATCAACACGCGTGGCGGTGTCGCCGCTGCCGTGATGAGCGCGGTGGCCTCGATGCCGTCCATGTGCGGCATGCGCACGTCCATGAGCACCACGTGCGGATCGCAGCGCCTGGCGAGCTCGACCGCGTCGCGGCCGTCGGCGGCCTCGCCCACGACGGTGATGTCGGGCTCGCTCTCGACGATCATGCGGAAACCGGCGCGCACCATCGCCTGGTCGTCGACGAGCATCACGCGGATCATGCGGCCTCCGGGAACACGGCGCGCACGCGCCAACCGCCACCGGACCGCGGGCCTGCTTCGAGGGTGCCACCGAACATGCCCACACGTTCGCGCATCCCGATGATGCCGAAGCCCGGATCGTGCGCGAGTGCGCTCGCACCACGCCCGTCGTCCTCCACCGTGACCGTCAACCGGCCGTCGGCACGCCGGACGGCCACGGCGACGTGATCGACGCGACCGGCATGCCGGCGGACGTTGGTGAGGGCCTCCTGCACGACCCGGTACGCCGAGAGCTCGACAGCCGCCGGCACGCCGTCGAGGTCGCCGTCGGTGTGCAGCTCGATCGGCAGGTCGGACGACGCGGCCACCAGGTCGCCGAGCGCGGACAGCGACGGCTGCGGGGCGAGATCGACGCCGTCGTCGCCGTCGCGTGCGGTGTCGCTGCGCAGCACGCCGAGGATGCGGCGCATCTCGCTCATCGCCTCACGGCCGGTCGACTCGATGTTCTCGAGCGCGCCGACGGCCTGGTCGGGGTTGGCCAGCACCTGCCGTCGTGCCGCACCCGCCTGGATGATCATGACGCTCAGACTGTGGGCGACGACGTCGTGCATCTCGCGGGCGATGCGCGTGCGTTCCTGCTGCACCTGTTGCACGGCCAGCAGCTCGCGTTCGCGCTCGGCCCGCTCGGCCCGCTCCACCAGTTCGTCGGCCCGCTCGCGACGCCGGCGCATGTTGTCGCCGAGGAGGATCGCGCCCGCGTAGAGCACCGTCGTGCTGATGAGCGTCGAGGCCTCCACCCCGTCGACGGCCACCCCCACCGCGACGAAGCCGAGCAGGCAGGCGAACGTGAGGGCGCCGGACACGATCAGACGTCGCCCCGCCACGTAGGCGCCGAGCGAGTACGTCGCCATCAGGATGTTCAAGAAGCCGGCGCCGACCATCTCCGACGCCTGCAGGATGCATTCGGGCACGGTCACGGCCACCAGCACGGCCACCGGCCACCGGCGGCGCCACGCGAGCGGCACCGTCGAGGCGAGCACGAGCAACGGTGACCACCAGGTCGGGTCGCTGACCTCGGTCTCGCCCGTGGAGTCGATGAACAGGTGGGCGCCGAGGGCCAGGGCGGTGACCAACCCGGCCAGCAGCGCGTCGGCGGCGCGCGGGTGGTTGCGCAGCCACAGCACGGGCCTCGGCCGCTGCTTCCGGACGGACGGCAGCGCGGGCGCGCCGGCAGGGCGCGTCGATGCTGGCGGCGGTCCTCCGATGCTCACGAGCACGGAACCTACCCCCGGCCTGCGGAAACGTCGTCCCTCTGGAGGTGGATGTGCCGTACGCTTCCGGAGTGATGCTCTGCCCCTCGTGCGCAGCGCCCCTGGCCCCGGGAGCGCGCTTCTGCTCCTCCTGCGGCCATGCCGTCGCGGCAGGTCAGGCAGAGGAACGGCGCATCGTCACCGTGCTGTTCGGCGACGTGGTCGGCTTCACCTCGCTCGCCGAGCACCTCGACCCCGAACAGGTGAAGCGGCTGATCGACGGCGTGTTCGAACGGCTGGTCGACGACGTCACCGCGTTCGGCGGCCGGGTCGACAAGCTGCTCGGCGACGGCATCCTCGCCCTGTTCGGTGCGCCGGTCGCCCACGAGGACGACGCCGAGCGCGCCGTGCGATCCGCCCTGCGCATGCAGGAGACCATCGATCGCTACGTCGAGGAGGAGAGCCCGGCGCACTCGCTCAAGCTCCGCATCGGCATCAACACCGGTGAGGTGCTCGTCGGCACGCTCGCCGGCACCGACTACACGGCCATGGGCGACGTCGTGAACACCGCTTCTCGACTGCAGGCCGAATCGCCGCCCGGCGGGGTGCTCGTCGGCGAGGCCACCTACGCGCTCACGAACGACGTCGTCGAGTACGGCCCGCCCACCGAGTTGCAGCCGCGCGGTCGCGAGCAGTCGATCACCACCTGGCTCGCCCGTGGCACGCTCACCGCGCCGGGCGCCCGTGTGCGGCGCACCGACCTCCGCCTCGTCGGCCGCGATCCCGAACTCACCCTCGCCCGCGCCGCGCTGAAGCTCGGCATCGACGAACACCGCACCCTGCTGCTCAACGTGGTGGGCGAGAGCGGCGTCGGCAAGAGCCGGCTCATCGACGAACTGCTCGACACCCTCGACGAGATCGGGGCCGGCTCGGCCGCCGTGCTCGAAGGCGTCTGCGCGCCGTACGGCGAGTCGAACGTGTGGTCACCGATCGCCTCGGCGATCGCCGCGCACCTCGGGTTCGACCCGGCGCTCGGCCTCGACGAACTGCGTGAACGGGCGCTCGGCAAGGCGGCGAAGCTGCTCGCCACCGACGGCATCACCCCCGAGGTCGAGCGTGCGGTGGAAGCGTTCCTGCACCTGCTCGGTCACGAGTCGGCGCTCGACGCGCTCGACGGCACCGTGCGGCGCGATGCGGTGCACCGTGCCATCACACGGGTCATCGAGATGCGCGCCGCCAAGGGCCCACTCGTGCTCTGGATCGACGATCTCCACTGGGCCGACCAGGTGGTCGTCGACCTGCTCGAGCACCTCGTCGGCGCCGTGCAGCGGCTGCCGTTCGTGCTCATCACGTCGATGCGCCCGGGCGGCGACGTGCCGTGGCCGCCGTCCACCGATCGCACGACCGTGCTGTCGCTCACCGTGCAGCCCCTCGCCCGGGCCGACAGCGACGAGCTGGCGATCGAGCTGCTCGGCCAGCTCACCGGAGCGGTCAACGACGGCCACACCGGCGAGACGATCATCCCCGACCAGAAGCTGCTCGGTGCGCTGTTCGACCGCAGTGGCGGCAACCCGCTGTTCCTGCAGCAGCTGGCCGGCGTGGTGGCCGAGGAGGGCCCGTCGAGCGAGTTGCCCGACTCGCTGCGTGCGCTCATCGCGGCCCGGCTCGACCAGTTGAACGTGAGCGAGCGGCAGGTGCTCGACAACGCCGCCACCCTCGGCCTGTCGGGCACGCTGATGTCGCTCGAGCGCTTCGCGACGGCCATCAATCAACCGTTCGATCGTCTGACGGTGTCGCAGCTCGACGCGAAGGGATTCCTCGTGGTCGAGGGGCAGCGGTGGCGGTTCCGCAGCGACTCGGTGCGCGAGACCACCTACCAGACGCTCACCAAGGCGTCGCGCGCGCAACGCCACGCCGGCGTCGCCGCCACGCTCGCCGCCTACGCACCCACAGCGATCGACGACCTCGCCCACCACGCCGCCACCGCGGCCGAGTTGGTGGCCGAGCTCGGGCAGGTCGACAAGGTGCCGCCCACGATCCGCGCCGACGCCGTGCGCGCCCTGTCGATCGCCGCGAGGCGGGCCCGCGACAGCGGGAGCCACCGCCTGTCGGTGCGTCATGCCACGCGCGCCATCGCCCTCATGAACGGGCATCCGTCCGAGCAGGCCGATCGGATCCAGCTGATGCTCGTCCGCTGCGCCGGGCTCATCGAGACGCGCGACTGGGCGGTGGCACGAACCGATCTCGCGGCCCTGCTCGCCGACGCGACCGCGCGCAAGGACGCCGCCGTCGAGGGCGAGGCGCGACGGCTGCTCGGGTCCCTCCACCACCTGCAGGGCGATCCCGTCGGTGCCCGTGCCGAGCTGGGCCGCAGCGTCGACCTGCTCCGCGCCGCCGGTTCGCCGACACTGCTCGCCGACGCGCTCCGCCAGCGCGGCTTCATCGAGCTGTTCGGCGGCTCGTTGTCGGACGCCGAATGGCACTTCGGTGAGGCAGAGGCGGTGTACCGCGAGCTCGGTGACGAGCGCGGCCTCGCCTACATCGAGCAGCACCGTGCCTGGCTGTCGTTCCTGTCGGGCGATCTCGACCTGGCCGACGAACGACTGCACCGCGCCGCCGAGACCCACAGTCGGCTCGGCGACCGCAACGGCGTCGGCTGGGCGTTCGGGCTGCTCGCGTTCGTGCGCTTCTTCCAGCGCCGGTTCGTCGAGGCCGAGGACCTCGCGAGCGTCGTCCAGGCCGAGGCGCTCGAGCGGGGTGACGACTGGGCCGCAGCGATGATGCAGACGCTCATGGCCGACCTGCGCCTGTGGCACGGCCGTCTCGACGAGGCCATGTCCAACGCCGAGCAGGCGCGTACGCGCTTCCGGCGGCTCGGCGACAAGTTCGGCATGGTGCAGGCGCTGTCGGCGCTCGTGCGCACCCAGGTCGCGCTCGGACGTTCCGCCGGCGCACAACGCACTACCGAGGAGTTGCTGTCGCTCGCCGAGGGGTCGCCGGCCGGTCCCGTGCCGTTGCTCGCCGTCGCCGGCGCGGCGATGCACCGCGGCGACGCCAAGGTGGCGCTGTCGATGATCGCCCGTGCCGAGGAGCAGATGCTCGAACGCACCTCGGGCACGTTCGAACTCTCGGTCCTCCACGCCATCGTCGCGGCCCAGAGCGGCTCGCTCGACGAGGCGCTCGCCGCGCTCGACGACGTGCCGGCCGCCGCGCTCGACCACCCGTTCGCGCGCACGGCGTCCGCGCTCGTGTCGTCGCTCACTGGTGATGCCGCCAAGGCGGTACGCGATGCTGACCTCGTGGCCACCACGCAGGGCTCCACCTACCTCGACCGGGCGATCGCCGCCGTCGCGGCCGCCGGCGCGCACGCCGACATGTCCGAACGCGAGTTGGCGCACGACGTGCTCGACGAGGCGCTGCAGGAATGCCTCGGCGTCGGCGACGTCGTGGCGATCGCGCTGCTGCAGCGCACCTTCGCACGGGTCGTCGGTGTCGAACACGCCTCCGGCGGCGGCGACGCCTCGGTGCTCGGCGAGGGCTGGCTCCACGTGATCGAGCAGTTGCACACCCCGGAGCACGCGGCATGACCAGCTGGCTCGGAGATCACGACGACGAGGCCACGCTGCTCGCCATTGGCACCGGGTTGGCCGACCAACTCGCCCAGCTCCGCGGCGACACCGCGCAGGAGTGCCCCGGTCGCAGCGCGGCGCTGATCGAAGCGCGCATCGGCCAGATGATCACCGGCGAGGGATCGATGGCGGCCTTCGGTCCGCTCGACGCTGCGGAGGAGACGGTCGTCGCCGTCGCCGAACAGTTCGCGCTCGACGTGCACGGCATCGACGACGCGCTGATGGCCCGACTCGGCGATCACTACACGCCGGCCGAGCAGGTCGCGATCATGTTCCGCATGGCGTTCGCCGACGGGTTCACCAAGCTGCGCCGCGTGCTCGACGTGCCCGCGGCACCCGCGCCTGCCATCACCGACACGTCGACGACCACAACGACCACAACGACCACAACGACCACAACGACCGGAGAGGGAGCCTGATGTCCACCGTGCCCCGCCTGCCCAGCGCCGTGCCCGATCAGCCGGCCCACTTCGGCACGATCCTCGCTCACCATCCCGAGCTGGCCCGCTCCTTCGGCACCACCTACGCGACGTTCTGGTCGCACGGGGTGCTCGACCATCCCACCAAGGAAGCGGTCCGGATCCGCAACGCCCGCATCACCGACTGCGGGTATTGACGCAACGTCCGCTTCGCGGTCGCGAAGCAGCAGGGACTCGACGAGACGCTCGTCGAACAGATCGACGACGACCATGCGTCGTCCATGTTGTCACCTCGCTACAAGCTCGCCCTCCGGTACGCCGACTCGTTCCTCGGCGCCGGCGGCCCGCCCCCGGCCGACGTGCAGGCGGCGCTGCTCGCCGAGTTCACCGAGGCCGAGTTGGTCGAGATGAGCATCGGCCTCGCGCTGTTCCACGGGGTGTCGAAGATGCTGATCGCGCTCGGGTGCGAGCCCGACGAGATGGACATCACCGAGTCGCGCACGCCCGGCAGCTGACCTGGGCGCCTCCGCGGTCTCGCGGCGGCCACCAGGTCAGGCGTGGAAGGTGAGTGCCGGTGCCGGACGCTCCGGCGGCGCGACCTCCGAGGTGGCCCAGCCGAGGTAGATGAGCGCCGTCACGTGGGTGCCCGACTCCCAGCCGACGAGCTCGCCGACCACGTCGTTCGCACCCTTCGGGCACGAGCCCCAGTAGGTGGCGAGGCCGGCCGCGGTGGCGGCGAGCAGCAGGTTCTGGATGCCGGCGGCGACGGCGTCGCGGTTCTCGGCCGTGCGCAACGGCGAGTCGCCGACAGCGGTGCCGACCACGAGCGTCGCCGGTGTGCGCAGGTACTTGCCGCGGGCCTTCAGTACCTTCTCCGGCGGGTCGCCCTGGGCATCCATCGCGTCGGCGATCACGTTGCCGAGCCGACCCCGGGCGTCGCCCTCGAGCAGCGCGAACCGCCACGGCCAGGTGCGCTTGTGGTTCGGTGCCCAGGTGGCGAGCTCGCAGAGTCGGGTGACGAGGTCGTGCGGCACCGGTCGGGCCTGGTCGACGAGCATGCTGGTGCGACGCGCCCGGATCAGCGGGTCGAGGGCGTCCAACGCAACGAGTTCCATGCCCCGAGGCTACGGGCCGCCCACCCGAGTGTCAGCCGCCCACCCGAGTGTCAGCCGTCCGCCCGAGTGTCAACCGCTCACCCGAGGTTTCACGGCACCCCCGGGTGTCCTCCTGGCACTCGGACGGGCCGGCCGGACCGCAGCGGTCAGATGCTGCGGATGAAGCTGGTGACCTCGTCGACCCACCGGCGCCACAGCTGTGGCGGGTAGTCGTGGCCCATGCCGTCGACGAGCACGAACCTCGCGCCCGGGATGAGCTCGGCGGTGCGCTCACCGCCGCTCGGGGTGATCAGCGTGTCGGCGCTGCCGTGCATCACCAGCGTGGGCACGGTCACCTCGCGCAGCAGATGCGCCCGCGGCGCGGACGCCCGGATCGCGAAGAACTGGCGGGTGGTGCCGTCGGGGGTGAACGCCCGGTCGAACGAGCGCTCGGCGTCGGCGCGCAGCCGGTCCTCGTCGAAGAACTCGGGGCTGCCCCAGATGCGCAGGCCGTCGATCCAGCGCTGCACATGGCTGTCGCGGTCGGTGGCCGGTGGCGCGGTGAGCTGGGCGAACGCCTCGGGTGCGCTCTGGCCGAACTCGGGTTCGCCCGTGGCCGACATCACCGA
>JAPLAA010000065.1 GCA_026393475.1 Actinomycetota bacterium
ACGCCTCATCGAGCTCGCCGACCAGGTCGCGTCGGAGCCCGACGAGCCGGCACGTCGACCGCGCTGGCCCTACGTCGCAGCGGCTGCACTTGCGATCGTCGCGGTCGCGGGCGTCGGTCTCGCCCTCACGGGTGGCGACGACGAGCGCGAGGTCGCGAATGCCGATGCCACGCCGACCTCGCCGGCGGCGAGCGCGCCGACCGCAGCGCCGACGACCGAGCAGCCCGCGGCCACCGCACCGGCCACCACCGCTCCCTCGAGCACGGCGCCCGCGAGCACCCAGCTCGCGACCACGACCACGGCCGCGCCGAGCACCACGGCCGCTCCTGCGTCGACATCACCGGCGACCACCGTTCCAGCCGCATCGGCGACGACGGTGCCCGCCGCGACGGACGACGCGATCGACCAGCCCGTGCGGTGGGCGGAGTTCAGCGGCGGCAAGGTGTACCTCGAGGGCACGGTGCCCGACCAGGCGACCGCCGACGAGGTGCGCGACAAGGCCGGCGCCGTGGTCGGGATCGACAACGTGATCGTGAACTACGAGATCGTGGCGGGGGCGCCACGACCGCCGTCGGCGCCGTTGTACGTGCGCGACTCGGTGCTGTTCGCGAAGAACTCCGTCGACATCAACAGCACCGCCCGCGGCGTGCTCGATCTGGGCGTGGTGCTGATGAGCCAGAACCCGCAGATCACCATCGACATCGAGGGTCACACGGATTCCGACGGTTCCGACGAGATGAACCAGGCGCTGTCGCAGCGGCGTGTCGACGTGATCTTCGACTACCTGGTGTCACAGGGCGTCGACCCCTCGCGGCTCACGAAGGCGGCCTACGGCGAGAGCCGCCCGATCGCCGACAACGCCACCGCCGACGGTCGGGCGAAGAACCGCCGCGTCGAATTCCGGATCAACAACCTCTTGGGTTGACCCGACTCGGATCGACGACGAGTGGACCATCAGCGACGGCGTTCGAACCCTTCGGATGAACCGCTGCGCGCCGAGGAGGCGAAAGCCTCCGTGGCGTCTGAACGGCCGCCGGAGGCAGCAAGCACGGTGACGCAAGGCGCCCACGAGGAGCGTCAGCGACGAGTGGGCGCAGAGGGACTCGAACCCCCGACCATTGCCATGTAAGGGCAGTGCTCTACCAGCTGAGCTATGCGCCCGGGACGGGGTGTCCGGGAGCCGCCATGCTACCCGGCGCCCTCCGCACGACCCCGGTCCTCATCCCTGGGAACGGGCCGAGGGATCGCGATCAGAGCGGCAGCATCGCTCGCCGGGCATCGAGCAACGGTGCGAGCAACTCGGGCGTGGCGGCGGCGATCGGGGTGCGCCGTGCCTCGTGATCGAGCACGAACAGGTCGCGATCCCAGCAGTCGACGACGACCGCGCCGGCCTCGCGGCAGATGAGCGAACCACCCGCGTGGTCCCATGCCCCGTGTGCCTCACGGATGCAGTCGACGTAGCCGTCGAACACACCGGCGGCCACCTGGCACAGGTCGAGTGCGACCGCGCCGAACACCCGCGACTGGGCGTATCCGAGGTGCTGCGGGGGGATGCCGTTCAGCCCGACGATCGCGTCGCCGAGCCGGGTGAGGCCGCTCGCCCGGATCGGTTCGCCGTCGCGGAACGCTCCCCCACCCCGTTCGGCCCAGTAACGCACGCCGCTGGCGAGGTTCACCACCAGCGCTGCCGCCGGGCCGTCGGCGTCGACCAGGCACAGCGAGGTCGCGTACCAGGGGATCCCCCGGCTCGCGTTGGTCGATCCGTCGACCGGGTCGATGATCACGATCTCGACGGCGTCGGGTCTCTCGAGACCACTCTCCTCCGACAACACGCCCACCCCGGCCGACCGCAGCACGGCGAGGGCGGCGTCGTCGGCACGCAGATCGAGCGCGTACTGACCATGCCGTCGGCCCGACAGACCGAAGTCGTTCGCATCCTGCACACCCTGCATGGCCCGGGCCACGGCATCGGCCGTGTCCACGAGCAGACCCATCCGATCGCGCACCACGGAGTCACGGTAGTGTCGATCACCGGAGCGGGGGTGACCCCGGGAAAGGACCAGCGTTGGCCGTCATCGACGTCGCCGGGTTCGTGGCGGATCTGAAGAGCCACGCGATCGACCACGGGTTCCACGTGCACGACGAACGCCACTTCGTCGAGACCTACTCACTGCGTCAGCTGTGGGAGGTCGACCTGCACCCCGAAGAGGCCTGCAACGGTCCGATCGACCTGCACCTCTCGCTCGAGGTCGACCCGCGGGCACTGCTCGGGTTCGAGGACGAGGTCATCAAGATGGATGACCCCGACGACGATCCGCCCACGGGGTTCTCGTTCCCGCTGCTGTTCACCTGGACCCTGCCGCCGCTCCCCCAGCCGCCCGACCTGTTGGTGCTCGCCACCGACATCGCCGGCGTCGGCGGCCTCGAGCTCCCGATCGAGGTGTCCGCGATCGACTCCTTCGCCAGCGTCACCGACGCCCCCGAGCGCAGCCTCTCGCTCGTGGCGCGCATCTCGGTCGAGCTCGCCGATGTGTACACCGCCAACGAGGAGGCGTTCTGCGACACCCTCGTCAGGTGCCGCGACGTCAGCCTCTACCTGCTCGACAAAGCCCCGTCCTGGCTCGACACGTGAGCGACATGCCACGGTCCTCCTCGCCGGTCGCCCGCCGTCAGCGGTCTTGACGACCGCTGATCTCTCCACCCGTCTCTCCACCCAGACGACCCGAAAGGTTTCCGATGCGAGTCTCCGAACTGATCGACATGTTGCGTGACCAACCGCCCGACGCCGAGGTGGAGTTGGCCGTCATCGCTCCCGTCGACGACGACAGCGAGGACATCACGGTCGACCGCTACAGCGTCGAGGGCATGTTGCCGTGGAGCGACGACGACGACGAGCTGGTGATCTGGCTGGTCGGCGGCGAGGACGCCGATGTCGAGGCGTTCCTCGACGCGATCGAGTCCGACCACGATCACGACGACCACGACGGGCACGACCACCCGCACTGAGGTCGTCGCGCTGCTGCGGTCGCGTCAGCGGGCCTGTCAGCGGTCCCGTCAGCAGGTAGTCAGAGCGGGCCGGCGCGCAGGTTGTCGAGGGTGCTGTTCGACGGGTCGCCCGACGCGGTCATGTTGATACCGGCCGTCGGCGACCAGGGAACCGACGGTGCCGTCACCTCGAACAGGGGTCGCCCGTCGACCCAGCCGGAGATCGTCGAGCCGCGGGCCTCGAGCCGGATTCGGTACGTCGTGTTCGCCTGCAGGCGGTACGGGAAGTACTGCTCGTCCGCGATCCGGCTGCCCACGAGGGTGAGGAGGCGGAAGCCGTTCCACGACCCCCACACCTCGAGCTTGTGCCAGGCGTACCCGGCGTCGGACGCCGACACTCTCGTCATCACGCCCGTGTAGTTGCCGGCGATGTCGGCGCCGATGCGCAGGTCGGCCTCGACCCAGTGGTCGGCCGAACCGAGTCCGGTCGTCCTCGCGTACACCTCGACCTCGAGCCGTCGAGCACGGGCGACTCCCCCGGTGATGGCGAGATCGGTGGTGACCCCGTGTGGACCTGGACTGAGCGCCTCGAGCCCGACGCTCGCGGCATCGGTGCCCTGCTGGAAGTCGATGTCGACCACCGCACCGGCGACCGGCGGGGCCGGTGTCGTCGTGGTCATCGTCGTGGTCGTCGTGGTGGTCGTGGTGGTCGTCGTACTGGTCGTACTGCTGGTCGTGCTCGGGGTCGTGGCCGGCACGGTCCGGGGCACGGTCCAGGCGATCGTCGACGTCGCCGACGTCACCGACGCACCCGAGGTCGTCGACGTGGTCGCAGCACTCGTCGTTGCGGGGTCGACGGCGGCGGCGCTCGCCACCGCCGGCGTGCTCGTGGGGACGGCGGTACTGACCGGACCCGGCGCGTTGGACACGACCGGATCGGCGGCCGACGTCGCACCGGCGGCGGCCGACGGAGCGCCGCCGCCCGAGGGTGCCGCCGAACGGGGCGTGGGGCTCGAACCCGATCCCTGCGCACGCTGACCAGTGGTCGCCACGGTCGTGGCCGATGCTGACGACCCACCCGCCGTCGCTGCCGACGTGGCAGCGAGCGGGACGGCGCCGGTGCCGGCGCCGACCGACGCATCCGACGAATCCGAAGACGGCACCGATGCATCGTTCGAGGCCGCCGCTGGATCGATCGATCCGAGCGACGAGTCGCCCACCGACGCGTCGACGGGCGATGCCGCGACATCCGGCGCTGCCCGCGCCACCAGGGTGGGGGTCGCCACCCGCCCGCAATAGGCGAGCACGGCGCCGAAGGCGATCGTCATCCCGATGGCGGCGAGCGGCCCGCTGCGGCGCGCGCTGGGCGTCATCGGCTCCCGCTCCATGCGGCGCGACGCTACGGAAGGGGCACGTGCAGCGACAGGGCGACGAGCGTGTGTTCATCCGGGCGACCACAAGTGGCCACCTGCTGGTCACCGATGATCGCCCGTGATCACCCGTGGTCACCCGACGCTGCGTCGACCCGCCCACCAGGTGAGCCACGCGGTCGCCAGCAGCGCGACGACGAGCACGGGGGCGCTCCCGCGCAGGTCCGCGTCGGCGAGTCCGACGGCGATCGACCAGGCAGCCGCCGTCGCCGCCATCACCACGGCGACCCGCGCCGACCAACGCCGCGACATCCGGCGGTCCCATCGCGCCGCGGGCGGCGCGACCGTGGCGGCGGCCATCGAGGCGTGCAGCACCACCAGCCCGGCCGCGGCGACGAGCAGCCACGGCGTGGTCTCGTCGTCGACGGTCTGCACCCAGTTGAGCGCCAGCAGCAGGACCACGAGCAGACCGACGTGGGTGTCGGGCGAGATCGCACATCCGATCGCGAGCACGCCGATCACCAGCAGCGCGATCGGCTGGAACGACCCGCGGGCCGCCATGGTCGCGGCGAGGGTGAGCGACGGGCCGGCGACGATCGCGAGCCGCAGCAGTCGCTGGTGCGAGCTCAGCCGGCCGAGGGTGGCGACGAGGCCGAGGCTGGTGAGGCCGTCGCGGGACGCTCCCCCGAGCGTGATCGATCGGCGCCGGCTCATCGTCGGGACACGTGCGGGGTGGAGCGACGGCGCGCCAGGTCGCGCAACACCTGATCGAGGCTGCCCGGGCCACGCCATGCGACCACCGGCACCCCCGCGGCGCCGACGGCGCGCAGTTCACGGGAACGCTCGAGCAGCCGGATGCGCCAGGCGAGCGCACGGAAGGGGTCGTCGGGATCGGCGTCGGTGATCCCGTCGGGCAGGGTGTCGACCACCACGACCGCGATGCCCCGACCGGCGAGCGAGATCGCCCGCTGCAGCGGCACGTCGGACACCATGGGCGAGAGCATCATCACCAGCGATCCGCCGGTGAGGCCGAGCTGGTGACGGGCATCGTCGCGGATCGACGTGGCCGGTTCGATGGCCGCCAGCGAGTCGAGCACCCGCCGAAGATGCCGGGTCCCGGCGGCAGCGGGGACACGCACGATGCCTCGGGCGCCGAGCACGACCAGGGCGACCCGATCGCCGCGACGCAGGTGGTGTTCGGCGAGCGCACCGGCGGCCCGCACCGTCGTGTCGAGGCTCGAGGCGCGGCCGTCGATGCCGTCGCTGTCGCCGATGTCGTTGCACGCATCGACGACGAGCACGACATGGCGGTCGTGATCGGCCCACGTCGACGTGACGTGCAGGGCACCGCTGCGCAACGAGCGGGGCCAATGGATCCGACGCAGCCGGTCGCCGGCCTGGAACGGGCGGATGCTCGCGAACTCGCTGCCGTCGCCCGGGCGCACCGAACGGTCGAGACCGACGAGACCAGCCGCATGTGTGGCCGGCGCCGTTGCGTCGAAGACGGCGGGCAGCGGCAGCGTGGTGATGAGCCGCGATCCGGTGTTGGCGCTCGTCCACCGGAACGCACCCCACGGGCTGCTGGCCACCACGCGCGCGGGTCCCACCGAACGTCGTCCCCACCGAGTCGTGCGCATCGCGATCGCGGCCACCGCCGAGCTCGTGCCGTCGGCGTTCGCTCGGTGCGTGGCCACGAGTTCGCCCCAAGGCGGATCGAGCTCGGCGTACGGCGGCGCCCAGAGCACCACCCCGACGCCGTCGAGTTCATCCGCGGTGCGCACCTCCACCCGCCAGGTGGTGGCCTCGCCCTCGCGCAAGGTCGAGTGGTCGATGGCGTCGGCCACGTCCGGCGCGTCGGTCGGCCGTCGGAGCACACCCCAGACGGCGATCACCAGCATCGGAACGGCGAGCACGACGGCATCCGGCCGCCGCAGCAGGGCACCCGCGACGGCCAGCACGGCGCCGCCGGCGCCCGCCCGCACCTGTGCGACCGTCGGCTGCCAGCCGGGGACGATCATGCCGACGGGCCCGCGTCCTGACGAGACACACGGCCGGGCTCGCCGGCGCCCGGCGTCGGCACGGTGCCGAGCACGTCGTGCACGACCGACGTGGCCGACGCGCTGGTCATCCACAGTTCGGGCTTCACCGTGATGCGGTGCACGAGCACCGGCACCGCGACGGCCTTCACGTCCTCGGGCACCACGAAGTCACGACCGCGCAGCACGGCGAGTGCACGCGCCACCAGCATGAGGGCGAGCGCGCCGCGGGGCGACGATCCCATCAGCACGTGCGGGTGACGACGGGTCGCGGTGGCGAGCTCGACGCAGTAGCGGCTGATCGACTCGTCGACCGTGACGGTCTCGACTGCTGCCTGCATGGCGAGCACCGTGGCTGCGTCGGTGACGGGGCGGAGGGAGTGCTCCTCGCCGGCACGGTCGATCCGGCGCCGCAGGACCTCCCACTCCTCGTCGGGCGTCGGGTAGCCGAAGCTGATCCGCAGGAGGAACCGGTCGAGCTGTGCCTCCGGCAGCGGGTACGTGCCTTCGTACTCGACAGGGTTGGCGGTGGCCAGCACGTGGAACGGCGCGTCGAGGGCGAACGTCTGGCCCTCCACCGTGATCTGTCGTTCCTGCATCGCCTCGAGCAATGCGGCCTGGGTCTTGGGTGGTGTGCGGTTGATCTCGTCGGCGAGCAGCAGCCCGGTGAACAGCGGGCCGCGACGGAAGACGAAGTCGGAGGTGCGCTGGTCGTACACGAACGAGCCGGTCAGGTCGGCGGGCAACAGGTCGGGGGTGAACTGGGCGCGGGTGAACGACAGGCCGAGGGTGGTGGCGAAGGATCGCGCGGCCAACGTCTTGCCCAGGCCTGGCAGGTCCTCGATCAGGACATGCCCTCCGGCGAGCACGCCGCTGAGCACGAGCGTGAGCGCCTCGCGCTTGCCGACGACGGCTCGCTCGACCTCGTCGAGCACCTCGTTGGCGAGCCGTGACACGGCGGGCAGATCGAGGTGGGTCATCGGGTCTCCTGGGGTCGGGAACGATCGGCGAGCCGCTCGATCTGATCGAGGATCGAGGCGAGACGTTCCGGGTCGGCGAGTAGGTGGCTGGACACGGGCGCGTCGACGAAGGCCTGCAGCCGAGGGCCGAGCACGTCGGCGGCCTGCGCCGGGCGCGCGGCTCGATCGATGCCGTGAGCCGTCGCGAGGAGGTCGTCGACGAGCGCCACCAGCGCGCGTTGCAGTGCGGCACTGCCGTCGAGCGCACGGCCGTCGGAGATCTGCCGCCGGAGCACGCGGACCCGCGAGTCGGCGCCGCGGATCGACACGCCACCGTCGCTGTACGCCCGCCAGTCGACCGGCGCGGCGACATCGCCCACGTCGAGCAGCAGCCAGAGGATGCAGGCGATCGAGACGGCGACCGCGGCCAGCACGGTGACGGCCGGTCGCATGTCCATCATGGCGAGGGCGACGACGGTCGCGAGCCAGACCCCGGCGACCGATGCGATCCGGAGTCGCCACTTGCCGCTCATGCGGGCGTCCTCGCGCTGGGAATCGACTCGGTGTGCGAGGTGCGGATCTTCAACGACGCGTGGATGCGGCGAAGCGCGTCGACGGCTCGATCGCGGTCGGCGTCAACGAGGTCGTGTTGCGAGAAGCGGGCCTCGCGGTAGCGCTCGGCGAGGTCGACGACCGCGGCGGTGTCGACCACGGCCCGGGCGAGGACCCGCTCGGTGAACTCGGCAGAGGTCTCGGCGGGCGACCTCGGCAGACCGGCGGCGGCGACGTCGTGCTCGAGTTGCATCCAGCAGGCGACGATCGCGTTGCGGGCATCGCCCGTGGCGAGCGCGCCGAGTTGGGCCTCGATGTCGAGCTCGAGGTGCGGCGTTTCGTCGGTGACGGCACCGGGCAGGACGGCGAAACCGCCGGCGGGAGCGACGACCTTTTCGCGGCGACGTCGCAGTACCGTCGCCCAGAAACGCACCACGATCCACGCCCACCGGAGCAGCATCACGCCGAGGGCGACGGCGAGCGTGCGCAGGAGCCACCCGTCGCCGTCGGCACCCGGCTGGGGCAGAGGTCGCTCGCCCTGACCGACGGACAACCCGTCGTCGGCAGGACCGAACCCGTCGGTGAGCGTCGTGCGATCGCCGGGTGGCGGGTCGGACCACACCCGCACCGGTCCCGACGACGCGACCACGAGCAGGACGACCACCACCAACGACAGTGCTCCGGCGAGGACCGCTGCGTTCCCACCACCTCGCCCGCGGCCCATGTGCAGAAACTAGCTGTCCGAGCCGCTCGGACGATGCCGACCGATGCCGACCGAAGCCGACCGATTCCGACCGATTACCGCGCTGGGTCGCATGGTCGACCCGAGCGGATCAGTGGCAGAGGAAGTGGATCAGCGGCTCCACGTGGTGCACCTGAAACGCGGCGAAGGCCGCCGCAGCGCCCACGGTGACAGCGAGCGCGACCACCCACTTCTCGTCGGGATTCGGCACCGGCGGCCGCAGCAGCAGCCGCACCCGAGCGGCGACTCCGAGCCCGGCGAATCCGGCGGCTCCCGCGAAACCGACCATCGGGGGTCGATCCGTCCGATCGATCAACGCGACCTTGCCGAGGGTGGCCGCGACGAGGCGACGATCGCCGCAACGGTCGGCGGCCGTCTCGTCGGCCCAGCGTTCCAGCGAGAAGGTCAGTCGCGACGACAACCATGCCAGCGGCGGCAGGAACGCGGTGACGAGCGCACCGAGCAACAGGTAGCGGTCGTGCCGCAGTGCAGCGTGCGCCTGCTCGTGAGCGATCACCACCTCGGTCTCGTGCGGGTCGAGCGCCTGGATGAGACCGGCGGACACCACGATCCGACCCCCGGGTCCGGGCAGGGTGATCGCGAACGGCGTGTCGTCGTCGGCGACGGCGAGTGGCGCCGGTCGGCTGCACGACATGCGCCGATAGCTGGACACCACACGGACGCACCGCACCGTGCCCGCGGCGAGCAGCACCGTGCAGGTCACCCCCAGCCAGACCGGCACCTCGCGATGGTGTCCGAGTGCGTGCGAGCACCACTGCAGGGTCGATCCGAAGAAGGGGACGTGCGCCAGGTAGGTGAGCGACACCAGCACGACGGTCGGCACGGCGGCGATCACCAGGATCACCATCACGGCGGCGATGTGGTTGCTGGCGAGCCGGGGAGGAAGCCGCCGATGCAGCGCGGTGGACGCCAACGCCAGCAGCGCAGCGGCGAGCAGCGGCTGGACGAGGTGGCCGGGCATCACTGATCGGCGGAGTCGAGCAGGTCCTTGATCTGGCGGGCTTCGCGCGGCGACAGCCGGCGGACGAAGTGGGCCAGCACCTTGCTGCGATCGCTCGTGGCAGACAGCACGTCGTCGATGCGCCGAATCGCGAACTCCGACTCGTCGACGACCGCGCGGTACACGAACGCCCTGCCGACCGGGTCGCGTTCCACGAGGCCCTTCGCGTGGAGCCGGGTGAGCACGGTGGCCACGGTGGTGTACGCGAGCCCGAGGTCGAGGTGCTCGCCGACCTCCGCCGGCGACAGCGATCCGTCCGCGGCCCAGAGCACCCGCAGGACGTCGTACTCCAGTTGTCCGTCAGGTCGTTTCCCCATCGGGCCGAACGCTAGCAAACCCGCCCGAACGGAGGCCGCTGAATCCGCGGTCCGACCGTCAGAAGAAGCTGCCGCACCAGGCGAGCGGCCGACTGGCGAACAGGTCGTCGGCTCGGGCGACCGCTGTCGCGTCACCGGCCACCACTCCGACGGCCGCGAGTTCGCTCCACGACACGGCACCGAGATAGGCGGCGCTCAGGACGTCGATCTCGACCGTGAGGTCGGCGGCAGCGCTGCGTCCCAACCGCACGATCCGCTGCGAGCCCACCTCGAACACGTCGTCGTTGTCGTCGAACCAGGGATCTCGCACCGCGATCGTGAGCGCCGGTCCCGGCCGGTAGGTGCGCGCCGCGAGGCACGACTCGACGTCGAGCAACCGCAGCCACTGCTCGTCGAAGCGTTGCTTGGTCTCGCAGGCGCGCCGGTCGCGCACGGCGAGTCGCATCGGGTCGTCGAGCGGGCGTTCCTCGACGTCGAAGTGGCGGATCAGATCGATACCGACGAGGAACTCCCACAGTGCGAGTTCCACCGCTGCCGTCGAGCCGAACACGTCGTGCACCTCCCCCACGCCGTAGGTGTCGATGAACGGCTCCTCGTGCCAGGCGACGGTGTAGTGCGCGAAGCCGTCGTCGACCCCGTCGACCGAGGTGTGCACGACCACATGACCCGCCTTGTCGCCGACGAGCGCGTCGTCGAGGTAGCGCTCCCAGAGGAACGTCGGACGCGTGATCGCACCGGGGCGGGCGATGATCCGGTCGTAGATCGCCGGCACCACGTCGAGGATCTCCGACCGCTGCAGCACGCGCACCGATCCGGGCGCCGCGCCGCCGATCGGACGTGCGCGCCGCGTGTCGAGGCGGACGCTGTGGCTGTCGGCTGCGACGCCGAAGCCGAAGCGTCGGTAGATCACGGCCTCGCTGGCGCGAAGGCTGGCGAGGACCCGGCCATCGGCACGGGAGGCGACCAACAGGTCGCGCATCATCCGCGAGAGCAGCCCGTGGCGAGTCGCGGTGGGCAGGACGCCCACCCGGGTCACGCCCGCGGTGGCCACCCGCGCCCCGCCTGGCACCACGGTGTCGAAGCGGAAGGCGCCGGCGTGACCGACGCACCGATCGTCTGCCCACGCGGTGAACGAGAGGTGGTCCTCCCACCCGGCCTGCGCCTTCGCCCAGTCGTCGTCGGACATGGGGCCGGTCAGCAGCGCGGCACGCATCGTGTCGCACGCGACGCGCCATTCGTCGGGCGTGGTGGCGCGGACGTCGAAGATCGGTTCGTTTGCCATCCCGAGAGCCTGTCACCCCGGTGTCGCGAGGGCCGCCCGATTTCCGCTCAGGCCGCGACCGGCGCACTCCCCCGCACGCTCGTGCGGTACATCTCGCGCCGCTGTCCGCCGTAGTCGTTGATCGCGAAGTGCTGGGTGCAGCGGTTGTCCCAGATCGTGAGCATGCCGGGCGTCCACCGCACCCGGCACGTGAGGTTGGGGTGGACGCTGTGTTGGTACAGGCGCTGCAACAGCGGTGCCGCCTCGGCGGGCTCGATGCCCTCGATGCCGGTGGTGTAGACGGGGTTGACGAAGAGCGCGTCGCGGCCGGTGCGCGGGTGACGGACGACCATCGGATGCGTGTGCACCTGGTAGGCCTCGTCGCTCGGCAGGATCTGCATCGAGCTCTTGTCGGCCACGTGTTCGAGGTAACCGCCCGTGCCGTACGCCATCCCGGCGGAGTGCGTGGCGCGCAGGCCGAGCAGGCGCTCGCGGAGCTCGCGGGGCAGCGTCTCGTAGGCCAGGTACTGGTTCGCCCACATCGTGTCGCCGCCGAAGGCCGGCACGTCCCACGCGTGCAGCACGGTGTACGACGGAGGCGCCGGCAGGTAGCTGAGATCGGTGTGCCAGGCGTTGGCGAAGTTGAGTTCGTCACCGGGCTCCTTGATCACCTTGATGACGTAGGGGCGTTCGGCCACCGGGGCGACGAACGGGGTGAGGTCGCGTCCGCCGAGTTCGTCGGTGACGCGCTCCAACTGGTCGAGATCGAGTCGCTGTTCGGGGAGGAACACCACGAGGTGTTCGTCGAGGAGGCGCCGGAGTTGCTCCGCCGCATCTGGTGCCTGCGGAACGGACAGGTCGAAGCCTCGGACGATCGCCCCGCACGCGCCGGCGATCCGTTCGACCTCGACCGCCACCGGGCCCTGCTGATCGGTCGTCATGACCTGCCCCTCTCCGCCCGGCAGATCCGACGCCGGTGCGCGGCTCAGCCTGCCACAGCGGGGCCGTCAGCTGGCGAGGATGCCCGACACGATGTCGACGGGCCGCAGGACCGTGAACACGTCGTTCGTCGAGTCCTGCACCGTGGCACGGAAGCGCTTCGCGCCGAGCACCACGTCGATGAGGGTGTCGATCGCCGGCGCCGCGGCCGGGGTGACCGGGAGGAGCCGCACGAACCGTTCGTGCAGTCCCACCACCACGCAGGTGATCTGCACGACTTCATCGGCGCGTTCGTACGCGACCGTGACGACCGTTCCGTCGTCGAGTTGGAGCGTCATGACGCGCCGCCCATCGACCGGATGTCCGATGCTCGTTCCATGACGAACCTCTCCTCGTGCGTGCCCCGTCGCATGTCGGCGAGCATAACCTGAAGATGATTCAGATTCGCGCACGCCGTCGTTCTCGGTAGCCTCGGAACCGTGAACGGCCGTCGCGAACCTGCTCAGGCGCGCAGCCGTGCCAAACGCGACGCGGTGCTCGATGCCGCTTCGGAGCTGGCCGAGCGAGGGATCGATCACCTCACCGCAGCGTCGATCGCGCAGGAGGCCGGGATCGCCGCCGGCACGCTCTACCAGTACTTCGAAGGCGTCGACGACGTGATCGACGCGGTCATCCGCCGACACCTCGACCGTTTCGTCGAGGTCATCGAGGGCGCGTTCGCCTCCGACCAGTACGCCACCCCCAAGGCGGCCAGCATCGCGGTGGGCGAGGCATTCATCGAGTACTACCGCGCCGAGCCCGGCTTCCGGGCCATCTGGTTCGGGCCCGGGTTCACCGGACGCCATCGCCAGCTCGATCTCGAGAACAACAAGCGGCTCGCGCGAACCATGTACGAGCAGCTCACCCGCCGCGGGCTCATCCCGCCGGGCGAGCTCTCCAAGGCGATCGTCGTCGCCAACTGGGAGATCGCCGACACGCTCACCGGCCTCGCCTTCCGGGTCGACCCCGACGGCGACGAGATGATCCTCGGCTATCTGCGCTACGTGATGAGCCAGATCGCCAAGGCGCCGCCGCTCGACGTCACCTTCCACCTCGCCGGTCTGCGCACCCGTACCACCATCTGAGCGACATGCGGCCCCGAGTCGTAGCCTCGACGTCGTCCGCCCGCATCAGCTGGAGCCATCGACTGGAGCACCCGTGAGTACTGGCACCGCCCCGACGCCCGCCACGTTCATCTTCCACGGCGGCGGCCCGTGCTTCTTCATGGACTGGGACCCGATCGACGCGTGGGACGAACTCCGTGCCGCGCTCGAGGACATCATCCCGTCGTTGCCCACGCCGCCACGGGCGATCGTCGTGATCACCGCACACTGGGAGACCCCCGAGGTCGCGATCACCGCACAGACCGCACCCGGCCTCGTGTACGACTACGGCGGCTTCCCGCCGCACACCTACCAGCTCACCTATCCGGCGCCCGGTTCGCCGGCACTGGCCGAACGGATCGGCGGCCTGCTCGCCGATGCCGGCATCGCCCACCGGTACGAGACCCAGCGCGGCTGGGACCATGGCGTGTTCATCCCGTTGAAGGTGATGCGGCCCGAGGCCGACATCCCGGTGGTCGCCATGTCGGTGCTGAGCAGCTTCGACCCTGCCGCGCACCTGGAGATCGGCCGCGCCCTCGCCCCGCTGCGCGACGAGGGCGTGCTGATCATCGGCAGCGGCCTGTCCTTTCACAACCTGCGCCAGTTCGGCCCGGCGGGCAAGCTGGCGTCGGGAG
>JAPLAA010000005.1 GCA_026393475.1 Actinomycetota bacterium
CAGAGGGCTGGAACGCCGCCGAGTGGCGTGGCGTCGCCGACGCGATCGCCGAGTCGTGCGCCTGGTCGCGGCCGAACATGCCGGTCGCCGGCGACCCCGGCCCGTTCCACGGCACGCCCGCGCTCGCGGGCTGACCCGAACCGACGCCGGAGTCCACCACCGGTGCCGATCCCTGCGTCGGTCGCCGACCTCCCCGTCGTCGCCACCCTCGACGCGCTCGGCGTCGCCCTCGACGAGCAGTACGCCGCCGTCCTCGTCGCAGCGCCCGGCGCCGGCAAGACCACGGTGGTACCCCTCTGGCTGCTCGACCAGCCGTGGCTCGGCGACCGCCGCATCGTGATGCTCGAACCACGGCGCCTCGCCACCCGTGCCGCGGCACAGCGGATGGCGAGCCTCCTCGGCGAGCCCGTCGGACGGACGGTCGGGTACCAGACCCGCGACGAGCGCCACATCGGTGAGCACACGCGCATCGAGGTGGTCACCGAAGGCGTTCTCACGCGACGGCTGCAGCACGACCCCGAGCTGCCGGGCGTGGCGATCGTGATCTTCGACGAGGTCCACGAGCGGAACCTGCCCACCGACCTCGGCCTCGCGCTCGCGCTCGACGTGCGCGCCGCGCTACGGCCCGACCTCCGCCTGCTCGCGATGTCGGCCACCCCCGACACCCGCAAGCTCGTCCACCTGCTCGGCGACGGCGCACCGGCGCCGGTGATCGAGAGCGCGGGCCGCGAGCACCCGGTGGAGATCCGCTCACTGCCCCTCGCCAAGGGCATGCGCATCGAGCAGGCGGTCACCGAGGCCGTGCTCACGGCGCTGCGCGACGAGACCGGCGACCTGCTGGTGTTCCTCCCCGGCATCGGCGAGATCCGGCGGGTCGAGAGCAACCTCGCAGCGCGGGTGCCCGACCACGTCGACCTGCGGCCGCTCGCCGGCGCACTCCCCCTCGCCGACCAGGACCTCGCGCTGATGCCGTCACCGGCGGGTCGTCGGCGTGTGGTCCTCAGCACCGACATCGCCGAGTCGTCGCTCACCGTGGCCGGTGTCCGCGTCGTCGTCGACGCCGGGCTCGCCCGCGTCCCCCGCTTCGACCCGCGTTCGGGCATGACCCGGCTCACCACCGTCTCCACCAGCCGCGCCTCGTCCGATCAGCGCGCCGGTCGAGCCGGGCGCACCGAACCGGGCGTCTGCTACCGCCTGTGGAGCAAGCTCGAGCAGAACACGCGCCTCGCCCATCTGCCGGCCGAGATCACCCAGGTCGACCTCGCCGGGCTCGCACTCGAACTCGCCGCGTGGCAGGCCACGCCCGAGTCGCTGCCGTTCCTCGACCCCCCGCCGGCCAAGGCCCTGCAGACCGCCCGGCAGCTGCTGGTCGAGCTCGAGGCGCTCACCCCGGCGGGCGCGATCACCGACGCGGGTCGCTCGATGCTGGGCCTCCCGGTGCACCCGCGGCTCGCGCGCATGATCGTGTCGGCGCCCGTCAACCTCCAGCCGCTCGCCTGCGTGGTGGCCGCCATCGTCGACGAGCGCGACGTGTTGCGGGGACGGGCCGACGAGCTGCCGAGCGACCTCTCGTACCGGGTGCGCCTGGTGTGCGGCGATGCACGCGACGACCGGGCCGAGCGGCGCGTCGTGGAACGCGTGCGCGACCGAGCGCTCGACATCGCCCGACGGGCGCGCATCCGCGTGGTGCTGTCCGAGGTCGACGCCGCTCATGCGGGCAGCGTCCTCGCCCTCGGCTTCCCCGATCGGGTGGCCGTGCGACGCAGCCAGCTCGGCCAGTTCCAGCTCCGCACGGGCGGCGGCGCCTGGGTGGGCAAGGACGATCCGCTCGCCCGCGAACCCTTCGTGGTCGCGGCCGATCTCGACGGCAACCGCACCAGCGCACGCATCCGTCTCGCGGCCGGTCTCGACGCCGAGGAACTCGAGATGGCGCTCGCCGATCACATCGACCGGCGCGAGACCCTCGTGTGGGACAAGCAGCGCAACGACCTCGTGCTCCGCGTCGAGACCCGGCTCGGCAACATGACCGTGAGCGACCACACCCGCAGCCCCTCCCCCGGTGCCGACACCACGGCCGCGCTGGTGGAGCGCGTCGTGGCGACGCGGCTGGCGGCGCTCGACATGCGCCTCGCCGACACGCTCCGGGCTCGCATCGCCTTCGTCCGCCGCCGCTTCCCCGACGGGGGATGGCCCGACACGAGCGACAAGCACCTGCTGTCGACGATCGACGACTGGCTCGCCCCGTACCTGCCGAGTGCCACCGGCCGCAGCGACCTCGAACGCCTCGACGTGCCGATGCTGCTGTCGAACCAGCTCTCCTGGGACCAGCAGGTACGCCTCGCCGAACTGGCCCCCGCCACGCTCACCACGGCCACCGGGCGCCAGGTGCCGATCGACTACTCCCGCGACCACCCGACCGTGTCGGTGCGCGTGCAGGACATGTTCGGCACCTCGGTGCACCCCGCCGTCGCCGACGGCACCGTGCCGGTGTCGATGGAACTGCTGTCGCCCGCCGACCGGCCGATCCAGATCACGAGCGACCTGCCCGGGTTCTGGGCCGGATCGTGGGCGGAGGTGCGCAAGGAGATGGCAGGCAGGTACCCGAAGCACCACTGGCCCGTCGATCCGGCCGCCGCCCCGCCGAAGCGGATGAAGGACCGGTAGGGCGCGCCGGACGTCAGGCGGTCAGGCGGTCAGGCGGGCTTGGTGGCCACGACGATCGCCGACAGTCCGGCCGGCAGGTTCGTGCGGCGCAGCACCCATCGCTCGGCGCGGGCCATCGCGGGGAACACGCCGCCGAGGCCGCTCTCGTTGCGCCCCACGTCGCTCTTCTCGTCCTCCTTGCGCTCCACGAGCCCGATGACCGCGGCCGGTGGCACGAGGAACGAGTACGCCCCGGTGGCCCGTTCGACGTCGAGCCCGGCGCCGACGGCCATGTCGCGCATGTCGCCGACGCTGAACCGCCGACCGGTGTGGGTGACCTCGTCGTGGCCGCGGCGCAGGCGACGCACACCCGGCTCCCACAGGCACACCACGCCACCGGGCCGGGTGATGCGGGCGAAGTCGCGCACGATCGCGCCGGGATCCGGGTTCATGCGGTGGCAGAGGGCTGTCACGCACAGCACGGCGTCGAAGCTCGCGTCCGCGAACGGCAGCCGGTTCAGGTCGGCCTGGACGGGCAGCAGACCGTGGCCCGCGGTGCGACCGTCGGACCCGGTGCCGCCGTGGTCGTGGCGTGCGACCTCGAGCGCCATCGGTTCGAAGTCGGCGAGCACGGTGGTCGCGTACCGCGTCATCCACCCGCCGGTGGCGCCCGTGCCACCGCCGGCGTCGAGCACGAGCGGACGGCGTCCGGGGTCGGCGTCCCTCGCCGCGCTCCGCTCGAGGTGCGGCACGAGCAGTTCGGCGAGCAGCAGCCGGGTGTTCCGATACCACCAGTGGCGATCGCCGGCATCGGCCATGCGGCGGTACTCGTCGGCGTCCATCGAGTCGAGTCTGGCATCCGCGCCGCGACCGGACGGGGTCATCTCGCCTACGATCGCTGGCCGTGTCCCAAGTCAACGTCGACATCGGCGCGCTCCGTGCCCGGGGCTGCGTGGTCACAGGTGGCCTGGGCTTCATCGGCTCGAACCTCGTGCACCGCCTGGTCGGCGAGGGAGTGCCGGTACGGGTGGTCGACGCGGTGGTCGCCGAACACGGCGCCGATCGCCGCAACGTCGAGGGGCTCGACGTCGACGTGCTCGAGGCCGACATCGGCGATGCCCGCGTCGCGGCCGCGCTGCGCGGCGTCAGCCACGTCTTCAACCTCGCCGGGCAGGTGAGTCACACCGCATCGATGACCGACCCGGTGCGCGACCTCGAACTGAACACCATCACCCACGCACGTTTCCTCGAGATGCTCCGCGTCGAGAACCCCACGGCCCGCGTGGTGCACACGAGCACGCGCCAGGTGTACGGCCGCGTCGACCGGCTGCCGGTCGACGAGCACACCGCAGCGCGACCGATCGACGTGAACGGTGTCGCCAAGCTCGCGGGCGAGCACCTGCACATGGTGTACTGCCACGCCCATCGGATGCCGATCACCTCGCTCCGGCTCACCAACGTGTACGGCCCCCGGCAGCGTCTCACCAGCGACGAGCTCGGCTTCCTGCCCGTGTTCGTGCGCAAGGTCCTGCAGGGTGACTCGATCGAGTTGTTCGGCGGCGGGGAGCAGCGACGCGACTGCCTGTTCGTCGACGACGTGGTCGACGCGATCCTCACCGCGAGCGCACCGGAGGCGATCGGCGCGGTGTACAACGTCGGCCACGTGCGCAGCCATTCGTTGAAGGAGATCGCCGAGGCGCTCGCCGCGCTCGCCGGCACCGGCAGCGAGGTCATCGCGACGCCGTGGCCACCCGTGCACCGACGCATCGACATCGGGTCGTTCGAGACCGACAGCGGGGCGATCCACGCCGCCCTCGGCTGGACCCCGAAGGTCGACCTCGCCGACGGGTTGCGCCGCACGCTCGACTTCTACCGGGAACACCCGTGGTACCTGTCGTCGATCTGAGCCGGCACGCGCCCGAGCTCGTCGCCCAGTACCTCGAACGGGTCCGACAGGTGCTCGCACGCGGCACCGTGCTGCTCGGCCCCGAGACCGAGGCGTTCGAGCACGAACTCGCGACGTGGGCAGACGCTCCCGGGTCGGTGAGCGTGTCGTCGGGGGCAGGCGCCCTCCAGCTCACGCTCGCAGCGCTCGGCGTCGGCCCGGGCGACGAGGTGATCGTCCCCGCGTTCACGGCTGTGCCCACCGCGTCCGCCGTGTGCGCGCTCGGGGCGACGCCGGTGTTCGCCGATGTCGACCCCACGACCGCGTCGATCGATGCCAACTCGGTCGACGCGGTGCGCACCGACCGCACCAAGGCCGTCGTGGTGGTGCACCTCTACGGCCGGCCGGCGGAGCTGCCGGGCACCGACCTCCCGATCGTCGAGGACGCAGCCCAGGCGATGGGCGCGCTCGAACGCCACGACGCATCGGCAGCCGTCGCCTACAGCTTCTACCCGACGAAGAACCTCGGTGGGATCGGCGACGGCGGGGCCGTGGTGTCGGCCGACGCCGACCTGCTCGAACGCGTCCGCCGGCTTCGGGTGCACGGCATGACGCAGCAGTACGTCCACGAGTGGGTCTCGCAGAACTTCAGGATGTCGGAGATCGAGGCGGCATGGCTCCGGCTCGGCCTCCCTCTGCTCGACCGCTGGAACGAGGCCCGCCGGGACGTGTCGACCCGTTACCGCGCAGCTGCGCCAGGCCTGCGCTGGCATGCCGACCACGAACGGCACGTGCAGCACCTGTGCGTGTTCCGCACCTCCGACCGCGACCGCACGCGAGCTCGGCTCGCCGACCTCGGCGTCGGCACCGGCGTGCACTATCCCCTCGCCCTCACGCAGCAGCCCGCGTATCGCCACCTCACCCGGCGGCCGTGTCCCGAGGCCGAGGCCTGGGCGAGCGAGTGCGTGTCGTTGCCCTGCTTCCCCCAGATGACCGCCGACGAGGTCGACACCGTCGCCGCGGCCCTCGCCACGATCCACGCCGAAGGTCTCGCATGAACGCGCCGTCCTCCCACCCCTCGCCCGCGCACCGGCTGTCGTCGGTGTCGGCGATGTTCCCCTGCTACAACGACGCAGAGACGATCGGAACGCTCGTCGACGACGTGTACACGGCGCTCGCGCCGCTCGTCGACGAGCTCGAGGTGATCGTCGTCAACGACGGCTCCGCCGATGGTTCGCGAGCGGTCCTCGACGCACTCGCCGTCGATCGGCCCTGGCTCAGGCCCATCCACCACGAGCGCAACCGCGGCTACGGCGGCGCACTCATCACCGGCTTCACCGCCGCCCGCCACGACTGGATCTGGTACACCGACGGCGACGCGCAGTACGACGCGTCGGAGGCCGCGCTGATGGTGCCGCTCGCCACCGACGACGTCGACGTCGTGCAGGGCTACAAACTGGGCCGCGGCGACTCGTGGTACCGCAAGGTGATCGGACGCACGTACCACCACGTCGTCAAGTTCCTGTTCCGACTGCCGGTGCGCGACACCGACTGCGACTTCCGCATGTTCCGCCGCCGCCTGATCGTCGACCGACCGCTGACGTCGACGAGCGGCGTGATCTGCGTCGAGATGATGCGCCGGTTCACCGAACAGGGCGCCCGATTCGTCGAGACCCCGGTGCACCACTACGCCCGCCCGTCCGGCCGCTCGCAGTTCTTCCGGCTGCCCGCCATCGCGCGCAGCGCACGTCAACTGCTGCAGCTGTGGTGGCGCATCGTCGTGAGGCGTCGATGACCTTCGAGGCGACCGCAGAGGTCACGCCCGCCCCACGACCCGACCGGCGGCCGACGCCACGGCAGGTGTCGATCGCGGTGCTCGGTGTCGCCGTCGCGATCTTCTGGTACATCGGCCGCCGCCAGTGGTTCATCCGCGACGACTGGGCGTTCGTGCTCACCCGGCGGGCGATGCGCGAGCAACTGGGCATCGGCGACTGGCTGTTCACCGCGCAGGACGGCCACTGGATGACGCCGCCGCTGCTCGTGTACTGGCTGATCGAGCAGGTGTTCGGCCTGGACTCGTACTGGCCGTTCCTCCTCGCGAACATGGCGCTGCACGTCGGCGCGGTGCTGCTCGTCCGCGAACTCTGCCGACGCGTGGGTGTGAGCGAGTGGACGACGGTGCTCGTGTGCACGCTCCTGCTCCTGTTCGGCAGCGGCTGGGAGAACGTCGTGTTCGCCGTGCAGGTCACCTACAACCTGTCGCTCGTCGCGTTCCTCGCACACCTCGTGCTCGTCGACCACGAGGGGCCGGTGGGCCGCCGCGACGTCGCCGGGGCGGCCGTGGGCATCGTGGGGGTCAGCTCGAGCGCCTTCGGTCCCTTCTTCGCGGCCGGGGTGTTCGCGGTGCTGTGCTGGCGGCGCCGGTGGCGGGCCGCCGCCGTCGCCGTGGTGCCCCAGGCCGTGCTCTACAGCTGGTGGCTGTTCACGTGGGGCAGCGATCCCGCCGGCAACGAGGGCGACGCCACCGTGACCGGCGCACTGAAGTTCGCTCGCCTGGCGCTCACCGCGACGTTCAACGGCATGACCGGTCAGATCCTGTTCGCCGGCGCAGCGCTGTTCGGCATCGCCGTCGTCGTGTTCCTCACCCCGATGTCGGTGCGTGCCCGCTCGATGGTGGCCGTGCTCGCCGCGCTGCCCGTTCCGGTCCTGCTCGCGATCGGTTGGCAGCGAGCCGTGTTCGGCCTCGACTCCGCCGCCTCACCCCGCTACCAGTACATGACTGCGATGGTCCTGGAGGTGCCGTTCGCGCTCGCGATCGATCAGCTCCGCCGCCTCGATCGGCGTGCGCTGGTCGTGGGCTGGGCCGTCGTGGGTGTGGCGGTACTGTCGAACGTGCGGCTGCTCGTGAACGCGTCCGATGACTGGGCCGACCGATCGGCCGATGCGAGGCGCACGTTCGAACTCGTCGCCGGATCGCCGGAGGCTGCCGCGGCCACGGTGGATCCGAACCTGGTGATGGTCGCGTTCGATCCCGACGTGACCGTCGGCTGGCTGCCGGTGCTCGTCGACGAGGGTGTCATCACCCCGCGCACCCCGACCACACCCGAGGAGCTCGCTCTCGTGCAGGCGATCCTGGCGGGCACGCCCCGCCCCTGATGACACGCCCCTGACACGCCCAGGACGCGGCCCTGACGGAGGCGCGTCAGACGGTCGCCGCCACCAGTTGGCCGGCGATGTCGCCGGCCCACGCGTCGATCGCCTCCCAGTTGCGGAAGTCGCCGTCGGGTGCGCGCACCGCCGCGACGATCGCTCGCTCGGCGAAGCCGAGCACGCTCTTGTCGAGCTTGCCGCTGAACAGCTCGTGCCCGCGGGCGTGCACCTCCTCGACCAGGTGGCGCACGTCGACCGCGTCGTGATCGGGCCGTGCAGGACTGCCGAGCGGACCGGACGAGAACAGCCAGACGGGTCGGTGCTCGGCCTGACGGCCGACCAGGTGCACGAGATCCTTGCCCTGCGCGAGCCAGTGCCCTGCGTACACGCCGCTGCCGAGGACGAAGGCCTCGAAGCGTTCGACGTGGGTGACCTCGTTCGGTTCGAGCACCGTCACGTCGTAGCCCGCCGCCGAGAGTCGTCGACCGATCGCCGCCGCGATCTCCGCCGTCGCCCCGTGCTTGCTCGCCGCGCTGACCAACACCTTCATCGGACCGCTCCTCTCCTCTGGCCGCTCGCTCTCGAGCCGCTCACGCTGATCGCTCCCTCCGGGCGCTCGCCGTCCAGCGTCGCTCAGGTCGTGCGCGGCGACCAGGGACCATCGGCCCGAATGCGCCGGTCCACCACCCGGCGCACTCGCGTCCGGCGCGTACGGATGCGTAGCCTGCAGTCATGACCGACTTCGCGTTCACGGAGCTCCTCCCCCTCGGCCACGACGACACCCCGTACCGTCTCGTGACCACCGACGGCGTCGCGGTCGTCGACACCCCGCTCGGCCCGTTCCTGCAGGTGTCGGCCGAGGCCATCACCCTGCTCACGCAGGAGGCGATGCGCGACATCGCCCACTTCCTGCGGCCGGGTCATCTCCAGCAGCTGCGCAACATCCTCGACGACCCCGAGGCGAGCGACAACGACCGCTTCGTCGCGCTCGACCTGCTGAAGAACGCGAACATCGCCGCCGGTGGCGTCCTGCCCATGTGCCAGGACACGGGCACGGCGATCGTGAAGGCGAAGAAGGGCCAGTACGTGCACACCGGCGGCGGCGACGAAGCAGCGATCGCCCGTGGCGTGCAGAACACCTACCTCACGTCGAACCTGCGCTACAGCCAGATGGCGCCGCTCACGATGTACGACGAGAAGAACACCGGCACCAACCTTCCGGCCGAGATCAAGATCAGCGCGATCGACGGCGAGGCGTACAAGTTCCTGTTCATGGCCAAGGGCGGTGGCAGCGCGAACAAGAGCTACCTGTTCCAGGAGACCAAGGCGCTCCTGAACGAAAAGACCCTGCTGCCGTGGCTGTTCGAGAAGATGAAGACCCTCGGCACGTCCGCCTGCCCGCCGTACCACCTCGCCGTCGTCATCGGTGGCACGTCGGCGGAGTTCGCCGTCGAGACGGCCAAGCTCGCCAGCACCCGCTACCTCGATTCGCTGCCCACCGAGGGCTCCGCGCTCGGGCACGGGTTCCGCGACCTCGAGCTCGAGCGCAAGGTGCTCGAGCTGTCGCAGCAGACGGGCATCGGCGCCCAGTTCGGCGGCAAGTACTTCTGCCACGACGTCCGCGTCATCCGTCTCCCACGCCACGGTGCCAGCTGCCCGGTCGCGATGGCGGTCAGCTGCTCGGCCGACCGGCAGGCGCTCGGCAAGATCACCCGTGAGGGCGTCTTCCTCGAGCAGCTCGAGACCGACCCGGCACGGTTCATGCCCGACATCGAGGTGCAGCACCTCGCCGAGGGCGACGCCGACCAGGTCGTCCAGATCGACCTCACCCGGCCGATGGACAAGATCCGCGCCACGCTGAGCAAGTACCCGGTGAAGACCCGCGTGATGCTCACCGGCCCGATGGTCGTCGCCCGCGACATCGCCCACGCCAAGCTCAAGGAACGCATCGACGCCGGCGAGGGGCTCCCCCAGTACATGAAGGACCACTGCGTCTACTACGCCGGTCCGGCAAAGACCCCCGATGGCATGGCGAGCGGCTCGTTCGGACCCACGACGGCCGGCCGCATGGACAGCTACGTCGACGAGTTCCAGGCAGCCGGCGGCAGCTTCGTGATGCTCGCGAAGGGCAACCGGTCGCGTCAGGTGACCGACGCCTGCAAGACGTACGGCGGCTTCTACCTCGGCTCGATCGGTGGCCCGGCGGCCCGCCTCGCGCAGGACTGCATCACCAAGGTCGAGGTCCTCGAGTACGCCGAGCTCGGCATGGAGGCCGTCTGGAAGATCGAGGTGCAGGACTTCCCCGCGTTCATCGTCGTCGACGACAAGGGCAACGACTTCTTCGACCTGGTCAACAAGCCCTTCGGCGGCGGCGCGGGCGGCGCGGGCGGCGCGACGCCGGTCAGCCTGCACTGACCGTCCTCGGTCGCCGTCCCGCCGACACCGCGACTGGTACGTAGCCGGCGGTCGGTCGTCGGTCGGGTTGCGTACCCGACTACTCATCCGCGTCCGGCCGCATCGGCGCACCATGACTCCATCGAGACAGCGGGGCGGCCACGGCCGCTCGTGAGCACCGAGGAGCACGAGGATGGGCATGTTGAAGACGATGAAGGACATGGCGCGGCCGGTCGCCACCGAGTTCCGCGGCCTCGCCCAGGCGGAGATGATCCGGGCCAACGTCGCGAGGTACCAGTCGACCCACGGGGTCGACCAGCCCGTCGTGGCGTGCGTCGCTCCGCCCTCGTCGGCGCAGACCGCAGCGGCGGCCGGCACCCAATTGCTCGCACCGATCGCCGGCGTCACCGTCGACCAGTACGTGCAGGTGTGCAAGGGCATCACCGCCTACAACTACGACCAGAGCATGCTCCCGATCGTGGCCGCCCGGCTCGGCATCGCCGCCGACGCCTGGGCGATGGCCGCCGCCGGCTTCAACGCCCGGGTGAGCAACAGTCCAGCCTTCGCCCGTCACTTCAACGCGCTGTACCGCAGCTGCTGACCGGCTGCTCACCTGCTGCCGGTCGCGCCCGCCCGTCAGTAGACGAAGGCGCCGACCACCTGCTGCAGGTCCGCGGCCATCCTGCTGAGCTCGACGGCTGCAGCGCGGCTGTCCGCCGCCCCACTCGCGGCGCCCTGCGCTGATGCGCTCACACGGTCCATCCGCTCGGTGATGTCCTGTGCGGCACCGCTCGCCACCTGCGCGCTGTGCGCGATCTGGCTGGTCGTCGCCGCCTGCTCCTCCACCGCCGCCGCGATGGCGTGCTGGTACTCGGCGATCTCGTCGATGACCTTCACGATGGCCGTGATCGACTCGATCGAGATCGCGATGTCGGCCTGGATCGCCTCGATCTTGTTGGTGATGTCCTCCGTCGCACGGGCGGTTCCCGAGGCGAGCTCCTTCACCTCGTTCGCCACCACGGCGAAGCCCTTGCCGGCCTCGCCCGCACGGGCCGCTTCGATCGTCGCGTTGAGCGCCAACAGGTTGGTCTGCTCGGCGATGCCGTTGATCACCTTGACGATCGCGCCGATCTCGTTCGAACGGTCGCCGAGCTGCACGACCCGTTCCTGACTCGATCGTGCGGCGCTGACACCGCCGTTCGCGATCTGCACCGCATCGCTCGAGCTGCGCGCGATCTCCTTGATCGCCGAGGAGAGTTCTTCGATGCCGGCCGACACGGTCTCGACGTTGCGGGCCACGTCGCTCGACGAGGCCGACGACAGCTCGAGCTGATGGGCCGTCTCGGCGACGTTGTCGTCCATGTTGCCGGCGACGACCTGCAGTTCCTCGGCCGCGGCTGCCAGCGCGCCCGAGCTCCCGGCGATCCGTCCGACGTTGCTCCGGAGATCGGCCAGCACCTTCGCGAGGGCGACACCCATGCGACCGATGGCATCGTCGCCCGACACCGTGACCGGCACGGTGAGATCACCGTTCGCGGCGGCCGCGAGCGACAGGAGCATCTCGTCGACTTTGCGCTTCAGCTCCTCGGCGCGGGCCAGTTCGCGCTGTTGCGCCTCGAGCTGGTGCTGCTCGGCGGCGCGGAGCTCGGCGTCCTTCTGTCGATCACGTTCGGCCTGCACAGCGGTCTCCCGCTCGAGCCGGAGCTGCTCGTCGAGGGTCGCGTTCAACTGGGCGCCCAGTGCCGCGATCTCGTCGCGGGTGCTGATCGACACCCGCTCGTTCAGATCTCCTGTGGCGGCACGACGGAGCACGCGACGCATCTCGGCGATCCCTGCCCGTGTCGTCACGAAGAGGGCGGCGAACAGCCACAGCGCGACGACGATGGCGATGCCGCTGAACCACAGCGTCACGCGGCGCTGCTCGGCGAAGCCCTCGACGCGAGTGGCGATCAGCCGATCGAGGGCATCGCTCGCCGCGGCACCGAGCACGGCGGCGTCATCGACGAATGCCTGCAGCCCCGGCGCGTCGGTGGCCGACGCGACGGCCTCGACGGTCGCGAGCCGAACGGCCTCCATCTCGTCGGCGATCGCGGCGTCCGCTGTCACGCCCACCGTCTTCGACAGGCCGGCGTCGATCGCTGCGGCGGCATCGTCGATGCGCACCTGCTGGATCGCCGACTGGGTGGCCTGTTCCTCGGTGGGCGGGAGCGACGCCAGCGCGAGCCGGGCACCGGCCGCGGCCATCAGCGCGGGTGCCTTCGTGGTGGCGATGTCCATCAGGTAGAAGGTGTCGAGGTCGGGGTCGAGCGTGAGGTTCGAGGCGTCGGCCACGCCGGCGATCAGCACGGTGGTGGCGGCGATCTGCTCGCTCCAGGCGTCGAACGCTTCGGCGGCAGAGGCGACCGGCGCACCGGTCGTCGCGGTGATCGACGCCGCCAGGTCGTCCCACGCCTCGGTGACGCCCAACTCGGCGGCCACACCGGCGTCGGCGACGTCCTGCACCCCCTGCACCGCGGCGGCGACCTCGTCGGTGGCGATGGTCCCACCCGAGCTCACCGTGGTCCGCACATCGACGAGGACGGTCTCGAGCGCGAACAACGGCTCGACCAGTTCGATCCCGACCCGCTCACGCGAGCTGAAGGCTTCGTTGGTCTGTTGGACCTCCACGTACCGCTGCACGACGAACCCCAGCGGGGCCGCGAGGACCGCTGTGATCAGCGCGAACTTCCACGCGAGGCTGAGCCGACCGAGCACCCAGGCCGGCGCCGCCAGCGCCACACCACCGGGCCGGCGAACGCGCGCCGGTCCTGCATCCGGTGCCGTCTGGAACGACGGCCCGCCGGTCGACGCCGTCCGCTGCATCGGCGGCGATGAGGCCGGCGGCGCCGAGGACGCCTCCTCGGTCGTGAACTCCAGCGTCGTCATGGTCTGGCTCCTGTGGCCGATGACCGGCGCCAGGCCGGTCCATCAGCAGGAATCGTTCCAGCAACGTGCGATTCGTCCAGGAAGTCGAGCAGACCGTCGGATTCGGCCCGCCCCGGGCTCCACCGTCAGGCGTCGAGTTCGCTCAGGAGGTCGGTCGAGCCGAGGTCGACGACGGCCTGGAAGTGCCGGGACGCGAGGGTGTCGACGAGCGCCTTGCCGCGCTCGTTGGCGAGATCGAACGTCGCGCCGACGAGCACGGCGGTGGAGCAGCTCGTGAGGTGCCCGAAGCGGTAGTCGTGCCACAGGTTCTCGAGCGGGTAGTCGGTGATGCCCCGCTCGACCAGGCGGGCGTGATAGGCCTCGACCAACTCGCGCTCGTTGGCGCGCCGGTCGTCGATGGTGAGCGACCCGCCGAGGAAGTAGCAGAGGTCGTAGATGCCGGGGCCGCGGCCGATGCCCTGCCAGTCGATCACGACCACGGGCTCGTCGCGGTTGTCGGTGTCGAAGAACAGGTTGTCGACGCGGTAATCCTGATGCAGGAGCGTCCACGGCCATTCGGCGATCTTGTTCATCACCCGCCAGTAGTGCGTGGAGATGAGCTCGCCGGCCTCGGCACCACCCGCCGGCAGCGAGTCGGCGAACTTCGCGTTGAACCCCAGCCACAGGGTCGGCCACATCTGCGCCAGCCCCTCGATGCGGGCGTGCACGACGCTCGGCACCCAGTCCATCTGTGGCGTCTGCACCTTGCCCCACCAGCCGGCGTGGAGATCGGCCATCGTGAGCACGGCGTCGCGCGCCATCGCCACGCTCACACCCTCGACCTGGTCGCCCATCACGAGGTGACCGAGGTCCTCCATCACGACGACGAACTCGGCGGTGCCGCTCACGATGTCGGCCAGGAACACCCGCGGCGTGCGCACCGTGGTGTGGGCGTCGAGTTCCTTCATGAAGCGGATCTCCGCCTCGTACATCCCCATCCCCACGCCCTGGGCCCGGTTCTCCTCGAACGGCGACGGGGACTTCACGATCACGCTCGCGGGCGCCGTTCCGGCGTCGCCGGCGTAGGACAGGCGGATACGGGCCAGCTCGCCCATCACGCCGACCCCGGCACCGAGCGGCTCGAGCCCGATCGACGAGACGGACGAGGCGGCCGGGAGCGCACCGGACAGGTGCAGCACCTCGGTCATCCACTCGGCGGTGACGGCGGCGGGATTGGCGGGGATCGAGATCGACGACATGGAGCGGGAGACTAGAGGTCGCCCGCCAGTTCGCCGAGACGGAGCTCACCGTCTCGCGTCTGCCCACCGAGTTCGAGGAAACGCTCCATGGCGCGTCGGGTGCCCGGCCCGCCGAGGGTGCCGTTGAACGCACCGCCCTCGAGCAACAGGTCCTCCTCGACGCCCTTCTCCGCGCGGACGACCGCCGCCTTGGCCGCGGCGACCGCATGCGGCGGGAACCCGGCGATGCGGCGGGCCAGCCGATGGACGAACGGCCACAGCTCGTCGGGAGGCAGCGCCCGGTTCACCCACCCCCAGGCCTCGGCCGTGCGCGCGTCGACGTCGTCGCAGCCGAGGATCACCTCGAGGGCACGGCTGCGCCCGATGAGGCGTGGGAGCCGAGCCGTACCGCTGCCGCCGGGCAGGATGCCGAGCGCGACCTCCGGCTGGCTGAACACGGCCCCGGGGTGGTCGTCGCTCGGCAGCGCGGCGAAGCGCATGTCGAAGCTGAGCGCGAGCTCGCTGCCACCACCGCCGACGCGGCCCTCGATCACCGCGATGGTCGCTTTCGGCATCGTCCGGAACGCCTCGCACATCTGGTGGTAGGCGTTCAGCTCGGTCGGCATCGGCGAGTCGGTGGGGAACGTGAGGATCGCCGCCACGTCGAAGTGGGCGATGAAGAACTCGGGGTTCGCGCTGCGCAACACCACGACGCGCACGGCCGGATCGGCGGCGAGCTGCTGGGCGAGCGTCGCCGTGTGCAGGAACAGTCCGACCGTGAACAGGTTGATCGGCGGGCTGTCGATGGTGACCGTCGCGATGCCGGCGTCGGCACCGCTGCCGATCTCGACGAACAGCCCAGGGATGTCGTCGTATCCGGACGGGGCCCCACTGGATCCTGCGTCGCTGGATCCTGCGTCGGTCTCACCGGTGTCGCTCATGGCGTGACAGTAGGTCGACGCGTGCCGGCCGTCGTTCAGCGGACGGGTTCAGCGGACGGGTTCAGCGGACGGGTTCAGACGAACTCGCGCAGGATGGCGCGGGTGCGCTCGTTCTCCTCGGGGCTGCCCGGGAACACCCCGGCATTCAGATCGGTGACACCGACCGAGGCGATCTCGTGCAGCTGGTCGCGCACCTCGGCCTCGCTGCCGACGACGGCGAGGTCCTTCGGACCCGAGACACCCTCGATGTCCATCATCGCCCGGTAGCTCGGCAGCGTGTTGTAGATCGCGAACACCTGCTCGGCGCGGGCTCGCGCGGCGTCGACGTCATCGGTGACGCAGACCGGGAGTGCCGCGACGACGCGCGGCTCGGGCCGGCCGGCATCGGCGGCCGCTTGGCGGAGGGTCGGCACCGTGTGCTCGCGCAGCGTCTTCACGCCGACGCACCAGGTGGAGGTGCCGTCGGCGAGCGCACCGGTGACCCGGAGCATCTGGCTCCCGAGCGCCGCGACCAGCACGCTCGGCCGCGAGCCACCGGCGACGGTGACCGCGCCCTGGACGCGGTAGTCGTCACCCTGGAAGCCGACCGGCTTGCCCTCGAGCAGCGGCATCATGACCGACAGGTACTCGCGCAGGTGCCGCACCGGCTTGTCGAACGAGAGCCCCCACATCATCTCGACGACGATCTGGTGCGACAGCCCGATGCCGAGGGCCAGTCGACCACCGCTCGCCGCCTGCACCGTGAGCGCCTGCTGCGCCAGCATCATCGGGTGCCGCGGGTAGGTGGGCACCACGGCCGTGCCGATCTCGATGTCGGGCACCTCGCGACCGACGATCGCGAGCGCGGTGAGCGCGTCGTGGCCGAAGATCTGTGGCACCCAGTAGGTGTGCAGGCCATCGGCGGCCACCTGCCGAGCCTCGGCGACGACCTGATCGATCGTGCCGTCGTTGATCGCGTTTCCCATGGTCCCGATGCGCATGTCCCGCACCGTAGCCGCCGGTCGGGACGGACGATTCAGCGACGCGACCGTCCGCCTGCATCACCACGCACCGCACCGCGCCACCACGGTTGGTGACGAGAACCACACCCGGTCACACCGCTCACACGCAAAGTGGCAGACGATGTGTCAAGAGTTCGTCGAACCGCCGGATTGCGTATCGCCTACTCACCACATCGACGGTCGCGTGACGCATCATGGACGACGATGCGAATGTTGCGACGGTTGGCAGAGGCACGGCGGCCCGACCACGGCCGCGCGACCCACGCGACCCATGCGACCCATGCGACCCATGCGACCGACACGAACCCGGGAGCGACGGCCGCCGATCTCGACGACGATCTCGACGACGTGACGGGGCACCTCCGTCGTCCCGAGACCTCGCCTGCGGCGACCACGCGCTCGATCGGTCACTCGACCGCGCAACCGGACGCGCAACCGGACGCGGAGCAGATCCCGTCGGATCTGCTCGCGCCGATCGCCGGCGTGTCCGTCGATCAGTACGTGGCAGTGTGCGCGCTCCTGGCCGGCCATCACTACGACCCGTCCCGGTTGCCGGCCGTCACGAGCGAGGCGGGCATCGACACCGCCGCGTGGGACGTGGCGGCTGCAGGGTTCAACGCACGGGTGTCGGCCAGCGCGGCCTTCGCCCGCCACTTCAACACGCTGTACCGCGCCGCCCTCCTCCGGGCGACGTAACACGGCGACGGTCTGGATCGGTCGAGCCTCGTCGGGCGGGAGGCTCGGCCGATCCGGAATCACCCGGTCCGGAATCACCCGGTCCTCGACTTCGGGCCGTTCAGGCGAGATCGACGAGCTCGAGCCAGTCCTTCGAGAAGTAGTCGACCTGACCGTCGGGCATCAGCAACACCTTGGTGGGCTGCAACTGCTCGACGAACTCGGTGTCGTGGCTCACGAAGATGATGCTGCCCTTCCACGACTGGAGCGCATCGGCGACCGCTTGCCGGCTCGGCGGGTCGAGGTTGTTGGTCGGCTCGTCGAGCAGCAGCAGGTTGTTGCGGCCGACCATCAGCATCGCGAGCGAGAGCTTGGTCTTCTCGCCGCCGGAGAGCGTGCCGCTCTCCTGGTACACCTTGTCGCCGGCGAGCCCCATCATGCCGAGCAGGCCGCGCAGTTGCGTCTCGGTGAGCATCACGCCCGGCGGCACGGCGACGCGCATGTTGTCGAGCAACGACGCCCGGGTGTCGAGGTTGTCGTGTTCCTGGGCGTAGTACCCGACGTTCACCTGGTGACCGAACTTGAAGTCGCCGAGGTTGGCCGTGGTCTCGCCGGCGAGGATGCGCAGCAGGCTGGTCTTGCCGGCACCGTTGAGACCGAGCACGAGCAGACGCTCGCCACGGCCGAGGTCGAAGGTGACGTCTTCGAACACCGGCGGCCCGCCGTAGGCCTTCGACAGACGGGTCGTCTCGATGACGGTGATGCCGCTGGCGGGCGGATCGGGGAAGCGCACCTTCAGCACCCGGTCGCCGCTCTTGACGTGGACGCGATCGGCCTCGAGCCGGGCGATCTGCTTCTCCTTGCTGTGCGCCATGGCGGCCTTGGTGGCCTTGGCACCGAAGCGATCGACCACGGTCTGCAGCCGCGCGATCTCCTTGGTCTGCAGCGACGCCTTGCGCGCCAGGCGCTCCTCGTCGGCGGCGCGGCTGATGCGGTACTGGCTGTACGTGCCCTTGTACTCGACGACCTGTCCGGTCGCGTCCTCGGCCGGGCGGTCGAGGTGGAGCACGCGCGTGATCGCCTCGTCGAGCAGGTCGAGGTCGTGGCTGATGACCAGCAGCGCACCGCGGTACGAGCGCATGTAGGCGAGCAACCACTCCTTCGCATCGATGTCGAGGTGGTTGGTCGGCTCGTCGAGCAGCAGCACGTCGCTGCCGGCGAACAGGATGCGCGACAACTCGACGCGGCGGCGCTCGCCACCCGACAGCACGCCGATGGGCAGCTCGAGCCGGTCGGCCTTGAGCCCGAGGCCGGCGGCGATGCTGCGCGCCTCGCTCTCGGCCGAATAGCCACCGGACGATGCGAACTCGTCCTGGGCCTTGCTGTAGCGGGCGACGTTGCGCTCGCTCGCCTCTTCCTCCATCGCGATGCGGAGCTTCTCGATCCGCTCCATCGCCTCGTCGATGCCGCGGCCGGAGAGGATGTGGACGACGGCGTTGCGGCCCTCGAGGTGGCCGGCGATGCGGGGCTCCTGCGGCAGGTAGCCGAAGCCACCCTTGCGGAGCACTTTGCCGAGCGTGGGGTCGACCTCGCCGCCGAGCACCTTGAAGAAGCTCGTCTTGCCCGCACCGTTGCGGCCGACCAGGCCCACCTTGTCGCGGGGCATGACGGTGAAGCTGGCGTGTTCGACGACGAACTTGCCACCCACTTCCACCGAGACGTCCTGCACCTGCAACATGGCCGTCCATGGTGTCAGCGGAACCGCGGAGACACAACGCACTAGCCTCGAAGCTCGTGGCCGACCATGTGACAGGAGCGGTGAGCCCTCAGCCGACCGTCGAGCGTCGTGCCGTGTCCTCGCGCCGGATGCAGCTCGCGTCGCTGGCCACCGGTGCCGCGCTCGCCGGGGCCGCCGCTGTCGTCGCACTGAACGATCCGTCGGCGTCGGGGAGCCGGTTCCCGGCATGCGGCTTCCACGCGACGACGGGACTGTGGTGTCCGGGGTGCGGCCTCACGAGGGCCACGCACCACCTGCTCAACGGCGACGTCGCCGCGGCGCTGTCGTCGAACGTGTTCACCCCGTTCGTGCTGACGGCCATCGTCGCGACATGGGTCACCTGGACGCTGGGGACGTTCGGTCGCGAGGTCCGCAACCCGATCATGCGCCTTCCCGCGTGGTCTGGGCCGGCGCTGGTGGTGCTCCTCGTCGCGTTCGGGGTGGCGCGCAATCTGCCCGGTGACCCCTGGCAGGCGCTCGCTCCCTGATCCGGTGGGTCAGGTCGTCGGCGTGGTGGCCGTCACGACCGGTGGCGTGACCACCGGCGGCGAGGTGGTGGGCGGCATGGTCGGCGCGACCGTCGTCTGCGGCGGGAGGGTCGTGCCGGTGACGGTGGTGGGTGTCGACCCCGACACGGTGGTGGTCGTCGATGTGCCGGGCTTCACGGTCGTGGTGGACTGACCGTTCCCGGCGGCCGTCGTCGGGGTGGTGGCCGTGGTGGTCGCGGTGCCGGAGCTGCTGGGCCGGCCGTCGATCGTGCCCTTGCTGTCGTCGGTGAACACCGACTCGAGGCACTTGCCGGGTCCGGTGGGTGCGGTCCCGAGGTGGAAGGCGACCGCGTCGGCCAGCACCTCGCGTCCCGTCGTGGTCGGGTGGATGCCGTCCTCGTTCAGCAGCGACGGCCGCTCGTCGGTGATGGCGTGCCAGTCGACGATCGAGAGGTTGTCGTACACCTCGGTGAGATCTTCGATGACCCGGTTCACGTCGCGGATCTCCGCCCGGTACTCGCTGACGGTGACGAGCACCACCGGCACGTCGCCGAACTCGTTGATGATCCGGTTGAGCAGCTTGAGGTACTGGGTGGCGTCGTTGCCGTAGTTGGTGCCGAGGAAGACCAGACCTGCGTCCCACCCGACGTCACCGCGGACCTGCATCACGTCGACCCCGAAGTCGATGCCGCGGCTGACCTCCGCCTCGATCTCGACCTGCCAGCCGAGCGGCACGAGGGCGTTGCACATCGTGTTGCTGTACCGCTTGGACGTGGACGCGAGGATCGAATCGCCGATCATGAGGATCCGGTTGCCGGGTGCCACGAACGCGGTGGTGGTCGGCGCCGGTTCCTCGGTGGTCTCCACCACGGTGTCGGCGACGGTGGTGTCGGGCTGCGGCAGGGCCGCCGGCAGCTCGCCGACGTCGACGGTCGCCGCCGTCGTGACGGCCGTCGTGTTCCCGCCCTCGGCCGTCGCCCCGCACGCGGTGAGGCCCGAGGCTGCCAGCGCTGCCAGTACGGCCAGCGCGACGAGCGCGCTCGCAGCGCTGAGACGGTCACGGCGGGGGGTCATGATGTGTCCATTGCAGTCGGCGGGGGCGGGCGACGCAAGTCACCCGCCCCGCTCGACGTCTCACGGCCGCCCCGACGCCCGACCTGTTCGGCCGGGTGGAGCGGTCGTTCCTGCTGATCGTGCGGTGGTGTTCACCGCGTGCCAGGGATCTGACGATCCTTCGCGTACTCCCTGGTCAGCGAGCCTTCAGGGCGTCGCGGATCTCGGTGAGGAGCTCGACTTCGGTGGGGCCGGCCGCGGCGTCGTCCTTCGCCTTGACCTTGTTGTACGCCTTCACGATGAGGAACAGGATCCAAGCGACGATCACGAAGTTCACGACCGCCTGGATCACCAGGCCGATGCTGAGGAACGCGTCGCCGATCTCGAAACCGATCGTGCTGAAGCTGTCCTTGCCGACGATCGCGGCGATGATCGGCTCGATCACGCCGGTGACGAGCGCATCGATGATCGCCTTGAACGTGAGCGCCATGATCAGGCCGACGGCGATGGTGACGATGTCGCCCTTGTTGATGAAGTCCTTGAATTCCTTGAGCATGTCGAATGCCTTTCTTTCAGAGGTGGTGGCGGGTCGCCCCGCCGTGAACTGGTTCCCGTCCTCTCCCGGGCGACATTGAAGCAGGTTCGCGATGGGCGCCCGTCACGAAGGGTGGCGCGGTAACGTCGGCGAGCGATGGCCCCCGACCAGTACGACCTCGTGATCGTCGGGATGGGCTCGGCCGGCATGGCCGCCGCCGAACTCGCCGCGACCCTCGAACTGCGCGTCGC
>JAPLAA010000020.1 GCA_026393475.1 Actinomycetota bacterium
CCCGCCGATCAGTGGCGCTGACGCGCCGTCTCGTGCACGCGTGCGTGCGCTCCTTGACAACTGAAGATCCGCGGCCTGTGCGCGGCCGCTCGCGGACGATCAGCGTTCGCGTGTGCCGTGCAACAGGATCGGCTTGCCGTGCGGCGTGGCTTCGGCAGCCTCGTGCCAGGCCTGCGTGGTGGCGTCGAGCTCGTCCTCGGTCGCGATGCCGTGCGCCACCACCAGCGCCTCTACCGCTGCGAGCCAGTGCTCGTAGTAGGCGGCGGCCGGGCGGGCGGCGATGCGAGCGCCCAGCTCGGCCGCCAGCTCCGGCCACTCGAACGCACCGGCCCGATGGAGTTGCACGGCGAGCGCGAAGGCCGTGGCCTCCCACGGCTCCTCGAAGGCGGGCCGGTCCTCGAGTTCGAGCGGCACGTCGTGAGGTGATCCGCTCACGATGCCGGAACCAGGTAGGGCTCGAACGCGTCGATGCTCACCGTGGAGCGGGGATCCGCGCTCCGGCCCCAGAGGTCGGACGCGGCGAACGTGACGGTATAGCACCACTGCGGATCGGGGTCGCCGCCGGCATTCGTGTCGGGAAACACGAAGCAACCGTGCACCCGCTCGACGGTGCCCTCCACGCCACGGGCGTAGCGGGGGAGTCGGGTGTGGCCGGTCGGGTGATCGTTGATCGTCCGCACCCGTTGGCCCGCACCGAACCGGGGCGGGGTCGAGGTCGGTCGGGTGTACGGGGAACCGGCCGCCAGGGACGGCCTCACCTGAGCGGCGGCGAGGGGTGGCCGAGCGGTCGCTGCGGCAGGGTGCAGGGCCGAACCGGACGCGAGTTCGTCATCGCCCACGAGCCCGGCGTCGACGAGCAGCCGCTCCAGGCCGCGCGTCCAGATCTCGTAGTAGGACGAGCCGTAGTACACGGCTGGCGGCAGCGACTCCCGGGCGTGGCGGCTGACATCGATGTTCCAGTGGCCGAGGGCGCCTGCGGTGAGGGTGAGCGCCAGCGCTCGCGCCTCCCACGGTTCGTGGAAGATCGGCTCGTCCGTCTCGGGCTCGGGTGCCACGGGGCCGAACCCCATCTGGCCGCCGAGATCCTGCGGACCGTTCACGAGGCGCCGCCGCCGCCATCGGCGTGATCGCGGATGCCGACGGTCGGCGCCGCGACGGGTGCGAGCACCTCGGTGCCGATCATCGAGTTGCGCGTCACGAGGTCGGCGAGTTGCTCCTCGGTCCAGTCCTCGGTGCCCGCCGGGCGGCGGGGGATCACGAGGTAGCGGAGCTCGGCGGTCGAGTCCCACACCCGCACCTCGACCTCCGGGTCGAGCACGGTTCCGAACTCGGCGAGCACCCCGCGCGGATCGATCACCACGCGCGACCGATAGGCCGGCGACTTGTACCAGGCGGGCGGCAACCCGAGCACCGGCCACGGGTAGCACGAGCACAGCGTGCACACGACCACGTGGTGGGTGGTGTCGGTGTTCTCGACGACGACCATGTGCTCGCCCTGACGCCCGCCGTACCCGAGCTCCGCGATCGCAGCGGTCGCGTCGGCCAGCAGGCGTTCGAGGTATGCGGGGTCGGTCCACGCACGGGCCACCACGCGGGCACCGTTCCTCGGGCCGACGTCGTGCTGGTAGGTGTCGATGATCTCGTCGAGCGCCGCCGGATCGACGTAGCCCTTGTCGATCAGGATCGACTCGAGCGCACGCACCCGGGCAGTGATCGGGGTGAGGTCCGAGTGGTCGTGGTCGTGATCATCGTGGTCGTGATCATCGTGATCGTGATCGTGATCGTGATCGTGGCCCATGGGTTCATTGTGGCGCACCGGGGTGTGCCGAAGGTCCCTGGCGCGATCCGATGTGCCCCGGGCATGATCAGTCGAACGACTGACGTGGGCCGGGGAGCCCGCGTCGGTGACGACCAGGGGAGGGGACACATGAGCGCGACGGCGACGCTCGACGAGGTGGCGAACACCGGGGGAACCGAGCACTTCGACGTGCTCATCGTGGGGGCCGGCATCTCCGGGGTCGGGGCGGCCTACCACCTCCAGCAGCAGTGCCCCGAGCGCAGCTTCGTCGTGCTCGACAAGTTCGACGGCTTCGGTGGCACCTGGCACTGGCACAAGTACCCGGGCATCCGATCCGACAGCGACCTCTACACCTTCGGCTACCGCTTCAAGCCGTGGACCGGCGCGCCGATCGCGACGGCCGACGAGATCCTCAAGTACATGGGCGAGGTCATCGACGACAACGACCTCGGTCGCCACATCCGCTACCACCACGAGGTCGGCTCGGCGAACTGGTCGAACACCGACAACCGCTGGACGATCACGGCCACCGACACCGAGACCGGCCGGGCGCACACGTTCACCGCGAACTTCCTGTGGATGTGCCAGGGGTACTACAAGTTCGAGCAGGGCTACACGCCCGAGTGGCCGGGGATGGACACCTACCGCGGGCAGATCGTCCATCCGCAGACGTGGCCGGAGGACCTCGACTACACCGGCAAGGAGATCCTCGTCATCGGCTCGGGCGCGACCACCGCCACGATCGTGCCGGCCATGGCCGGCGCCGCGAAGCACATCACCGTGCTGCAACGCTCACCCACCTACTTCTGGACGGGCCGCAACGCGAACGAACTCGCCGACACGCTGCGCGAGCTCGAGATCGACGAGACCTGGATCCACGAGATCGTCCGGCGCAAGCTCCTCCACGACCAGCAGGCCGTCACCCAGCTCGCCCGCGACGAACCGGAGTTCCTGAAGACGGAGCTGCTCAACAACATCAAGACCTTCCTGCCGGAGGGCTACGACGTCGACACGCACTTCACCCCGAAGTACCGCCCGTGGCAGCAGCGCCTCGCGTTCGTGCCCGACGGTGATCTGTTCGAGGGCATCAAGGACGGCAAGGCCACGATGGTCACCGACGAGATCGAGACCTTCACCGAGACCGGTGTCCGGCTGAAGAGCGGCCAGGAGCTCAGCGCCGATCTGGTGATCACCGCGACCGGGTTCCACCTCAGCGTGCTCGGCGGCATCCCCTTCTCCATCGATGGCGCGCCCGTCGACTTCCACGACACCGTCACCTACCGCGGGATGATGTTCACCGGTGTGCCCAACATGCTCTGGGTCTTCGGCTACTTCCGTGCCAGCTGGACGCTGCGGGCCGACCTGATCAGCGACTTCACCTGTCGACTCCTCCACCACATGGACGAGCTCGGGGTGCAGCGGGTCACACCGCGGCTGCGAGCCGAGGACGCGGACATGCCGATCTCGTCGTGGATCGACCCGGACAACTTCAACCCGAACTACCTCATGCGCAGCATGCATCTGTTGCCCAAGCGCGGTGACACGCCCGAATGGCAGCACACGCAGGACTACTGGACGGAGAAGGACGAGCTCCCTGCCGCCGACCTCGACGACGGATGCCTGGTCTACGAGTGACCGGTGACGGACGACCGGGCCAGGTCGTCGGCACCCCGCCTGTCGAGCCGGACCATCATCAGCGTGCCGCAGCCGTCTGACGAGACCTTCATCGAGGCGCGCGCCGACTTCCTGGCTGCGGCCGACGCGGCCGGCGGTCTGGTCCGGTCGTGGCAACACCCGCTCCGCGGTCGGTGCGACGAAGACCTGTTCCTCGACGTCGCCGAGGTCGGACCCGTCGACGCGACGTCGCTCGTCGTCGTCGTGAGCGGCACGCACGGTGCGGAGTACATCGAGGGCTCGCGGCTCCAACGCCAGCACCTCCGTGTTGCCGGTTTGGCATCGGGGCTCGAGGCAGCGGGCGTGTGCCTCGCATTCGTCCACGCGTTCGAACCCTTCGGTGCGTCGTGGACCCGGGAGGCCGATGCCGACAACGTCGACCTGAACCGCAACTTCATCGACCGGATCGGCCCGCCGCCGGCTCATCCCGCATACGACGCCTACGCCGACAGCATCGTCCCGCAGCGTTGGGACGTCGCCTCCGAGGCCCACGCCGTCGCGACGCTGTACGGCGCGCTCGCCGAGCTCGGACCGCTCGAGTTCCAGTCGTTGATCACCCGAGGCCAGTACGACCATCCACGCGGCCTGTTCTACGGCGGCGTCGGCCCCTCGTGGTCCCACCGTTGGTTGGTCGACTGGATCGCAGCGCGATGGTCCGGGCTCCGGCGCGCCGCGGTGATCGACGTCCGGACGGGCCTCGGCGAGCGGGGAGCGATCGAGCGTTGCAGCAGCGGTGGCGACGGGACCGACGATGCGACGACGCGTGCCCGTTCGTGGTGGCCCGATCTCCGGGTCCGCGGCGACGATCGCAGCGTGCTCGCCGGCGTGGTCGGCGAATGGCTGCCGGCGTTGGCCGGTCTCGCGCCGGCCGTCGAGGTGACGGCCGTGTCGATGGAGTGTGGCGTCAGCGATCCGGCCCGGGCGTTGCTGGCGCTCCGGGCCGAGACCTGGTGGCACATGGTGGGCGATCGCCGATCTGCCGAGGCCGATCAGGCCCGATCGCTGCTCCGAGCCGCCTACGCCGCCGACGATCCGGCGTGGACGGCGGCCGTCTGGCCGGTGTACCTCGACACCGTCGACGCGGCGGTCCGGGGTCTGTCCGAAGGGACCGTCGACGCCGCGTAGGGTTCGGCCCGATGAAAGAGCTGATCTACCACCGCCTGCTGCTTCCCGCCGTCTCGCGTCACGCCGATCGTCCGATCGCGACCAACGCCGCGACCGGCGCATCCACCACCTACGCCGAGCACCTCGACGCCGTCGGTCGCCTCATCGGCGGCCTGCAGCGGCTGGGCGTCGGGCGCGGCGACCGGTTCGCGGTCATGACGCTCAACTCGCCCGAGTACCTGCAGCTGTACCACGCCGCGTTCCTCGGCGGCGGTGTGGTGAACCCGCTCAACCTGCGCTTCGCGCCCAAGGAGCTCGCCTACGTACTGCGCGACTCGGGCACGAAGGTCTGCTTCGTCGATGCGATCTTCGCGCCGCTCATCGACGCCGTGAAGGCCGATGCCGGCCTCGAGCACGTCGTGCTGATCGGGCCGGGCGACGTCCCGCACACGATCACCTGGGCCGAGCTGCTCAGCGGCGCGTCCGTCATCCCCGACGAGGGCGAGGAGACCGACCCGGTCGTGCTGATGTACACCGGCGGCACCACGGGTCTGCCCAAGGGCGTGCTGCTCGACCAGCGCGCCGAGATCCTCAACGCCTACCACGTGATGATGCGGCTCCAGTTCGACGCATCGGTGGTCAACCTGATCCAGACGCCGATGTTCCACGCTGCGTCGATGTTCGGCGTGCTCGGCGGTCCGGCGCAGGGCGCACACACGGTGATCGTGCCGATGTTCGACCCCGCCGCGGTGATGGCCGCGGTCGAGACGTATCAGCCGTCCACCACGGTGATGGTGCCGACGATGATCGGCATGACGATGGCCCATCCCGACTTCCGGCCGGAGCGGCTCGGCTCGTTCGCCGACCTCGTCTACGGCGCATCGCCGATGCCGCAGGCGCTGCTCGAGAAGATGCTGGCGCTCTACCCGGAGATGAACATCTGGCAGGGCTACGGCATGACCGAGAGCTCGAGCGTGCTCACGTTCCTCGGTCCCGACGAGCACCGCAGCGGCGGCCAGTTCCTCCGCTCCGCCGGCATGCCGTTGCCGGGTGTGGTGATCTCGATCCAGGACGACGAGGGCAACGAGCTCCCGGCCGGCGAGGCCGGTGAGGTCTGCGCTCGATCGGGCAACTTCATGATCGAGTACTGGAACAAGCCGGAGGCCACCGCCGAGGTGTTCCGCGGCGGGTGGTACCACGCCGGCGACGCCGGCTACCTCGACGAGCAGGGCTACCTCTACCTGGTCGACCGGGTGAAGGACATGATCGTCACCGGCGGCGAGAACGTGTACTCGAGCGAGGTCGAGAACGCGCTCGCCAGCCACCCGGCGGTGCTGCAGGTCGCGGTGATCGGCATCCCGAGCGAGCAGTGGGGCGAGGCCGTTCACGCGATCGTCGTGCGCCGCGAGGGCATCGACGTCACCGAGGCGGAACTGATCACCCACAGCCGCGAGTGGATCGCGGGCTACAAGGTGCCCAAGAGTGTGTCGTTCCGCGACGAACCGTTGCCCCTGTCGGGAGCGATGAAGGTCCTCAAGCGCGAGCTGCGCGCCCCCTACTGGGAAGGCCGCGACCGCAACGTCAACTGATCGCGCGTCGCGAGCCGGGCACCGGCCGGCCTCAGCCGCAACTCAGAAGGCCGGCTTGGTGTCCGTGTACAGCCAGGTGTCGAACAGCGCGTCGAGTTGGCGGCCCGAGATGCGCTCGGCCAGGTCGATGAACTGCGCGGTGGTCACCGCTTCGCCCGAGCGCCGGTCGGCCCAGGTGCGCACGATCCGGAAGAACGCCGCGTCGCCCACCTCGGTGCGGAGTGCGTGCAGGGTGAGGCCACCACGGTTGTAGACCGCGCCGTCGAACAGCGAGCCGGGACCGGGATCGCCGATGACCACCGACCAGAACGGGTCGTCACCGGGCACGCCTGCGTAGAAGTCGTACGCATCCTGCGGCGTGAACTGGCCCTCGCGTTCGGCCCACAGCCACTCGCCATAGGTGGCGAAGCCCTCGTTGAGCCAGATGTCCTGCCACCGGGCGAGTCGCACGTCGTCGCCGAACCACTGGTGCGTGTATTCGTGGACGATCACGCTCGCCGCCCCGACGGGCTCGCCGAAGAAGTCCTTGCTGTAGATCGGGCGGGTCTGGTTCTCGAGCGCGAAGCCGAGACCGTCGAAGTCGTCGACGATGCCCCCGGCGGTGCGGAACGGGTACTCGCCGAAGAACCCGGCGAGGAACGACACGATCTCGGGCTGGCGGGCGAACGCCTCGTCGATGATCTGTCCCGTCGATCGCGGCAGGCCGGCCTGCCCGACCGCCGCCCAGTCGGCCCCGTTCGGATCGCTGCCATCCGGCGCGCCCGGGACGGTCCAGCCGTCCATCGTGTCGCCGTCGGCCTCGAAGCCCGTGTCGCCGACCGTGCCGGGCACGTCGATGTCGTCGATCGCGACGCCGGGCAACTGCACCGACGGGTCGCTCGCGTACGAGATCGACACCGTCACGTCGTTGCCCGCGTATGCGGCCAGGTCGACCACCCACTGGGTCCACTCGGTCGCGACGCCGCTCGACGCGTGCCACGCTCCGGTCGTGCCCGTGGGCAGGCAGGTACCGTCACCGGCATCGGTCTGATAGGCGCCGAGCGACGGGTGCACCGCGAGCCAGTCGGGGCACGATGCCCCGGTGCTCTGGCTGGTCACGCCGGGAGCCAGCAGGGTCGTCGGCAAGCCGTCGGCGCCGGTCGCCTCCACGAACAGGAAGTCCCAGTCGGGCTCGGTCGCCGCCAGCGCCCAGAACGACAGCGCCCCGCCATCGGCCGGCACGCTGATCGTGCGGGTGAGCCGCTTGAACGACGGGCTCGACGCCTGCGCGTCACCCGAGTACGCCACCTGGGTGCCGCTCCGCGGGCTGAAGGGGTTGATGTAGAGATCGGGGTCGACCGCGTCCCAGTAGCGGATGCCGCCCGCACGGTACGAGCGGATGTCGAACTGACCGATCGTCGCGGTCGCGAGGTAGGGCGCCATCGGCTCCTTCGCGCTCCACGACCACGTGGTCCACCCCTGCCGGGTGCGTTGGCCGGTGAGCTCGCCGTTCGCGATCGCCTCGGTCCCTGCCGGCACCGTGATGTCGAAGCGGAACGACGCCGCGTCGGCCGGATGGTCGTTCGCCGGGAACCAGGTGGCTGCGACGTCGGGCTGGCCGACGACGAGCGCGCCGTCGTCGGTGGCGAGGAACCCGGAGATGCCGAGCTCGTCGATCACCGGTTGCGGGATGCCGTCGTAGCGCACGACGGTGGTGAACGACGCGTCCTTGGCGATGCTGCGCGACGGCACCACGGTGAGCTCGCCACCCGCCCGGCTGAACGTGGCCCGCCGCTCGTTCACCTGCACGTCGCGGACCGTGAGGCCGACGAGGTCGAGGTTGAACGCCGACAGTGCCTGGGTCGCCTTCGCGTCGATCGTCGCGACCCCGCTCAGCACATCGGTGGCGGGGTCGTAGGTGATGGCCAGTCGGTACTCGCGAACGTCGTACCCGCCGTTGCCGTCGAGCGGGAAGTACGGATCGCCGATACCGGGTGTGCCGGGCGACGGTGCTCGGCGGTCGTCGTCACCTGCGCCCGCGACCTGCGCCGGCAGGATCGATGCCAGCGAGGCGGCGACCGCCAACGTCACCGCCGTCGAGCGGGCACCCCGTCCCCGAGAGATGGACCTGCGCATCGTTCTGCCTCCCCGTCCGTCAGCTCCGCCGAGCTGCTCAGCGGGTGACAGTAGCACCGCTGGTGAGAACGAATTCCGGGCGTCAGGCCCAGTCGTGCTCGCCGATGCGCACCTTGCCGAGGGTGCGGAAGATGTAGGTCTGGAGTTCCTTCGACAGCTCTGCGAACTCGATGCCGTAGTAGCTGAGCTGCCCGTGTTCATGGGATTCGACACGGCGGATCCACCCCGAGAGGTGATGCCGTCCGACATCGACGTTCACTTCCGCTCCCGCCACGCGACCGGGCCGTTCCTCGGCCAGCACGCGGGCCCCGCGTGCCGACAGGTCGACCACGTAGGCGGCCTCCATGGCGGCGCCGGGTTCGCCGAGCAGCCGCCACGTCACGAGGAGCTTGGTGGCTGACCGCAGGGTGCGACGCTGATCGTCGACGTGCAGTTGATCGGGCCGTCGGACCGTGGTCCAGCGTTCATCGACGTGGTTGACCACCGTCTCGAAGATCCGACTGCCCACGACCAGGCTCACATCGGCGCCGCGCACGGGACGGGCGCCGGCGCCGAGGTCGAGCAACAGGGCGGCATCGGTGGCCCCCGCCACGGTCGCGCGCACCTTGTGGTGCATGTTCGGTTCACGGAACACCACGTTGAGCGTGGTCCCGGCAGCGAACGTCGCCTGCATGTCACATTCCTCCTCGCAGCCAGCCCCGGCAGCTGACGAACGACCGTCCGTCCCCGTCCGCCCGAGGCAAGGAGTCCGACTGGCCCGTTTCGGGTCCTTCGCCCCTCGTCAGACGGGTCCGGTCGTGCGATCACTGGGGGTGACGAGAGTCGGAAGGAGCACACGATGCACGCACGACCAGGTTCTCTGCTGATCATCACCGGCCACCACGTGGGTGAACCGGACCGCACGGGCGAGGTGTTGGAGGCCCGCGGCGCCGGCGGCACCGCCCCGTTCCTGGTGCGTTGGGACGACACCGGCCACGAATCGCTGATCTTCCCCGGCAGCGACTGCCAGATCAAGGAACTCGCACGGGAGGTGACGGCATGAAGGTCGCCGATCTCTCCGCCCGTCCGGCGGTGACCGTCGCCCCGGACGCGACCGTCGCACAGGCGGCGACCCTCATGTCCCGGGTGGGCGTGGGGTGCCTCGTCGTCGTCGACGCCGACCGCCTCGTCGGCATCGTCACCGACCGCGACCTGGTGTGTCGGGTGCTCGCCCACGGTGTGGCGACCGATGTGCGCATCGACTCGGTGATGTCGACCAACGTGATGGCCGTCGATCGGCACGCCGACATCCGCGACGCCATCGCCGCGTTCCACCATCACGCCGTCCGCCGCATGCCCGTGGTGGACGGAGATCAGGTGGTGGGCCTCGTGTCGCTCGACGACCTCATCGTCTCGCTGTCGAAGGTGTTCGCCGACGTCACCCACGGCATGACCGCCCAGCTCGTGTTCCCGCACGGCAACGACGAGCCCCCGGTGCCGGCGCTCAGCGGCTGAACCGCCAGGCGTCGCGGTGCCGCAGCGACTGATCGGGCTCGCCGCGCCGCGACGTCCAACGCCACTGGGCGCTGATGCGACACCCGACCGCTTCCGCGACGGGCGGAACCGCGTGCAGCCACTCCTTCTGGCACGCCCCGCCCATCACCAGCAGGTCGCCGCCCGCCGGTGACACGTCGATCACGTCGCGCAGATCGTCGTCCTCGGTGAAGCGCTGGCGCCCCGTGTCGGGGCGCAGGTACCACGGCCGCTGCGCGCCGAGGCTGAGGACGGCGACGACGGTGTCGTCGAGCCAGGTCATCCCCGTGTCGCGGTGGAACCCGAGCGCCTCACGCTCGTGGCGGTACTGGGTGAGGACGACGCCGCTGAATCGCACGCGGTAGCGGCGGACGAGCCACGTCTCGACCGCGGCGAGTGCCGGATGTCGGCGCTCGCCGGTCTGGTTGGCGCTGAGGCGGGTGTCGTCGACCCATCGCTCGTACCGGAACGACGACCCCTGGCGCCACCGAGCGCCGGCGAGGAGGTCGTGATGGGCGCGGTCGGCGTCGACGACGAGGCCACGCACGACGTCGACCCACGAACGGGCGTCGAGCTGGACACGTTCGACCTCGGGCGCCGGGTGGATCCAGGTGGTCATGACGCGCACGGTAGGGACGGGGTGTGACAGGGCGCGCCCCGGCCGTCGTCGCCGAATTAGCGTGCACCCATGCGTCTCACCCCGACCGATCGTGATCGGTTGCTCATCTTCACGGCGGCCGAGCTCGCTCGTGCCCGCCGGTCGCGTGGGCTGCGGCTCAACGTCCCCGAGGCCACCGCGCTCATCGCCGACACGGTCTGCGAGGCGGCCCGCGACGGCGCCCGCCTCGTCCAGGCCGCCGCCGCCGGCGCGGCGGTGCTGTCCGTCGACGACGTCCTGCCCGGCGTGGTCGACATCGTGACCGAGGTCAAGGTCGAGGCGAGCTTCGACGACGGCACCCGCATGGTCGTGGTGCGCAACCCGTTCGGCGCCGACGCCGTGGGCCTCGGCGACGACGCCCCCGGCGCGGTGATGACCGCAGCGCGCGAGGCCGTCGAACCGGCCGGCCTGGTGCGGCTGGTGGTCACGAACACCTCCGACGTGCCGGTGAGCATCACCTCGCACTTCCACTTCTTCGAGGTGAACCCTCGACTCGACTTCGATCGTGCCGCCGCCTACGGGATGCGGCTCGCGATCCCGGCCGGTTCGACGTTGCGGTTCGATCCGGGGATGGCCGTCAGCGCTCCACTCGTGCCCGTCGGCGGCGCACGCGTCGCGATCGGGTTCGCCGGCCTCGTCGACGGTCCGCTCGACGCACCGGGAGCGAAGGAGTCCGCCCTCGCTCGGGCGGCAGCACAGGGGTACCTCGGCTCATGAGCGGCGATCACACCCACCCTCACTCGCACCCGCATCCCCACCCGCACCGGCACTCCCACGGCGGGATCGAGCACAGCCACGACGAGTACGACGGCGGCCGCGCCCCGCACGGTCACGAGCACCCCGACGAGATCCTGCCGAACGACTACGCCGCGATCCACGGGCCCACGGTCGGCGACCGGGTGCGCCTCGGCGACACCCGGCTCGTGGTGCAGATCGAGTACGACGCGCAACGCCGCGGCGACGAGTTCCTCGCCGGGTTCGGCAAGACCGCCCGCGACGGGTTGCTGCTCAAGGCCGCCGCCGTCCGTGAGACCTGCGACCTCGTCATCTCCAACGTGGTGATCATCGATGCGATGCACCGCATCGGCAAGGCGTCGATCGGCATCCGTGCCGGTCGCATCTGCGGCATCGGCCGGGCCGGGAACCCCGACATGCTCGACGACGTCGACGTGGTGGTGGGCACCGGCACCTCGATCGTCTCCGGCGAGGGCATGATCGCCACGGCAGGCGCGATCGACACCCACGTGCATCTGCTGTCGCCGCGCATCATGGAGGCGTCGCTGGCCTCCGGGGTCACCACGATCATCGGTCAGGAGTTCGGGCCGGTGTGGGGTGTCGGCGTCAACTCGCCGTGGGCGCTGCGCCACGCGTTCAACTCGTTCGACCAGTGGCCGGTGAACATCGGCTTCCTCGGTCGTGGGTCGTCCTCCGATCCGGCGCCGCTGGTCGAAGCGCTCGTCGAGGGCGGTGCGTGCGGGTTCAAGGTGCACGAGGACATGGGTGCGCACACGCGGGCGCTCGACACCGCGCTGCGCGTCGCCGAGGACCACGACGTGCAGGTGGCGCTGCACACCGACGGGCTGAACGAATGCCTGTCGGTCGAGGACACGCTGCGCGTGCTCGAGGGCCGCACCATCCACGCCTTCCACATCGAGGGCTGCGGCGGCGGGCACGTGCCCAACGTGTTGAAGCTCGCGGGTGTGCCCAACGTGATCGGGTCGTCCACCAATCCCACGCTGCCGTTCGGGCGCGATGCGCTCGACGAGCACTACGAGATGATTTTCGCCTGCCACGGGTTGAACCACCACTCGCACAGCGACGGCGAGATGGTGAACGACCGCATCCGCAACGGCACGATGGGCGCCGAGGGCGTGCTCCACGACCTGGGCGTGATCGGCATCACCTCCTCCGACGCGCAGGGCATGGGTCGGGCGGGCGAGACCGTACGGCGCACGTTCCAGCTCGCAGCGAAGATGAAGCAGGACCTCGACGGCGGCCCCACCCGCCACGACAACGACCGTGTGCGGCGCTACATCGCCAAGCTCACGATCAACCCGGCGATCGCCCACGGGCTGTCGCACGAGATCGGTTCGATCGAGGTCGGCAAGCTGGCCGACATCGTCCTCTGGCGCCCCGACCACTTCGGCGCCAAGCCGCAGTTGGTGCTCAAGGCCGGGTTCCCGGCGTACGGCGTCACCGGCGACCCGAACGCCACGACCGACTCGTGCGAGCCGCTGGTGCTCGGCCCGCAGTTCGGGTCGTTCGGCGCGACCGCGGCCGACCTGTCGGTGGCGTTCGTCAGCCAAGCGGCCGTCGACGCCGGCGACGACCACATGACCACCCGCCGCAGACGCGTCGCGGTCCGTGGCACGCGCGGCATCGGCCCGGCCGATCTCGTGCACAACGCCACCCTCGGCGCCGTCGACGTCGACGCTCGTACCGGCTCGGTCACCTTCGAGGGCAACGTGGTCTACACCGACCCCGCCGATTCGGTGTCGCTCAGCCGCCTGTACTTCCTCTGATCGAATCCCCGATCGAAACATTCAGGAGAGATCGTCATGACCACACCCCGTCTCGCCGGCTTCGGCATGCCCCCGGAGTGGGTGCCGCACGCCCGCACGTGGATGGAGTTCCCGCCCGTCAACGAGTGCTTCGCGGAGCACGGTGACGACGAGCTGGCCCGCCTGCGTGGCGTGTGGGCGTCGGTTGCGAACACGATCGCTGCGTTCGAGCCCGTGTCGATGGTGTGCAACGTCGGCGACCTCGAGATCGCCCGGACGATGGTGCACGACTCGGTCGAACTGCACGAGACCCACATCGACGATGCCTGGGTGCGCGACAGCGGGCCCACGTTCCTGGTGCAACCCGACGGTCGCCTCGGTGCCACGCACTGGCGGTTCAACGCCTGGGGCGACCAGGGCTTCTCGCGCTGGGACGACGAGCAGCACGTCGGCGCGTACATCGCCGGCCTCGCCGGCGCCGAGCTGTTCAGCTCGACGATGGTGAACGAAGGCGGCGGCATCCACGTCGACGGCGAGGGCACGGTGATGATCACCGAGACCGTGCAGCTCGATCCCGGCCGCAACCCGACGATGAACGCCGAGGGCGTCGAGACCGAACTCCGCTCGTACCTCGGCGTGGAACGCGTGCTGTGGCTGCCTCGGGGGCTCACCAAGGACTACGACCGCTTCGGCACCCGCGGCCACGTCGACATCCTCGCCGCGTTCCCGCGCCCGGGCGCCGTGTTGGTGCACGTGCAGCACGACCCCGACCACCCCGACTTCGCCGTCACCCAGGCCAACCTCGATGTGCTCCGCCGGGCGACCGACGCCCGCGGCCGATCGCTCGAGGTGATCGAGGTGCCCGCGCCGCAGACGACCCACGACGACGGCGAGCTGGTCGACTGGAGCTACATCAACCACTACGTGTGCAACGGTGCGGTGATCCTGTGCTCGTTCGACGACCCGAACGACGAGGTCGTCGCCCGGATCATGGCCGACGCCTACCCGGGCCGCGAGATCGTCCTGCACGACGCCCGCTCGATCTTCGCCTGCGGTGGCGGCATCCACTGCATCACCCAACAGGAGCCCGCCGTCTGAGATGCCGCACGCCGCGTCTCCTAGGGTGCGCAGCGGCGACGTGGGGTGCGTCGCCACGATCTCAGGGGGATCTCATGGGCGTGCAGCTCACCAAGGACTCGATCGATCTCGGCATCGTGATCCGCGACGCGGAGCGGTCGCTCGCGTTCTACCGCGACACGCTCGGGTTCGTCGACGCCGGCTCGAACCCGATGCCCGGGGGCGGCGGCACGATGTACCGCCTGATGTGCGGCACCAGCCTCATCAAGCTCGTCCACCCCAGCAACGAGCCGCCCGCTGCGGCGCCCCCCGGTGGCATCCCGGGCGCGTACGGCTACCGCTACTGGACGATCTCGGTGTCGAACCTCGCTGAGATCACCGACGCGTGCGCGGCCGCCGGCGCCAAGGTCGTGGTGCCCGCCCGCGAGATCCGCGCCGGCATCAGCATCTCGATCGTCGAGGATCCCGACGGCAACTGGGTCGAGTTCCTGCAGGCAGGCTGACGTGGCCGTCGTCTCCTACAGCCGGCGTCTGCGCGAGCTCGCCGAGTCGCAGGGTGACCGCCCGGCCGTCACGTGCGGCGAGGAATCGGTCACCTATGCCGAACTCGCCGAGCTGATCGACGACCTCGCGTACGACCTCCGCGAGCGGGGCGTCGGCGAGGGCGACATGGTCACGATCGCGCTGCCGAACTCCGTCGACTGGTTCGTGGCGTTCGCCGCAGCGTGGCGCCTCGGTGCCACCCCGCAGCCGGTGTCGGCACGCCTGCCCCAGCGCGAGATCGACGCGATCGTCGAGCTCGCGAACCCGAGCGCCGTGCTCGGCGTGCCCGAGGGGTCGCTGGCGGGTCGGGTGTGCCTGCCCATCGGGTACCGGGCCCCGGCGCGTCCGTCCGACGCGGTGCTCGACGAGCTGATCTCGAAGGAGTGGAAGGCGCCCACCTCGGGTGGCTCCACCGGACGGCCGAAGCTCATCGTGTCGGGCGACCCCGCCGCGTTCGATCCCGAGGTGCCGTCGACGATCCTCCTGGGGGCGACGGGCCCGATGATCATGCCCGGACCGCTCTACCACAACGGTCCGCTGATCTGGTCGGTGCAGGGTCTGCTGCACGGCAACGGCGTGGCCGTGCTCCCGCGCTTCGACCCGGAGGCCACGCTCGCCGCGATCGAACAGCACCGCGGCGAGGTCGTCTACATGGTGCCGACGATGATGAAGCGCATCTGGCGCCTCCCCGACGACGTCCGTCTCGGCTACGACCTCAGCAGCCTCAAGTTCCTGTGGCACCTCGCCGAGCCCTGTCCCGAATGGCTGAAGCAGGCGTGGATCGACTGGCTCGGACCCGAGCGGATCGTCGAGCTCTACGGCGGCACCGAAGGACAGACGGCGACCGTCATCAGCGGCATCGAATGGCTGGCCCATCGCGGCTCGGTCGGTCGGCCGGTACCGGGCAGCGTGCAGATCACCGACGCCGACGGCAACGAACTGCCGCCGCGGGAGATGGGCGAGGTGTGGCTGCGCAACCTGCGCGACACCCCCACGTATCGCTACGTCGGCGCCGAGCCGCGCACACGTGACGGCGGCTGGGAGTCGCTCGGCGACATGGGCTGGGTCGACGAGGACGGCTACCTGTACCTCGGCGACCGAGCGGCCGACATGATCCTGTCGGGCGGGGCGAACATCTACCCGGCCGAGGTGGAGTTCGCGATCCAGGAACACCCGGCCGTGCGCTCGGTCGCCGTCATCGGCCTGCCCGACGAGGACAAGGGCAACACGGTGCACGCGATCGTCGAGGCCGACGTGAGCGACGTCACCGAGGCCGAGCTGCGCGAGTTCCTCGCCGAGCGCCTCGTGGTCTACAAGATCCCCCGCTCGTTCGAGTTCGTGGCCGAGGCGCTGCGCGACGACGCCGGCAAGGTGCGCCGCTCGGCGCTGCGGGCGGCTCGGCTCGGCGCCTGATCCGGTTCTGGGAGACTCGGGGCATGAACGACGAACGTGCGCTCGACGGGCTGACGGCGGAAACGGTCGATCTGCTGCAGGCCATGATCCGCAACGCCTGCGTGAACGACGGCACGGCCGAGTCGGGTCAGGAGGTGCGCAACAGCGACGTGCTGCAGCAGTTCCTCGGCACGACCGGCTTCGACGTCCAGACGTTCGAACCAACGCCGGGGCGCACCACCCTGGTCGCCCGTTTCGAGGGCACCGATCCCACCGCGCCGAGCCTGTGCCTCATGGGCCACACCGACGTCGTGCCCGTCAACCGCGAGGGGTGGACCCGCGACCCGTTCGGCGGCGAACTGGTGGACGGCGAGGTGTGGGGCCGCGGCGCGGTCGACATGCTCAACCTCACCTCGTCGATGGCGGTCGCCTTCCGTCATCTCGCCCGCACCGGCTTCCGCCCGCGCGGCGACCTGTTGTACGTCGCGGTGGCCGACGAGGAGTCGGGCAGCGCCCACGGCATGCAGTGGATGGCCGACCACGAGCGCGACGCCGTGTACGCCGACTACGTCCTCACCGAGAACGGCGGGCTGCACTCCGGCCCGAAGGAACAGCCGTGGATCGGCATCAACGTGGGGGAGAAGGGCGTCGCCTGGCGACGGCTCCGCGTGCGCGGCACACCCGGGCACGGCTCCACCCCGTTCAAGGCGAAAAACGCACTCCTGACCGCCGCAGCGGTGATCCAGCGACTCGGCGACTACCGGCCCGCACCTCGCTTCCACGAGCTCTGGCGCACGCGGGTCGACACCCTCGGTCTCGACGACGCCACCCGCGCCGCGCTCCTCGATCCCGAACGGATCGACGCGTTC
>JAPLAA010000133.1 GCA_026393475.1 Actinomycetota bacterium
CTCGTCGCCGAACCGGAGCTACGCGACCGTGCCATCGAGGAACTGTTGCGTTACGACGGCACGGCGAAGGCGATGATGCGCGTCGTCGCGTCCCCGGTCGAGCTCGGCGGCGTGTCGATGTCGCCCGGCGACGCGGTCTTCCTCGCGATCCTCACGGCCAATCGCGACCCGCGCGTGTTCGATCGTCCCGACGAACTCGTGCTCGACCGGCACCCGAACCCGCACCTCGCCTTCGGCCACGGCGTACACTTCTGTCTCGGTGCGTCGCTGGCCCGACTCGAGCTCCGGATCGCGCTCCCGCGCCTCATGGCGCGACTGCCGCACCTGGAGGTCGCCGGCACCGTCCGGTGGAAGCCGAACATGAGCGATCGGGCCGCCGCCGAGGTGCCGCTCGCGCTCGCACGATCCAGTCGCTGACCTGGTCTCGCGCACCCGACCGGCCCTGGTCCGTCCCTCGAACCGCACCGAGATCCGGCTCGTGGAAACGTGGATCGCCTGTTCCAATCAGGCCGGATATGCTCGCCTCACGGGGACAGCTTCACGTGCCCGAGAAAGCAAAGGTTCAGCGCAATGGCCACCGGCACCGTCAAGTTCTTCAACGCTCAGAAGGGCTATGGCTTCATCTCTCGCGAAGACGGACCCGATGTCTTCGTCCACTTCTCGAACATCGAGGGCAGCGGCTACCGCTCCCTCGACGAAGGCCAGGCCGTCGAGTTCGAGATCGGCCAGGGTCGCAAGGGCGACGAAGCCCTGAAGGTCAAGGCGATCTGAGCGCTGGGCGGGGCCGACAGGTCCCGCCTTCGTCGTTCAGGCCCTGTTCGTTCAGGCCCTGTTCGTTCAGGCCCGGTCACCCGGCCGTTCGTCGGTCAGGTGCCGGCGAGCGCGGCCACCACGGGGGCGAACGCCTCCACATCGGCACCGCCGACGATGATGTAGGAGAAGCCCCAGCGCTCACGGCGCTCGAGCAGATCCTCCACCAGCTTCGACGGCGGTCCCACCAGCGCGAACGGGGTCGTCTCGATCATCTGCTGTTCCACGCTGAGTGCCTTGGCCAGGAAGTCCACCGTGCCTTCCCGGTTCTCGGTCACCTGCACCATGAACACGCGCACGTTCATCTCGATGTCGGCCATCCGGTCACCGGCTGCCTCGCGCACGATCGCCACCTTGTCGTCCACCGACTCGGCGGTCATCGTCGCGATCGCGTCCGGACCGATCACGCCTGCATGCATCGACGCATTGATCCCGATGATGTCGGCTTCGCGGGCTGCGATCGAGAGCACGCGCTTGCCGCCGCCGCCGATCAGCACCGGCGGACACGGCCGCTGCACCGGCTTGGGGGTGCCGTTCATCTCGGTGATCGTGTAGTGCTGGCCGGTGAAGGAGAACGGGTCCGGACCCATCAGCCCCTTGATGACGGCGAGGCCCTCCACGAACCGATCGATGCGCACGCCGGCCCGGTCGTAGGTCATGCCGGCCTTCGTGTAGTCGTCGATCATCCAGCCCGCACCGATGCCGATCTCGAGGCGGCCCTCCGACAGCACGTCCATGGTGGCGAGTTCCTTGGCGAGCACGACCGGATGCTTGTAGTCGTTGTCCCACACGAGCGCGCCGATGCGCAGCGTCGTCGTGACGTCGGCGGCCGTCATCAACGCCGGTACCGGGGCCAACTGGTCGTCGAAGTGGTCGGGCATGGTGAGCGCCGAGTAGCCGAGCGCCTCGGTGTGGCGGGCGAGGTCGACCCACTCGCGGCGACTGCCTGCGTTGGAGGCCTGGACACCGAAGCGGAAGGGGCGGAGCTGCGTCATGGCTGCGAACCCTAGTGGCGCCGGTCCTGCCGCCCGGGGGTGACGGAACCGGGAGGCGGGTCACCACTAGCGTGAACCGTGCTGTGCGCCCCATTGCCTGGACCCTCCGCCTCGTCGCGATCGTGCTCGCGGGCGCACTGCTGCTGTCGGCGGTGGTGATCGCCGCCGCACCTCGACTGTGGCGCGTGGCGAACGCGCACGAGGAAGTGCCGATCGTCATCCCGACCGACTTCGAACCGCTGTCGCAGCGCACCCTCGTGTACGACGTGGCAGGCAACGTGATCGCCGTGTTCGAGCGGGAGAACAGCCAGCCGGTCAGCCTCGACCAGGTGCCGCCGAACGTGGTCGACGCGATCCTGGCGGTCGAGGACAACGAGTTCTTCATCCACAAGGGCGTCAACGTGCGAGGCCTCGTGCGGGCCACGCTGTCGAACTTCGCGAGCGACGCGCCCCGGCAGGGCGCGAGCACGATCACCCAGCAGGTGGTGAAGAACGAACTGCTCGCGGGTCTCGAACGAGACGGCCGCTACAAGCTCCTCCAGGTGCACTACGCGCTCATGCTCGAGAAGGAGATGAGCAAGGAACAGATCCTCGAGCGCTACCTCAACACGATCTTCTTCGGCAACAACGCCTACGGCTTGCAGGCTGCGGCCGAGGTCTACTTCGGCAAGAACGTCGGCGAGCTCGACACGATCGAGGCGGCGTTCCTCGCGGGCCTCATCCGCTCGCCGTCGGGCTACGACCCGATCCGGCGCCCCGAACGATCGCGTGCTCGGTTCCGTCAGGTGATCGAGCGCCTCGTCACGGTCGACATGCTGCCCGCCGACCAGGAGGAGGCCATCGCCGAGAACTGGGAGCTGCCGGAGCGGCTGAAGGCGCTGCCCACCTTCGACACCACGCCGACGTACTACACCGAGGCGCTGCGCGAGTACCTGCTCGAGCGGTCGAACATCCTGGGCGACACCGAGCAGTCACGAGCCAACCTGCTCTACCGCGGTGGGCTGCGCATCTACACCACCCTCAATCCCGACCTCCAGCGCTACGCGGAAGAGGCGCGCACCACGTTGCCCGACAGCAAGGTCGGCATCGACGCCGCCGTCGTATCGCTCGACGCGAAGACCGGGGCGATCCGAGCGATGGTGGGAGGTCGCGGCTTCAAACCCCGCGTGAACGAGATCAACATGGCGCTCGTGCCCCGCCAGACCGGCTCGAGCATCAAGATGTTCATCCTCGCCGCGGCGATCCAGGCGGGCGCCCAGCCGAACGACACCATCGACGGGCGTCGCGGCTGCCTGCTGCCCAACCCGGGCGACCCCGACAACCCGTTCCTCGTCGAGGACGGCGCGGCCGGCCAGCTCGGCACGCTCGACCAGGCCACCTGGCTGTCGCTGAACTGCGCCTACGCCCGTCTGTCGCAGATCGTCGGCCTCAACCGAGTGGTCGACACCACGTACCGGATGGCCCGCTCCAACTACCTCTACCGGGGCCAGCCCGAGGAGGACCGCGAGCCGATCCAGCCGTACGCGAGCTTCGCGACCGGCGCGAACGAGATGAGCCCGCTCGACATGGCCTCGGGCGCGCAGACCCTGGCCAACAACGGTGTGCACCTCGAGCCGTACTACGTCGAGTGGGTCGACAACGCCGCCGGCGAGCGGCTCTACACCCATGCGGCAGCGCCCGAGCAGGTGTTCGACGAGGCGACGGCGCTCACCACCACCAACATCTTGAAGGGCGTGCTCCGCCAGGGCACCGCCCGGCGGGCGCTGTCGGACTTCCCGTTCCCCGCCGCCGGCAAGACAGGTACGCAGCAGGACAACACCAACTCGTGGTTCGTCGGCTACACGCCGCAGCTCGCCACCGCCGTGTGGGTCGGCGACCCCGACGGCTACACGCAGATGACCTCCGAGAACGTGCCCGAGTTCTACGAACTCGACGGCGTCGACGCGGTGCAGGGTGGCACCTACCCGGCGCGCATCTGGGGTGCCTACTCCCGCTCGGCGCTGTTCGGCCTGGCCCAGGAGGACTGGGCAGCTCCGCCCGAGCCGGTCCGCAAGGCCGCACGCCTGTACCTGCCCGGCGAGGAGTGCGCCTACAAGCTGGTGAGCGGGGCCCTGTCGCCGACCGGCGAGGTGATCACCACCGCGCCGTCCACCACGGTCGCCGCCGCCGAACCGGCCCCCGATCCGGAAGTTCCCACCGGCACGGACGCAGGGGAGGTCACGACGACTACCGTGGCACCCGTGGTCATCCAACTCCTGCCCGACAGCACCACCATTCCGCCGGGCGTCCTCGACCCCACGGCGCCGTTGCCATCGGTCGAACCGAAGACGGCGGTGCTCACCTGCGCCGATCTCCCCGTCGGCGTGATCGTCCGCCAGCCGAAGCCGACCACCCCGTGAACGGTCCAGCGCTCCTCGCCCTCCAACTCGTCGACAGCCGACTCGATGCGATCGAAGGCCGCCGCAAGCGGCTGCCCGAGCGTGCCGTCCGCGATGCCGCCAAGGTCGCCCACGCCGAACTCGCCACCGAACGTGCCCGGCTCCAGGGCCTCGTCGACGCGGCGTACGCCGCGGTCGAGCAGGCCGAGACCGCCGGCGCCGAACTCGACACCAAGCAGCGCCGCCTCGAGGCCCAGCTCAAGACCGTGATCGCCCCGCGTGAGGCCGAGGCGTTGATGCACGAGATCGACCTGCTCAAGGCGAAGCACAGCGCCCTCGACGACGTCGAACTCGAAGCGATGGACCAGCAGGCGAACGCCGAGGAGGCGATGGCGCTGCTCGACCAGCGCGAGCCCGAACTGCTCGCCACGCTGGCCGACGCCCAAGCGGCGCTCGACGCGGCCGAGGCGTCCCTGGCCGCCGACGCCGCCGGGCTGATGGCCGAACGAGGCGTCGCGTCCGCGGCGTTGAGCGAGGCCGAGACCTCGCTGTACACCTCGTTGAAGGCGCGCCATGGCGGTATGGGCATCGCTCAGCTCGAGCGCCACACGTGCACCGGCTGCCATGTCGACCTGTCGCAGGTCGAGTACGAGCAGGTCGTGCACACGCCGGCCGGGGAACTGCCCGAGTGCCCGCACTGTGCGCGGCTGCTCGTCGTCTGATCGCTCGATGAGCGCCCTGCTCGCCGTCTGACCCGGAGGCCGTGCGCGTGTTCCTCTGGTTCGTCGCCACCTCGGTGCTCACGATCTTCTTCGTGTTCCGCGACCCGCGATTCGACTACCGCTGGCTGATCGCGGGTGCGCTGCTGCCCGATGTCGTCGACGTCTGGTTCGGTGGTGCGCGGGTGCTGCACAGCCTCGCCGGTGCGGTCGGCGCCATGGTGTTGGTGATGCTCGTGACGGCCGGCCGCCGACCGATCCGGCGCCGACTGCTGTCGTTGCCGATCGGCGTGCTGCTGCACCTGGTGTTCGACGGTGCGTTCAGTGCCACCGAGGTGTTCTGGTGGCCGTTCATGGGCGGCTTCGACGATGCACCACTCCCGATCGCCCAGCGCGGCTGGTGGAACCTCGGTCTCGAACTGGCCGGAGCGGCGATGATCGCCTGGGCATGGCGGTTCTTCGGCCTCGCCGACGCGGCCCGCCGCAGGGAGTTCCTCACCGAAGGTCGACTCACACAGGCCGGTTGAACCGCGTCGCGCTCGATGCTGCGACCGTGGCGCGGCCGCGTCAGGAGAAATCGCGCGATCCGCACTCGTGTCGGGGCGTCGACCCTCCGATGATGTTGGTGTGACGGCGACCGCTGCGATGAGAGGGGGTGGGTGATGGGTGACGGACTGGCCCGCGTGATCCCGTTCCGACCGCGCATCGAGTCGCCGCCCGAGGAGCCGCTCACCTGGTACGAGGCGCATCGGTTCGAGCGTGGCGCCCGGTACCGCGAGACCCCGTCCGGGCGGACGGGCTACTTCATCGGTGTCTCCGAGGTGCCGCCGCTCACCGCGATGGACCTGTCGGCGCTCGTGCTGTTGTTCCGCGATCCCGAGAGCGGTGCGATGTGGATCTGCACCGAGTCCGAGGCGATGGTCGGCGTCGGCTACGCGCCGGTCTCCTGGGCCCGCCGCCCGTAACGCCCGGCGGTTGCGGCTCGCTCGCCGACGGATCAGCGGCGACGAGCGGTGGCACGGGGTGAGACGAGGGTGAGGCGGGGGAGCGGTGGTGCAGTGACGAAATCCCCCGAGGATCGCGGCCGAGGCACTGGACGAATCGCGAGGTCGCCGGACGATCTTCCATCAGCGTCGGCAACGAGACACCCGCCCGCCTCGGCACCACGCGACATCAGCGACGGCATCACGGCAGCTCCCTTGCGGTGAC
>JAPLAA010000089.1 GCA_026393475.1 Actinomycetota bacterium
TGTCGAAGTCGTAGAGCTTGCAGGTCTTGGCCGCGCGGAGGTAGCTGCCGATCGACAGCTTGGAGTCGCGCACGGTCTGGGGGTACGCGGCTTCGATCGCCTTCGCTGCAGCAGGCAGCTGGTGGAACGGGATACGGGCGTCGACGTGGTGCGGGACGTGCACGAAGATGTTGTGGAACCACAGCTTGTTGATCAGCCGCGGCATGCGCAGGATCGTGGTCGAGTCCATCTGGCCGTGGAACTGGGTCCACTCCTTGCGGGTCCACCACTTGATGTCGGGGTCGACGTGGTGCACGTACACGGTCCAGCCGATGATGTGGATGAACAGGAGGAACGGCACGACGAGCAACTTCACCGGCAGCCAGAACGCACCGACCACGCCGCCCGTGAGCGCCCCGGCCACCACGGTGCCGGCGATCGCCAGCACGAGGAACGAACCGAGGGTGATCTTGTCGCGCACGATCGCGTCGTGGCGCTTGCCCGGTGCGTTGAAGCGCCACATCTTCTGCCACCACACGGTGCGCAGGAAGTAGGCGCCCGAGCCGAGGAACGACCACTCGAACCGGTGACGCAGGCGGGGCAGCCATCCCATGGTCGCCCACTCCTCCGGGGTGGTGGGATGCCATACGAAGTCGAAGCCCTGGCGGGTGGTGTAGCCGTGGTGGATGCGGTTGTGGCCGAGATCCCATGCGGCCTCGACGTGCGCGCTCGGCGCCATGCACACCTGGGCGACGATGCGGTTGGCGCGGCGCGAGTCGAGCAGCGCCCCGTGCGAGGCGTCGTGACCGAGGACGAACAGGCCGGCGATGGCGAAGCCTGCCAGCAGCCAGAGGCCGAGCACCGCCCACCATGCGTCGACGAGCACCAGACCGACCATCGGCAACGCGTAGAGGACGAACCCCTGAGCGAGCGCCAGCGCGGCACGGCCGGCGGAGCGGCGGTGGCACGATTCGGGGATGATCGCCCGCACGTCGTTGAGCGACTGCGTCCGTTCCCGTGGGGCACGCAGCACGGAATCGAGGTCGGCGGAGGCGGCGGGAGAGTCGTCGACGAGGCTCATCGATGAGCAGCCTAGCTTGCCTACCGACCGGCAGGTAGGGACTTCGGTCCCAGTGGCGAGATCGACATCCGGTGATGCCACAACCACCGAACGTCGAGCAGCGACGGTGAAGAACGCCCGAGGAAGCGGACCTTCGGCCCTGCTCCCGCCACGACCCCCCTTGGTACCGTTCGGCCATGACGAGTACCGACGCCCATGCCGACCTCACGCTCGAGCAGGCCGGCCAGGCCTTCCTGACCGGCGTCACCTTCCAGGACGAGGCGTTCTTCCACGCGGTGACGACCAAGCTGCGCCACGAGGATCCGGTCCACTGGGTCGAGCACCCCGACTTCAACCCGTTCTACGTCCTCACCAGGCACGCCGACATCCTCGACGTCGAGCTGCACCCGGCCGAGTTCCTGAACGCCCCGCGGGCGATCCTCGGCCACAAGGCCGCCGACGAGCAGCGTGCGCTCCAGGGGCACCTCGTGAAGTCGCTCGTGCAGATGGACGACCCCGAGCACCGGCTGCACCGCAACCTCACCGCCGACTGGTTCCTCCCGAAGAACCTCGCCAAGCTGCAGGGACGCCTCGACGAGCTCGCCCAGCGCTCCGTGCAGCAGATGGTCGACGCAGGCGGCGAGGTCGACTTCGCCCGCGACATCGCGATGCAGTACCCGCTGTACGTGATCCTCGCGATCCTCGGCCTCCCCGAGACCGACTACCCGCGCATGCTGCAGCTCACCCAGGAGCTGTTCGGCGCCGAGGACCCCGACTTCAAGCGCGAGGACGACGCGATGGCGAGTCTCATCCAGACCGTCGCCGAGTTCGTCGCGTACTTCGACGGCATCACCGCCGACCGCCAGGCACACCCGACCGAGGACCTCGCGTCGGTGATCGCCAACGCGATGGTCGAAGGCAACCCGATCGGCCACAAGGAGCAGCTCGGCTACTACATCATCGCGGCGACCGCCGGCCACGACACCACCTCGAACTCGATGTCGGGAGGCATGCACGCCCTGATCTCGAATCCCGATCAGCTCGCCCGACTGCAGGCCGATCCGTCGCTGATGCCGACGGCCATCGACGAGATGATCCGCTGGACCTCACCGGTGAAGCACTTCATGCGCACCGCCACCGTCGACTACGACATCCGCGGCACGACGGTGAAGGCGGGCCAGGACGTGCTGCTGTCGTACTGGCCGGCCAACCGCGACGAGGACGTGTTCGCCGACCCGTTCACGTTCGACGTGGGCCGCACGCCGAACAAGCACCTCGCGTTCGGCTTCGGCATCCACTACTGCCTCGGCGCGATGCTCGCCCGGATGGAGATGAAGTCGCTGTTCGGGGCGCTCCTCCCCCGCCTGCAGCACGTCGAGCTCGCCGGCGAACCGCAGCTCACCCGGTCGACGTTCGTGAGCGGCCACAAGCACCTGCCGATCCGCTACCAGCTGAGCTGACACCCGGCGGGCCGGCATCGGCCCACCAGCGTCGGATCGATCCCGCCGTTCGCGGCCCCGCCTCGGCATCATGACGGGGTGACCCGCAGAGCCCCCGTCATCGTCGAAGCCGCGATCAACGGCAACACGCCGAAGACCGCGAACCCGCACGTGCCGCGCACGCCGACCGAGATCACCGCGTGCGCGCTCGAGTGCCTCGACCGCGGTGCGGCGATCGTGCACAACCACAACGACGAACCGAACATCGGCGGCCCGGCACGCCACGACCACACGCCCTACGCCGAGGCCTGGGCGCCCGTGCTCGCCAAGCACCCGGACGCCCTCCTGCACCCCACGGTGCGCGGGATGAGCGACGACGCCCCGATCGCCGAGCGCTACGCCCACCTCGACGAACTCCACGGACTCGGGCTGTTGCCGATGGCGTCGGCCGACCCCGGCGTGGTCTCGATCGGGCCGTACCTGTACGGCAACTCTGCCGCCGACGCCGACTACATGTTCGCCTGGTGCCGCGAGCGCGACCTGCCGGTGCACCTGTCGGTGTTCGAGCCGGGCTTCCTGCGCGTCGCACTGAAGCACCTCGCCCAGGGCACGCTGCCCAGCCGGGTGAAGGTGCAGCTGTACTTCGGCGGGGCGATCCCGTTCGGGCTGCCACCGAACGTCGCCTCGCTCGATGCGTACGTGGCGATGCTCGACGGATCGGACCTGCCGTGGATGGCCGGCGTCATCGGCGGCGACATCCTCGACGGCGGCTTCGCCCAGGCCGTGATCCGCCGCGGCGGTCACCTGCGAGTGGGACTCGAGGACTTCCACGGCGCCGGCACGCCCACGAACGAGGAACTCGTCCTCGCTGCGGCGGCGGCGATCCGTGGGCTCGGACACGAGGTCGCCACCAGCGAACAGGCGCTGCAACTCCTCTCGGCGCCGAGACGGCGCGGCGTGAAGAAGGACTGATCGAGCGTCGGCCGGTGCGTCAGGCGATGCGTCGCTCGGGGTCGCGCTGTGCCTCGGCGACGTCGCCGTACGTGTCGCCCCAGCGCGAGAGGATCCCAGCGGCCTGGTCGTAGGCGAGGTCGTAGGCGCGCTTGGCACGGTCGGGATCGAACAGCTGGTCGGGTCGCCCGGCCAGCTCGGCGATCTCGTGGTTCGGTCGGATGATCCACAGGCTGCCGGCCGGGTTCCGCTCGCGCCACTCGCGCATCTCGCGGCGGAGCACCCGCTCGGCGAACCGACCGGCAGGACCGAACATCGGCCCGGCGATCGGGGCCATCACGAGCAGGTGTCGACCGGGGTCGGCGAGGTCGGCCGACGCCATCGACCGCACGCCACCGTCGACGTACCGCCGACCGCCCACCTTGTGAGGGGCGAGCATGCCGGGCACGGCAGACGACGCAGCGACGAGGTCGGCGATCGGGTGGTCGGCACCCGACAGCACCACCCGTTGCAGCCGCGGCAACGAGCACACGACCGCACGGACCGAGGGTGCCCGTCGGTCGCCGAAGATCTCCGCGGCGACGTGCTTCAAGCGACCCGACCGTGGATCGGGCAGGCGCGGGATGTCGTCGCCGATCGCGTCGATCGCGTCGTGCCAGCGGATGCCGAGCGCGAGCGCACCCGCGGCCCACGACCCGGCCGACGTGCCGATCGCCGGCGCGACACCGAGCTCGACCCCGCCGTCGACGAGGGCCTCGCCCACGCCGAGCAGGTAGGCGATGCCGAACAACCCTCCTCCGCCGTACGCGGCGGAGATGGGTGGGATCGCACGCGCAGGCGGTGTCACATCGGTGGCCACGTCATCATCGAACTCCACCGTCACCTCCCCTGCCATGGGCCGTTCGTCCCGACTTCCCGGCCGCTCCCCAGCGACCCTCGCCGCCACGTTTGCTGATGTCCACCGTCCTCGATGGGCGGAAACGGGCACGTGGGTCGCCTCGTCGTCCTCGTCCGACGCCTGCTCCTAGGGTGGCAGCGTGACGTCAGATCCGACCGCCGATGCCTCGACCCGCCTGCTCGCCGCCGCGGCATCCGGCGACGTCACCGCCGTCGCCCGGGCCCTCGACGACGGCGCCCCGATCGAAGCCCGCGACCACAAGGACCGCACGGCACTCCTGGTCGCGGCCACGTTCGATCACGTGGACGTGGCACGGCTGCTCGTCGAACGAGGCGCCGATCCGAACGCGCTCGACGACCGTCATGACACACCCTGGCTCGTCACCGGGGTGACGGGCAGCGTCGCCATGCTCGAGGTGTTGTTGCCGGCGAACCCGGACATGACGATCAGGAACCGGTACGGGGGCGTGTCGATCATCCCTGCGAGCGAACGCTGTCACGTCGACTACGTGCGTCGTGTGGCGACCACCGGCATCGACGTGAATCATGTGAACGACCTCACCTGGACGGCGCTGCTCGAGGCCGTGATCCTCGGCGACGGGTCGGCCGTGTACGCCGAGATCGTGTCGATCCTGCTCGCGGCCGGCGCCGACCCGTCGATCCCCGACAAGGACGGCGTCACCGCGCTGGAACACGCCCGGGCGAGCGGCTACGACGACATCGTCCGCCTGCTGTCCACCCCCACGCACTGAGCGAGACTGCGGGCATGAGCGACTCCTCCACCTGGCGTGTCACGCCGAGCGACCTCCCGCTGCACCCCGTGTCCGACCCGGCCCACATCGAGGGCGAGATCGAGGTGCGGGTGGTGTCGCGCGATCCGTTCGTGCTCGTGAACACCTTCGCCCCGAACACGAAGGTGGCCGCGCACTCACACGGCTGCGACACGCTCTACGTGTTCGTCCGCGGCGAGTTCCACATCGAGGGTGAGGGCGTGTTCGGACCCGGCGACATCCGCTTCGTGCGGGCGGGTCACGTCTACGGGCCGGAGTGGGCCGGTCCCGAGGGCGCGACGCTGCAGATCATCGGGCTCGCCCCGGGGTTCGACACCGCCTACGACGACTGACCGACGGCCCATCCGAGTGCCAGCGGTCCACCCGGGGTGTCCGCACTCACTCGGGTGGGCCGGTGGCACTCGGGTGAGCGGGTGGCACTCGGGTGGGCGGGTGGCACTCGGACGACCGACGGCCTCAGGCGGTGCGCATGGGGTGCAGGACCTGCTCGACGAAGCGCTCGACGGGGTCGGTGCTCTGCGGGTGACCGAAGTCCATCACCAGGTGCTGGATGCCCAGGGCGACGATGCTCTCGAGGTGCTCGCGCAGCTCGGCCGACTCGGCGTCGGTGGTGGGCAGCGCCTTCTCGACCGTGGTGGTCAGTTCGATGCTCATCGGGTCGCGGCCGGCAGCCTCGGCCGACCGGCGGACGATGTCGAGCTTGCGCCGGAACGAGTCCTCGCTGCGGATGAACGTGTTCCACAGGTCGGCCTGACGGCCCACGAGTGGCAGTCCGATCTGCTCCCCCGAGGCACCGATGCAGACGGGCGGCACCACCGACGGACGCGGCGGTGCGGCGGCATCGTCGATGCTGAAGTGCACGCCCTCGAACGACGGGTGATCCTCGGTCCACATCAGTCGGCAGATCTGGATCGCCTCCTCCAGTTGTGCGAAACGCACGGCCGGTCGGGGGAACTCGTAGCCGTAGGCCCGGTACTCGTCCTCGCGCCAACCGGCGCCGATGCCGAGGATGAACCGGTTGCCCGACAGCACCTGCAGCGTGGCGGCCATCTTGGCCGTGAGTGCCGGCGGCCGGTACCCGACGCCGAGCACGTGGTGGCACAGCATCACGCCGGGATGGCGGGCGGCGAGCCAGGTGAGGGTCGTCCACGCCTCCATGAACGGGTCGGTGCGCTCGTCGAAGCCGTAGAAGTGGTCGGCGATCCACAGCGAGTCGAAGTGCGGCATCGCCGTCGGGAGGATGTGCGTGTCCTGGTACACGACGATCGGCTGGTGGTCGCTCCACCGGTTGCCGATGACGGGCGAGAGCCATCCGAACTTGACGCGAGGAGCCGGGGACGAGGGAGCGGTCATGGGTGCCGACCCTACGGGGCAGGCGATCCCGCGACGGACGTCAGCGGGCGCGTTCGAGCTCGAACATCGGCGCGGTACTGCGGTGCGACAGCCACAGCCCGCCGCCGATCTCGGTGAAGCCACGGCCGAGCCGCTTGCGGTACCAGGCACCGGTGCGCCAGTGGACGTCGAGATCGGTGCCGGACGGATCGATCACACCATCACGGTCGGCGACCGTCGGCACCTCCAGCACGAGCAGACCCCGGCACGCCTCGGCCAGGGCGTCGATCGCCGTCGCGCACGCCGCGTCGTCGAGGTACTGGATCACGCTCTGGCACACCACGAGGTCGTACCGCTTGGTCGGCCGCCACGTGGCCAGGTCGGCCTGTTCGTGGCCGTAGGTTCGGCTTGCGTGCTCGCTCACGTCGAGCCCGTGGTAGCGCACCTTCGGCATCTCGGTCGACAGCCAGTCGCGCCAGTACCCCTTGCCCGCTCCCACGTCGAGCACCGACCGCACGGGGATGCGCCACCAGGCGGCCAACGACGTGACCCCTGCGGCGAGCAGGGCGATCCGGCGGGCGTCGTGCACGGGGCTCCGGCCGTAGAAGCGCCGGTAGTACGCGGCGTCGAACCGTTCGGCCGAGGACGTGCCCGACGGGGCGACGGCAGGGGTGACCGACGGGAGCGGGGTGCGACGGGCGGCGGCCACGCCGACACCGTATTGCCGGCGTCCGCCACCCGAGCGCCGCCGGCTCAGCGGCGCACAACCTGGTGCTCGTGACACCCGCTCCGGACCGCTCCGAACCTGGCGCGAACGGCCCGGTTCGGGCACAGTGTGCGCCATGACTTCCAGCGACCCGTCGACCGCTCCGACCCAGAATCCGACCCAGAATCCGACCCAGAATCCGACCCAGACCCCGAACGCCGATCCGTCCGCGATCCTGCAGGCAGCCGCCACGGCGCCGTTCGGGACCGTGTTCGGCGAGGTGATGTCCGTGGCCCGGGTGGACGACGACGGCTGGACCGTGGCGACGCTCGAGTCGCTGGCTTCGTTCTCACTGCACCCCGGCACCCATGCGCTGCACTACGGCAGCTCGTGCTTCGAGGGGTTGAAGGCCCACCGCACGATCGACGGGGGCATCCGCCCGTTCCGCCCCGAGAAGCACGCGGCGCGACTCCAGCAGAGCTGCGGTCGGCTGTTGCTGCCGGCGCCGCCCACCGAGCTCGTCACCGAACTGATCGACATGGCCGTCGCGGCGAACGCGTCGGTCACCCCACCGGCGCCGGGTTCGCTGTACCTGCGTCCGACGATGCTCGGCACCGACATCACCATCGGCGCCGCCGCGTACCCGAGCCACTCGGCGATCCTCTACGTCCTCGCCTGCCCGGTGGGCGACTACCTGCCGCCGCGTCCGCTCACGATCGTGGTCGAGACCGAGATCCCGCGCACGACGCCGCAGTTCGGCGTGGTGAAGACCGGCGCCAACTACGCGATGGCGCTCGGCCGCATCGATCGTGCACGCCGCGAGCACCAGGCCGACCAGGTGCTGTTCGCGCCCGGCGGCGTCGTGCAGGAGACCGGCGCCGCCAACGTGCTGTTGCTCGACGGCGAGCACCTCGTCACGCCCGAGCTCACCGATGCGTTCCTCCACGGTGTCACCCGCGACTCGCTGCTGCAGGTGGCGCGCAGCCTCGGCTGGAAGGTCGAGGAGCGCACGGTCACGGTCGACGACTGCGTCGAGTGGGCGCAGCGGCCCGGCGCCGAGGTGGGCCTCATGGGCACCGCCGCCGTCATCGCCCAGGTGGGCACCCTGGTGATCGGCGACCGCCGCATCGACCTGGCCACACGCGACGCTGCCGACAGCAAGCTGGTGGAGCTGCGCCGCACGCTGGGCGAGATCCAGACCGGCGCACGACCGTTCACCTTCGCCTGATCGACCGCCGACGGGACCGGCCCGTCCATCGCCCGCGTGGGTGACGGCGCGTACGCTCGCCGCATGGACCTCAACGACTTCCTGCAGCGCTACACCGACGAGGTGTACCTCGCGAGGGATCCCGACGCGGCGGCGCGCTTCATCGCCGATCCGTGCCTGCGCCACGAGCAGGGCCACCTCGTCACCATGTCGCTGGCCGACAACATCGCCCGCATCCGCGGGTTCCTCGACTCCGCGCCCGACATCGCGTTCGCCAATCGGGTCGTGGTCGCCGACGACGAGCAACTCGTCAGTTGCTACGACATCACCATCGGCACCGGCGATCACGCCCAGGTCGTGAGCGGCATCGAGGTGTTCCGTGTGGTCGACGGGCTGATCACCGAGACGTGGAACACCGCCGCGCAGCCGGGACCGTGGGGATGACGCCGACCGGACGGGTCGCGCTCGTCACCGGCGCGAATCGGGGCATCGGCCGTGCGATCGCTGCCGGCCTCGCCGCGCAGGGCATCGTCGTCGCGATCGGTGCCCGCTCCCCCTCGGCGGCCGACGCCGTCGCAGCCGAGCTGGGAGCGCCCTCGTTCGGTGTGCGCCTCGACGTCACCGACGCTGCGTCGGTCGAGGCCGCAGTCGCGGCCGTGGTGGAACGCACCGGCCGCATCGACATCGTGGTCAACAACGCGGGCGGTCACTACGACTCGGGCGTGGTCCCGTCGGGGGTGTCGGATGCCGACGTGATCGACGCGATCGAGATCAACCTCGTGGGGCCGTGGCGGGTGTGCCGGGCGGCCATCCCGCACATGCAGCGGCAGGGCCGTGGTCGGATCGTCAACGTGTCGAGCCGGTCGGGCACGTTCGCCTCGACCTGGGCCGACGCTCCGGCGTACGGCGTGTCGAAGGCGGCGCTGAACATGATGACGTTCCAATTGGCGAAGGAGTTGGAGGGCTCGGGCATCCTGGTGAACGCCTGTTGCCCCGGTTGGGTGCGCACCGACATGGGCGGACTCGATGCCGACAAGTCGCCCGAGGAGGGCGCCGACACGCCCATCTGGCTGGCGACTCTGCCCGACGACGGGCCGACGGGCGGCATGTTCGGCGAGCGGGCCCGCATCGACTGGTGAGCGAACGTTGACCGGTCGACGTTCGGCCGGTCGGCGCCCGGACGCCGTGTCGCACCCCGACCCTAGAGTGGCGTCATGACCGCTCCGCTCCTCGCCGGCGACCTCGAGGTCGCGATCGCATCACACCGACGCGAGCTCACCGGCTTCTGCTATCGCATGCTCGGCGCAGGGTCCGAGGCCGAGGACGCCGTGCAGGAGACCCTGGTGCGGGCCTGGCGCCACGCCGACCAGTTCGAGGGCCGCTCCTCGGTGCGCACCTGGCTGTACCGCATCGCCAACAACGTGTGCATCGACATGCTCCGCGCCCCGCAGCGCCGTGCCCGTCCGATGGACTTCGGGCCGGCCGTGCCGCAGCAGGGCACCGTGCCGGGGCCCACGCGGCCGCCCTCCGAGTACGTGATGCCGGTGCTCGACCGTCAGGTCATCGACGTCGACGCCGATCCGGCCGAGGTGGTCGCGGCGCGCGAATCCATCCGTCTCGCATTCGTCGCTGCGCTGCAGCACCTGCCACCTCGGCAGCGAGCCGCGCTCATCCTCTGCGAGGTCCTGAGATGGCAGGCCACCGAGGCGGCCGAACTGCTCGACACCACCGTCGCATCGGTCAACAGCGCGCTGCAGCGGGCTCGGGCCACGCTCGCCGAACATGCCACCGAGCCGCTCGACAGCACCCTCGATCCCGAGCACCAGGCGTTGCTCGTGCAGTACGTCGAGCTGTTCGAGCGCTACGACATCCCGGCGCTCACCGCGCTGTTGCGCCACGACGCGATCATGACGATGCCCCCGTTCGACATGTGGCTGCAGGGAGCCGACGACCTCGCCGCGTGGTTCCTCCAGCAGGGCATCGCCTGCAAGGGCAGCACGCTCGTGCCGTGCGACGTCAACGGCACCGCGGGGTTCGGCAGTTACAAGCCGGGCGACGATGGCCTGCTCCACGCGTGGGCCATCCAGGTCGTCGACGTCGCCGGCGGCCGCATCGTCGGCCACCACAACTTCATCTATCCCGAGTTGTTCGAAGCCTTCGGCCTGCCACTCGTCCTGCAGCCCTGACACGAAGCGCTCGTTCGTCGGTCCGCGCTAGCGGAGGTCGGCGAGCGCGACCGTGACGACGTCGCCCTGCGCCGTGCGCATGATCACGACGTCGTCCTCGACGGTCAACGTCATCTCGCCATCGCGGATCGACTCACAGATGCCGAGCGCCAGATGGTCCGCGTCGGCCGGATCCGGCTCGTGGTGCCGGACGTAGCGCAGGATGAGCTCACGATCGGCCGGGAGATCGGGGTGGAGACGTCGCATCTTGGCGAACGGATTCACGAATCGTTCGTTCATGGCAGATCGGTTCACCTCCGTCCGGGCGGGCGAGTTCAAGACATCGGGATGTCGCACACTGCCCGACGTGTCAGCGGCTGTCCAGGGAACGCTGGCGTGTTGTGCGCTGTGGAGCGCCCAGCGCTCCACAGCGCTCGGCACGTCTGGCTGACCGAGGTCAGCGGTCGCCGCTGATGTCGGCGCCGATGTCGCGGGCGGCCTCGCCTTCGGGCGCGGCCACTTCGACGATGGGGTCGTCGCGGTCGTCGAACTCGAGGCGGAGAGCTCGCGTGATGGTCGCGTGCATCTCGTACATCGCGGTGATGTAGGTGAGTTCGAGGATCTCCTCGTCCGACAGGTGCGCCTGCAGCGCGGCGAAGACGGCGTCGTGCACCCGACCGCCGTCGAACACGAGCGCATCGGTGTAGGCGAGCACGGCCCGCTCGACCGGCGTGAAGCAGTCGGCCGTGCCCCATGCGGCGATGGCGGCGATGCGCTCCTCGCTCATCCCGAGCGCCCGGCACGACTTGCAGTGCTGGGAGAACACGAACTGGCTGCCCCGGGCCCACCCGGCGCGGGTCTGGCCGAGCTCGCGCAGCACCGGATGGAGCCGGCGGGCCGGGCTGCGGTACAGGCCGAAGCCCTCGACCGCGTGCTTCATCACGTCGGGCACGAGGGCGAACACGCTCCACCAGTCGCCCGGTGTGCCCGTTGCGGTCCCTGGCTCGGCCACCGGATCGCGATCGCCGAACAGCAGCCCGTACATCCGCATCGTCAGCTCGTCGGTCACCTCGGCGCGGGGCACCTGTCGCAGTCTCGTCATGGCCCCAGTCTCACCATCGGCCCGCCACCGGTCGTCATCCGGGCGCTGGTCGAGGCCCCGGCGCGCACCGGACGTTCACCTGACCGACAGCTCGACGACACCGTCACGACGACTGTCGATCACCTCCGCAGCGCACCATGCCCGCATGAGCTCCCTCACGACCTGGTTCGCCGGCCGCCCGGCCCGCTGGCTCGATCGGTTCGCATCGTCGTTCGTCACCGAGACGGTCACCGACGACGGCACCCGGGTCTTCATGGCGCTCGACCCCTCGTGTCACGGCCTCGACGTGGTGATGGTGGTGAACGACGTGCGGCAGCCTGACTCGTGGACCGGCGATCCGGTTGATCCGGGCGACCAGGACATCGTCTGGCACGTGCCGGACGACATCCGTTCGCTCCTCTGAGACCCCCGACGGAACGCCACGACAGATACCCAATGGGGTATCGGGACCTTGGCCCCTGGTCGCCGGATCGGCCATCGCCTTCCATGGAGGCATGACACATCGCATCGTGATCCTCGGCGGTGGCACCGGCGGGACGCTGACGGCGAACCGCCTGCACCGGCGCTACACGTCCGACGAGGCCGAGATCGTGGTGGTCGACCAGGACGACCGCCACGTCTACCAACCCGGCCTGCTCTTCGTCCCGTTCGGCCTCACCCACACCGAGGACATCGTCCGACCCCGTGGCCGCCAACTGAAGGACGGCATCGTCTACCGCCAGAGCCCGATCGACTTCGTCGACATCGAGCAGAACCAGGTGTTCCTGAGCGACGGCTCGGCCCTCCCCTACGACCTGCTCGTGGTCGCCACGGGCGCCACACTCGTCCCCGAGGAGACCGAAGGCCTCACGGGCCCCGGCTGGATGGAGAAGGTCTTCACCTTCTACACGCCCGAAGGATCCGCGGCGCTGGAAGCGGCGCTCGCCACCTTCGACGGCGGTCGCGTGGTGATCAACGTGGTCGACATGCCGATCAAGTGCCCCGTCGCCCCGCTCGAGTTCTGCTTCCTCGCCGACTGGTACTTCACCGAGCGCAAGATGCGCGACAAGGTGCAACTCACCTACGTCACGCCGCTCGACAACGCGTTCACCAAGCCGGTCGCCGCACAGCAACTGGCCGGCATGCTCGCCGAGAAGCACATCGAACTGGTGACCGAGTTCAACACCGGTGAGGTCGACGGCGTCGAGGGCAAGCTCGTGTCGTACGACGGACGCGAGGTGCCGTTCGACCTCGCGGTCGTCATCCCGGCCCACGGCGGCGCCGCCTACGTCGGGCGCAGCGAAGGGCTCGGCGACGAGCTGAACTTCGTGCCCACCGACCAGCGCACACTGCAGTCCCACGCCCGGCCGAACATCTTCGTCATCGGCGACGCCGCCGACGTCCCGGCCTCCAAGGCGGGCTCGGTCACCCACTTCGAGGGCGACGTGCTCGTCGAGAACATCGTCCACTTCCTCGCCGGCGAGGCGCTCGAACCCGTCTTCGACGGCCACGCGAACTGCTTCATCGAGACCGGCTTCCACAAGGCCCTGCTCATCGACTTCAACTACGACACCCAGCCGCTGACCGGGCACTTCCCCAGCAAGGTCGGCCTGCCGCTGCTGAAGGAGAGCCGCCTCAACCACCTCGGCAAGCTCATGTTCCAGTGGTTCTACTGGCACACCCTGCTGCCCGGCCGGGACATCCCCGGCATCGGATCGGCCATGCCCAGCTCGGGCAAGACGCCGGTCACCGCATCGACACACACGGAGCACACATCATGACCACCACCACCCTCACCACGTCGATCCGTCGGTCTGGACCGAGGACATGGTTCCCGAGCTCGCCGCCCGCGAGGGCATCGCCGCCGTCACCGACGGACACGTGAAGGTCGTGCGATTCATGCGCGCCGAGTACCTGTCGAAGGGCACCGGTCCATCGGTCCGGGCGCTCGGCAAGACCTCGGGTGTCAGCGTGAAGGAGCTCTACGAGCTGTTCCCCAAGGGCCCGGCGAAGATCGCCGCCCGCATCGCCGGCATTCCCAAGCCCAAGGGCTGCATCTGACCACCCGTTCCCTCTCGTCGACCGACCAGAAAGCGTCCACCCCATGAGCGACACCTCCACCGGCACCACCGGCACCACCAGCACCACCAGCACCACCAGCACCGTCGCCAGCGTCGCGACCCCGCAGCCGATCGAGAAGGTCTCGATCATCATCTCCAAGGGGTCGCTCGAAGGCATCTATCCCGGGCTGATCATGGCCAACGGCGCCCGCGCCGAAGGCATGGCGGCCAACCTGTTCTTCACCTTCTTCGGCCTCGATGCGATCCACGCCAAGCGGATCGAGCACATCAAGGTCGCGACGGTCGGCAACCCGGCCATGCACATCCCCACCCTGCTGGGCGGCCTGCCGGGCATGAGCGCCTTGGCGACCCACATGATGGCGAAGAAGATGGACGACCTCGACATCCCGCCGATCGCCGAGTTCCTCGAGATGATCGCCGACACCGGTGCCGGCATCTACGCCTGCAAGGCATCGGTCGACATGTTCGGCCTCGACAAGGACGACTTCATCCCGCAGCTCGACGACATCATCACCGTCGGCGAGTTCTACGAGATGGCCGCCGGCGGACAGATCATCTTCACCTGACGCCACCCGTGGAGATCGCCCCCCACGAGGCCAACGGATCCGGACCGGATCTCGACCCCCCGGTTCGTGGCGAGCTGCGGCGAGCGAGCGATCGCTCGCCGCAGCCTCGCCGTTCGCGGCGAACGCCACACGACCGTCCACACGACCGTCCACGGGCGATCGTTGATACCTCATGGGGTATCCCGGTACCATGACCGACATGGAACTCCCCGATGACACGATCGCCGACCTCCAGCGCCGCCTCCGTCGCGCCGAAGGACAGGTTCGCGGCGTCCAGCAAATGCTGAGCGAAGGCCGCGACTGCCGCGACATCGTCACCCAGCTCTCGGCCGCGACGAAGGCGTTGGAGCAGACGTCGTTCCTGCTGGTGGCGGCGGGCCTCACCTGGTGCGTGTCCGACCCCGAGCGGGCTGCAGCCGAGGGCTACTCGATGGAAGACGTCAAGAAGATGTTCATGAAGATCGCCTGAGACCACTCGCTCGACGCCGACGACGCCCCGGACACGCACGTGCCGGGGCGTCGTCGCGTCCCGGCAGCGACCCCGTCGGCAGCGCGGACCGGGTACCCCGAGGGGTTTACATCTGATACCCCTAGGGGTATACCCGTCTCATGATGTTCTTCCGCCAGTACTACCTCGGATGCTTGTCGCACGCGAGCTATCTCGTCGGCGACACCACCACCGGACATGCCGCCGTCATCGGCCCCCAGCGCGACGTGGACGAGTACCTCGCCGACGCCGAGGCCAACGGGCTCACGATCACCCACGTCCTCGAGACGCACTTCCACGCCGACTTCCTGTCCGGCCACCTCGAGCTCGCCGATCGCACCGGCGCCGCGATCGTCTACGGCAACGCGGCTGCCGGCCGCACCGAGTTCCCGATCGAGACCCACGGCGACGGCGACATGATCGTCCTGGGCGACGTGGTGCTCGAGATCCTCGAGACGCCGGGCCACACGCCCGAGTCGATCAGCATCGTCATCCGGCCGGAGGGCCCCGGCAGCGAGCCGTACGGCGTGATGACCGGCGACACGCTCTTCATCGGCGACGTCGGCCGTCCCGACCTGCTCGCCGCGGTCGGCTTCGATGCGGAAGACCTGGCCCGCCAGCTCTACCACTCGCTCCACGACAAGCTGCTGACGCTGCCCGACGCCACGAAGGTCCTGCCGGCCCACGGCGCAGGATCCGCCTGCGGCAAGAACCTCTCGACCGAGACGATCTCCACGATCGGCGAGCAGCGCGAGACCAACTACGCACTGGCGCCCATGACGGAGGACGAGTTCCTCGAGGCCGTCACCCAGGGCCAATCGGTCGCCCCGCTGTACTTCCTCTTCGCCGCGAACAAGAACCGCGAGTCCCGCGAACTGCTCGAACACGTCGCAGTCCGCCGGCTCGACCTCATCGAGGTGCAGGACGCCGTCGCCACCGGCGCAGTCGTGATCGACGGCCGCGACGACACGGCGTTCGCGCAGGGTCACCTGCGCGGCTCGATCAACGTCGGTCTCGGTGGACGCTTCGCGGAGTACACCGGCGAGGTCATGCAGCCCGGCACCCCGATCGTGCTCGTCACCGATCCCGGCCAGGCGGAGATCGCCGCGACACGGCTCGCACGCATCGGCTTCGACAACGTCGTCGGCGCGCTCGCCGAACCGATCAAGACCTTCGTCCAGCACCCCGAGGCCGTCGAGCGGCTCTCACGGCTGGCCGCAACCCAGTTCGACCAACGGCGCCGCGAGGTGCCCGGGCTCGTCCTGATCGACGTCCGCAACCCCGGCGAGGTCGCACTCGGCTCCATCCCCGGCGCGCAGCACGTGTCGCTCCCCCAGCTCCTCACCCGACTCGGCGAACTCGACCGCACGGCGCCGACCGTGGTGTTCTGTGCCGGCGGCTACCGGTCGTCGATCGCCTCGAGCCTGCTGCGTTCGCACGGGTTCAGCGACGTCTCCGACATCATCGGCGGCTACACCGCCTGGGCCGCGACACAGCGGCACGAGACGACGGCAGGTGCGCGATGAGCACCGTCGACGTCCTCCCCTCGGTGACCCCAGCAGAGGCGCAGGCTGCCGTCGCCGCCGGCGCGATGCTGCTCGACGTCAGGGAGTACCAGGAGTGGATGGCGGGCCGCGTGGCCGGTGCGATCCATGTGCCCATGCACGACCTGCCTGGTCGGCTCGACGAGATCCCTCGCGACCGACGCATCGTCTGCGTCTGCCGATCGGGCAACCGGTCGGGGCAGGTGACCTCGTGGCTGCTCGAGCAGGGGTACGACGCCGTCAACATGACGGGCGGCATGCGGGCCTGGGCAGCGGACGGCCTGCCGTTCGAGAACATGAACGGCAACCCCGGCGCCGTGATCTGAGCCGACCGTACGGGGCCCGTGGGTCGGGTCGGTGCGGTCAGGCCGCCCACACGCGAGTGATCGTGGTGAACGAGCAGAGGTACACGTCGTTCGCCCACCCCGGAGCGCCGAACACGACCGACTGCAGCGGGCTCCCGCTGTCGACACGGCCCAACTCGGCCCCGGTGTCGATGTCGAGCACCACCAGCTGATCGGTGCCCCTGGCCGCGTCGTGGTCGTTCAACACGAGTTGCCCGGAAGCCGGGAACCGCAACGGATGGGCGGCGTGGGCGAGCTGGCGCTGCCACCGCGGTGTGCAGGCCGTGAACGGCACGTCGAACGACCAGGCGGTCACCATCGCGTTGGAGCTGTCGTACCCCACGACGATCCGCCGCTCCGGGTCGACCGCCGGCGGGTTGGCCACCAGCCCGCCGGGCAATCCGCACACCTCGGTCAGGGTCACCTCGGCGGAGTCGAGGTCGACGCGCACGAGGTGCAGCGGGCTGTCGTTGGCGCCGATCCCCACGAAGGATCCGGCGAATCGCTCGCTGCCGGCGCCGTCGTCGAGGAACCACGCTGCGCCCGCGTCGATCACGGCGTCCCACCCGTAGGTCTGTCCGGGCAGGGTGCGGTAGTGCGGTGCGAACTCGGGATCGAGCGCGAGGTCGGCGCCATCCCAGTGCACCCGCCACAGCGTGGTGTCGCCCACCACGTAGATCGTGTTCCCGTCGGCGCTGAGTCGCGCCACGGACCCCTCGGGGAGCGCCAGGGTGGCAGCGATCTCGAGCGACCCCGGACGCACCACGAGCAGTTCCGACCCCTCGAGGCCGTCGGACGGACCGGCGCCGTCGCTGCCCGGCCTCGCTCCTGCGAAGTCCTTCATGGCCAGGCAACCGTCGGGCAGGACCACGAAGCTGTTGTAGGGACGGCGCCGCGGCAGCGCGCGGCTGGCCATCACATGGAGTTCGGGCGAGAGCCGATGGGCGTGAGCGCCGAACACGACGTACAGCGAGCCGTCCGCGTGCGCAGCCAGCCCGCCGGGCCACGTGGGGCCGCCCGGCAGGTCGGGCGACCGTCGCCGGGTCTCCAGCGTCTCGGGATCGATCTGCTCGACCCACGAGACGGCGTCGTCACCGCCGGTGTGGCACAGCAGGTACACCTCGCCCGGTTCGCGCAGCACCACCATCGTCGACACCTTCGCCAGACGTGACCGGGCGTGCAGTACGGCGCCGTCGCCGAACACCAGGCCGGCCGACGCAGGCGCCGTGCGGGTGGCGAGCGGCGCCTGCCGGCGTTGCGGCCCGCCGTCCTCGCCAGGCCACGGACTCGGCCACAAAGCAGCCGGCTCGGTCACCGGATCGATCCGTCGTGCTGGTCGTCGTGCAGGTCGTCGTGCAGGTTGACGAGGGAGGGCTCCACGACGCGCGACACTACGGCCCCATGGAGATCAGAGACCGCCACGTGTTGGTGACCGGCGCCTCCCGAGGCATCGGCGAAGCGATCGCACGCGAGTTCGAGTCGCGTGGCGCGAGGGTGAGCCTCGTCGCGCGCAGCGCCGGACCGCTCGATGCGCTCGCGAAGGAGCTGTCCGGGTACTCGCTGCCGACCGACCTGTTCGATCCAGCGCAGGTGAACGGGCTGATCGCACGCGCCGAGGACATGGGCGGGCCCGTCGACATCCTGGTGAACAACGCCGGCATGGAGTACACGAAGAACTTCCTCGAGACGACCGAGCGCGAGATCGACGACGTCATCCGCCTGAACCTCAACGTCCCGCTGCAGTTGAGCCGGCTCGTGCTGCCCGGCATGCGCGATCGCCGGCGCGGGCACATCCTGAACATCTCGTCGATGGCCGCCAACGGCGGCTTCGGCGGCATGGCCGTGTACTGCGCATCGAAGGCGGGCCTCAGCCACAGCACCCGGGTGCTGCGCCAGGACCTGAAGGGCACGGGCGTGAAGCTCACGACGCTCGAGGTGGGCCCCGTCCCCACCGATCTCCTGGCCAACCTCGATCATCCCGCCGCGGTGAAGGGATTCGCCCGCCTCCGACGGATGCAGTTGATGCCGAACGTGTCGGCCACGCGGCTCGCCGTCGCTGCGGCCGACGGCGTGGCACGCGACAAGCGTTCGATCTGGCTGCCCCGCCGGGCGTTCCTGTTCGGTGCGCTCACCGGTGCGCCGCAGCGCATCGTCGAGCCGCTGCTCGTCGGCATCGACTGAACCCTCCGGCTCGCGACACCGGTCGGGACGCCCGGATGGTCGGTGTCCGTCGCCTACCGTGGCGAGCGTGACCGATCAGCACGACCTCGAACGTGACATCGCCCGCATCGCCGAACAGCAACGGCGATTGAAGTTCCGGGCCTTCGACGAGCAGACCGCCTGGGACCTCGGCTGCGACCTGCGCCGCCTGGCCGCCGAACGCCACGCCGGGGTGACGATCGAGGTGCGCCTCAACGGCGACACGGTGTTCCTCCACGCGATGCGCGGCACGTCGCCGGCGAACGCGGACTGGGCCCGACGGAAGCGCAACGTGGTGGAGTGGCTGCACCAGCCCTCCTACGCGGTCGGGCGACACGCCATCCGCGACGGGAAGTCGATCCTGGACATGATGGGCCTGTCGGATCGCGACCACGCGTCGCACGGCGGCAGCTTCCCGATCGTGGTCGAGGGTGTGGGCTGCGTGGGATCGGTGACCGTGTCTGGATTGCCCCAGCGGGTCGATCACGCCCTCGTGGTCGAGGCGCTGGCAGCGGCGTGCGGGGTGCCGCTCGACGAGGTCGCCCTCGACTGAACGGCCCGCTCGCTCAGTCGCGCAGCGGCAGCCACCAGTCGGCCACCTGGGCCGCGTACCGGCGGGCGTAGGAGCGAACGAGCTCGGAGGCGTCTGCGGGCGCGTCCTGTGCGTCGGTCGGCGTGAGCGGCGACGATCCCTGGATCGGGTCGACCCACTCCAGCTTGATCCCGGCGAGCACCTCGCCGAGCTGCGGCGATGCCGACTCGTGGTGATCGCTGGTCTGGTGGGCGATGAAGTCGAGGAAGGTGTCGAACGAGAGCAGCGTGTAGTACGTGTTCTCCTCGGCACCCCGCCAGTACTCGTAGCGACGCACGTCGGACTCGTGCTCGTGGGTGAGCCGGTGGAGCTCGGCGGCGATCTCCTCGAAGCGAGCTGCCATGCCGGGCTTGATCGTGAGATGGGCGAGGATCGTGGCCATGCGCCGACCGTACCCGGACGATGCGCCACGGCTCCCGTCGGGCGGCGTCCCCACGCGGCGATGAGGGACGAGTGCGCCGACGGCACTCATCCCTCATCGTGATCTCCGCTCCACTCGAGCCGACTCGGACCCGGCCGAGTGGCGTCAGGCGGGCAGGGTGTAGAACCCGTTGAGGTCGGCGACGACCTCGGTGCCCTCGTTCACGTAGAGGCACACCTTGCCGCCGTCACCGATGCGGACCGGCGTCAGGTTGGCCTGGTCGACACCACGCACGAAGTTGAGGAACGACGCCACCGGGCGGATCCGACCGCACGGCCACGCCGTCACGTAGCCACGGCCGGAGGCCTCGGTGATCGTGACGTTCAGCATGACCGCCTTGGCGTCGGCCGGCACGCCGTTCTGGCCGGCGACCTGCAGCTCGATGACGGTGCCGCGACCGGCGCGGGCCGGACGTGAGCCGACGATGCCGGTGCCGTCACGGGTGTCGAGCACCCGAACCGGGGTGAGCCCGGTGAACACCACGTTCGGGGTGGGCGAGAAGTAGCCCTGGATGTCGACCACGAGGTCGGTGGCGACCGAGGCGTAGAAGCACACCTGCTCGGTGCTCGAGGTGCGGCTCGTCGCCAGGTTGGCCATCGTCGGGTTCGACGGGTCGAAGTTGACGTTCGACACCGTGGGACGGGGCTGGTCGCAGGGGAACACCGTGATGTAGCCGGGCTGCGTGGCACCGGTGACGGTCACGTTCATCGTCGCGGCACGCACGTCGGCATCGGCGGGGACGCCACCGGCACCGGGGATCGTGATCGCCAGGATCTCGCCCTCGGCCATCTGACCGATCGCCCGCGACCCGAGGCCGGTGCCGTCGCGGGTGTCGATGATGCGGGCGGGCGCCAGCTGCTCGTAGTAGAAGCCCGGCACCGAGGCGAAGTCGTCGCCGTACCAGCCGGACAGGTCGGCGACGAGCTGCGTCTGCGACGACGCGTACATGCACACCCGACCGTCGCGACCGACCTTGGCGGTCACCTGGTTGGCGACGTTCACGCCGCGCCGGAAGTTGACGTTCGAGGCGAGCGGACGAGCCTCGCCGCACGGGTAGACGGTGACGTACCCCTCGCCAGGGGCCTCGGTGACGGTCACGTTGAGCACGACCGCACCTGCGCCCGACTCGGGGACACCGCCGACACCGGTGACGTCGATCTCGATGATCTGTCGGGCGCCGAGCGGCCCGATCCGCTGCTCGGCGACACCGGTGCCGTCGCGTGTGTCGAGGATCCGGACGGGGTCGACGGGGGTGAACGTGCCGCGCACCGGGACCGCAGCGGCGGCCGAACCGGTGGACACGGCGACGGTGGCGGCGATCGTGCCGCACAGCGCGAGGCTGTGCAGCGCGAGCATGGTGAACCGCTTGGTCTTCATCGCTTGCTCCTGGGGGTTTCGGGTCCGCCGGACGTGGCGGCCGAAACGCACAGTGACCCTCAGGTGTGAGGAACCTGTGAAGGGTCGGTGAGCGATGTGATGGCGCTATCGATGGAGCCGGTGGAGGCCGCAGCACGAGCATGCCGGCGTCGATCGCCCAGCTCGACGAACGCCGCCCATCCGATGGCGACCATCACCGCGGCGCCGGCCATCGCGAGCAGGGCTCCGGCGGTGCTGACATCCACGGACACGACCGAGCCGTCGACGAGGCCGGTGAGCGCGCTGTCGATCCCGTCGGCCGTGCCCTGCGAGGTGATGAACTCGGTGACCGTGTCGGCGTCGGACCTCAGCGACGCCCGGCTGATGAACACCGAGATCACCGCGACGACGCCCGGTCCGATGAACGCTGCGGCGGGAACCCGACGGAGCGCGAACGCGATCGCCAGCGCCACGAGCGCGACCGCGAGCACGAGCATCGTCTCGCCGACGAGCCCGTCGAGCTGCACGATCCCGAAGGTGCCCTCCTGGTCGACCTCGCCCACGGTGATGCCGGTGAGCGCTGCGGCCACCAGCGCCAGCGATGCCACCACACTCGCCACGACCGGACCCCAACGCATGCCGAGACGCTACGCCGCTCCCTCGTGCCGGAGGTGGACCTCTCGCCCTGCCCGCCGCCGCGCCGATCGCGTCAGCTGCCGGGGATCAGCACCGGCTTGATCGTGCCGCCGGCCAACGACGACTGCTCGGCCTCGTTGATCTGGCTCATCGGATAGGTCTCGATCAGCCGGTCGAACGGGAAGCGACCGTCCTGCCACAGCTGGATCATCCGCGGGATGAAGTCCTGCGGCTTCGCGCTGCCCTCGAGGATGTTGATCAGCGTCTTGCCGATCGTCGACGAGCTGTCGAGGACGAGGTCGCCCTGCTGCACGCCCACGAGGCCCATCACGCCGGTCATCCGCATCGACTGGAGGCCGTTCTTGATGACGGCCGGGATGCCCGTGGTGTCGAACGCGTACTGCGCGCCACCGCCGGTGATCTCGATGATCTTGGCGACGATGTCCGTGTCGGCGCCGTCGAGCGCATGCGTGGCACCGAGCTCGAGCGACAGGTCACGGCGATGCGGCTGCAGGTCGACGGCGATGATCGTGGTCGCGCCGGCGACCCGGCCGGCCATCACCGCGGCGAGGCCGACGGCGCCGGCACCGAACACCACGAGGCTCGTGCCCGCCTGCACGTCCATCGCGCACAGGATCGAACCGGCACCGGTCTGGATGCCGCACCCGAGCGGGCCGAGCTGCTCGAGCGGCAGGCTCTTGTCGACCACGACCACGTTGCGCGCCGTCGCCAGGCAGTGGGTGGCGAACGACGACTGGCCGAACCAGCGCGCTGCGATCGGCTTGCCGTCGGCGTCGGACACGGGCGAGGTGCCGTCGAGGTTGAAACCGAACAGGTTGCGGGCCATGAACGTGTCGCAGTACGCGGGCTGGTTCGCGAGGCAGTTGCGGCACTGGCCGCACGAGTCGAACGACAGCACCACGTGGTCGCCCACCTGCACGCCGACGACGTCGCCACCGACGCCCTCCACGACACCCGCGCCCTCGTGGCCGGTGATGACCGGCGGTGGGGCGATGAATCCGGTGCGCGGCAGCACGTCCGTGTGGCACATGCCGGCGCCGACGATGCGCACCAGCACCTCGTCCGCCGCCGGCGCGGCCAGCTCGACCGTCTCGATCGCATACGCGCCTGCCGGATCGCGGAGCACTGCTGCCTTCACCTGCATCGGATCATCCCTTCGCCTGGTGCGACGCCGACGTGGCGTCACGCTCGTTCGTCAGCGACGGTCGACCGGTGCACCGGTCGCCGCGGCGACGTGACGCGTTTCTACACCACTGCTGCGACCATGGCCTCACGCACCGGAGGCGGTGGTGGGCGTCGGCGTCGCGAGCTCCTGGATGTACTGCACGATCGCCAGCACGTCGGCCTCGGGGATCGAGTCGACGGGCATCTTCTGGCGGTAGCCGGCCACCTGCTTCGCGTGCGGGTCGACGATCGCCTCGATGAGGTAGTCGCGGTCGGCGACCACCGTGGTGCCATCGTCGAGGGTGACGGTCGAGCCGTACAGGCCGACCCACTTCGGTCCGGAGTTGCCCGCACCACCCTCACCTGAGCGGCCGTGGCAACCGACGCAACTGCGGCGGACGGCGGTCTCCTTGCCGACCTGGCCCAGCTCGCTGAGCTGCGGGCCGGCGGCCTCGCTGTCGCCACGGCTGCTGACTGCCACGATCACCACGACGAGCACCAGCACCACGGCGAGACCGGCGATCATCGCCCGGCGGAGGTTGCGGGCCCGCTGTTGTGCGGCCCGATTGCGACGCGCCCGATCGCTCATCGACGCGATGCGAGCCCGTCGACGGCGCGAACGACGGCGCGATCGAGGACGGGATGGATGGGAGAGAGTCCGGGCGAGTGACATCGGGGCGCGGTGCCGCCCGCCCGGCCGAGGCTGAGATTCAGCCGCGGTCGTGGAGTTCCATTGCCCCGCTCGATCGACGACACCGTCGGGCCGCCACGGTGATCGACGTCGTTGCTGGGCACGTCCACAGTGTCGGCGATTCCCCGCCCGGGTCACCAGGGTCGAACGGCCCGTCGGGGCCGGGCCGGTCGGACCGCCGGAGGACCGGGCCGGGCGGTGCCGTCAGAGCGGGAGTTCGGGCAGCGGCACGGCCGGTGCGCTGAACGGGTCCGGGGCCGCATGGGCCGGGTCGACGACCTCGAACTGGGTCATCATGTCGTGGTCCTCGTGCATCGTGTTGTGGCAGTGGATCATGTACTTGCCGCACCCGTCGAAGGTGGCCAGCACCCGAACGACCTCGTTCTCGCCGACGTTGATGGTGTCCTTCGGGCCCACTTCGTACGGGTAGGGCGGCCTGCCGTTCCTGCTGAGGATCCGCACGTCGATGAGATGCGCATGCATCGGGTGCGCCCAGCCACCCGAGTTGTTCTGGTACTCCCAGATCTCCGTCGTGCCGTGGACCGGTCGTGCTTCGGTGAAGCGGAATCCGCTGTCGATCACGTCCTGCCAGGTGTTGCCGTTCACCGTCCACTCGCCGCCCTGACGCTCCGTGCGGAAGTTCCGGGTGCGCACCGACCGCGACACGGGGGTGGTCATCACCGGGTTGTCCGGCGCCAACACATCGGGCACCGAGTTGTTGCTCGGGTCGAACGCGTCGTCCACCACCTCGAACATCATGATCTTGTCGGTGTGGGTGTAGTCGTCGTTGTACTTGAGGCTCGCGTTGCGCATCGCGATGCGGGTGCCCGCCGGGTATGCGGCGAAGTCGATCACCACGTCGTACCGCTCGCCGTTGGTGTGCCTGATGCGCCTGGTGCGCACCGGCGACGGCATCAGACCGGCATCGGTGCCGATCACCGTGACATCGGCGCCGTTGTCGAGGAACCAGTGGAACGACCGCGACACGCACCCGTTCAACACGCGGAACCGGTACTTCCGACGAGCCACGCGCATGACCGGCCACGGACGACCGTTCACCAGGACGACATCGCCCCACAGGCCCTTTTCGTTCTCGAGCGAGAACAGCAGTTCACCCGACCGTTCGAACATCGCGTCGGTGATCACCAGCGGAACGTCGTAGTCGCCGGTGGGCAGGCCGAGCGCGGCATCGTTCGGATCGAGCAGGTGGTACTGGGCCGCGAGCCCCATGTAGACGTTCTGTGCCGTGTGATGGAAACCATGGTCGTGGTACCAGAGCGTCCGAGACCGCTCCTTGTTCTCCCACCGGTAGTCCTTGTACTGGCCAGGCCTGGTGATGTCGCTCGCGTACCCGTCGTACTGGGGCAACGACGCACCGCCGTGGAGGTGCACCGAGGTGTACGGCTCGTACTTGAGCGTCGCATGCATCAGCGGCAGCCGGTTGATGAACCTGGCCACGATCGGTGTGCCTCGCGTGGCCCGGATGGTGGGCCCGGGCACCGACCCGTTGTACGCGTACAACGTGGTGCGATAGCCGGGCAGTACCTCGGTCTGCAGCGGCGCCATCACGATCCGGTGATACTCCACGCCGTCAGCGACACGCACGGGCGTCGACACCGGCGGCCGCACGAACGGCACGCTGTACGGCGCCGGGAGTTTCGCCTCGCCGATCCGCCGCGACGTCGACGACTGTCCCGACGCCCACCGCTGCAACGGCAATGCCAAGGCAGCACCGGTGAACACGCCCGCCCGCACCACGTCACGTCGACTCAGAAACGCGGGCCGCCCGACCCGGTCTGCCATGTTTTCTCCTTCGATTCCGCCCGTCGGATCAATAATCTCCGACCGTCAAGGTTCTGTCAAGCCGGACGCCGGAATCGGCGCGATGCGTGCGTCACACGCCCACTAGCGTCGCTGCATGCCGCACGGAGAGCCGATCCGGATCGGGGCCATCAGCATCCAGCCGGTGTTCGACGGGACCGCCGTCCTCGACATCACCTTGTTCGATGGCGCCGACTTCACCGAGCACCAGCACCTGCTCGCCGACGACGGGCAACTGCACGTCCCGGTCGGTGCGTTCCTCGTGCGCACGGGTGACCGGACGGTGTTGCTCGACGCCGGCGTGGGCGAGGTGCACGACGAGATGTTCGACGGCGGTGCGCTGCTGGACGACCTCTCTCGGCTCGGCGTCACGGTCGACGAGATCGACACGATCGTGATCTCGCACCTGCACAGCGACCACTGCGGTTGGCTCGATCGCGACGGCGGCCCCACGTTCCCGAACGCCACGGTGCACATCGGCGCCGCCGACTGGCAGCATTTCGTGGTCGATGCCCGGGGCGGCCGGCGCCGCGCCGAACGGCTGCGCACTGTCGAGGACCGGGTGCAACTCATCGACAGCGACGAGACGTCGATCGCACCGGGCATCACCACGCGCTCGACACCGGGGCACACCCCTGGACACACCAGCGCCGTGATCTCCTCCGGTCGGGAGCGAGTGATCGTGCTCGGCGACGCCCTGCACTGCCCGGCCCAGCTCACCAACGCCGAGTGGCAGTTCTTCTACGACGTCGACCGCGAGCTGGCGGTGCGCACCCGTCAGCAGTTGCTGCGTGACGCCGAGGAACACGGCACGTCGGTGCTGCCCTGTCACTTCCCCGGCATGCAGGCCGCCCGGCTGGTCCCCGCCACCGGCGAACGCCGCTGGGTGCTCGGCTGACCCTCGACACCGTCACGGCCGACCCGATGCGCGACCATGGGCGCAGGGTCGCTCGACCTGGAGCAGGGGGAGACGAGATGTCCGACGTAGCGAAGGCACCGGTGCTGGTGATCCGTGGTGGCACGGTCGTGGACGGCACCGGAGCGCCCGGATATCGAGCCGACGTCGCCGTGTCCGGCGGGCGCATCGTCGCCATCGGCCCCGATCTCGCCGGCGACACCGAACTCGACGCGACCGGCTGCGTCGTCAGCCCCGGTTTCATCGACATCCACACGCACTACGACGCCCAGGTGTTCTGGGACCCGGCCCTCACCCCGTCGTGCTACCACGGCGTCACCACGGTCGTCGCCGGCAACTGCGGCTTCTCGATCGCACCCACGCGGCCCGGCGACCGCGAGCTGATCGCGCACACGCTCGAGAAGGTCGAGGACATGGACCCGGCGTCGTTGAACGCCGGCATCCCATGGGAGTTCGAGTCGTTCCCCGAGTACCTCGGCACGGTCGAGCGCCACGGCAGCGTCCTCAACTACGCGGCCTACATCGGCCACACCCCGCTGCGCATCTACGTCATGGGTGACGAGGCCTCGGGCCGCACGGCCACCCGCGACGAGATCGATCGCATGGCCGCGCTCGTCACCGAGGCCATGGAAGCCGGTGCGGCCGGCTTCGCCACCAGCTTCGCCGTCACCCATCTCGGCGCCGACGGCCAGCCGATCCCGAGCCGGTGGGCCGACCGCGCCGAGATCGAAGGGCTGTGCCGCGCTGTTGCCGACACCGGCCGCGGTGTCATCGGCATCAACGGCACCAGCGACGGCATGCGCTTCGAGCAGCTCTACGACATGCAGCTCGAGATGGGCATCCCGTTCACCTTCACGGCACTGCTCACGACCAACACCGGCGCCCATCTCAAGGCGCTCGAGATCCACGAGCGCGGCATGGCCCGCGGCGCCCAGGTGTACCCGCAGGTGAGCTGCCGCCCGCTGTCGTTCTCGATGACGATGGTCGAGCCGTTCACGCTCAACACCTCGCCGATCTTCGCCGAGCTGATGCCCGTGTCGCTCGACGACCGCCGCGCCGCCTACGCCGACCATGCCTGGCGCGACCGGGTGCGCGAGGGCTGGGCAGCCGGCAAGGGACTGCCGCCGCGTTGGGACACCTACGAGATCATGGAGTCGACCGCGAACCCCGACCTCGTCGGCCGCCGGCTCCTCGCCCTCGCCGACGAGCGCGGCGTCGACCCGTTCGACCTGTTGCTCGACCTCACCATCGCCGAGGCCGATCTGCGTCAGATCCGGGTGAAGGCCGTGCTGGCCAACGACGACCAGGACGGCATCGCGGTGCTGCTGCAGGCCGACGGCTGCACGCTCGGTCTCTCCGACGCCGGCGCCCACGTCGGCCAGCTCTGCGACGCGCCGCTCGCCACCGATCTGCTCGGCAACTGGGTTCGTGAGAAGGGCGTGCTCACGCTCGAGCACGCGATCCACAAGCTCACCCAGCAGCAGGCCGACATCTTCGGGTTCACCGACCGCGGCGTCGTCCGCGACGGTGCCATCGCGGACCTCGTCGTGTTCGACCCGGCCACCGTGGCACCCGGTCCGCTGCGCCGCGTGCGCGACTTCCCGGCCGGCGCCGAGCGCCTCACCGCCGATCAGCCGACCGGCATGCGACACCTGCTGGTGAACGGCACCCCGGTCGTGGTCGACGGCGTGCTCGACCCGGCCGCGGTCGACGCCCGCCCCGGCGAACTCGTCCGCCCCGGCACCCGCTGACCGCTCCACCAACACAGCGCGATGAGAGATGAGCGCCGCTGGCGCGCCAATCTCTCATCACGATCGATCCCCACCGTGCTCGATGAGAGATGAGCGCGCGTGGGCCACTCATCTCTCATCGCGAAATGGAGACATCAATGGAACGCGAAGCCTGGATCATCGACGCGGTGCGCTCGCCCCGCGGCAAGGGCAAGGACACGGGGGCGCTGCACAACGTCCACCCGCAGCGCATCCTCGCCCAGGTGCTCAACGCCCTGCAGGCACGCAACGGCTTCGACACCGCCGACGTCGACGACGTCGTGATGGGCTGCGGCGCCGGCAGCGGCGACCACTCGATGGACATCGCCCGCATGGCCGCGCTCGACGCCGGCTGGTCGATCGAGGCGCCCGGCGTCACCCTCAACCGCTTCTGCGGCTCCGGCCAGCAGGCCGTGAACTTCGCGGCGATGGGCGTGCTGTCGGGCTTCCAGGACATCGTCGTGGCCGGCGGTGTCGAGTCGATGTCGCGACCGTCGCCGATGCACGTCGACGGTTTCACCGCGAACAACAAGCACCTGCGCGACCAGTACGACATGGTGCCCCAGGGCATCTCGGCCGACCTGATCGCCACCACCGAGGGCTTCACCCGCGAGCAGTGCGACCAACTCGGCGTCGACAGCCAGATCCGCGCTGCGGCCGCGATCGCCGAGGGCCGCTTCGACCGGTCGCTCGTGCCGATCTTCCACGACGACGGCACGCTCGCGCTCGATCACGAGGAGTTCCCGCGTCCGGGCACCACCGTCGAGGACCTCGGCAAGCTCTCCCCGAGCTTCCTCGGCATGGGCGCCCACGTGCTCGCCGACCGGGGCAAGAGCATCGACGAGATCGCCCGGATCGCCTACCCGCACATCGACGCGATCAACCACGTCCACCACGCCGGCAACTCGTCCGGTGTCGTCGACGGCGCCGGTGCCGTGCTCGTCACCTCGCCCGACTACGCGAAGGCCCACGGCCTGAAGCCGCGGGCCAGGATCATCATGACCGCGGTCGCCGGCACCGAGCCGGTGATCATGCTCACCGCACCCGGACCAGCCACCCACCTCGTGCTGAAGAAGGCCGGCATGACCATCGACGACATCGACCTGTTCGAGGTGAACGAGGCCTTCGCCGCGGTGGTGCTGAAGTGGCTGAAGGACACCGGCGCCAGCTGGGACAAGACGAACGTCAACGGCGGGGCGATGGCGCTCGGCCACCCGATCGGCGCCACCGGCTCGATGCTGATCGGCACCCTGATCGACGAGCTCGAGCGCCGCGACCTGCAGACCGGCCTGGTCACGATGTGCACCGGCGGCGGCATGGGCACCGCCACCATCATCGAGCGCATCTGACCCACCAGAACCCCGGTTCCGTGAGCGAAACGCCGCCAGACGAGGCGTTTGGCTCACGGAACAGGAATTGGGGCTCCGGTGGCATGAAATCGGGCGGGCCGGGGTTGGATGGAGCCGTGGAACCGACCTCGACCGCCGATCCCAGCACGCAGACCTTTCCCTTCCCCGTCACCGGGGAACATCCCGACGCCGCGGCACGGGTCCGCGATCTCGCCGACGTGATCGAAGTGATCCAGCCGGTGATCGCGGCCGACGGTGGCTCGCTCGACGTGCTCGCTCTCGACGTCGAGACCGGCGTCGTCCGCCTCCAGCTGTCGGGCGCCTGCGGCTCGTGCGCGGTGTCGGCCGCCACCCTCAACGGTGGCGTCAACCGGATCCTGCGCGACCGGCTGTCGTGGATCACCGACGTGATCGGCGATGTCCAGGAGAGCGACGTCGACGGCTACGGCGGCTGGACCCCCAAGCACTCCTGACGGCCGGGTAGCTGGGCGACTCGCTCAGCGGCTCGATCTGATCGCGAACGCCGCGGCCTGCTCGCCGGCGATGCGGCCGAAGACCGTGATGTTGGCGTAGCTGTTCCCGCTGCCCACGTACTGGGCACCCACCACGCCACCGGTGCACTCCCCCGCCGCGAACAGTCCGGGGATGGGACGCGAGGCCAGGCTGAGCACCTGTGCGTCACGATCGATGCGCAACCCGTAGGCGGTGAAGCACACGGTCGAGGGCCGCATCTCGACCGCGTAGAACGGGCCCTCGCGAAGCGGCTCGAGGAAGGTGTGGTGCTTGGCGAACTCGGCGTCGTCGTGGGCGCCGGCCCCGGCGTTGTACCGGTCGATCGTGCCTCGCAGGACCGCTGCATCCATGTCGAGCGCGAACGCGAGATCCTCGATCGTGGCGGCCCGACGGGCCCGACCGGCGGTGAGCATCAGCTCCATCACGTCGGTGGTCCAGTGCGGGCTCTGCCGCTTCGACGAACCCGGGATGGTCTGCTTGTAGCGGGCGGTCCCCGAAGCGGTCGCCTCCACGAGCGTGCCGTGGTCGCAGATCGCCCACGCCCGGTTGCCGTGCATCCGCATCAGGTGATCCATCATCCCGTAGGGAGCGGTCTCGTCGCAGAAGCGTCGCCCGTCGGCGTCGACCAGCACGAGCCAGCCGGGGATGTAGGCCTCGTAGATGCGGTCGATCCCGGTGTGCAGCAACCGCAGCCCACGGTCGTGCCCGGTGGTCTGGGCCTCCACCTGTGCGCCGAGGTCGAGCGCGTCGCCGCGCGATCCCTCCGCACCGATGTACCACGCCTCACCGGTCGAGGCTGCTGAGGGGAAGTGCTCGGCGAGCCGTTCGGCGGAGTTGCCGAAACCGCCCGATGCGATCACGACCGCACCCGAGCGGATCTCGTCGTCGCCCACCGCGACGCCGGTCACCCGGCCGCCCTCCACGAGCAACCGGTCGACGCGGCGCCCGAGCGCGACGTCGACGTCGGCGGCGCGACACCTGCCGTGCAGCACGTCGACGATGCCCTGACCGCGGCCGATCGGGACGTGGACCCGCGGCACCCGCTCGTCGCCACCGAACACGAGCTGTTCGTGGAACTCGACGCCGAGATCGCCCAGCCACTCGACCGTCGGGCCGGCGAGCTCGGTGAACCGCTTCACGACCGCCGCATCGACGTCCCACCGGTTGAGCTGCAGGTAGTCGTGATACAGCGATGCCGCGTCGTCCTGGATGCCCTGGGCGCGCTGGTAGCGCGTGCCGGCGCCCATGATCAACCCGCCCGACAACCGCGACGAACCGCCCACCACACCTTCGGCCTCGGCCACCAGCACACGGCGAGCACCCCGCGCACGCGCGGCGAGCGCGGCGCCGAGCCCGGCCGCGCCCGACCCGATGATCACGACGTCGACGTCGTTGGGCGGGACCTCGTCGGGTGAGACGTGTCCGGTGTCCGAGCGCTCCGTCATCGCGGTGACCTCCCGTTCACGAGTCCGAGACCCGCGGCCTTGTATCCGAGCAACTCCAGCATCGTGTCAGACGCGTTCTGGGCGACGATGGGATCGAGCGAGAGGAACCAGTTCTCCTGCGTGCGGTAGATGGGGATCGTGTACCAGGCGAAGATGCCGCCCCGGCGCTGATCGGCCGTGACGTTGTTGCCCGTGCGGTGCCACACCCGCCCCTCCATCACGCACATCGTGCCGGCCGGGGCCTCGAGCGGCACCGTGTCGATGCCCATGTCGTCGGGGCCCGGCGTGCGGTTCCACCGATGGCTGCCGGGCACCACACGGGTGGCGCCGTTCGCCTCGGTGAAGTCGTCGGCCATCCACAACACGTTGGCACCCTGCGGGCCGCGCCACGGTTGAGGCATGTACAGCTGGTCGGCGTGGAACACCATCTCGCCACCACCCGGGCCGGTGATGTTGGCGGAGATGTTCGACAGCTGCAGCGGCCAACCCAGCAGACCGCGCAACAGCTGCATCGCCGCCGGGTGCTCGGCCAACTGGACGAAGCACCACCCACGGTTGAGCAGGTTCCACACACGGGTGTTCGAGCCATCGGCGGGGTTGTCCATCGCGAACGTCTGTCGGGCGCCGGAGGCGAGGTCGTCGTCGGCCGCGGCGTAGAGGCGACCGTGCACCTCGTCGAGGTCGACACCGGCCAGCGCGCCGCTCACGAGGCACAGCCCGTACTCGTCGAGATCGTGCGCGGCACGATCGAGATCGTCGGTGACCGCAGGCAGCTCCACGAACCGCCACCGTAGCGATACCGGCGCGAGCCGATCGGCCCGGCCCCTCGAGCTCCACCTGCGGAGGCATGGCGTCAGCGGTGTCGCGGCCGTGCCGGGCGTATCATCGGGCCGTGTCCACCCCCGCTCACCCCCCGATCCGTCGCATCGCCCTGAGCACCGGCGGCGGTGATGCACCTGGCCTCAACGCCGTGATCCGTGCGGCAACCCTCGCGGCGCACAACCTCGGCTGGGACGTGGTCGGTATCCGCGACGGCTTCAACGGCCTGCTCTCGCCCGAGGAGTACGACGACGGTGGTGTGATCTCGCTGTCGCGAGATCGGGTGCGCGGCATCGTCCACCTCGGCGGCACCATCCTCGGCACCACCAACCGGGGCAACCCCACCCGCTATCCCGTCGAGCGCGCCGACGGAACCGTGGTCGAGATCGACCGGACGCCCGAGCTGCTCGACCGCTTCGCGGAGCGAGGCATCGACGCGCTCATCACCATCGGTGGCGACGGCTCGTTGAGCATCGGCCACCATCTGAACGTCGCCGGGCTCCGGGTGATCGGCGTGCCGAAGACGATCGACAACGACCTCGAGGCCACGATGTCGACGTTCGGCTTCGACAGTGCGGTCAGCTTCGCCTCGGAGTGCATCGACCGACTGTTCTCCACCGCCACGTCGCACGGCCGGGTGATCGTCGTCGAGGTGATGGGTCGCTACGCCGGCTGGATCGCCCTCCACTCCGGGGTCGCCTCGGGTGCGCACGCGATCCTCATCCCGGAGATCCCGTTCGACCTGACGCCCGTGGCCGAGACGATCGCCCACCGCAACGAGCTCGGGTCGAAGTTCTCCATCGTCGTGGTGGCCGAAGGGGCCACCCCGCTCGGGGGCGGACACAGCACGATCGAGGCGGCCGGCCAGGGACACAGCGAGCGCCTCGGCGGCATCGGCAGCAAGGTGGCCGACGAACTCGAACGGCTCACCGGCAAGGAGGCACGCACCGTCGTGCTCGGGCACCTGTTGCGCGGCGGCTCGCCCACGTCGTTCGATCGGCTGCTCGCACTGCGCTTCGGCGCAGCTGCGGTCCGCGCCCTTGCCGATGGTCTCGACGGGCGGATGGTCTGCTTGGCCGGCGACTCGGTGAACCATGTGTCGCTGGCCGACATCAGCGGCAAGCAGAAGAAGGTGCCACTCGACTGCGACACCGTGCGCACCGCACGCGAGATGGGCATCAGCTTCGGCGACCTGCAGGGCTGACGCGTCCAGCTGACGCGTCCGGCACTCGCTCGACGTCGACGGCAGACCGTGCCGTCGGCCAAGCTGCCACGATGCTCGACACCGATCAGGTCCTCGGCCCGCACACGACCGCGCTCATCGGCGTCGACGGAGGTCGGTACCCCGCCGGCAACTCGGTGCTGGTGCGCGGCGACCGTGCGACGGCGATCATCGACCCGTCCACCTCCCTGCGGCTGCGCGACGATCTCGCCGATCTCGCCCCGGTCGACATGGTCGTGCTCACCCACGCACACGAGGACCACCTCGCCGGCGTGCACCTCTTCCCCGGGGCGAGCGTGCACATCCACGAACACGACGTGCAGGGTGCGCGATCGATCGACGGCCTGATGGAGATGTACGGCATGTCGCCCGAGGCCGAGCGGTCGTTCCGCGAGATCATCGTCCGCGACTTCTCCTATGTGCCACGTGCCGACGCGACGGGGTTCGCCGACGGCGAGGTGATCGACCTCGGCGGTGTGACGATCACGCCGGTGCACCTGCCGGGCCACACCCGCGGTCACACCGGGATGCTCATCGAACCCGACGGCGTGTTCGTCACCGGCGACATCGACCTCTCCGCGTTCGGCCCGTACTACGGCGACGAATGGAGCAGCCTCGACGACTTCGAACGTTCGCTCGCCCGGGCCCGCGAGATCGACGCGCGCTGGTACGTCACGTTCCACCACAAGGGGGTGATCGACGGCCGCGACGCCTATCTCGAGGCGATCGATGCGTTCACCGCGGTGATCGCCCACCGCGAGGAGAACATGGTGGCGTTCGCCGACGAGCCGCGCTCGATCGAGGACTTCGTGGCGCACCGCTTCGTGTACCGCCCGCACGTGACCCTGCCGTTCGTCGACACCGTCGAGCTGCGCTCGGCGCGGATGTCGATCGAACGGCTGGTGGCACGCGGTCGGTTGGCCGAGGTGCAGCCAGGTCGTTGGCAGGCAGCACCGGCCTGAGGCCGGGCCGCCGCCGGTTCACGAGGAGCTCAGCGCGACGAGCTGGAACCGCTGCCGGTGCGACGGCCGTTGCGGCCTCCACCGGCACCCGCGCCACCCGGACGGCCACCGGGGCGACCACCCTGTCCGCCCTGGCGACCGGGGCGACCCGCTGCTGCGGCACCGTTCGGACGACCGGAACCGGCGGACGCACCCGGCGCTGCCGGCTGCACCGCACGCGGCTTGGGCGAACGCTGGGGCTGACGCACGGGCGCTGCGGTGGGGGCCGGACGGACGAACGCCGCCGGCTCGCCGACGAGCGACGTGATGGCCTGGTGTCCGGGCGTGACCCGGGTGATGACGGGCTCGATCGACGCAGCGCGCGCCAGCTGGCGCACGTCGTTCACCTGGTCGGGCGTCATCAGCGTGACGACCACGCCCTCGGCGCCGGCGCGAGCCGTGCGACCGGAGCGGTGCAGGTACGCCTTGTGCTCGGCGGGCGGGTCGACGTGCACGACGAGGGCGACCTCGTCGACGTGGATGCCACGGGCCGCGATGTCGGTGGCCACCAGCACGCGGGTGCTGCCCTCGCTGAAGCTCTCGAGGTTGCGCTCGCGGGCGTTCTGCGACAGGTTGCCGTGGAGCTCGACCGCCGGGATGCCGGCCTGGGTGAGCTGCTTGGCGAGCTTCTTCGCGCCGTGCTTGGTGCGGGTGAACAGCAGCGAGCGGTCGCGGCCACCGGCGAGCGCGTGGACGACCGACGCCTTGTCGGCCGCGGCCACCGCGAACACGTGGTGGGTCATCGTGCTGACCGGAGCGACCTCGGGGTCGACCGAGTGGACGACCGGGCTGTCGAGGAAGCGCTGGACGAGGACGTCGACGCCCTTGTCGAGCGTGGCCGAGAACAGCAGGCGCTGGCCCTTGGTGGGGGTCGCGTCCATCAGGCGGCGCACGACGGGCAGGAAGCCGAGGTCGGCCATGTGGTCGGCCTCGTCGAGGACGGTGATCTCCACCTGGTCGAGCGAGCAGTGACGCTGCTGGATGAGGTCCTCGAGGCGGCCGGGGCAGGCGACGACGATGTCGACACCGGTGCGGAGCGCGGCGACCTGGGGGTTCTGACCGACACCACCGAAGATGGTGACCATCTTGAGGTTGGCCGCTGCGGCGAGGGGCGAGAGGGTCTCGGCGACCTGGTTGGCGAGCTCACGAGTGGGCACCAGCACGAGGGCACGGGGCCGCTTGGGCTGACGCTTGGTCTCGGAGTTCGACAGGCGCACCACGGTGGGCAGCGCGAAGGCGAGGGTCTTGCCGCTGCCGGTGCGGCCGCGGCCGAGCACGTCGCGCCCCGCCATCGAGTCGGGCAGGGTGGCGCACTGGATGGGGAACGGGGCGGTGACGCCGCCGCGGGCGAGCACGTCGGCGAGCGACTGCGGCACACCGAGTTCGGTGAAGGTGTCGACCATCACGACGGGAGTACGGCTCGGCGCCGGCGTGTTCGGGGTGCCCGACTGGCTGGAGACGCCGGTCTGACGGGGCTCGTTGGAGACGGGCGTGGGGCGACGACGACGGCCCTGCTGGGGGCGCGCGCCGCTGCCGGAACGGGGGGAGGTGGTCATGATGAGGGGGTCCTTCCGGAGGTGGTGGCCGTTGATGCGTGGCCGCCATCACTTCGGATGACACGTCCCGGAGAGCGGTGGAACCGCCGGGGACACCTGGCGCCGGAGCGCTGCACTCGACCGCAGAACGCCCGGGGTGGGCTGCACTGCACGGGGGACGCTATCGGGGCGTCGGCCGGTGCGGGCGGATGCCCGCACCGGCGTGACCGCTGACCAGCGAGGCAGAGCCGGTGGTCGAACGGTCAGGAGAACGTCACGAGGACGTCAGGACGGGGTCGATCCGTCGGTCGTGCCGGGCGCTCCGGGCTGCTCGACCGGCATGTCGACGGGCTGGCCGCGCAGGGCAGCCACGCTGGCGCGGTAGTCGTCGGGACCGATCTCGCCGCGGGCCAACCGCTCGGCGAGGATCGCCTCGGCACCGGCGAGCGGACCTGGCGTCGGTGACACCGGAGGCGGCACGGGCGCTCCGCCGACGGCCGACACCGCGGTGGGGACGCGTCGGTTGACGAGGAGCATGGCGAGCGCCGCCGTGGCCGCGACGAGGGCGAGCAGGAGCAGCATCCCGCCCACGCCCCACCAGTGTCGGCCACCGCCGCGGTAGCCCCAGTCGCCACCACGGTCGGCGAATGCCACGCCGGCGACGGCGAGCGACGAGACGGTGCCGAGCGCGGCGAGGCCGACGACGGCTGCCGGTCCGGGACGGCGAGCGGACTGACGCTGCTCGCCGTCGCTGGCATCAGTGACGACATCGGAGGTGGGATCGGTGGACCGGTCTGCGGTGGGATCGGCGGAGTGATCGGTGGTGTGATCGGTGGTGTTCGGCATGCTCCGAACGTACCGACGAGGCCTGCGCCGCTGGGTTGGAGGGGCGTGTGAAGTCGGTGAGAAGTATCGTCCCCGGCGTGCCCGCACCGTCCGCTCGCAACGTGCTGCTGTGGGACATCGACGGCACCCTGCTGCGCACGCCGGGCGTCGGCGTCAAGGCGTTCGCTCGAGCCCTCGAGACCGTCACCGGCAAGCCGATGGCGCGCGTCGCGTACGACTTCGGCGGCAAGACCGACCCGCTCATCGCCCGCGATCTGCTCGAGGCGGTGGGGGTCGACGACGACGACGCCGTCGCCCTCCTGCTGGCCGCGGTGGAACGCAACTACGACGAGTTCGCCGACGGTCTCGGCGCGTCGATCGTCACCCTGCCGGGCGCGGCCGACCCGCTCGCTCGGGGCGCCGACCCGCAGGCGGGCAGGCGGTCCAGTCGGTGGTCACCGGCAACATCCGCCATGCGGCGCGCCGCAAACTCGAGGCGGCCGGCTTCGACCACCGACTCGACCTCGAACGGGGCGGCTACGGATCCGACCATCACGACCGCACCGAACTGGTGCGGATCGCACTGTCACGCCTCGCCGCACGCGACGACGTCGGCGAGATCGACCCGTCGACCGTGTGGATCATCGGCGACACCCCTCGCGACGCCGCGTGCGCCCGGGGCGCCGGCGTGCGCTGCCTGCTGGTCGCCACCGGCACCTACTCGGTCGACGCGCTGTCGGATCTCGGCGCCGACCACGTGCTCGCCGACCTCGCCGACGTCGAGGGCGTGCTCCACATCCTGTCGTCCTGACCTGCTCCCGTAGAGTCCGGTCATGGGGAACACGACCGAGACCGACCACACGCGAACGGACACCACACCCGAATTGCCCGAACCCGAAGGCGAACGGGTCCGCACGTTCTGTCGGATCTGTGAGCCGTCGTGCGGACTCGTGGCCCATGTCGAGGGCGGGCAGCTGGTGAAGCTCTCGCCCGACCGCGATCACGCGGTCACCCAGGGCTTCTCGTGCCACAAGGGTCTCGCCGCGGTCGACATCCACCGCGACCCCGACCGGCTCGATCATCCCCAGCTGCGTTCCCCCGACGGCACGTGGCGCGACGTGTCGTGGGACGAAGCGATGGCCGAGACGGCCCGCCGCTGGCGCGCCGTGGTCGCGGCACACGGCGAGCAGTCGACGGCTGCGTACGTGGGCAACCCGATGGCGTTCAACGCACTCGGCTCGCTGCACGTCGGCCAGATGCTCCGGGCGCTCGGGGTGCGGCGTCACTTCTCGTCCGGCACGCAGGACTGCGCGAACAAGTTCGTCGCCAGCGAAGCCGTGTTCGGGTCGTCGAACGTGCACCCGATCCCCGACCTCGAGCAGACCGACCTGTGCCTCGTCATCGGCGAGAACCCACGGGCCTCGCAGGCGAGCTTCTACTCCGTGCCGAACGTGCTCGGGGCCATGCGCCGGGCCGCCGCTCGTGGTGCCCGGTTCGTGTTCGTCAACCCGCGCCGGATCGAGTCGGCCGAGCAGGGCATCGGCGACACGCTGTGGATCCGACCCGACACCGACGTCTGGTTCCTCGCCGCGCTGCTGCACGAGATCGATGCGCTCGGCGGCTTCCGCGACGAGGTCGTGCGTCGCCACGGCCAGCACCTCGACGAGCTGCGCCGCTTCATCGGCCCCTACGACGCCGACTCGGTCGCCGAGGTCACGGGCATCGCCGCCGACGCGATCCGCGAGCTCGCGGCCGCCTGGGTGGCCACGCCCCGCGCCTCGGTTCACGCGTCGACCGGCATCAACATGGGCCGGCAGGGCACGCTCGCCTACTGGCTGGTGCACATGCTCAGCTTCGTCACCGGCCGGCTCGACGCCGAGGGCGGCAACCTCAAGAGCGACGGCTTCTACCCGAACGCCCGATCCGGCGCCGGGGTGCCCGAGCAGGGATACGTCGACACCGAGTTCGGCACGCTCCGCCGCGGCGCGCTGCCCGGCACGTTGATGTCGCACGCGATCCTCGACAGCGACACGCCGATCAAGGCGATGATCGTGGTCGCCGGCAACCCGCTGCTGTCGATCGCCGGCCAGGAGCGTCTCCGCAAGGCGTTCGAACAGCTCGAACTGCTGATCGTGATCGACATCTACCCGAGCGCCACCGCCGAGCTCGCCGACGTCGTGCTGCCCTCCACCGACATGTACGAACGCGACGACCTGAACATCGTCAACATCGGCACCAGCGCCCACCCGTTCGCCCAGTACACGCCGGCCGTGACCGAGCCCATGGCCGAGCGCCGACCCGAGTGGTGGATCGCCCACCGGCTCCTGCAGGAGCTCGGCCTCACCTCGATCCTCGACGACGAGACGCCCGACCCGTGGGCCAAGTGGCGGCACATGCTGGCGAAGGGTTCCGGCCTCGACCTCGCCGAACTGCAGGCCGACGGCGCACCGCATCTGCTCCCCCGCCCTGAACCCGGCACGTTCTTCGACGCCCAGGTGCACACGCCCGACGGCCTCGTCGACTGCTGCCCGCCCGGCTTTGCCGCCGCGATCGATCGTTGCCACCGCCTGTTCGACGAGACCCGCCAGGAGGTGAGCGACGGGCGACTGCGATTGATCCACCGGCGCGACGCCTGGATGCACAACTCGTGGTTCGCCAACGTGGCGCGGATGAAGCGCGGTGGCCGCACCACCAACCCGCTGAGCATGCACCCCGACGACGCGGTGCGTCTCGGACTCGCCGACGGCACCCCCGTCGTCGTGAGCAACGAGCACGGTCAGGTCTCGACGGTCGTCGAGGTCGACGACGCACTCATGCCCGGTGTGGTGTCGATGGTGCACGGATGGGGACACGCCGTGAGCCCGCGATTGCGCGTCGCCCACGAGCACCCCGGCGCGAACCCGAACGAACTCCTGCCCATCGGCGACGGCAGCTTCGAGCCGCTGTCGAGCCAGGCGCACATGACCGGCATCGTCGTCGACGTGCGCGCCGTCGAACCGGTCCTGATCCTCTGACCCGAGCCGGTCGAGCGGGGTTCCGGTCAGCCGACGGCGATGCGGCGGACCGCGGTCGCCAGCGCCTGACGCAGTTGGTCGAGGGTGAACGGCTTGGTCATGAAGTCGTCCATACCGGCATCGAGACAGGCGTCGCGATCCGCGTCGAACGCGTTCGCGGTGAGAGCCACGATCACCGGCCGAGGATCGAGCGGCAACGTCCGGATGATGGTCGTCGCCTCGAGTCCGTCCATCTCGGGCAGCTGCATGTCCATCAGGGTCACGTCGTAGCAACCGTCGCGGGCGGCGGCGACCGCCTCGCGCCCGTCGACGGCGAGGTCGATCTGGAGCCCGAGGCGTGCGAGCAGCGCGATGGCCACCTTGCGGTTGACGACGTTGTCCTCGGCGACGAGCACCCGCAGGGCGGCGATCGCGGCATCGTCGACCGCGACCATCGGCTCGTCGGTGTGCGGCGAGTCGCCACCGGGTTCGAGGAACAATCGCAGGCTGAACACGCTGCCGATCCCGGCGTCGGAGCGCACTTGGACGTTGCCGCCCATCATCCGTGCCAACCGCTCGCTGATCGCGAGGCCGAGCCCGGTGCCACCGAACCGGCGGGTGGTGGACGCGTCGGCCTGCGAGAACGCCTGGAACAACCGGCCCAGCCGCTCTCGCGGGATGCCGATGCCGGTGTCGACCACGTCGATCACCACGTTCACCATCTCCTGGTCGCACAACTCCTGGTCTTGCATCGCCGGGTCGCGTTCGGTGCGGGCACGCACCGCGACCGAACCGACATGGGTGAACTTCACGGCGTTCGACACCAGGTTCGACACGATCTGGCGGATCCGCACCCGGTCGCCGCGAACCACCTTGGTGGTCATCTCGTCGAGCTCGAGGTCGAGCGCGACACCCTTGGCGAGCGCGAGCGGGCGGTACAGACGAGCGACGTGGTCGAGCTCGGCCGCCAGGTCGACGTCGCCGACCTCGAGCTCGAGCTTGTTGGCCTCCACCTTCGAGAAGTCGAGGATGTCGTTGATGATCACGAGCAGCGTGTCGCCGCTGGCGCGGATCGTGGCCACCTGCTGCCGCTGCTCCTCGTCGAGGGGTGAGGAGGCCAGCAGTTCGGCCATGCCCAGCACGCCGATCAGCGGCGTGCGGATCTCGTGGCTCATCATCGCCAGGAAGTCGCTCTTGGCCCGCCCCGCCTCCTCGGCCCGGTCGCGCGCCTCGGCGAGCTGGCTCGTGCGGACGACCACCTGCTCCTCGAGCGAGCGTGCGAGCGCACGCAACGATTCATTCGCCTCGTAGAGCTCGAGGCTCTTCATCTCCAGCATCCGCTCGGCCTGTGTGCGCGCCTCGCGCTCGCGCGCGATCCGACGCTCCAGGCGGGCGATGCGTTCGAGCGCGCCGTCGAGGCCGAGGGGCTCGGTCATCGGATCACTGCACCGCCGTCTGCGTGAGGTGGAAGACCACACCGTCCTCGAGCTCGGACCGCGTCACCTGCACGTCCTCGCCGAAGTGGTCGATGCACCCGGCGATCAGACCGGCGGCCAGGTCGTGGAAGTGCCGCGGCGAGCGGTACACGAACTCCATCGACCCATCGCTCGGGAACGAACTCTCGAACCGGGGCAGCTCGGCATCGGGGTAGAGCTTGCGCACCTCGACGTGGATGACGTCCTCGATGCTGGCGAGGAACGAGAACGAGTCGGGCACACCGTCGAAGAAGTCCGGATAGAGCTGGTGGAACCGGCCGAACAGATGTCGGCCGAACGCGTGGAGCAGGTCGGCCACCGACGCCCCCGTGCGGGCCGACAGCTCGACCACCATGGCGACGATCTCGCGATGGTCGTAGGTGCCGACTGCCGTGTATGCGCCACCGGACGCAGGCTCGGTCGCATCGATCAGATCGTCGACCATGTCGGCTGAGAAGCCCTGCTCGACCATGCCGAAGAACTCGGTGAACACCACACCCTTCATCGACGTCGCCCTCCCTCGTTGCGCGGCGCTGTCGGTACCGCTCGACCATCGAAGGACCGTCCGGAGCCGGTGCCGCCGTGCAGGGATGACGCCCGGATTCTCCGGGGTGCGCGAGCCGGTCAGCTGCCGGGGGCGAGCTGGCGCAACGGCAGGTAGTCGGCCAGCGTGCGCCGGACGAACGACCGGACCCGCAGGTCGGCCGCCACCGGCGCGAGCGCCGGATCCGACACCGCCAGCGCGAACGCGTCGGCGAGCTCGTCGATCGCCTCGGCGGGCACTCGCGGTCCCGCGACCACCGGCAGGCACGGCACGAGCGGGCCCGCACCGACGACCACGAGCCCGTCGGTGAGCTCGGGGGCGAAGCGCTGGACGTGGTGCCAGGTCACGGCATCGATCGACGCGATCGCGGCCTCGCCCGACTGCACCGCACGCACGCTCTCGACGTGGGCGCCGGTCCACGTGACGGGTCCTGTCCACCGCCCGCCCGGCCCGTGCACCGCGGCGATGAGACTCACCCAGCCCGACAGGCTGTCCGACGCGTTCACGGCAGCCACGGCGCCGATGAACGACGCCGGCGGGGCCGCCTCGCGGGCGATGAGGACCGACCGGTAGGACGGCCCCTCGGCCCCCGGGACGTCGAACTCGAAGGTGCCCACCACCTGCACGACGTCGGCGAGCCGGGTGACGAGCGGCCATCCGCACGTGTACCCGACGACCAGGTCGGGGGAGGTCCACGAGGTGTGCACGTCGTCGTGCCACGTGAGCCGCCCGGGGAGCCACGGGGCACGGCCGTGCACCGCCGACCAGAGCGCGTCGTACGCCGGCCGCAGGTCGTCGAAGGGGTACATGCCCAGCCCGGCTTCACCGGTGAGCGGTGCCCGTTCCCCGACCGCGACCTTGGAGGTCATGAGGTCAGGATGTCACACGATCGGCGAGGGGATGCACCGGCTGCGAGAACGGGCGCACGGCGTACCGGCGGGCGATCTGCCAGTAGCCCCGGTACGACCCGGCTCCGGCGGCGGCGATCTCTGCCGCGCCCATCTCGTCGGACAACGGGCCCAGCCGGTACCACGCCGCCGCAGGGAGGGCATGGTGGGTGTGATGGAGGTTCACGTTCAGGAACAGCAGCGACATCACGGGGTTGCTGCGCACGAACGCGCTGCGGGTGTGCGGCTCGGCGACGGCGAGGTGCTCGGCGAACGAGCGGACGTAGCTCACCGACAGCCCGAACCACACATAGCCGACGAGGTACTGCCACACCGGCACGCCGGCCACACCGAACACGATCCAACCCAGCGTCGCGACGGCGACCACGTGCATCACCCACATGACCTGCAGCGAACGGTCGCGGGCGGCGAGGCGCAGCTGCGAGATGACCAGGCCGGGGATGCCGAGCCACGGCCCGAGGATCAGGCGGCCGAGCAAGGTGCGGTTGATGCGGAGCGTCGCGCGGCGCAGGGCCGACGCGTGCGCCCACGCCTCGGGGCTGACGTAGAACGACTCGGGATCGATCCCGGGGACGGTGAGTTCGTTCGCATGGTGATCGAGGTGCGTGTCGCGGTACACCCGGTACGGGAGCCACATCGAGCGCGGCGGCCACGCGAGGGCGGTGTTGAGCCAGGTCCACGGCGTCGGGTGGCCGTGCAGCACCTCGTGCTGGAACGACATGTACCAACCACCGAGGAGGGCGAACCCGAGCAGCACGAGGGGCCACGGCAACGCGTCGTGCCAGACGAGCATCGCGATCCAGCCGCCCCACACGGCGACGGCGACGACCACGGTCGGCCATTCCATCCGTTGCGGGGCGTGCACCGCGTGAGTTCCCACGCTGCGGATTGTGCAGCATCGCCCGACCGAATCACGACTTGCCCGGTAGGGATTTGCGCGACATGTGTTGCACGAACGAGCAATCCCGCCACTGATGTGGTGGATCCACAACACATGGTGTGACTAGGCTGCATCCGTGTTCGATCGGAAGACGCTGCTCACCACGTTCCGCGAGCGCCTCGAGCTGGTCGTGCAGCGCAGCGGGCTCAGCCGCGGCGAGTTCGCCGAGCAGAACGAACTCGACCGCTCCACCCTGTCGCAGCTGCTGTCGCTGTCGAACCGACGCCTCCCCCGCGCCGAGACGCTCGCCGAGATCGCCACCACCCAGCAGGTGTCGGTCGACTGGCTGCTCGGGCTCAGCCACGCGGGCCCGATGCAGGCCGAGATGCTGCAGGAGCAGACGTCGTTCGCCGAGAACGCCCTGTCGTACAACGACGAGCGGCTCATCGCCTGGTTCGAGGAGGCGAAGGGCTACAAGGTCCGCTACGTGCCGTCGACGATCCCCGACCTGTTGAAGACCGAGGACGTCATCCGCTACGAGCTCGCCCACTACGTGGCGTCGCGCCCCGAGCAGAAGATCGAGACCGCGGCCGCTCGCCTCGCGTGGACGCGCGGGCCCGAGAGCGACCTGGAGACGTGCAACAGCCTGCAGGCGGTCGAGTCGCTCGCTCGCGGCGAGGGCATCTGGCGCGCGTTGCCCGCACCGCAGCGCGTCGCCCAGATGGAGCACATGATCACGCTCACCGACGAGCTCTACCCGACGTTGCGATGGTTCCTGTTCGACGGGCTGCAGCGCTACGCAGCACCGGTCACGATCTTCGGCCCACAGCGAGCCGCGCTGTACCTCGGGCAGATGTACCTCGTGCTCACCTCCACCGAGCACGTGCGCACCCTCACCCGCCACTTCGACGACCTCATCCGCGGCGCGATCGTGCACCCGAACGAGATCTCCCGGTACCTCGAGGAGCTGCTCCGCACCACGCGCCGGCGCCGCTGAGCCGGCCCGAACCCGTCAGTCGTCGGCGACGGCAGGGCTGCCGTGCTCGGCGTACTCGGTGAGCAACGCCATCAGATCGGCAGGCACCTCGACGCCGTGCTCGGCCGTGTGCCGTCTGCTCGCCAGCCGCGCGTCGCCGGGGAGTCGGGCCCCGTCCTCGGCGGCGAGCGCCTGCAACTCGGTCTCGATCCGGTCGACGAACCCGGGGCCCATCGTCGCGGTCGGGTCGATCGCGAGCAGGACCTGTCCCACGTCGGGGGGACCACCGGCGGTGCCGCCGAACCCCGACGCCTCGAACGAGAAGTGCGAGCCGGCGACGCCGCCCGACATGATGTCGACCAGGAGGGCGAGCGCCGACCCCTTGTGGCCGGCCGCCGGCACCATCGCCCCGGCGAGCGCGGCGCGGGCGTCGGTGGTGGGATTGCCGTCGGCGTCGATCGCCCACCCGAGCGGGATGTCCTCGCCTGCCTGCGCTGCGGCGTTCACCTTCACCCACGCGACCGCCGACGACGACAGATCGGCCACCACCGGCGCGCCACCGGCGCGCGGTGCGGCCCAGGCGAGCGGGTTGGTGCCGAAGAACGGCCGGCGCCCGCCGGCGGGCGCCATGAGCGACGAGGAGTTCGCGAACATCAGCGCCACGAGACCCTGCTCGGCCAGGTGCTCGACGAACCACCCGAGGACGCCCGCCGAGTACGAGTGGGTGATCGCCATCAACCCGACGCCGCATGCGCGAGTGGCGTCGACCAGCGCAGGGGCACCGGCCTCGAACGCCGGATGCGAGAACCCCAGCCCGGCGTCGACCACCACGGTCGCGGCGCGCGGCACCGACACCGACGGGACCGCGTCGCCGAGCACCTTTCCGCAGTGCACGTGATCGCAGTAGGTGGGCAGGTACGACAGCCCGATGGGTCGCAGCCCTTCCGCTTCGGAGTCGCGGATGCTGCGCGCCGTCGGCTCGGCCTGGAGGTGCGACGCGCCAGAGGCGCGCAGCATCCGGTATGACAGGTCGAACACCTCGTCGAGGCTCAGCCTCGCGGGTGGCGGAGTGGCGCTCGCGGACATGAAGGCGACGCTAGCCACCCGATCGTGACGGTGCCGCGGGTCGGCGCCGGGGTGTGCGAGTACGCTCGCCGCCCGTGATGGTGGTGGCCGGTGAGGCGTTGATCGATCTCGTGATCCGAACCGATGGTTCGGTCACCGCAGCGCTCGGCGGGGGGCCGTTCAACGTCGCCCGCACGATCGCCCGCCTCGGTGGCGAGGTCGGCTTCCTCGGCTCGGTGTCCGACGACCGGTTCGGCTCGATGCTCGCCGCTCAACTGCTCGCCGACGGCGTCTCGCCGGCGGCGACGGTGCGCTGCGAGCTCCCGACCACGCTGGCGGCCGCCGAGCTCGACGACCACGGTTCGGCCACGTACCGCTTCTACTTCGCCGATACCTCCGCGCCGGCCCTCACCGAGGTGCCCGACGTCGTCCGGTCGGCCGACACGTGCCACGTCGGCACGCTCGGCCTCGTGCTCGAGCCGATGGCCACCACGCTGGTGGGGTTGCTCGCCGAGCTGGCGCCCGACGTGCTGGTGATGACCGACCCGAACTGCCGGTCGCGCATCATCCCCGATCGAGAGCAGTACCTGGCCCGGCTCGAGCAGGTGTACGCACACAGCCACATCGTGAAGATCAGTACCGATGACGCCGAGTACCTCGCACCCGGCACCGACCCGGTCGAGCTCGCCCGTTCGATCGTCGCCGCCGGTGTCCGTGTGGTGCTGCTCACCGCCGGCAAGGACGCGACCTGGGTGATCACGGCCGAGGACGCGACGGCGCTCCCGACGCCGCTCGTGCAGGTGGCCGACACGATCGGTGCCGGCGACTCGTTCTGCGGTGGCTTCCTCGCATGGTGGCGGGGCAACGGGTTCGGCGTCGCCGAACTGGCCGACCACGCATTGCTCGTACAGGCGGCCCGTGCGGCCCAGGCGGTGTCGGCGTTCACGGTGACCCAGGTGGGCGCGAACCCACCGCGCCGCGATCAGCTCGACGCGTCGTGGGGCGCATGCGACCCGAGCTGAGCGAACTGGTCGAGCAGGCCCGGCGCCTCGTCGATCGAGGCGACCGGTTGCTCGGCATCGCCGGCGTGCCCGGCGCCGGCAAGTCGACGCTCGCCGAACGGCTGGTCGACGCCTGGGGACCCACCGCGTGCCTGCTGCCGATGGACGGGTTCCACCTCGCCGACGACGAGCTGCGCCGGCTCGGTCGCCACGAGCGCAAGGGCGCCCCGGACACCTTCGACGTCGACGGGTACGTCGCCACGCTGCGTCGGGTGCGGGAACGTTCGGGCGACGTGCTCGTGCCCCGCTTCGACCGCGCGCTCGAGGCGGCCATCGCCGGCTCGCTCCGCATCGCATCCGATGCCGAGCTCGTCGTCACCGAGGGGAACTACCTGCTGCTCGACGAGCCGGGTTGGCGCGACGTGCGTCCGCTGCTCGACGAGGCGTGGCTGATGACCGCCGACGAGGACGAGCGCATCGAACAGCTGGTCACCCGCCACGAAGCCCACGGCCGCGACCGCCGTGCCGCGATCGACTGGGTGCAGACCGTCGATCAGCCGAACGCGCGCCGGATCGAGGCGTCGAGCAGTGCCGCCGATCTCGTGATCCGTCGCTGATCCGTGACCGGCGGCGGCGGACGATCGCTGACGGTCGCTGACGGCCGCTGACGGAACGGGTCAGCCCATCACCGTGCCCGACGTGCTCGCCGGCGTGCGCCGCCGGCTGAACGCCCCGAGGTCGATCGACCGACCGGTTCGCTCGCCGACGAACCGCACGGGATCGTGGTCGTGATCGTGACCCGACTCGACCGCATCGACGATCGCCACCATGAACTTGCCGGCGAGCGGCGCGTTCTTGAACTGGTTGCCACTCGTCCCACACGCCATGAACCAGCCCGGCACCGCCGACCGGTCGTAGATCGGCACCCAGTCGTCGGCGACGTCGTACAGCGCGGCGAGGCCGACGGGGCGGTGCGGCACCCCGAACTCGGGCACGCGGCGAGCGAGCCGGTACATCGTCGTCTCGAACTTCTCGACCGTCGTGTGCTCGTCGTAGGTGTCGGGGTCGTCGACCCACTCGAGCTCGTCGCACGCCGGCTCGGTCCCGCCGACGAGCAGCGTGCCGCCCACCTGCGGGCGGAAGTACTGACCGATGTCGAGATCGCTGATGATCGGGGCCCCGTCGTCGAGCGCCAGCCCGTCGGGCGCCGGCGCGGCGAAGACCTCCTGGCGCAACGGCCGGTGGCCGATCGTCATGTCGACGTCGGCACCGGCGAGAGCGTTCAGGCGTGCGGAGTGCGGCCCGCCCACGTTGATGACGATCGGCGCGTGCACGACCTCACCGTCCGCGAGCCGGACGCCGGAGACTCGCCCGTCGGTCATCTCGACGCCCACGACCTCGGCGTGGAAACGGAACGTGGCGCCGTGGTGACGCGCCGCATGGGCGATGTTGCGCGCCGCGAGCATCGGGTCGTCGATGAAGCCCGCGAGCGACTCGTGGATGGCGGTGACCGTGCCGCGAGCGTCGTCGGCGAAGGCCGGGTCGTCGACGGTCTTGGGCGGGAAGTACCTGCCGACGTCGAGCTGCGGGTAGCGGGCCGCGATCTGCTCGGTGTCGAGCGTCTCATATGCGATGCCGACGTCGTCCCACAGGTCGGTGATCCGGTCGAAGGAGAACTCGGGCGTGTCGAACAGCAACATCCCGGTGGGGATGAACCGACACATGCCGTCGGGATCGCGCACCCCGAGGTAGCCCTCCCAGTCGTTCCAGTACGGGGCCGACTCCCACGCCGTGAGCACGCTGTCGAGCGTGGAGTAGCTGAAGCGGATGATCGCCGACGACGAACTGGTGGAACCCGCGCCGGGGGCCGGTCCCCTGTCGACCACGGTGACCCGCCGACCGCTCCGGGCGAACTCGAGCGCCACGGCCGAGCCGATGACGCCGGCACCGATGATCAGTACGTCCGTTCCAGGAATCACGCGTCGGACAGTACCCGTTGACCGACCCGGCTTCGGAGGGACCTTGGTCCCGAACTCGACCCGCCGGATGGGCTTCGCCCGCTGTCGTCGAGGCGTGCCCCGACCGGGATCAGCCCCCGGAGATCAGTGCCTGCTGGGCGCGGATCTCGCTCAGCGCCATCGGTGCGCCGAGCAGATAGCCCTGGCCGAGGTCGACACCGAGCGCGGAGAGTGTGTCGAGCTCGCCCACCGTCTCGATGCCCTCGGCGAGCAACAGCGCGCCGATCTCGTTCGTGAAGTGACGCAGGCCCGACACCAGCGCACGGCGGGTCGGGTCCTTGTCGACGCCCGACACGAGGGCACGATCGAGCTTCACGACCTGAGGCCGCAGTTCGACCAGTTGCCGCAGACCGGCCCACCCCGAGCCGGTGTCGTCGCAGGCGAGCAGCGGGGAACCCGGCAGGGCAGCGACGCGGCTGAGCATGTCGGGATGATCGCCGACCGGCTCGGTCTCGAGCAGTTCGATCACGACACGGGCCGTGGCATTCGCGATGACGCGGTCGAACTCCGGGTCCATGATCGTCGACGGCGAGGCGTTCACGCTCACCCACGAGTCCGCGGGCAGACCCTCGGCGGCGCGCAGCGCGTCCTCCATCACGGCGATCTCGAGCTCGGGCCCCATGCCGCTGCGCCGGGCGGTGTCGAAACACGCCTCCGGGCTCACGCCGTCGTCGAAGCGCGTCAGCGCCTCGTAGCCGATCACCGACAGATCCGACAGGCGGACGATGGGCTGGAAGTGGGGCTGCCAGGCGCGCTCGACGAGTCGATCGCGCATCGCCTCCTGCTCGGCACGGGTGGCCTTGTCACCGGTGGTGCGCAGGGCGTCGCCGTGCCGCAGGAGCGCGGAGACCTTGGCCATCAGCTCGGTCATCGAGACCGGCTTGATCACGTAGTCGGTGACACCGGCGTCGTAGGAGGTCATCCGCTCGGACACGTCGCCGTGGCCCGACACCATGATGATCGGACGCGAGGCGTTCTGATCGGTCTCGCGCAGGGCGCGCACCAGTTCGTCGCCCGAGAGACCGGGCAGGCTCTTGTCGACGATGATCAGGTCGAACGGTCGGTCGACCAGCAGGTCGAGCGCCGCTTCGCTGCTCGTCACGACGGTCATCGCCGCGCCACGAGCGCCGAGGCCGGCGGAGTACAGCTTCCCCATCACCGGATCGTCGTCGACGACGAGGATCGAACGTCCGGTGAGAAAGTGGGCCGCACGTGTCCCGGCAGGGGGCGACGCGAGCGAGGTTGCTTCCATGTCGCGAGGTTCATCCGGCATCCTCAGGACTGTCCCGACCTCACGATCAAGATCCGCTCAGGCGACACCGAGGTTCGTCAAGATGCTGCAGCGCGATCGTCAAGGAACCGGCAAACCGTCGACGACGGGCGCGAACGGGCGGCCGCCGACAGGCCGGCCGGCTCACCGATCGCTCAGCCGTGGACGTCGGCCGCGCCCCGGGCGACCGCGACGATCGAGTCGCGCGTGGCCCGCAGATGTGCGGTGAGCGTGCGTACCGCGACGGTCGTGTCGCCGTCGCGGACGGCCTCGGCGAGTGCCCGGTGCTCCTCGCCCGGATCGCCGGCGCGGCGCGCGACGGTGCTCACCACGTGGTAGCGCTGGGAGTGCTCGAGCAACTGGGTGACCTGGCGCAGCAACAGCTGGTTCGGGCACGCGGCCACGAGCGACAGGTGGAACGCGAGGTGCGCGTCGTGGAACGACACGATGCTCCGGTGGCGGGTGGTGAGGCGTCGGTACGCGTCGTCGACGTTCGACGCGAACTCGGCATCGTCGGCACCGGCCTCCATCGACGAGCGCAGTGCTGCCGGGTCGAGGAGGATGCGCAGCTCGTACACGTCGACGGCCGCTGCAGCGTCGATCGGTGCGACACGCGCCCCGCGTTGGGGTTCGATGACCACGAGCCCTTCGCCGGCGAGGCGTTGGAAGGACTCGCGCAGCGGTGTGGGCGATACTCCCCACTGCTCGGCCAGCTTCTCGCCGAGGAGCTTCTCCCCCGGCTGCAGTTCGCCGCTGAGGATCGCGCGGCGCAGCAACTGATCGACCCATGCCGCCCGTGTGGGCGGCGACGACGGGGCGACGACGGCCGGCCGGGTGGCGGAGCGGTGCAGCGCTGACGGAGACGGTGACACGAACGCGATCGTACACTTGACGGCGGCAATTATCTATAGATAATTGGCTCCATGTTCCGACTCATCTCCGTCGCCGGCCGTGCTGCTCTCCAGACCGGCGAGCACTGGCACGATCTCGCCACCCTCACCTCCGACCCCTCGCTCGCCGATCCCATGGCGGCCGTCGCTCGGCACCACGAGCTCCACGCCCTCCACGAGGCGGCTGCGGACGCCACGCCCGACGGGCTCGTCGCCGACGTGACCCTGGGTGTGTGCGTGCCCCGTCCGCAGAAGGTCTTCGCGATCGGCCTGAACTACGGCCGCCACGCGGCCGAGAGCGGCATGGAGCTGCCGCCCGCGCCGCTGACGTTCACCAAGTTCCCGAGCTGCCTCGTCGGCCCCACGGCCGACATCGAGCTCAGCGGCCCGGCCGTCGACTGGGAGGTCGAGCTCGTCGTCGTCATCGGCACGGGCGGACGCCACATCAGCGAGGACGACGCCTGGTCGCACGTCGCCGGCCTCACCCTCGGCCAGGACATCTCCGACCGTCCGGTGCAGCTCACCGGCAAGCCGCCGCAGTTCTCGCTCGGCAAGAGCTTCGACACCTTCGGTCCCCTCGGGCCGGCACTCGTGTCGGTCGACCAGTTCCCCGACCCGGACGACATCGGCCTGTGGTGCGACGTCGCCGGCGAGCGGATGCAGGACGCACGCACGAACGACCTCATCTTCGACGTGCGCCGGCTGGTGTCGTACCTGTCGAGCATCTGCACCCTCGTGCCCGGCGACCTGATCTTCACCGGCACGCCCGACGGCGTCGGTGCAGCCCGTGGACGGTTCCTCGCCGACGGCGAGCTGCTCGTGTCGGGCGCCGAGGTGATCGGCGAACTCCACAACCGCTGCATCACCCCGGCAGCGTCCTGATGGGCCTGCACCGGCTGCTCGGCATGCGCATCGGCGTACCCGCCCCCGACGCGCTCGGGGCGTTCTACACCGAGCTCGGCCTGGGCGAGACGACGTCGGGCACGTGGGCAGGCACCGACGCAGGCCCGCTGGTGAGCGTCGAGCAGTATCCGTTCCGACGACTGCTCGAGGTGTCACTCGGCGCCGATGACGACCGGTCGGTCGAGCAGGCGGCCGCTCGACTCACGGACCTCGGTCTCGCCGCTGGGATCGATGACGGCGTGCTGAGCGTGGTCGATCCACACAGTCAGGTCACCTTCCGCGTGCGCGCCGCCGACCCGGTGGCGACTCAGGCGCCACCCTCGTCGATCACCGACAACGCCCCGGGTCGCATCGTGCGCCGCAACGCACGCGCCACCGGTGTGTTCGGCACACCCCGGCCACCGCGACGCCTCGGCCATCTCGTGATCGGCTCCCCCGACCTCGACGCCACCCGCGACCTGTTGGTGGCTCTCGGCTGCAAGGTGAGCGACGAGATGCCCGGCATCATCGCCTTCCTCCGCTGCTCCACCGACCACCACAACATCGGCCTGGTCGGTTCTCCCGTGCCGATGCTGCAGCACTACTCGTGGGAGTGCGACGACATCGACCACGTCGGCCACGCGGCAACTGCGCTCCTGCGCGCCGACCCGGCCCGCCAGGCGTGGGGCTTCGGTCGCCACTTCATCGGTTCCAACCACTACTGGTACCTGCGCGACCCCGCAGGTTCGTTCCTCGAACTCTTCAGCGACATGGACGTCATCGACGACGACGAGGCCTGGGAGCGCGAGGGGCGCACCCCGTTCGGCTTCGAACACGTCGCCAACTCGTGGGGCCCGGCCATCCCCGCCGAGTTCATCGCACCGGTCGATCTCCCCGAGCTGCAGGCCGCGTGGGCGGCGCGCAGGTGACCGGAGCGAACGGCGTCACTGGGTCCCCGGGGCGTGCCCCGTGCGACGTGCTCGTCGTCGGCTTCGGTCCGGTCGGCGCAACGATGGCCGGGCTGCTCGCCCGACGCGGTGTCGACGTCGTCGCGATCGACCGCGAGGTCGACGTGTACCCGCTGCCGCGCGCTGCGCACTTCGACCAGGAGATCATGCGGATCGTGCAGGAGCTGGGCGCGCTCGACGACATCGCGCCGAGCACGCGGCCGTTGCCCGGCATGGACTTCCTGACCGCCGATCGCCAGGTCCTGCTGTCGATGCGCTCCGGCGACCGCACCCGCTCCGGCTTCCCGTCGTCGGTGCTGTTCCACCAGCCCGGGTTCGACCGGGCGATCCGCGACCACGCCGTGCAGCTCGGCGCTCGCACGCTGCTCGGGATCGAGCTGGTGTCGATCGACCAGCACGCCGACCACGTGACGGCCCACCTCGGCGACGGCTCTTCGATCGAGGCCCGCTGGGTCGTCGCGTGCGACGGTGCCCGCAGCACCGTGCGCAAGGCGATCGGCACCACCATGGACGACCTCGAGTTCGAGGAGCCGTGGCTGGTGCTCGACCTCGTGCTCGCGGACGGCACGCCGCCGCCCGCGGACGTGTGCTTCCAGGTGTGCGACCCTGCTCGGCCGCACACGCTGGTGCCGATGCCGGCACCGCGCTTCCGGTTCGAGTTCATGCTGCTGCCCGGCGAGGACCCGCAGTGGATCCAGCAGCCCGAGGTGATGATCGATCTGCTGTCCGCATGGGTCGACCCCACGACGGTCACGATCGAACGAGCCGCGGTCTACACGTTCCACGGTCTGGTCGCCCACCGCTGGCGCGACGGGCGAGTGCTGCTGGCCGGCGATGCAGCCCACCAGATGCCGCCGTTCCTCGGACAGGGCATGTGCTCTGGCATGCGCGACGCAGCGAACCTCGCATGGAAGCTCGCCCGCGTGCTCCGCGGCGAGAGCGACGCCGCCCTGCTCGACACGTACCAGGCCGAGCGGTCGCCGCACGTTCGGGCGATCGTCGAGTCGGCCGTCGGGTTCGGACGGTTGATCTGCACCACCGACACCGCCGCGGCGGCAGCGCGCGACGAGGCGATGCTGGCGGCGCGGGCCGCGGCCGGCGAGAGCGAGCCCTCGGGCGATGACGGCGGCGGGCTCATGCCACCGCTCGGGCCCGGCCCGCTCGTGCTCGACGGGGGTGGATCACAGGCCGTGCAGGTCACGCTCGACGGCGTCCGTTGCGACGACGAGATCGGCGACCGGTTCCTCGTCGTCGTCCGCTCCCGCCTGGCCCATGCGGCTGCACTGGACGAGTGGGAGCGCGCCGGAGCGTTCGTCGCCGATGCATCCGTCGACCCCAGATGGGCCGCCACGCTGGATGCGTTCACCCCGCCCGCCGATGCGGTGGTCGTGCGGCCCGACCGGTACGTGCTCGCCGCCGGTTCGGAGTGCCCACCCGTGCCGCCGATCCTCGCCACCGCCGGCTGACGCACACACGCCCGTCCCGTCCCCGAGCGACGCAGAGATGGGCGCCATCGGGAGGAACGCGGGCGTTTCGCCCCCACGCTGCGGACCGTTCGTCCACAATGGACCGATGGCCGGACCCGATCCCCTCCCCGACCTGACCGACCCCGCCGCTGGACAGCCGTCCGATGCGGCGGCCGATCGCACGGAGGACGCTGCGCTCGGCGACGACATCCGCCTGCTGGGGCGGCTGCTGGGCGACGTGATCCGCGACCAGGCCGGCGACGAGGTGTACGAGCTGGTCGAGCGCGTCCGACGACATGCGGTGAGCGCGCGCCGCGAGGACGGCAGGGTCGACGTCGCGGCGCTCGGCACGCTCCTCGACGGCGTCGAGCCGGAGACGGCCGTGCACGTGATCCGCGCGTTCAGCTGGTTCTCGCTGCTCGCCAACATCGCCGAGGACGTGCACCAGGTGCGCCGTCGTCGGCACTACCGGTCCATCGCCGCTCCGGCACGCCCGGGCACGCTCGACCACGCCGTCGCGACACTCACCGACCACCTGCACGACCCGGTGTCGGTCGCTGCGGTCCTGCGCCGGGTGGAGGTGAGCCCGGTGCTCACCGCGCACCCCACCGAGGTGCGACGCAAGACGATCCTCGACGTCCAGCGGCGCATCGCCGATCTGCTCACCTGGCGCGGCCGGGTGCAGATGGATCGGCAGGAAGCCGACGACTGGGAGCGCGACCTTCGCCTGCAGGTGCTGACGCTGTGGCAGACGGCGCTGCTCCGACTCTCGAAGCTCCGCGTTCGCGACGAGATCGCCGAAGCGCTCCGCTACTACGAGCTCACCCTGTTCGACGTGCTCACCTCGCTCCAGCTCGACGTGCAGCGCACCGTCGACGCGCTCGCGCCGCACCACGGACGTGTGCAGCCCGTCGTGCGCATGGGGTCGTGGATCGGCGGCGACCGCGACGGCAACCCGTTCGTGACGTCGGAGGTGCTGCAGCTCGCGGTCGACCTCCAGGCGAGCACCGCCCTGACCCACCACCTCGCGACCCTGCACCGACTGTCGGTGGAGCTGTCGATGTCGTTGCGACTCGTCACCCCGTCGCCCGAACTGCTCGCGCTCGCGGACGCCTCGGCCGACACGTCACCGTTCCGCGCCGACGAGCCGTACCGCCGGGCACTGCGCGGCATGTACGCCCGCCTCGCCGCCACCGCGCTCGACGCGCTCGGCACGGTGCCGGGCCCACCGCCCCATGCCGTCCTCGCGCCGTACGCGACGGCCGAGGAACTGGCGAGCGATCTCGGTGTGGTCGACGCATCGCTGCGCCGCCACGGCGCTGCCGCGCTCGCCGATGCACATGTGGCACCTGCGCGGATGGCTGTCGACCTGTTCGGGTTCCACCTGTGCACGCTCGACCTGCGCCAGAACAGCGACGTGCACGAGCGCGTCGTCGACGAACTGCTGCGCAGCGGCGGCGTGGTCGACGACTACCTCGCGCTCGACGAGCACGGCCGCATCGCAGTCCTTCGTCGCGAGCTGGCGACGGCGCGTCCGCTGTTGCACCGGGCCCTCACCGCATCGGCCGAGACGGCGAAGGAACTCGCGATCGTCGAGACGGCGGCGGCAGCCGTCGATCGCTTCGGCACGCGGATCATCTCCCATGCGGTGATCTCCAAGTGCAACTCGGTGAGCGACGTGCTCGAGGTGGCGACGATGCTGCGCGAGGCCGGTCTGCTGCGCCCGGGCACCGACCCTCACCTCGCGCTCGACATCGTGCCGCTGTTCGAGACCATCGACGACCTGCGCAGCTCCGCCGCGATCGTCACCTCACTCCTCCAGGTGCCCGAGTACCGCTCGTGGCTCGATCGGTGCCGGGGCGGGCTGCAGGAGGTGATGCTCGGCTACTCCGACAGCAACAAGGACGGCGGGTACCTCGCCGCCAACTGGGCGCTGTACCGAGCGCAGGTGCAGCTGGTCGAGGCCTGCCGCGACGCAGGCGTCCACCTGCGCTTCTTCCACGGCCGGGGCGGCACCGTCGGCCGCGGTGGCGGTCCGAGCTACGACGCGATCCTGGCGCAGCCCCCGGGTGCGGTCGACGCGACGCTGCGGCTCACCGAACAGGGCGAGGTGATCGCCGCCCGGTACGCCAATCGCGACCTCGCTCGCCGGAGCCTGGAGGCGCTGGTGTCGGCCGCTGCCGAGGCGACCGTGGGCGCTGGTGGGTCGACGGCCGACCCGACCTTCGTCGGCATCATGGACGCGTTGGCCGACGCGTCGCTCGACGCGTACCGCGGGCTCGTGTACGGCGACCCCGACTTCGTCCGCGTGTTCCGGTCGTTCACGCCGATCGGCGAGATCGCGATGCTGAACATCGGCAGTCGACCCGCGTCGCGTACGGCGAGCGACCGCATCGAGGACCTGCGCGCGATCCCGTGGGTGTTCAGCTGGAGCCAGTGTCGGATCATGCTGCCCGGTTGGTACGGCGCCGGCAGTGCCTTCGCCGCGTGGGCGGGCGACGATGCCGCCCGGCTCGCCGAACTACGGCGGATGCACCGGACCTGGCCGGTCTTCCGCACGATGATGTCGAACATGGGCATGGTGCTCGCGAAGAGCGATCTGACCATCGCCCGCCGCTACGCCTCGCTGGTGACCGATCGGGTCGCCGGTGAGCGGGTGCTGTCGGCGATCGCCGCCGAACACGAGCGGTCGGTCGCGTGGGTGGAGTCGATCACCGAGGCGCCGTTGCTCGGCGACAACCCGACGCTGGCGCGCAGCATCCGCAACCGCTTCCCGTATCTCGACCCGCTGCACGAACTGCAGGTCGACCTGCTCCAGCGCTACCGCGCCGGCGACCGGGACGAGGCGATCGCCCGCGGCATCCAGCTGACGATCAACGGCATCGCCGCCGGCCTCCGCAACAGCGGCTGACTCCACAACATCGCCCGCCGGTCAGCGGGTGGGGACGAGTTCGGGGAGGGTGACGTCGAGCAGCTCGAGGTCGGCGCTGCAGTCGGTGAACGAGTGCACCAGGCCGGCCGGCACGACGACGGTGTCGCCGTCGCGGAGCTCGACCGGGTCGTGGCCCTCGCACACCAGGGTGCACGAGCCGTGCAGCACGAACGCGAACACGAACTCTGCGTCGTGCGCGGACGGCGGGGTGTGATCGGCCCCGGCAGGCCGGGCGACGCGCACGCCGGCCAGGCCGTCGGTGGCGGCGCCGATGCCGATGTCGCGGTACTCGAACCCCTCGAAGCGCCACGGGTGCCAGGCGGCCTCGCTCGCGTCGTGACGGACGAAGCGTTGCCCGCCGAAGTCCTTGTCGGGATCGAACGCGCCGGTGGGGAGCGGCATCGAGTGGTCGGCGAGCGTCTCGTGCTCGGCCGGGCAGCCGAGCTCGATCACCTCGAGCCCACCGCCGCTCTCGAGCACGCGGTGGCGGATCTCGGGCGGCTGCAGCACGCAGTCGCCCGCCTCGAGCACGAACGGCTCGCCCTGGTCCTCGTACACCAGACGCACCCAGCCCTTGTGGCAGTAGATCATCTGGAAACGGACCTTGTGGTAGTGCACGTAGTCGGGCACGAGGCCGTCGGTGGTGATCCGGATGTGGGAGCCGATGAACCGACCGCCCTGGCGGCCCGGGATGATGTCGCGGTACTCCATGCCGGCACGGCCGACGCCCCATGCCGCGTCGTCGCGCATGCGGGCGACCACGAGCGACTGCTGCACGGGGGGCAGCACGAGCGCCGGATCGGCGTCGACCAACTGCACGCGTGTGCCGTTCGGTGCGACCAGTTCGGTCTCGCCGCCGGCGATCGCGGCCGGGTCGTCGCAGCGCAGGCGGAGCACGATGTGTGCGCCGGGCGTGCCGTCGGCAGGGTCGGCGCACGGCTCGAGGCGGAGCGTGAGGCCGTGGCCCGACAGCTCGGCGGTGGCGGGCGAGTCGGCCGGGAAGATCGCGTCGACACGGAACCCGAGGCGCTTGGTGAAGAACTCGAGCGTCGGCTGGAGTGGCCGGCACGGCACGACCACCAGTGCGTCGCGGACGCCGGCGCCAGGACGCTCGAGGGGCTGATCGGCTGGGGTCACGACAGGTTCGGCCATCGAGGGCGACGCTAGCCTGACCCGTCTCCCGGCCCACCAGACGCATGACCGACGCCACTCCTCCCCCCTCGACGCCCGTTCCGATGCCCGTTCCGATGACCGATTCGAAGGGCCATCTCCTCCTCGGCATCGACACCGGTGGCACCTACACCGACGCCGTCGTGTACGACGAGCGCTCGCGGACGGTCGTCGCGAAGGCGAAGTCGCCGACCACGCACCACGACCTCAGCATCGGCATCAGCGGTGCGATCGACGCGGCGCTCCGCGCCGCCGGCGTGTCGCCGTCGGCGATCGAGCTCGTGTCGCTGTCGACCACGCTGGCGACCAACGCACTCGTCGAGGGCTCGGGCCGTCCGGTGTGCGCGATCATCATCGGCTTCGACGACGACGTGATCGAGCGCGGCGGCCTGCGCGCCGCGCTCGGGGGCGATCCTGCGGTACTCCTCGCCGGCGGCCACGACCCGCACGGTGGGGAACGCGCGCCGCTCGATCTCGATCTCCTGGCCAAGCGGGTGGGCGAAGTGGCCGATCGGGTCGACGGGTTCGCCGTGATGTCGCAGTTCAGCGTGCGCAACCCGGCACACGAGCTGGCGACGGTCGAGCTCATCCGGCGCCTCACCGGCAAGACCGTCACCGCGAGCCATGTGCTGTCCGCGCAGCTGAACGGTCCGAAGCGAGCGGTGACGGCGATCCTGAACGCACGGCTGGTGCCGATCATCGACCGGCTGGTGGCAACGACCGAGCAGACGCTGGTCGACCACGGCGTGCACGCCCCGGTGATGGTGGTGCGCGGTGACGGCTCGCTGGTGTCGGCCGACTTCGTGCGTGAACGCCCGATCGAGACGATCCTCTCCGGTCCGGCGGCGAGCCTGGTCGGTGCTGCCCACCTCACCGGCCTCGACGACGCGATCATCAGCGACATCGGTGGCACCACCACCGACATCGCCGTGCTGCGCAACGGCATCCCGCTCGTGAGCACCATGGGCGCCACCGTCGGCGGGCACCGCACGATGGTGGCCGCGGTCGAGATGCACACCCACGGCCTCGGCGGCGACAGTCAGGTGCGCCACGACGAGCGCGCCGCCGGTGCCGTGCTGCAGCTCGGTCCGCGCCGCGTGATCCCGGTGGCGCTCGCCGCTGCGGCGCACCCGGGCATCGTGCATGCGGCGCTCGATCGTCAGTTGGCGGCCGACCCGCCGAGCGATCTCGACGGCGTGTTCGTACTGCTGCTCGACCGCCATCGCACGGGCGACCTCGACGACACCGAGCGGCGCATCGTCGAGGCCGTCGACGCGGCCGATGGGCACATCGTCACCGCCGCCACGGTAATGACGTCGGCGAGTCGCCAGCGGGTGACGGAGCGCCTCGTACGCCGAGGCGTGCTGCAGCTCGCCTCGTTCACCCCCACCGACGCCAACCATGTGCTGGCCGGGCAGCACACGGGCGATGCCGACGCGGCTCGCAAGGCCGCCCAGCTGTTCGCCCGCCGCCGCGACCGCCTCGGTCGGGCGATCGCCGACGACGCGCCCACGATCTCGCGCCTCACGGTCGACACGCTCGTGCGCCGGTCGGCCGAGGCCGTGCTCGCGGCGGCGTTCGAGCACGACGGGCTGCCGGGCGACACGGTGCAGAGCCGTGCGGTGCAGGCGGCGTTGGGCGGTCATGCCGGGGTGAGCCGGATCTCGGTGGGCCTGACTACGCCGCTGGTCGGTCTGGGCGCCTCGGCACCGAGCTACTACCCCGCGGTGGCGGCCCTGCTGGGCACGGCCGCGGAGGTGCCCCACGACGCCGATGTCGCCAACGCGATCGGCGCGGTCGTGGGTCGGGTACGCATCTCCCACGACTGCACGGTCTCGGCGCCGCAGATCGGCCAGTTCGTCGTGCACGCGGGCGACGGGCCGGTGGTGTTCGTGAGCCTCGAGGCGGCCGTCGAGCACGCGACCGACGTGCTGACCGCACGGGTGCGCCGCGACATGGAGGCCGCCGGTGCGGCCGAGGTGGAGATCGCCACCGACTGGCACGAGTCGACCGTGGAGGTGAGCGGCACCCCCATGTTCGTGGAGGGACGCCTGCACGTCACCGGCAGCGGACGACCACGCATCTGACGAGCTACCACGACCCCGGAATCGAGTCGCGGATCCTCCGACCCGGCTGACCAGGGCGAACCACTGCGGGGTCGGGGATTTCTGTCAAGAAACTCTCAAGTCGCCCCGGCGATGGGCCGATCACTTGGACATGCGCCGCACGACGAGGACCTTCCGACTCGCACTCGCCAGCCTCACCGTTGCCGTCTCGATGACCGCAGTGGGAGCGCCGGCGAGCCCGGCGGCTGCCGCCCCGGCACCGTCGTCGTCGAGCACCGGCACCTACGTGGTGAAGCAGGACGACACGTTCTTCGGCATCGCCAAGAAGCTCGGTGTCTCGATGAACGCACTGCTGGCGGCGAACGCGATGACGGTGAACAGCGTGATCCACCCCGGCATGGTGCTCGTCGTGCCGGCGGGCGCGACGGCCTCGCTGCAGACGACCAGCTCGACGAGTTCGACGAGCTCGAACAGCACGGCCGGCCGGGCGCCGGCCACCACCTACGTGGTGCAGACCAACGACGCCCTGTTCAACATCGCCCGGAAGTACGGCGTCAGCCTGAACGGCCTGTTGCAGGCGAACAACCTCAAGATCGACAGCGTGGTGCTCCCCGGGCGCACGCTCACCATCCCGGCCGGGGGCACGCTGGCCGTCTCCCCCACGCCTGCTTCCCCCGGCCAGGCAACTCCGAC
>JAPLAA010000128.1 GCA_026393475.1 Actinomycetota bacterium
GAAGCGATCGCCGTCGCCCCAGCGGCGCATGCGGCGCAGGAGGGGCTTGCTCACGTGCTGCAGCGACAGGTCGAAGTACGGCACGCCCGTGTCGCAGATCGCGTCGATGAGCTCGTCGGTGAGATCGCTCGGGTACAGGTACAGCAACCGGGTCCACCGGGCGCGCTCGCTGACCGCGCGCACCAGGGGAACGATCGAGCCGGCGCCGAGTTCGTCGGGTCGGTCCTTGCCGTAGCTCGCGAGGTCCTGGGCGACCAGCACGATCTCGTGCACCTCGAGCTCGTCGACCTCACGGAGGATCTGCTCGATGTCGCGACTGCGCTGCGGCCCACGGAACGACGGGATGGCACAGAACCCGCACGACCGGTCGCAGCCCTCGGCGATCTTCACGTAGGCCCACGGGCTCGAGCTCTTCGGCCGGGGCAGGTTGAGCAGGTCGAAGCTCGGGATCGGCGCGCTGCTGACCGCGATCAGCCGCTTGCCACCGGTCGGCGCCTCAGCCAGGACGTTGACGGGCACACCGAACCCGGCGACCCGATCGACCTCGGGCAGGGCCTCGGCCAGCTCGTCGCCGTAGCGCTCGGCCATACACCCGGTGACGACGAGACGGGCACCGTCCTTGCGCTGGTCCTCGAGCGCGAGGATCGTGTCGATCGACTCCTTGCGGGCCTCGTCGATGAACGCGCACGTGTTGATCACCACGAGATCGGCCGAAGCCGCGTCGTCGGTGGCCGTCATGCCGTCCGCGAGGAGGGTGCCGATGATCTTGTCGCTGTCGACCTGGTTCTTGGGGCACCCCAAGGTCTCGACGTAGAAGCGCTGCCCCATGGCCCGCCAGGCTACCGGCGCCCCGATCAGGCAGTCGGTGCGATCGGCCGGACGCTGCTGGACGTGGTCGGCAGCGGTCGACAGCGGCGGAGCGCCGCTCAGGTGCCGCCGTCGAGGACCACGAATGCGTCGCCGCTCGTGACGAGCGACACGAGCGCTCGATCGGGCGAGGTGTAGCTCGCGACATCGACCCTGGTGTCGTTGCACGCGGTGCCGTTGGGCAGCTCGTCACCCTGCTGCCATGCGACCTCGGCGAACCCCATGTCGGGTGAGAGCAGCGGGTCGGTGCGCACCACGATCCCCTCGTAGCGACCGCCGGACGCGCCGGTGCACGACCCGGCCTCGATCTCGGACGCACGCATCAACACGTCGAGCGGCACGGGCAGGTCGCGGGCCGCTGCCGGCAGCCGGCGCATGCCCGGGTCGAGGCTGCGCACCTGACGGACGACCAGTCGTGCCGGGTACGGCTGTTGGCCGGCACGCAGCGCCGGCCAACCGGGCTCGACGTTCTTGAACTCGAAGTCCAGCACCACCGTCTGAGCCTGCTGCTCGCTCGACAACGACGCGTTCAACCGGGTGCGCCACACGTCGGCGACCGCCGCGGTCTGTTCGAAGAGCTCACGCACTCCTGCATCGTCGAGCACCTCCGCGCCGGGATCGACGAGGGTCGACGAAGCGGTGCGCTCGATCGTGATCACCCCGTCGACGCGGCGCACGACGATCACCTCCGGCGTCGATGTGCCGTCGGGGTTCGTGACGTCGGTGGCGCCGAGCTGCACGTTGATCTCGAGCTCGGCGTCGTCGTCGATCGGCGCGCCCTGTGCTCGGGGCAGGTAGGTGAAGGTGGCCACGCCGTTGTCGCGTTCGAGATCGTCGTCGAAGCGGGCATGCACCACCAGTCCCATCGCGCCGCTGAGGTGGTCGATCTGCTCGGCCCGGCGCTCTTCGAACGCCTCGAAGCTCCAGTACGACGCCCACGCCTTCTGGATCGCCGACTCGATCGTGTTGTCGCGGTCGTCGGGGTCGCTCTGGGACTCGGGGCGAAGGAACCCGGTGTACGACGTGTACAGCCCTGCGCCGTTGAACCCCTCGACGTCCTCCACCGAGCTCGACGACCGGAACCGCAGGCCCGTGGTGTCGGCATAGGTGCCGTACGTGCGCTGCAGCTCGGCGGTGATCGCCCGCAGGGTCGCTGGATCGATCGGCCTGTCCTCCACGTACTCACGGATGCCGCCGGCGGCGAGCACGTCGCCGAACGCCGTGCCGGTGGGGTGGTTGGCGAGGTACTGCTCGGCGAACGTCGCGTCCGCATCGCTCGAGAACACGTCGGCATAGTCGTCGTCGCCTTCGAGCACCAGCCATCGAGCGCGTGGATCTGTCTCGAGCGAGGGATCGTCGAGCACGGCCGCGATGGTCGACCGCAGCGGCGCCAGGTGCTCGAGGTACGGCCGGACGGTGATCGCCATCGGATCCGGTGGCGGCGTGAGGCCGGGCGTCGACAGCAGCGTGAGGAAGCCGGCGGCCTTGCCACCGATCGCGGGAACCCAGCGGTCGACCTCGGCGGTGGTCAGCCCGCCGGCCGAGAGCTCCGCCACGAGGTCCGTGAGATCGACCACCACCGGCATCGTCGACGTGTCGACCGTCGGCAACGCGAGCGGCGTGATCTCGTCGCCGCGCTGCCAGGCTGCGTACTGCTGGGCGGTGATCAGCCCGATCGTGAGGCGACCGCCGCTCGCCATCACCACCGCATGGGCGCGCACGCGGGCGGCCTGGCGCACCCCGGCATCTGCGGTGATGCCGGCGCTCGATGCGTCGGGGATCCGCCGGTTGCGGGCCAGCAGCGCCACGTGTGCGAGCGGCGTCTGTGGGTCGGAGGTCACGAGGGCGGCGGCCTGCGGCAGCCAGTCGGGCACGTGCTCGGTGATCACGATGTCGGTCGGGGTGGCGTCGGCGAGGTCGGCCCCGTCGGGGCCGACGTAGAGCAAGCGACCCGCGGTGATGCCCTCGCTGTACACCGACACGGCGCCGGCGGCGACGAGGTCGGCGTAGCGCACCACACGATCGCCGTAGGGCAGTCCTTCCTCGGTCATCCGGCTGGCGACCTCGTCGTGCTGCGGCGATCGCACGACCCACACGAGCGCATCCGCGACCTCGGCGGGAAGCACGGGCTGCAGACGCTCGAAGAACTGAGCGATGTGCTCGGGCGTGACCTCGTCGGTGTACTCGAGCTCGAGCAGCCAGCGCGCCTGCCCGGTCGCGTCGGGGAAACGGACGATCGAGCCGACGCCGAGCGAGCGCGGTTCGCTGTGCAGCGCGACATCGTAGAAGCGGTCGCTGTACAGGCGGTCCTCGATGAAGCGGAGGCCGAGTGGGATCTGCGTGGCAGGGAGCGATCGTGCCCAGCCCTCGATCTCGACGACCGACCCGAAGCGGCGATCGGTGCTGGGGACCGTGTCGTCGCCCGGCACCGTCCGCCCGTTCAACAGACGGAACCACCACCACTCGTCGTGCAACGCGTAGAACGCGCTGTCCATGAGGTGTGCGCGTGGAAGGTCCGGTGCATCGGCCGTCAGGTCGAAACCGGGGAGCACGAACTTCATGACCGACTGCCCGCCGACCCCGGTGCGCGACAGGGCGAGCAGCTCGTCGACCGAGGCAACCGACGGGACGGAGTGGTCGTCGAAGCCGGTCTCGTCGACGAAGTGCGGCACCGGCACCCCTGCAGGGATCGTGTTCGCCGGCACCGTGGTGCCGGGGAACGTCGGCGCCGTCGTGGACCCGGTCGTGCCGGGATCCGTGGTGGAGGTGGTCGACCCGCCCCGAGTGGTGGTCGGCGCGACCGTCGGCGGGTCGTCGGAACAGGCGCTCAGGACGAGACAGGCCAGCAGCGCCGCCCCGATCCATCGACGTCGGCCGTTCCCCACGAACACGAGCATCTCACTCAGACGCCCCACGCCCGTTCGCGGTTCCCGGAACCGCGCCGCGCTCGACCCTCGGCAGAGCGCGGCCTAGACGTGGTTGAGGCGGAGGCCCTTGTTCGGCCAGCGGCAGTGCAGCAGCTTGCCGGTGCCGCTGACCGTGATGTACGCGTCGCGGTACTCGCCGCTGCCGTCGTTGTCGCCGAAGCAGATGTTGGTGGTGAGCAGGTCGCCGGTCGGGATGTGGCTCGTCTCGCCGCTCGGGGTGATGACGGTGATGCCGCCGTTGATGAGCGTGGCGACGCACACGTTGCCCTCGCCGTCGACGGCGAGCGAGTCGAACAGTTGGTAGCCGGGCAGGCCGACCAGCAGGCCCGGGTCGAGCGGCGGCAACGGCTCGAGCACGCCGGGCGCCGAGATCGTGCGCTGGAACACGCGACCCGAGTGGGTCTCGGCCCAGTACACCTTCGTACCGTCGGGCGACAGGCCGATGCCGTTCGGCCCCTCCACCGGATGCACGACCTCGGTGATCGAGCTGCCATCGGCCTTCGCGTAGTAGATGCTCGTCAGGTCGCTCGTGCGGTTGGCGCTGTCGCGGATGCCGTGGTCGGTGAACCAGAAGCCGCCGTGGGCGTCGAACACGAGGTCGTTCGGAGCCCGGAGCGGGCGGCCGTCGCACTCGGTGTACAGGTCGGTGACCGCACCGGTGGCGAGGTCGACCTTCTGGATCCGGCCACCGATGTAGACGGTCGGATCGAACGGACCGGGCAGCAGCAGCTCGCCGAGGTCGACCGGGGTGAAGCAGCCACCGTTGTTGCACAGGTAGAGCGCGCCGTCGGGTCCGATCGCCGCACCGTTGGGGCCGCCGACGATCTCCGCCACGGTCTCCTTCGTGCCGTCGGGGTGCACCCGTGTGATGCGCGGCCCGAACATCTCGACCAGGATCACCGTGCCGTCAGGCATCGCGATCGGACCCTCCGGGAACCGCAGCCCGGTCGTGACTTCCGTGAACTCCATGACGCACCCCCATTGCGCCGACGGCTCCCCAGCCGTCGGATCGAGGGCATCATGTCACCGGCACCCCGCCACCGATGAGTCGGGAGTCCCCGCACCGTCGGATCGCACGGAGGTCATCACGATGAGCACGCACACGAGTGTCGAGGAGTACCTCGCGGACTGTGACGAGATCGGGCGCGAGCGGTTGGAGGCGATCCGCTCGATCGTGCGCGAGGTCGCGCCCGACGCGGGCGAACGCATCAGCTACGCGATCCCTGCGTTCACGATCGGCGGCAAGGTCTTCGTCTTCATGGCCGCCTGGAAGGAGCACGTGTCGATGTACCCGTTGCCGCAGGGCGACCCGGTCGTCGACGCCGCGCTCGCCCCGTATGCGGTCGCGAAGGGCACCGTGAAGTTCCGCCACCGCGATCCACTGCCCGTCGACGCGGTCCGCCTGGTGGTCGAAGCGAAGCTCCGCGAGGCCGAGGAACGCGCTGCGACGCGCCCGAGGAAACGCGGCTCCTGAGCCGACCGGACGCGACCTACGCTCGCGCCATGGGGGATCTCGCCGCCGACGCACAGCTCACGCCCACGGGTGACGGCACGTTCACCGCGACGATGTCGCGCGACTGGGAGATCTGGGGCCCGAACGGTGGCTACATGGCGGCGTTCGCGCTCGACGCGGCGCGTGCGGTGTCGAGTCGTGCCCGGCCAGCCAATGCCACCGTCCACTTCCTCGGCGCAGCGTCGTTCGACGCACCGATCGAGGTGACGGCGACGGTCCAGCGGGCGACCCGCCAGGCCACCAGCGTGCACGTGCGCATCGACCAGCAGGGCAAGGCGGTGCTCGCCGCGATGGTGTGGGCCGTCGACGCCGGCATCGAGGGGCTCGACCACGACGACGCGCCGACGCCCGACGTCGCCGACTGGCGCGACCTGCCGACGATGGCCGAACGCATCGCCGCCGACCCCGACGCGACCCCGAGCCGCTACGGGTTCTGGGACAACTTCGAACAACGGCCGACGACCTGGCTCGGCGCGTCGGCGTGGGAGGCGCGCGACCTCGGACCGGCGTTGTACGAGAACTGGATGCGCTTCGCGTCTCCACCGGCGAGCGACGAGTGGGCCCAGGCCGCACGGCTGCTGCTGCTCGTCGACCTCGGCGCCTGGCCGTCGATCGGCCGCCGGCACCGCACGGAGGTCTGGATGGCGCCCAGCATCGACGTGTCCTGCGAGTTCCACCACCTCGACCCGACCGACGACTGGTGCCTGCTGCAGGGCACCAGCCCCGCTGCGCGAGACGGCCTGATCGGCAGCCATCAGCGCGTCTGGAACGAGCGCGGCGACCTCGTCGCGAGCGGCATCAGCCACCTGCTGTGCCGCCGCATCGGCTGACCGCCTGTCGAGGCGACGAGCTGGTTCAGGACTGCAGCGTCAAGGTCGCCAACTGCAGATCGCCGATGCGCGCCACCGATGCGGAGGCGTCACGTTCGACACCGAAGAGTCGCACGGTCGCATCGCGCGAGGCAGCCAGGTTCTTCATCCACTGCGACTCGCCTCGCACCGTCGACACATAGATCGTGTCGCCGATGCGTGCCGACAGCAGCGGCACTCGCCTCGGCCGACCGCTCACGCGACCCGTCGTCTCCACCACCACCGGCCCGACACCGAGGGGCAGCGGATTGCCCACACCGGCCTCCACCAGCGGACGCACGAACGCGTTCAGCGAGCGGAAGGCATGACGAAGGACGGTGGTCGGATCGGGAACGGACATGCCCCATCCAACCGATGGGCGCCGAACCGCATTTCGTGACCCCCGGCACGGCCTCGACGCGTGTCCGTGAGTCCGACCCGCTGCACGTGCGGGCGGCGCTCACGGACATCGGGTGTCGGTGAGCCGGACCCGCAGCACGTGCGGGCGGCGCTCACGGAAGGTGATCAGCTGCCGGAGAGCAGCTCGAACTCCTCGACGGTCATCAGCACCGAACGGGCCTTCGATCCCTCGCTCGGGCCGACGATGCCGCGGGTCTCGAGCAGATCCATGATCCGACCGGCCCGGGCGAAGCCGACCTTGAGCTTGCGCTGCAGCATCGACGTGCTGCCCAGCTGGCTGCGCACGACCAGCTCGATCGCCTGGCGCATCAACACCTCGTCCTCGTCTTCGTCGCCGCCGGAGGACGAAGAGCCGAACATGCCACCGCCGCCCCCGCTGCTCTCGTCGTCGCCCTCGACCCCGCTGACGTAGGTGACGTCGGGTGCCTGACGACGCCAGTGGGCGACGACCTTGCGGACCTCCTCTTCGCTGACGAAGGAGCCCTGGATGCGCTGGGCGACGTTGGAGCTTCCAGGCAGGAGCAGCATGTCGCCCTTGCCGACGAGCTTTTCGGCACCCGGCTGGTCGAGGATGACCCGGCTGTCGGTGAGCGACGAGACGGCGAAGGCCATGCGGGCCGGCACGTTGGCCTTGATGACACCGGTGATCACGTTCACCGACGGGCGCTGCGTGGCGACGATGAGGTGGATGCCCACCGCACGCGCCTTCTGGGCGATGCGGGTGATGCTCTCCTCGACGTCGCGGGCGGCGACCATCATCAGATCGTTGAGCTCGTCGACGACGACCACGATGTACGACATGCGCTCGTACTGCGGCGGCGCGTCGTCGTCGATCAGACCGGGCATCGCCTCGCCCTGCAGATCGCCCCGGTCGTAGGCGGCGTTGTAGCCGCCGATGTCGCGGAAGCCGACCTCGGAGAGCACGTCGTAGCGACGGTCCATCTCCTTGCACGCCCACTGCAGCGCGTTGGCCGCCTTCTTGGGGTTGGTGACCGGCTGGGTGAGCAGGTGCGGCAGCCGGTTGTACTGGCCCATCTCGACCTGCTTCGGGTCGATCAGGATCAGCTTCACCTGTTCGGGCGTGGTGCGCATGAGCAGCGAGGTGATGATGCAGTTGATGCCGCTCGACTTGCCGGCGCCGGTGGTGCCGGCGATGAGCAGGTGCGGGGTGGTCGCCAGGTTGAGGAACACCGACCGGCCCGCGATGTCCTTGCCGACCGCGACGTCGAGCGGATGGTTGGCCACCTTCGCCTCGGGCGAGGTCATGATGTCGCCGAGCGCCACCAGCTGGCGGGTGTGGTTGGGCACCTCGACGCCGATCGCCGAGCGACCGGGGATGGGGGCCAGGATGCGCACGTCGACCGCCGCCATCGCGTAGGCGATGTCGCGGTTGAGACTCGTGATGCGGGCGACCTTGACGCCGGCACCGAGCTCGAGCTCGTAGCGCGTGACGGTGGGACCCACCGTCATGCCGACCATCTTGGTCTCCACCCCGTGCGAGGCGAGCGACTCGACGAGGGTCTTGCCGCGCGCTTCGACCTCGGCCTTGTTGATGGTCTGGTTCTCGCTGCGGGTGAGGTAGTTGGACGGCGGGAGCACCCACGCGCCCTTCTGCGCCCCCGGGCCCAGCTCGAGCTCGGCCTGCTCGGTGTCGCCGAGCGTGAACACCGCCGGGTCGACGGCCGGCTTGCTGCGGGTGCGCTTCGGCTTGGCCGGTGCGACGTCGCTCCAGTCGTCGTCCGCGTCGGCGTCGTACAGACTGGGCCGGCCGCCGTCGTGGTCCTCGTCGTAGGGATCGAGGTCGTCGGCGTCGGCATCGGCCCGCTCGCTCTTCAGGGTGGCGATGTCGCCGAGGCGCGACCGGGCGCTGCGGGCCAGGCTGCCGAGCGGCGTCGCCATCGCTGCCGCACCGCGGCCGGTCTGCGACATGAGCTGCTTGATGGTGGAGCCCGTGATGAGCAACAGCCCGAGCACCAGCAGGGCCACGAACACGACGATCGCGCCGGCGTCGGCGATGAGGCCGCGCAGCGGCTCGCCGACGATCGCGCCGAACCAGCCCCCGGCGGTGCCGAAGGCGTCGAAGTCGGCCATGAGCTTCTCGGGACCGCGCACGACGTGGAGCAGACCCAGCACCGACAGCGCCGCGAGCGCCCAGCCGAGCACGAGCCGGGGTCGATTGTCGCTGCGCCCCTTGTGGACCAGCGCTCCGCCGACGCCCACCAGCGCGATTGGCACCACGTACCGCCCGAGACCCGTGAACCAACCGATGAGGGTCTCGATGCCCCGGCCGAGCGGGCCGGCCACGTCGAAGTAGACGGCAAGACCGACGAGGATGCCCGCCACGATGAGGCCCACCCCGACGAACTCGTGCTCGCGACCGTCGATCGCGTCGCGGAGGTCGGTCGACGCCGACGAGCGCCTGGTCCCGCTGGTTCTGTCTGAGCGGTCGGCCCGCTCGGACCGGTCGGTGTGGTCGGTGTGGTCGGCCCGGGCGCTGCTCGTGCGCGACGACGTTCTCGAAGCTCCCGACGATCCCGACGATCGGGAACCGGAGCTGCGCGCGCTCGATTGCTTGGAACTGCGACCCTTGCCAGGGCCATACGTGGCCATCGACGCCAACCTACCAATGGGGCGCGCGACGGTCGGTGCACCCCGTCCCTCACCAGGGCGGCGAGCCCTCACCAGGGGCACTGACGCGTTTGCATGAGCCGAGGAAGGGACATCCGGCACTGGGAGGGATTCCGGCGGTCGCACATCATGTCGGCCGTGCAGCAGCGCGCCACGCACCTCCTCACGGTGACCGCCACCGACTGGACCATGCTGCGCGCCCTCGCGAGACGAGTGCTGTGCGTCGACCCTGCGTCGAGCGCCGCCACCTTCCGCCACCCGTCGAACGACGAGTACTGGGATCTGCTCCGCGACGTGCAGCGGTCGGCCACACGCCTCGCCGGCTACATCACGAGCGGCGAACTCGCCGTCGTGATCGCCGCACCCGATGCCGCAGCGCCGGACGAGGACGAGGCGGAGGTGCTCCTGTGCTTCGACGACGGCCTCGAACCGATCGTGGTGCCCTGGGGCGAGCTCGACTTCGCGCTCGAGCCGATCCCTCGCCTGCGCTGAACCCGGCCGGCGATCACCTGCTCAGATCGCGTCGACCGCCAGCACCAGGCCCGCGCCGGTGACCTCGATCGTCAGCTGGCCACCCTGCGCGTTGGTCGTGAGCACGGTGTACCGCACCGCACCGTCGGCGTTCGCCTCGACGAAGAACACGTCGAGACCGCTGTCGGGCAGCTGGTCGGTGATACACGACAGCACGCGCTGCGGATCGAACGCCAGCGCCGAGGCCGGGAACGCCGACCCGGACTCCACCGGCAGCGCCTCCTCGGCCGACAGCTCACCGCCCACGTAGACGTACGGGGTGACCGTCTTCGCGACCGGGTCGGCGACGAACAGGTTGACGAGCAACGGCGTGGCGTTGATCTCGAAATACACCTGCTCGCCGCCCAGCTCGGCCTCGACCGCGGCGACCGCCGCGTCGATCTCGTCGACCATCAGCACCGGGTCGTCGACGACGGCGCACTCGGTGGGACCGAGCGAGAAGGTCGTCTCGGGAGCCGAGTCACCGTCGTCGCTGCACGCCGACAGGAGTACGACTGCGCACGCGACGGCGACCCCGAGACCCACGCGCATCAGGTCTCCATCACGACGGGCACGATCATCGGACGACGCTTGGTGCGGTCGCTGACGAACTTCCCGGCGGCGCGACGCACGTCGCGCTCGAGGCTCTCGACGTCACGCACCCCGCTGGCGAGCGACTTCTCGACCGCAAGGGCGACCGTGTCGCAGGCCTCGTCGAGCAGGTCCTCGGCCTCGGGGGCGTACACCCAGCCGCGCGTGATGATCTCGGGCCCCGTGAGGACCTTGCGCGTCTCCATGTCGACGGTGACCACGACGACCACGACGCCCTCCTCGGCGAGGAGTCGGCGGTCGCGGAGCACGCCCTGGCCGACGTCGCCGATGATGCCGTCGACGTACAGGTAGCCGGCCGGGATGCGACCGGCGTTGGCCAGGCCGTCGTCGCCGAGCTCGAGCACGTCGCCGTCCTCGCACAGCAGCACGTGGTCGCGGGCGACGCCCATCAGCATGCCGAGCTTCGCGTTGGCGACCATGTGGCGGTACTCGCCGTGGATCGGCACGTACCACTCGGGATTGGTGATCGACAGGTACGTCTTCAGCTCGTCCGCCTGCGCATGGCCGGTGGCGTGCACGTCGGCGACGCCGCTGTGCACGACCTCGCACCCGGCGCGCAGCAGACCGTCGATCACCCGGTTCACGTTGCCCTCGTTGCCGGGGATCGCGTGGCTCGACAGGATCACGGTGTCGTGCTCGCCCACCTTCACCCACTTGCTCTCGCCACGGGCGAGCAACGCGAGCGCCGACATCGGTTCGCCCTGCGAGCCGGTGGAGACGATGCACACCTTGCCCGGCGGGTACGAGTCGATGTCGTCGATGTCGACGAGCGACGCGTCGGCGATCTTGATGATCCCGAGGTCGCGCCCCATCCGCACGTTCTTCTTCATGCTCAACCCGAGCGTCGCGACCACTCGCCCGGTTGCCACCGCGGCGTCCATGATCTGCTGGATGCGGTGCAGGTGGCTGGCGAAGCTGGCCGTGATGATGCGGCGGTCGGGCTGCTCCATGAACAGCTGCCGCAGCACCCCGCCGACGCTCGACTCGCTCGGCGCATGCCCGTGCTCCTCCGCGTTGGTGGAGTCGGCGAGCAGCAAACGGATGCCGTCGTTCGACGCGAGCGCTCCGATGCGCCCGAGATCGGTGCGGCGGCCGTCGACGGGGGTGAGGTCGATCTTGAAGTCGCCCGTGTGGAGGATGATGCCCTGCGGCGTGTGCAGGGCGATCGCATGTGCGTGGGGCACCGAGTGGGTGACGGGGATGAACTCGACGTCGAACGGGCCGATGCGGCGACGCTCACCGTCTTGCACCGCGACCAACTCGGTCCGGCCGAGCAGGCCGGCCTCTTCGATTCGGTTGCGTGCCAACCCGAGGGCGACCGCGGAGCCGAAGATCGGGAAGCTCAGGTCGCGCAGCAGGTACTGGAGTGCACCCACGTGGTCCTCGTGGCCGTGGGTGACCACGCAGCCCTCGATGCGCTCGGCGTTCTCGCGCAGGTAGGTGAAGTCGGGCAGCACGAGATCGATGCCGTGCATGTCGGCATCGGGGAACATGAGACCGCAGTCGATGAGCAGGATGCGATCGTCGTGCTCGATCGCCATGCAGTTGCGGCCGATCTCACCGAGACCGCCCAGGAACGCGATGCGGACGGGTGCGCTCACAGCGTCACGCGCGAGTCGGGGGCAGGGGTCGATGACACGAGGTCAGCGGTGGGGACGGTGGGGGAACGCATCCCGCCAGCGTTGCAGATTCGCCGCCACGAGAGGTGCTCGCTCGTCCACGAATGCGGGCGCATCGCCCATCGGGAGCCTCGCCTGGCCCACCGGGATGCCCAGATGGCGCATCATCGCCTTGGTCGGGATGGGGTTCGGGGCGTCGTCACCGGTCTCGAACGCGAAGCTCTCGAGCAGGCGGCTGTTGACGAGACGGGCACCGGCGATGTCGCCCTTCTCCCAGAGATCGAACATCTCCTGGTGGTCGAGGCCGGTCCAGTGGGTGGCCACGCCCACCACGCCGACCGCACCGGCGGCCAGCAAGGGCAGCGTGAGGCCGTCGTCGCCGCTGTACACGTCGACGTCGAGCCCGGCGTCGGCCAGCTTGCTGATCAGCACGGTGGTCTCGCCAGGGCTCCCGGCGGCGTCCTTCAACGCGACGATGTTGGGAACCTCTGCGAACAACGACATCAGCGTGTCGGACGCGATCTTGCGACCGGTACGGACCGGGATGTCGTACACCATCACGGGCAACGTGGTCGCCGCGGCCATCGCCCGGATGTGAGCCGAGATGCCGGCCTGCGAGGGACGGCTGTAGTACGGGCACACGGCCAGCACGCCGGCCACGCCGAGCCGCTCGGCCTCGGTCGTCATGTGGACCGAGTGGGCGGTGTCATTGCTGCTGGTCCCGGCGATGACCGGGATGTCGACCGCCTCGACGACGGCGGCGAACAACGACAGCGTCTCGTCGTCGCTGAGCACCGGCGCCTCGCCCGTGGTGCCGGCCACCACGATGCCGTCGTTGCCGTGGTCCTGCAGGTACCGAGCCAGCGTGCGGGCGACGTCGAGGTCGAGGCGGCCGTCGGCGTCGAACGGGGTGACCATCGCGGTGAGGACACGCCCGAACCTCGCCATCAGAACGACCCTTCGGCCGAGCGGTCGATGCCCTGGGTGAGGATGAGGTCTTCGTGCAGTTCCATCCACACATCGTGGTAGCTGCCGCACATGACGCCGGTGAACATATTCGTTTCACCCGCGACCACACGCTGGCACGTCGATGCCAGCCGGGGGCCGTACGCGTGGAGCCGCTCGAGCTGGACCGCCATCGCCGCCACCACCGGGATCGCCTCGTCGTTCAGCGCGACGAGACGGCCGATGACCTCCGCGTCGTACGCGGTGTCTGCGTGGTCGTTCGGCGCGCCGTCCTTGAGCTGCCAGTCGCCGCACAACGCCTTGAAGCGCTCGTTGATCCCGAGGAACACCTCGTAGGAGTCGTGGAGCTTCTCGGCGATGTGCAGGTGGCCGACGTCGGCGACGAGCGCGGTCTTGTGCTCCTCGCGACCGACCGGGGTGAGCTGCCACAGCTGACGGGCTTCACGGAACATCGCCCACTCACGGGCCAGGAGGTCGGCGAGGTGCACCTCCACGATCGCCAACGGGAGGTCGGCCACCTCGGCGACGACCTCGACCTTGGCGAAGCCCTTGATGCGCAGGGCGTGGAAGGTGCGGAAGAAGGGATCGGAGTGCAGTGACATAGCGCGCGCGACTGTAGTGATCGCGTGCGAACGGGTCATCGTCCGGATCGGTTGCTCCAACGGGCGACCGAGACTGGCACCGATCGACCGGCGCGGGCGTCCGTCCGGAGGGGTCGCGCAGCTGTGCCACACTTCCGCCACCCAGGACGGCTCTCCCCCGCCCGGGTGGAAGGAACCGTCATGCAGGTGTTCGCATGAGCGTCATCGAGAACGACCGGCCGGCCATGGCCGACAAGGGCCTCAAAGGTGGATCGCTCGGCCTCGTCGCCGTGATCGTGATCGGGGTCGCCTCGACGGCGCCCGGGTACAGCCTCGCGGCGAGCGTCGGCTTCGTCACCGACTCGGTCGCCGAGAAGGCGCCGTTCATCATCCTGTTCGCCTTCGTGCCGATGGGGTGCATCGCCGCCGCGTTCTACTACCTCAACAAGGCCGACCCCGACTGCGGCACCAACTTCACCTGGGGCGTCCGGGCGTTCGGGCCGAAAGCGGGATGGATCGCCGGGTGGGGCTGCATCGTCGCCGACCTCGTGATCATGCCGAACCTGGCCGGCATCTCGGGCCAGTACCTCGTCCTGCTGTTCAGCGAGAGCGCCGCCGACAACATCTGGCTCACGACGTTCATCGGCATCCTGTTCATCGCTGCGATGACCTGGATCTGCTGGCGCGGCATCGAACTCTCGGCGCGTTCACAGGTGCTGCTGCTCGGCACCGAATTGATCGTGCTCGCCGTCTTCGCCGTCATCGCCCTCAGCAAGTCGTTCGGTGACGGGATCACCCGCACGGTCGGCGACGTCGAGTACAGCTCGGTGAAGCCGAGCCTGTCGTGGCTGTCGCCGTCGGGCCTCTCGAGCAGCGCCATCATCGCCGGCCTCGTCGTGGCGGTGTTCATCTACTGGGGCTGGGACACCTGTGTGTCGGTGAACGAGGAGGCCAAGGACTCCAGCCGCACCCCCGGCCGCGCCGCCGTGCTGTCGACGGTGATCCTGCTCGCGATCTACCTGGTCGTCACCTATGGCGCGGTGTCGTTGCTCGGCCCGCAGTTCGTCACCGACAACGCCGACGAGGCCATCTATCAACTCGGCAAGGTGGCGCTCCCCGACTGGATGGTGAAGCTCCTGGTCATCTCGATCCTCACCTCGGCCGCGGCGTCGTGTCAGACCACGATCCTGCCGGCCACCCGCACGATGCTGTCGATGGGCTCGCACGGCGCGGCCCCGCCCAAGCTCGCCCAGATCGACCGCAAGCGGCTGACCCCGGACTTCAGCACCTGGCTGTTCGGCATCGGCTCGATCGTCTGGTACGTGCTGCTCGTCGTCATCAGCAACAACACCGACACCGACGCGTACAGCGCCTCCATCGCTGCGGTCGGCATGGCGATCGCCGTCTACTACGGACTCTCCGGCATCTCGTGCATCGTGTACTACCGACGGTTCCTGATGAAGAGCGTGAAGAACTTCTTCCTGATCGGTGTGCTGCCCGGCTTCGGTGGCACGGTGCTGCTGTACGTGTTCTTCAAGACGGTGTGGGACTCGCGCAACGCCGACTACGGCTACGGCACCCTGTTCGGCGTGGGGACGGTGCTCGTCATCGGCACGTTGCTGTTGCTCGTCGGCGTCCCGTTGATGCTCTGGTGCTCGTTCAAGTACCCGAAGTTCTTCACCTATCGGCCCGACCCGGCCGATCTCGTGAAGGATCCGAACTCCGCCGACACGCTCGCTGCACCGCTCGGCACGTACACCGCGACCGACCGTCGCGGGAAGGGGGCCTGACATGGCCGTACAACTGGTGGTCGGTGTCGGTGGCGACAGCGGCGGCGACGAGGCGGCCCGCTTCGCCGCACGCGTGGTCTCGGCGACGGGCGGCAGCCTGGTCCTCGTGTTCGGCTACGAGGCGAGCCCGATGGGCCCGCGCGGTGGCGCGCTCGAGGACGAGATCGAGGCGGTGGGCACCGAGATCACCGACGCGGTGAAGGCCGACCTGGCGGCGGCCTACCCCGACCTGGCGGTGGAGGTGGAACGCGTTCGTGGTCGTCCCGTGGAGAGCCTGATCAGCGTCGCCCAGGCACGCGGTGCCGAGGCGATCGTGGTGGGCCACGGCGGTCGCGGTCCGATGCGCGGCGCACTGCTCGGCAGCATCACCTACGAGATCGTGCACCGCTCACCGGTGCCGGTGGTGGTGGTGCCAGAACCCGACGACGCCGAGGAGTAGCCCCTCGCTACTCGCCCGCCACCGGGGCGGGCGCGCCGTCGAGCACCTCGTCCGCCTCACCGTCGAGCGCGAACGCCGAGTACTCCTCGCCCGTGTCGGCCCAGTCCTCGAACTGGATCACGTTCATCTCCTCGAAGCGCCGACGCAGCCACTGGTCGTTGCGGTCGAGCAGGCCGAGCTTCTTGCAGTTCGGCACGATCTTCGAGAACAGCATGCTCTGGAACAGCACCCGGGTCGGGTCGGCGAGCACCATCGGGGCGATCGACTTCACCTCGACACCCATGCGCTCCCACACCTCCTGGCTCATGAACCGGTCGCGCATGCGGATGGCGGCCTCGAACGCGAACTCCTGACGCTCCTTCATCTCGGCGTCGGTCATGCCGTCGTAGACCTCTTTCAGGCTGAGCACGCCGAAGGCCACGTGGCGGGCCTCGTCGCTCATGACGTAGCGGAGGAGCTGCTTGAGCAGGGGTTCGCCCGTGGTCTGGTGGAGGAAGCCGAACGCCGCGAGGGCCAGCCCCTCGACCATGATCTGCATGCCCAGGTAGGTCATGTCCCAGCGGCTGTCGTTGATGATGTCGTCGAGCAGCAGGCGCAGGTGGGCATTGACGTGGTATCCGCCGCCGAGCTTCTCCTCGAGGTAGCGGGCGAACACCTCGACGTGACGGGCCTCGTCGACCACCTGGGTCGCCGCATAGAGCTTGGCGTCGTACCACGGCACCGTCTCGACGATCTTCGCGGTGCACAACAACGCGCCCTGCTCACCGTGGAGGAACTGGCTGAGCATCCAGTTGCGCTGCTGGATGCCGAACTCGAGCCACTCCTTCTCGCCCCACTTCGCCACTGCCGAACCGGCATAGGCGTTGGCGTCGAACCCGGTGCCGAGCACGGCCTGGTCGGCGGCGACGGTGCGCTCGACATCGACCTCGGTGTCCCACGGCAGATCGGTCGCACCGTTCCACTGCCCGGTCTTGGCCTTCTCGTAGAGCTTGCGCAACGCCGGACGGCTGAGCGAATAGTCCCAGGTGA
>JAPLAA010000006.1 GCA_026393475.1 Actinomycetota bacterium
CACGACCCCGCCGTACATGTTCTTGCTGCCGGGGAAGGGTCCGCGTTCGAGGAGCACCACCTGGAGCCCGGCGCGGGCGAGCACGATCGCTGCGCACGCACCGGCGGGGCCCGCCCCGACCACGACGACGTCGACGTCCGGTGCGTCAGGCATCGGGCTGCACCCCCTCGGTCGCGGCATGCTCTGACAGGAGCGACAGCAGTTCGTCGAGCACCTCGTTGGCGTCGGCGACCACGCCGAGGTCGGCGAGCTGCATCATCGGGCAGTGGGCGTCGACGTTGACGCTGATCACGTGGTCGGGATGGCCCAGACCGCTGGTGTGCTGCACGGCACCGCTGATGCCGAAGGCGAGGTAGAGCTCGGGGGCGACGACGACACCGGTGGTGCCGATCTGACGCTCGTGGCCCACCCAGCCACGATCGGTGATCACGCGGGTGGCGCCGACGCTGGCACCGAGCAGGTCGCCCAGTTCGGCGAGCTGTTCGAACCGTGCGCTCGAGCTGAGCCCGGCCCCACCGCCCACGATGCGACCGGCCTCGGCCAGATCGATCGTCGCGGCATCGGGTGCGAGCACCCGTTCGACGTGGGCGTCGGCGATCGAGCCGCCGACGGGTTCGAGGTCGAGCTGCATCGAGGTGACCGTCGGCGTGTCGCCTGCGGGTTCGTTGCCGCGGATGCCCACCTGGAGCGTCGCGACGAGCTGAGGTGGGGCGGGCATCGTGTGCATGGCCCGTCCGCCGTCGCGGGGCACCACCACGGTGCGATCGGTGATCTCGGTCGCACCGGCGAAGAACGGGCGATCGAGCGCGGCGGCGAGCCTCGGCCCGAGGTCGCGTCCGTCCGGGGAGGCGGGCAGGACGATGATCGGCTCGTGGGCGAGCACCCGGGCGAGCGCGTCGGCCCACGCGCCGGGCCGGTACTCGCCGACCTCGCACAGGACGATCTCGCCCGACAGGTGTGCAGTCGCATGGTCGACCTGGTGTCCGACGAGCAGCGCGCGTCGGCCGCACTCGTCGGCGGCCTCGATCGCCCCGGCGGGCAGCGCGCCATCTCGAACGGGGATCACGGCCAGCACGGCGGTCAGGTTAGAAGCCCGGGCGCCGAGGTGGGCAACCGGCTGCCCGACATCGTCGTTCGTCGGCGGTCGGCGTCGTTCGTCGGTCACGTCCTCGGTCGGGCAGCGGAGGCACGCGGGTCGCGTCAGGGGAGCGGCTTGGCGTAGCAGGCGCTCGCGTTGCTGTGGACGTACTCGCCCCACGGGGCCCGTCGCTCGAAGCCGACCTTGGTGTAGAGCCCGGTGGCGGCGGGCAGGTAGTCGGCGGTCTCGAGCACCAGGGTGGTCGCGCCGAGCTCCCGGGCGCGACGTTCCAGTTGGTGCAGCACGGCGGCCCCGATCTTGTGGCCGCGCCCGTCGGGGCGTGCGTACATCCGCTTCACCTCGGCGCGCCGGGTGGGCTCGCCGGGTTCGTCGTCGAGCATCCGGATCGCGCCGCAGCCGACGGGGGACCCGTCGAGCCATGCGACGAGGAAGCAGCCGCGCTCCGGCGCGACCTCCTCGGCGTCGAGCGAGAAGAAGTGGTCGCCCGGATACGACGACAGCTCCGCGTTCAGCTCGGCGATCAACGACTGCGACACCGGGTGCAGCAGCGGCTGGTCGTCGACGAGCAGCGTGGGCCGGCGTCGGGCTTCGCTGCCCGGGATCGTGCCGAAGGCGAACGACGACTCGCCGAAGGTGTCGATGAAGCGCAGCCGAGACAGGGCGTCGTCGACGCTCGGGACCGTGCCGGCCCGTACGTGCCACACCGCCGCTCGCCGGTTCGCGTCGACGAACCACTCGCGCTTGCGGCGCAGGAAGTCACGGTGCGCCGAGCGGTACGCGAAGTCGAACAGCGCGTCCATCGACGACCACACGGTGAGGTTGATGATGGTGTTCGGGTCGTCCGACACCTTGAACGACGTGGCGTCGCCCTCGTCGGACTGCAACCGCCACACGTAACCGGGCGACGCCTCGGCCAGAGCGTTCACCGGTGCGAGGCCGGCCTGGAACTCACGGCTCGCAGGGTCGTCGATCGGTGCGCGCAGCGTGGCGACGTTGAGCTGGGCGACGTGCAACTCGGGTGGTTCCTGGGCCGGCGCCGGTGACTCGGTGGGGTCCGTATGGGGGCTCACATCGGCGAGTGTACGAAGCGGCGTCGGTCCGAGTCAGCGCTGGGGGCCGACCGACTCGACGACGTCGAGCGAACGGGCGCGCCGCTTGGCGCGCACGTGACGCACCACTTCGATGACCACGTTGATCGACAGCGCCGTGCCGAACGCGACCAGGAACGCGGCGGTGTGGTTGTCCTTGAACGGCTGGCCGACCACGTACGCGAGGCCGGCTGCGTAGGACGCCCAGATGGTGCACGCGATCGCCACCCAGCCGATGAACCAGACGCGCGGTTGGCGGGTGATGCCGCTCGAGAGGGTGAGCACCGTGCGCCCGCCGGGGATGAACCGGGCGGTGATGAGCAGCAGACCCCCACGCTCGCGGATCTGCTCGGCCGCCCAGGCGAGCCGTGCGGCGAACTTCGGTTTGCGTTCGGCCCGTCGCTCGAACCGGGTGGCGAACCCCCGGCCGATCCCGTAGGCCGTGTTGTCGCCCAGGAAGGCGCCCACCGCCCCGCAGACGATCACCATCCACAGCGAGTACGGCGCCTCACCGGTGCTGACCGCGACGCCGGCGATGATGACCGTGGTCTCGCTGGGCACGATCGGGATGATCGAGTCGAAGAAGGCGATCCCGAACACGGCACCGAGGAACCACCAGTTCGACGCCCAGTCGCCGAGCGCGTCGGTGAGGTCAGTGACCCAGCTGAAGATCCCGGCGAGCATGACGCCGCAAGGCTAGTGCGAGGTCGGCCGCATCGGTGGGCGTCACCGCCGTCACCGTGAGATGCCCCATCTTGCGCCCCGGCCGGGGCTCGGCCTTGCCGTAGAGGTGGAGATGCGACCCGCCACCGGCGAGTGCGAGGGTCCAGTCGGGCTCGCCGCCCGCCCATTCGTCGCCGAGCAGGTTCACCATCGCTGCGCCCGCCGCGACCAGCGACGGGTCGCCGAGCGGCAGCCCGCACACCGCCCTGACCTGCTGCTCGAACTGGCTGGTGGCGGCGGCGTCGAGGGTCCAGTGGCCGCTGTTGTGCGGTCGAGGTGCCAACTCGTTCACGAGGAGTTCGCCGTCGACCACGAACATCTCGACCGCGAGGACGCCCACGTAGTCGAGCGCGACCGCGATCGACGTGGCGAGGACCACCGCCTGCTCGGCGACGTGGTCGGAGGTCTGGGCGGGGACGACGGTGAGATCGAGGATGCCGCGCACGTGGGTGTTGGCGACCGTGGGGTGCACGGCACATTCCCCGTCGATCCCGCGGGCGAGCACGACCGACAGTTCCTGCTGGAGCGGCAGCCGCTGTTCGACGACGCAGCCGACCCCGCCGAGCTCGCGCCAGGCGTCGGCGAGTTCGAGGTCGTCGGCGACGGTCACCTGCCCCTTGCCGTCGTAGCCGAGACGTGCGGTCTTGACGATGGCGGGGAAGCCGACGCCGCGCTCGGCCATCGGCACGAGCAGGTCGTCGACCGTGTCGATCACGGCGTACGGGGCGACGGGGATGCCGGCGTCGGTGAGGAAGGCCTTCTCGGCGCGACGGTCCTGGGTGATCGCGATCGCTGCTGGCGAGGGGCGGACGATGGTCGACGTGGCCAGTGCGGCGAGAGCTGCGGCGGGCGGGTTCTCGAACTCGGTGGTGACCACCGCGCATTCCTGGCCGAGACGACGGAGCGCGTCCGGGTCGTCGTACGGGGCTGCGAGATGGACGTCGGCCGCCGCCCCGGCGGGCGCCCCGGGATCGGGTTCGAGCACCATCGTCCGGTAGCCCATCGTGCGCGCCGCCATCACGAAGTAGCGCCCGAGCTGACCGCCGCCGAGCACCCCGATGGTGGCCGGCGGCAGGATCGGGGCAGCGCCGGCGCCCGGACCGTCGGCTGCGGCCGCGGTCATGCGGGTGGGACCGAGCTGTCGGCGGCCTCGTCGTGACGGCGCCGGCGGTCGGCGACGAGCCGGTCGTGGAGCCCGTCGAGCGGGCCGTCGGCCGCGAGCAGGGCGACGGCGAACAGCGCCGCGTTCGTCGCACCCGCTTCGCCGATCGCGAACGTGGCGACCGGGATGCCGGCGGGCATCTGCACGATCGAGTACAGCGAGTCGAGGCCCGACAGGTGGCGCGACGCCACCGGCACGCCGAGCACCGGCACGGTGGTCTTCGCGGCGAGCATGCCCGGCAGGTGCGCCGCACCACCGGCGCCCGCGATGATGGCCCGGTACCCGGCCGCCTGCGCCTGCTCGGCGAACGCGAACATCTCGTCGGGCATGCGGTGCGCCGACAACACCTGTACGTGGTACGGGACGCCGAACTGCTCGAGCACCTCGACCGCCTTCGCCATGGTCGGCCAATCGCTGCTGCTGCCCATCACGACGGCGACGAGCGGCGCTGTTGCGGGTGCAGGCGCAGGTGAAGGGGAGGTGCTCACGTCACGCAGTCTGCCCGGTCAGACCGCGGCGCCGGCGCGCTCGCCCTCGACGATCGCGGCATGGGCCCGCCGCGGCGCCACGCAGTCGCCGACGCGCTCGACGCTCACCCCGGCGGCGACGAGGTCGTGGTACAGCCATTCGACGGGGTTGGCCGGGACCGCCAGCACGAGCCAGTCGAGCTGGCGTGTCTGGTTCGTGCCCGTCGGGTGGTGCAGCAGGGTGAGTTCGCTGCCGGCCAGGCCCATCGGCACCAGGTCGGTCGATTGCACGATGCCCTTGGCGCCCGCGCGCATCCACCAGTTCTCCATGTCGAGGGTGATGCCGAGGTCCTGGCCCACGACCATGCCGGGCGTGACGATCTCGACCCGGCAGCCGCGGTCCGCGAGCAGTTCGGCGACGGAGGTGGCGTGGTGGAAGCCGATCTCGTCGACGACGACGACGGTATCGCCGGTATCGGGTCCCTGCTCGGCGCTGCCCGAGAGCACCTCGCGGACGTCGAGGACGTTCGACGCGTCGCCCGGCACCCACCAGGGTCGCTGGGCTTCGGCGCCGGTGGCGACGATGACGTGATCCGGTGCCTTCTCGGCGACGAGACCGGGCCACACCCCGATGCCGTGTTCGATGGTGACGCCGAGCCGCCGGCACTCGGCCAGCTGGTTGCGGATCATGTCGCCGAACTCGGCTCGATTGGGCACGCTGGCAGCGAGGCGAACCTGGCCGCCGGCCTGCGGTTCCTTCTCGTACACGGTCACCCGGTGCCCGTTGCGGGCGGCCGCGATCGCCGCCTGGAGACCGGCCGGGCCGGCGCCGACGACCATCACCTGCTTGGGCCGTGCCGTGATCGACACGGTGCCCACGCCCTCGGACTCTCGGCCGGTGCGCGGGTTCTCGATGCAGCCGAGCCAGCGGTTGAGGCCCATCCGGCCGACGCACTCCTGGTTGCAGCTCAGGCACAGGCGGATCTCGTCGGTGGCACCCGCACGGGCCTTCGCCGCGAAGTCGGCGTCGGCGATCTGGCCGCGCACGATGCCGACGAGGTCGCAGTGCCCTTCGGCGAGCGCACGCTCGGCCTGCAACGGATCCTTGAAGCGGCCGACGCCGACGACGGGGAGGTCGACCGCCTTGCGGAACGCGCTGGGGATGAACATCGCGTACCCGGGCGGGATGTGCATGCTCGCCTCGATCATGAACAGGCTCGCGGTGGCGACGCCGATCGAGGTGTTGATGTAGTCGACGTGTCCGGTGGCCTCGACGATCTTGGCGATCTCGACGGCGTCGTCGATGGTGGTGCCGCCCTCGATGAGCTCGTCGCCGCAGAGGCGCACGCCGAGCGCGAGCCGGTTGCCGATGACGTGGCGGACCGCCGCCACGATCTGGGTGAGCAGCCGGGTGCGGTTCTCGAGCGAGCCGCCGTATTCGTCGGTGCGGCGGTTCGTGGCGGGGGAGAGGAAGCCGCGCACGATCGACGAGTGGCTGCACTGCAGCTCGATGCCGTCGAAGCCGCCCTCCGCGCAGTGCTCGGCCACGAGGGCGTAGCCGGCGACGATCTCCTCGATCTCGGCCCGGTCGATGGCCTTGGGCACCTCGCGGAACAGCGGGTCGGCGACGGCCGACGGGGCCCACACCGGCAGTCGCGAGAACATCGACGACGCCTGGCCGCCGTTGTGGTTGATCTGGGCGAAGATCGGCGTGCGGTGGCGATGGACTGCGTCGGTGATCTTCCGGTAGCCGGGGATCACGTCGCGGTGGAAGCCGTGGATGAGCTTCTCGTACGGCCAGTCGGTCGGGTGGGTCGAGTGCTCCTCGGTGATGATCAGCCCGGCGCCGCCGGCCGCGCGGGCCGCGTAGTAGGCGGCGTGCTGGTCGGTGGGGCGACCGTCGCGGGCGTAGTTGGTGAGGTGGGCGCTGAACACGAGACGGTTGCGCGTCGTGACCGGCCCGAGCTCGAGCGGGGTCCACAGGTACCGGTACGCCATGGACCAGATCGTAGGGACCCCGGCCCCCGAACGCCGCACGAAGATGGGTGTTCAGGGGCGAGGTCGTCGGACGTCACGCCCGGCTGGACCGGCCGGGCGTGACGTCCGAGGGGCGCTTCGGTGGTGATCCGCAGGCGGGGCGCGATCAGTACCGGAGCACGGCGCCGACGTGACCGGCGTCGGCGAGATCTCCCGTGGGGACGACGACGGCTCTGCCGCCCTTGCGCAGCACCGTCTCGATCAGTTCGTCGACGGCGTCGTCGATGACGTCCGGGGCCCACGTGTCCTTGGCGACGACGAGTCGGCCGTCGAGCACCCGGGCCGAGACGGCGTAGTCCTCCTCGACGACGAGCAGCTCGACCCGCCCTTCGTTGGCGAGCTCCCACACCTCGTCGAGACCGCCGGCGTACCGGTGCTGGTCGCGCGCCGTGTCGAGGCTGTGCCGGGCGCGGTCGGCGTCGGCGCGGAGCCAGTCGACGACGAGCGGCCAGGCGAAGTGGTGCAGGTCGGCCCATCCGGTGCGGTCGTGGTTGCCCGGCACGATGCCGACCGGCTGGAGCTCGTCGAGCTTCAGCAGCTCACGGACCGAGCGGTCGACGCCGGCGACCACCGTCGGCAGCGGGAAGTCACGGTTCACCGTCTGCAATGCATGGGTGACGGCACGCGACCACTGGGCCAGGCTCTGGTCGTCCTCGCGGAGCAGGGGCCAGTGCCGCCCCCGCTCCTCGACGAGACGTGTGCGGTCGCCGAGCAGCACCCGTGCCTTGCGGTCGCTGACGGTGACCACACGGAACGTCGCCGTGCGGTTCGCATCGGCGACCATGTCGCGCGTGGCGAAGGTGTCGTCGATGATCACCCGGTCGCGCACCGGGCGACCGAGTCGAACCACGGCCTGGTACTGCGGGGACACGCAGATCGCGACGGCGCGTGTCGGTCGTTCCGACGAGGCACGGGCGATCTGGGCGATCACGGCGGCGACGATCTCGTGGCGTGTCTCCTCGGCGACGTCGCCCTCGAGGCGGCGATCGACGATGTCGGCCAGGTGGGTCAGCGAGATGACGTCGTCGGGGTGCATGTCGTCACCTCCACGAGTGTTCTGTCCTTGCGTGTTGCAGAGGATGGTCACGCTGGGGTAGCAGAACTGACGCTGGAGTTCGGCGAGCAGGGCTCGGTTCATGGGTGGTCTCCGTTCGTGTGGTGGGGCGGGACAGGGGTCGAGGCGTGCGCCGGAACGGCCGCGCTCGAAGTGGTGCCGGTGGTGCCGGGGGCGACGTCGGCGACGGGGGCCACGACGGGGCCCGTCGAGGTGCGCGAGTCGAGCCATCGCTGGGCGCGGGGGTGCAGCGTCGCGAGCCCGATCAGGCCGGCGATGGCGACCGACACGCCCACGACCCGGAAGTCACCGACCAGTGCGACGACGACCGCGCCGCCCACCACCATCCCGAGTCCCGATGCGATCAGCGCCGTCCGTCCGCTGCGTGATGCGGAGACCTTCGAGGCCGCTGCCGCCGCCGTGGAGGTCGTGCGGTCGAGCGCTCGTTCGGCCCAGGCGAACTCGGTGGCGAGGACGGCGAGGCCGACGACGAGGACGAGCACGCCCGGTCCGGGGAGCGCCAGCATCGCGATGCCGGCGCCGAGGATCGCCACACCGAGCACCAGCACGGCGAGCCGTCTGGTGTTGCGGCCGATCAGGCGCAGCCAGTCGAGCGGCGAGTGCAGATCGAGCGGTCGCCGCCGGGCCGAGCGGTCGGTGGACGGGGGGACGGATGGGTGTTCGGGCACGCGGACCTCTCGACGTGATGTCGAAGGTCTCTCCCGCCCCGAGCCGTCGTGCGAGCACGACGCCAGGTTGGAGTGGCTGGCCGAGTGGGCGATGGGCCCGCTGTGATGACGGTTCAGCCGGCGGACACCTCACCGTCACCGGCGACCTGTCCGAGGGATACTCCCCTTCCGTGGGGACGACTCTAACAGTAGAGGTGTGTTTCCGGCAACAGATTTTATTCGTCGGTGCTCGGTCGGTGCTCGGTCGGTGCTCGGTCGTTGCTCGGTCGGTCGTCAGTCGTCGAATCGGCGCGGGTCGATCGCGAGCAGGCCGGCGTCCATGACGCGTTGGGTGAGCACCTTGCCCAGCTCGCGCACCGCGGCGCAGGCGTCGGCGCCGATGGCGGCCCACGGGGCGACGGCGAGGTCGTCGGTGCGCGCCTCGATCCGGTCGCGCTGGGCGCGTCCCGCGTCGGTGAACGACCCGTCGGCCGTCACCAGGCCACGGGCCGCCATCGACTCGACTCCGGCTTCCCACTCGTCGTCGCTCCACGCTCGAGTGGCCTGCAGCGCCGCCCGCGGCACATCGCCCGACGCGGCGTGCGACACGAGCGCGTCGAGGCCGGACAGGCCTTCGATCACCAGCGTGGCGATGTGGCCGTCGCCCCGGAACTCGCGCAACAGGGTCTGGGCATGCCATAGCGCGAGGTGGGGTTCGTCGGGCCACGGGAGTGCGGCGTGGGCGGCGAACAGCGGGCGGCCCTCGGGCCGTTCGCAGGCGACGAGCGCGGCGCGCCGCAGGATCGCCGCACCGTCGGCGAGCTCGGTCGATTCGAGGAGTTCGGGGCCGAACGCCCGTCGCAGCGAGTCGTCGACCGCGGCCAGGCGTGCACCGAGCAGCGCCGACGGCGTGGTGCGCTCCCACAGGCCGTCCATCGCGCGACGGACCAGCGCTGGCTGGAAGTTGTAGAAGGTGGCGATCACGACCTCGGCGCTCACCGGACCCATCGCCGCGACGCGCGACCCGAAGTAGCCGGACCGGTGGTGGTCGACGCCCACGGCCGCATAGCGGGGTGGTGCGTCGGGCGTGAAGTAGATCATCCCGTGCACGGCCTCGAGTCGGCGCCAGGTCCGACGGGCATCAGCAGGGGTCACGGCGGTCGCGTCGTCCACGGTCATGGGGGCACCGTAGGCCGTCGTACAGTGCCGGACATGCAGGAGCTCAGGGGCAAGGTCGCGGTCATCACGGGCGGGGCGAGCGGGATCGGCAAGGCGATGGCCGTGCGGTTCGCCGCCGAGGGGATGAAGGTGGTGCTCGCCGACATCGACGACGCCAGCCTGCGCAACGCGGAGGCCGAGCTCGCCGAGGGTGGCACCGAGGTGCTCACGGTGAAGGCCGACACCTCGCTCGAGCCCGAGGTGCACGCACTCGCCGCGGCGACCATCGAGCGTTTCGGCGCGGCACACGTGTTGTGCAACAACGCGGGAGTGCTCGGCAAGGGCGACGCGTGGCGCGGCCCGTTCAGCACCTGGGAGTGGATGCTCGGCATCAACCTCCACGGTGTGATCCACGGCATCCGGGCGTTCCTGCCGATCATGGAGGATCAGGGCGAGGGCCACATCGTCAACACGGCGTCGATGGCCGGGCTCGTGGCCGTGCCCGGCAACGCGCCCTACGGCGTGAGCAAGGCGGCGGTCGTCGCGCTCAGCGAGAGCCTGTTCATCGAGTTGAAGAGCGGCGGCTCGCCGGTGCGCGTCAGCGCCCTGTGCCCCGGGTTCGTCCGCACCAACCTGGTCGAGTCGCAGACGTGGTCGGCCCGGCTCGGCGACGAGCCCGCCGAGTCGACGTCGCCCGTGCAGCAGGCGATCGACCAGATGCTGAAGCAGGGCGTCGCCGAGGGCATCGACGCGACGATCGTGGCCGACGAGGTCGTGTCGGCCATCCGCGAGGAACGGTTCTGGATCCTCACCCATCCCGACATGCGCCACCTGCCGGTGGAGCGCATGGAGCGAGCCGAACGACAGGAGAACCCGGCATGAGCGAACTCGACATGACCGTCGCCGAGCGCGAGGCGTACCTCGCCGATCTGCACGTCGGCGTGCTGTCCATCGCCCGCGAGGGCAAGGGGCCGCTGGCGCTGCCCATCTGGTACCTGTACGAGCCGGGCGGTGCGGTCGTGCTGTCGATGGACGGCGCCAGCCTGAAGGCCCGCCTGCTCGGCGCACGTGGTCGCGCCACGCTCACCGTGCAGACCGAGACGCCGCCGTACAAGTACGTCATGGTCGAGGGGCCGGTCACCATCGGTGAGTACGACCACGACTCGCTCGCACTCGCCACCCGCTATCTCGGACCCGAGATGGGTGCCTGGTACGCGACGCGCAACCCGGCCGGGAGCGATTCGGTGACGGCGCGGCTGCATCCCGAGCAATGGCTCACCATCGACTACGGCAAGATGACCTGACCTCGCCTCACGGGACCTGACCTCACGTTCGCGCGGAGGGTGCCCGTCTGCGCGCGCCGCAACTCGTAGCATCGGCCCGATGGCCGAACGTACGCGCGGGAGCACCCGCGGCAGATCCCGAGGGCTCGCCCATGGCGAGCGGGTCGCGCCGCGTACCGACCCGCGGCCTGAGGTGCGCCCGGAAGTGCGTCCCGAGACGCGGATCCCGCGTGGCACCTCCACGTCGAACTTCGGTGTCTCCAAGCGCGAGAACCACGACGCGTCGGCGTTCTACGCCCGTTTCTCCGCGCCGGAGGTCAGCGACGACGAGACGATCACGGTGCCCGGCGACATCGACCGGATCGTGGTGGGCGACGCGCGCGACATGCGCGACGTGGCCGACAACTCCGTGGCGCTGGTGGTCACGTCACCGCCGTACTTCGCCGGCAAGGCCTACGAGGAAGCGCTGGGCGAGGGTGGTGTGCCCGCGACCTATCTCGACTACCTGCAGATGCTGCGCGACGTGTTCCGCGAGTGCGTTCGCGTGCTCGAGCCGGGCGGCCGCATCGCGGTGAACGTCGCCAACCTCGGGCGTCGCCCGTACCGGTCGCTGTCCGCCGACGTCACGTCGATCCTGCAGGACGATCTGCGCCTGCTGATGCGCGGCGAGATCGTGTGGGTGAAGCAGCGCGGTGCGTCGGGGTCGTGCGCGTGGGGATCGTTCCAACGGCCGGGCAACCCGGTGCTGCGCGACGTGAGCGAACGGATCATCGTCGCGAGCAAAGGACGGTTCGATCGAGCGGTCGACGCCAAGAAGCGCGTGAAGCGCGAGCTGCCGTCGGTCAGCAGCCTCACCCGCGACGAGTTCATGGAGGCCACGCTCGACGTGTGGGAGATGCCGGCCGAGAGCGCCACGCGCGTCGGCCATCCGGCACCGTTCCCGATCGCGCTGCCGGAGCGGTTGATCCATCTCCACACCTACGTCGGCGATCTCGTGCTCGACCCGTTCATGGGTTCGGGCAGCACGGCCGTCGCCGCGGTGCGCACCGGTCGTCACTACATCGGCTACGACACCGACCGCGCCTACGTCGAAGCGGCCGAGGCACGCCTCGCCCGGGAGACGGCAGCGGCGGCCGCCACCGCGGGTGATCCAGCGTCACCGGTCGCCGTGCGGCTCGATCCCGGTGCCGGCCGTGACACCGATCCCGTCCGGGGCGGTTGGGCGGCCAAGGACTACGCGAAGTGGTGCCTGGTCGAGGCCGGGTTCACCCAGATCGTCGACGACGCCGCCGTCACGACCGGTGTGCAACCGACGCTTCGCTGCCGCGCTGGAGACGGCACCACGTGGTGGATCGAGGTGGCGGGTGGACGCACCGGGTCGCGGCCCGGGCTGCTCCGCCTCGAGACGCTGTGGAAGGCCATCGCCAAGGGTGCGGTCGTGGCATCTGTCGAACCGGCCAGCCGCTACGCCGTGCTCGCCTGGGGACTGCCGTCGTCCGCGTCCGGTGGCAGAGCGCTCGACTCCGTCACCGGCGTCGGTCGTCCGGTGGCCGCGGTGATCGACCTGTCGACGCCCGCATGCGTCGACGCCCTGCGCGCCCTCGCCTGAGCGGTTTCGCCGGCTGACCCGGCGTTCGGCCTGGCGATTCAGGCGGTCGGCAGCGCGAACGACGGGTACGTCGTGGTCGTCATCGTGACGTACGTCCATACGCCGAACCAGAAGTTGTTCACCCGCACCAGGAAGGTGCGCATGCCGACCGGCCATTCACCGGTGAAGAGCACGGCGAACCAGGCGGCGAAGGCGACCACCGCTGCGGCGAACCCGTAGGCCATCATCACGAGGTAGAGCGGGATGGCCTTCAGCACGTTGAGCGCGGCACCGCGAGGAGCGGTCGCCGGCACGTCGGGCAAGGTGAGGCGGACCGGGGGATACGCACCCTTGTCACCCGCGGCGCCGGTCGATGTGTCGAAGTCGAACGGTGGGTACGCCTCTGACCAGCCGAGCAGGAAGCCGCCGGCGCGGGCGTTGTAGCGCTCGTACATGACCATCATCCCGTACATGCCCGGGTGCAGCTTGCCGGTGAACAGGAACATGACCCAGTAGACGACGAACACGGCGCGGGCCAGGATCTGCAGGGCGTACAGGATGATCGCGTGCGGGTGTACAGCACCCAGTTCACGAGCGGTCGCCACCTGGCGATCCGGTACGGGGAGTCGACGACGAGGTAGCGACGATCGTCGACGGCCGAGACGTTGGTGTTCATGGTGGACCTCCTGGGGAACGCGCAGGTGCCCCACCGTCAGCGTCGTCGCGTCGACCCCGTGGCGCCAGGGCACAACGGCACGAGTGCGGCGCGGCCGGGTCCGATCAGGTCAGGTCAGGTCAGGTCAGGTCAGGTCAGGTCAGGTCAGGTCAGGTCAGGTCAGGTCAGGTCAGGTCAGGTCAGGTCAGGTCAGGTCAGGTCAGGTCAGGTCAGGTCAGGTGATCCGGATCGATGCTGCCGTCGTCCCACGCTCGTCGACCACCCAGACGTCGGCGCCGTCCTCGCGGGCGGTGTGCACCACGGTCGCCGGTGCAGTCGCCGGTGCATGGGTGAGGCCGGCGCGGAACTCGATCGTGGCCGTGACCGGCTCGCGCGGCAGAACACGCACGGCGAGCACCTCCTCCACCGCCGACCAGTAGCGGGCGTTGTTCACGTGGCCCATGAGGTCGAGATCGGATCGCCGGACCTGCCAGGCGAACCGGTCGTCCTGCGGGCCCGACTCCGGAGCCTCACCGTGTTCGAGGCGGACGCGCACCTTCGTGTTCGTGATGGTGGCGCCGTACACGTCGGTGAAGTTCGCCGGCAGGGCGGTCGGCGCGCCCGTGGTCGGATCGACGTTCACCCACACGGCCACCGCGGTGACACACACGACGCCGTCGACGGTGAGCGTGGTCGTGCGCTCCGCCCAACGCGGCCCGACGCCGGAACACCAGGTGCTGACCGCCATGGTCTCGCGGTCGCGTGGCAACCGGTCGCAGCGCAGCTCCAGCCGTCGCACCACCCACGTGGTGCCCGAGTACCCGTTGTGGTCGGAGTGATCGGCCGCGGCGTCCTGCACGAACCCGGCGATCGCGTCGAGCCAGGCCCGACCTTCCGGGTCGACATCGCCGAGCCGCACCCGACGCGTGTCGGACCAGACAGCGACGGTCCCGGTGTCGTCGGCGCTGGTCATACCGTCGCGAGGAGGAGGTGCTCGGCCCCCGACGGGCGGAGGCCATCAGGGCGATCGGCGAACCATCGGGCGGACAGCTCGGTCGGGTCGACGTGGCGGACGTCGCGGAAGCCGGCCGATCGGGCGAGGTCGACGATGTCGGCCGGCGTGAAGAAGCTGAGCCACGGCGTGCCGCCGGCCTGCGCGCCGCGGGCGGCGCCCTGCAGCGCCGGCAGTTCGTCGGCGTCGAGGAGCTCGAAGGGCACCATGAACGACATCGCCAGCGTCGTGCCCTCGGCGAGTGCCGCGACGTCGCGGAGCGTCGCCACCACGGTCTCGCGGGTGAGGTACACGGCGACGCCGCTCGAGGTGACGACCGCCGGCCGTGCAGCGTCGAAGCCGGCACCGTCGAGCGCGTCACGCCACGACGCCCCGGACTCGAAGTCGACCGGGACGAAGTGCAACGACGACGGAGCCGGCAGGCCCAGTTCGTCGAGCCGACCCTGCTTCCACCGTTGGGTCCCGGGTCGGTCGATCTCGTACACGGCGAGCCGGTCGAGCAGATCATCCCGTCGTTGGGCGAACGTGTCGAGGCCGGCACCCAGGATCACGTACTGGTCGACGCCGTCGTCCACCCGTCCGGCGACGAGGTCGTCGGTGAAGCGGGCCCGGGCGACGATCGAGGCCCGGTTGCGGCTCGTGCGGACCGGGTCCATGTCGGGGCGGCGCTGCCAGCCCTCGTCGGGAGCGGCGAGCTGCAGGCCGATCTCGTCGACGAGGACGTGCGGCGGTGGATCGATCGCGACGTGGAGCGCTCGCCACATCGCGACGCGCACGGCGGTGTTGTCGGGCTCGTCACCGGTCATGGCGTCATCGTGGCAGACCGCGCCCGGTCGCGGCCGGGAGCGGTCAGTCGACCCAGTCGGCCAGCAGGTCGGGGACGCGGAGGTGCGCGGGGATCGCATCCTCGCCGAGCACGTCGGCGATGTTGCGATCGATCGTCGCGTGGAAGTGCCAGATGCGACGTTCCTGGTAGTTGAGCGGGATGCCGCCGTGGGCAGCGGTCTCGACCGAACGCTGGATCGGCTCGAGGTTCTTGGTGTCCTCCTCCATCACGACCTCGAACGCGGGCAGGCGCTTGTCCCACGTCTCGTTCCGCTCGGGCTCCACACCCGCTGCAGGGCCGAGCCAGACGCGCTCGAGGCGCGTGCGATCGACGGCCTCCGGCCAGAACTGCAGGATCGGGAACCCCACCTTGTCGAGCGGTGAGATGAGGTTGGGGAAGATGCCGTAGGCCGGGTTGTGGGTCTCGAACAACGAACCGAGCCCGTCGACGGACGGCAGGCCACGATGGCTGTCGCGTCCGGCGGCGATGACCGCCTCCGACAGTGGCGTGTACATGCGCTGGTGCCCGTTGCGCACCAGGCTGATCGCCGCGCCTGCGGGCCGCAGCACGCCGGCGACCGTGGTCGGGTGGATCGTCTTGGCGTGGTACACCTCGAGGAAGCCCTCGGCCATGATCTTCCAGTTGCACGCGTGCGTGGTGCTGATGCGGGTCACCACGCGCAGGTCGGCGTGCACGAGTTCGTCGAGCTCGTCGGTGAGCGGGCCGAGCCAGTCGAGCAACGGCTCGGCGTCCTGGTCGAGGTTGACGAACAGCAGCCCGCCCCACGCCTCACAGCGCACCGACGTGAGTGCTCGCTCGTCGACCTGCAGCCCGACGAAGTCGCGCTCGTCGGGCACGCGGACCAGTTGACCCGAGTGGTCGTAGCTCCACGAGTGGTACTGGCAGACCATCAGTCGGCAGGTGCCGCACTCGTCGCGCACCACGGGGGCGCCGCGGTGGCGGCAGGCGTTGAAGAAGGCGCGCACCACACCGTCGTCGCCGCGCACCAGCACGAGCGGTCGGCCGACCACGTCGACGGTGCGATAGTCGCCGGCCCCGGGCAGTTCGCTGGCGTGCGCGACGAAGATCCAGTTCCGTCCGAACACGTGCCGGTGCTCGAGCTCCCACAGGTGCTGATCGGTGTAGCGACCGAGCGGCAGGTCGGGCAGCTTCGGGAAATCGTCCGGCGGCGCCGTGCGAGAGAACTCGTAGGCCGTCTGGGCGTTGATGCGGTCGATGAACGCCTGATCCATGGATGTCACAGTGCCACGACGACGATGGCGAATCGATCATCGGACCAGGTCGCGAGCGCGTCCTCCGGATGGCCGTCGAACGTGAGCACATGGCGGGCGAGGCGACCCTTGGCGGCCTTGGCGTCGTGGCCCACCACCTTCGCGGAACCGGCTGCGCCGCGCTCGACGAACGAGACCGACACCCCGCGCACGCCGTCGGGCACCCATGCCGCCCGGTGCTCGTTCGGGAGCACGTCGATCACGAAACGGCGGCGCGCCCAGGTGTTGATCGCCTCCGACACCGCGGGGCGCCACCAGGTCGACAGCTTGCCCATCGGCGCGAGCGACGCGCCCATCTTCAACCGGTAGTCGGGGATGCGATCGTCGACCCCCACCACACCGAGCAGTCCCGACACGACCGCGATCGAGGCGCCCGCCCGCTTGCGGTGCTCGGGTGACATCGAGGCCAGGTCGAGGTGGTCCCACACCACGCCGGTGTAGCGCTCGGCGGCGCGCAGCACGGGTGCGCCGAGCAGCGAGCTGTTGGCCGACTGGGCGCGGGTGAGGTGCGCCCCGCCGACGCCGAGCAGCTTCTCGTCGCCACCGCCGACCTCGGCGAGGGCGCGGGCCACCTGTTCACGACGCTCGGCGAGCCCCGCGAACGAGGCGACCTTGCCGGTCGCCGGGTCCCAGTGCCCACGTCCGCCCAGCGCTTTGCCCTCCGACGGGGGGAGCAGGAGAGACAGTGAGACGTTTCTGTTCGACATGTCTCAACTTTCGTTTAGAGTGACCGCTCATGCGCATTCAGATCGACAGTGACAAGTGCCAGGGGCACAACCGTTGCTACGCCCTGGCTCCCGAGCTCTTCGACGTCGACGACTATGGCTCGGCGCTGGTGCTCAACGACGGCATCGTGCCCGCCGGACTCGAGGACAAGGCGCGTCTCGCGATCGCCAACTGCCCCGAGTTCGCGATCTTCGAAGCCGACTGACCGGCCCCACACGTCGGATCCGGACCGACCGGTCCGGCCGCCCGACGCTGCGCCCCGCCCCGCCCCCACCCCCCAGGAGCACCTCGTGAGCGACACGATCCCCCAGGTCCCGCACGACCCCGAAGCGAGCATGTACGGCCCGGTCACCGACTGGACCACCGACTTCGACCACGCCGACCCCGACTACAACCGGCACGCGCACGAGATCTGGGCCGACCTCCGCGAGACCTGCCCGGTCGCGCACACCGATCGGTACGGCGGCACGTGGCTGCCCGTCACGCATGCCGATGTCACCCGCATCGCCTACGACACCGAGCACTTCACGTCGCGGTCGGTGGTCGTCAGCACGGCTGAGCAGCTCGCGGAGGCGCCGATCGGCGGGGCCCCGCCGATCACCAGCGACCCGCCGTTCCACCACCACGCTCGCCGTCTGCTGCTCCCGCCCTTCGCGCCGAAGCAGATCGACCCGTGGGAGGACGACGTCCGCTCGCTGTGCCACGAGTTGATCGACGCGATGCTGGAGGGGATGTCGGACGGAGTGGCCGACGACCCCGACGCCGGCCTCACCATCGACGCCGCCGTCCAGTACGCGCAGCACATCCCGGTCAACGTCATCGCCCGCATGCTCGGCTTCCCGCTCGAGGACGCCGACCTGTTCCGCGGCTTCGTGCACGACGTGCTCGAAGGCGTGAACCACGATCCGGCGGTCCGCATCGCGGCGTTCGAGCGGCTCGACGCATACCTCGACGTCCAGATCCAGGATCACGTCGACAACCCCCGCGACGACCTCACCTCGTTCCTCATGCACTCGACGATCTTCGACCAGCCCCTGTCGCACGAGCACGTGCGCGGCAGCATCGTGCTGCTGCTGATCGCCGGCATCGACACCACGTGGAGCGCGATCGGGTCGAGCATCTGGCACCTCGCCGGCACACCGAGCGACGTCCAGCGGCTGCATGCCGAACCCGAGCTGTGGCCCACGGCGATCGAGGAGTTCCTCCGCGCCTACGCCCCCGTCACGATGGCCCGCATGGTCGCCCAGGACCACGACTTCAACGGGTGCCCGATGAAGAAGGACGAGTGGGTGCTGCTGCCGTTCCCGGCGGCGAACCTCGACCCGGCCGAGTTCGAGCGGGCCGACGAGGTGCTCATCGACCGCGAGGTCAACCGCCACGCGGCGTTCGGTCTCGGCATCCACCGCTGCCTCGGTTCCAACCTCGCCCGGCTCGAACTGCGCATCGCCGTCGAGACCTTCGTCGAGCGCTTCCCCGAGTTCGAACTCGCCGATCCGGCCGCTGTGCGCTGGAGCGTCGGTCAGATCCGCGGTCCGCGCGAGCTGCCGATCAAGGTGCTGCGCCGGGCCTGACGGTCGTCGTCCCCTCGGCGGCCACCATGGCGGCGGCCGGGTGGGCGTAGATGCTGTCGCCGCGTGCGACCGCCCGCGCCGCGAGGCACACCACCAACGCCGGCACCATCGCGTGCACGCCGAACAGTTCACCGGCCATCACGGTGCACGCGAGCGGCACGTGCGCGGCGGCACCGAACACGGCGACCAGCCCGAGTGCCGACATCGCCGGCTGTGGCAACCCGAGCGGATCGGCCACGACCGAACCCAGACAGGCGCCGATCACGAACAGCGGGGTGACCTCGCCGCCGACGAAGCCGGTGCCGAGCGCGACCACGGTGAAGACGAACTTCAGGATCGGGTCGTACCAGTCGCGGGGGACACCCTCGAGCGCGGTGTCGAGCAGCGGCAGCGACAGCCCGAGGTAGTCGCGGCCGACGAGCACCATCAGCCCGAGCGTGACGACGCCACCGATCACCGGTCGCAACGGTGCCCACGGCATCAGCACCGCCATCGTCCGCTTCGTGAACGGGACCGCCGACGCGAACCAGCGGGCCGCCGCCGACGAGGGCAGCGGGCACCGATGCCGCGAGCGCCGACCACGTGCGCCGACGGGCCACCTCCATCGCGAACACCACACCGGCGAGGGGGACGCCGAACACCGCGCCGAAACCGCCGGCGAGCGCGGCCCGGGCGAGCACCGCCCGGTGGTGGTGGTCGAGGCGCCCAGCTCGGGCCGCGGCATCGGTGAGCGACGACGACATCTGCACCGCCGTGCCCTCGCGGCCGACGGAGGCTCCGAACAGGTGACCGAGCAAGGTTCCGGCGAGCACCATCGGTGCCATCCGGGCTGGCGTGCCGCGCGTGTACGCGTGCGCCTCGCTGACGGCGAGGGCGGTGCCCCCGGCGGCGCGACCACCGAACCAGTGGTAGCCGAGCCCGATGACGAGGCCGCCGAGGGGCAGCCACCAGACGAGCCGGCCGTGCTGGAGACGCTCGTCGGTGACGACGTCGAGCAGTTCGAGGAACACGAACGACGCCAGGCCGGCGAGCACGCCGGACACCGCACCGAGCAGTGCGAACCGGAGGGTGCCGACGACGTGGTGTCGCACGGTCAGAGCTTCTTCAGCGGTGCCCAGGCGAGCGACAGGTGCTTGGTGCCGACGCCCGGGAACCGCACGGTGGCCTCGGCCCGGTCGCCCTCGCCGCGCACCTCGAGGATGATGCCCTCGCCGAAGGTGGGGTGCTCGACGTCGTCGCCGATCTTCAGACCCAACGACTCGGCGCCGGACTGCACCGGCTGGTTGCGGCCGGCGCGGAGCGCGGCCTCGACGACCCGCTCGCGGTGTGCCTCGGAGGCGTCCTCGTCGGGATCGAACGACGACAGCGGGCTGCGCCGCTTGTACTCGGGTGCCTGGCCGTAGCTGCGGTCGCGATCACGGTCGCGATAACTCTGGCGGCCGTAGCTGCTGCGGCCACCGCCGTTGCCCTTCACCTCGATGAGGTCGGCCGGGATCTCGTCGATGAACCGGCTCGGCGGGTTGTACTGGGTGCTGCCGAACAGGCTGCGGCTCCATGCGTGGGTGAGGTGCAGCTTGCGCTGGGCGCGGGTGATGCCCACGTACGCGAGACGGCGTTCCTCCTCGAGTTCGGTCGGTTCGGTGAGCGCCCGCGTGTGCGGGAACACGCCCTCCTCCATGCCGAGCAGGAACACGTCGGGGAACTCGAGCCCCTTGGCGGAGTGGAGGGTCATCAGCACCACGCGGTTGTCCTCGTCGAGGTCGTCGGTGTCGGCCACCAACGCGACCTGCTCGAGGAACTCGTCGATGCGCGTGTACTCGCGGGCGCTGCCGGCGAGCTCGCCGAGGTTCTCGAGGCGACCGTTCGACTCGACCGAACCCTCGGCCTCGAGCTCGGCCAGGTAGCCGCTCAGCTCGAGCGCGTTCTGGAGGACGTCGGCCGGACCTGCCGCCGGCACGGCCTCGGGATCGCCCTCGGCCGGCTCGACGACCATCTTCGCCAGGTCGTCGAGCAGCTGCACGAAGCGGTCGACGCCCCGAAGGGCTGGACCGCTGACGCCGGCGTCGCCGGCACGCCGCATCGCCTCGGTGAAGCTGATGCCCGCCGCCGCGGCGAGCGCGTCGATCTTCGCGACGCTGGTGTCGCCGACGCCGCGCTTGGGCACGTTGAGCACCCGCTTGACGCTCACCTCGTCGGCCGGGTTCACGACCGCCTTCAGGTACGCCATCGCGTCCTTGATCTCGCGCCGGTCGTAGAAGCGGGTGCCGCCGACCACCTTGTACGGGATGCCGACGCGGATGAGCGACTCCTCGAGCACGCGTGCCTGCGCGTTGGTGCGGTAGAAGACCGCCACGTCGCGCCACTGCTGGAACTCGTTGTCGTGCAGCGACTGGATGGTGCGGGCCACCCACTGTCCCTCGTCGTGCTCGTCGTCGGCCTGGTAGCGCACGATCCGGTCGCCGGTGCCGAGCTCGCTCCACAGCCGCTTCTTGGTCTTCGACGCGTTGTTGGCGATGACCGCGTTGGCGGCGTCGAGGATCACCTGGGTGCTGCGGTAGTTCTGGTCGAGCACGATCGTGGTGAGGTCGGGGAACTTGTCCTCGAGCTCGTTGATGTTGCGAACGTCCGCCCCGCGCGTGCTCGACCGCGGTGATGGCCTCGGACACGAACCTGCCGTCGTGCTCGACGTACACGCGCATGCCCGGCAGCGCATGACTGATCGGCATCAGGTCGACGATGGCACCGTCGATCGAGATCCGTCGTCGCAGCTGCAGGCGTCCGGCCGCCGCCACCGCCTTCGCCAGCACCAACGCGTCGCCGTACTGCTTGCGACTGGTCTCGACTCGCTTGTTGGGACCCTTGCCGGTGCGCACAGGGAAGCCGGCGCGCTCGAGGCGATCGGCGATGTCGGCCCGATTCGACGACCACTGGACCCGGTGGTGACCAGCACCTGCGCGTTGATCGCTGAACATGGTGAGGTTGATGGTCTGCCGCCGACGACCGTTCTGCGGTCGGTGATGCGGGAACTCCGGATGAAGGAGCTCGTCCTCCATCAAGCACTTCGCCGCCGTCGTCGTGTCGAGTGAGTCGTACAGACGCTCGAGCATGCGGTCGTCCATGGCCATGCCATCCCGGCCGACGGCGTGGAAGCACGCGGTGGGCAACCCATACCTCGCAGCGAACCACGACTCCCAGTACGCCGCTTCGGCGCGCGTGTCGACGATGCGAAGCAGCCACGTCGCATCCGCATGCTCCTGGTTGGAGCGCACGAAGTAGCCGAGCGCATCTTGTCGAAGATGCCCTGACCGCACCGTCGTGGTGATGCCGACGCGGTAGCCGCGGTCGGCTCGGTGCATCAGGTACACGAACCACTTGCCGGGCTCGGCGGTGATCTCCAGCGGCAGGATGTGCCACGGCGTGGCCGCAAGCCGGGCGCCGGAGGTCGTCGTGATCTGCACGAGGGGGCCGTGGTAGACGCCGTCCTGCCGGTGGCGGACCTCGCCGGCGACGACGTCGGTGTGACCGGCGGTGCCCGACACCAACGCGGTCGGATCGACCGTCTGGATCTCAGCACCGCCCGCGGCGGTCGACACGACGGTGCCCCACGGCAGGCACTGGTCCGAGTCGCCGACGGCGGTGATCTCGCCGCTGTCCTTGGCCAACAGGACGGCGAGTTCGTTCTGCGCCATGTTCGTGTCCTGGTACTCGTCGATCAGGATGTGGCGGAAGCGCTGCTGGTAGCTCTCGAGCACGTCGGGGTGCTGGCGGAACAGCTCGACGGTCTTCATCAGCAGGTCGTCGAAGTCCATCGCGCCGGCTCGTTGGAGGCGGAGCTGGTACTCGCGGTACACGTCGGCGTGCTTGCGGTCGAAGATGTTCGCCGCCTTCACCGCGGCGTCGTCGGGGGTGACCAGTTCGTTCTTGTAGAGGCTGATGAGGCCGTGGACGCCGCGGGGTGTGAACCGCTTGGCGTCGAGGCCGAGGTCGCGGATGACGTAGCCGGTGAGGCGTTGCGCGTCGGCCTGGTCGTAGATGCTGAACGTGCGCGGGTAGCCGAGCCGGTCGGCGTTGGCGCGCAGGATGCGCACGCAGGCCGAGTGGAACGTGCTCACCCACATCTTCATCGCGACCGGCCCGACGAGTGCGGCGACGCGCTCGCGCATCTCGCCGGCCGCCTTGTTGGTGAACGTGATCGCGAGGATCTGCATGGGGTGCACGCCCTCGTCGATGAGGTGGGCGATGCGATGGGTGAGCACCCGGGTCTTGCCCGAACCGGCGCCCGCGACGACGAGCAGCGGGCCACCGCGGTGCACGACCGCGTCGAGCTGGTCGGGGTTCAGCCCGTCGAGGGCGACCCGGCCCCGAGGCCCCGGTTCGTCGGGATCGACGGGCTCGTCGGGGAACAGTTGGAGGTCGGACGACATGGCGTGACCATCCTAGGGACGGGGTGCCACAGCGGTCGGCCCGCCCTCGGGGTGAGGGGCCGCCGGCGGGGACCAACGTCCTGACCTGCACCGCATCGACCGTGGTCGTGTCCGCGAAGGCGGAGCGAGCCCGCGCGATCTGATTGAATCGTCGCCATGAAGGCAGCAATCCTGGTCGAGAGCCTCACCGGCAACACGTGGAAGGCAGGCGAGCGGATCGGCTCGCTGCTGCAGCAGGAGGGCTGGTCGATCACCGGTCTGAACCGTGTGCGCGAGCCCGATCACGCCGCGGTCCAGGAGGCCGACATGGTGATCGTCGGCACCTGGGTGCACGGTCTGTTCGTGGTCGGTCAGGCGCCGTGGGGCCTCGGTGGCATCGACAAGTTGCCGATGATGCGCGGCAAGAAGTCGGCGGTGTTCTGCACGTTCGCCCTCAACCCGGCCAAGACCCTCGACAAGCTCACCAACTCGGTGATGGGTCGCGGGGCCGACGTGCTGGGTGGCGTGGCGCTCAACCGCGCCAAGCTCGACGAGCACAGCGAGGTCTTCGTCGACCGCCTGCTCGCGAACCTGCCGCCCGCCCTGCTCTGACCCGACCTGACCTGACCCGTCAGCCCCGTGGGTCGGCCACCCGGCCGAGGAACAGCACCGCGCCCGTCGCCCGGTCGCGGAGCGCGAATACGAACGAGTGGTCGAACGCCAGGGCGATCGGCTCGTCCGTGGGCGGCGCGGAGACGGGGTTCATCACCACGGCGGTCGCAGCGGCCGCCTCGGTGCCGTCCTCGGTGACGGTGATGTTCGCCTGGTGCACCACCCGCGCGATCTGCAGCGGGAGCGCCGTCGTGATGCGGGAGAAGTCGGCGTCGTCGCTGAACGCGGTGGTGAGGCCGAGGGCCACCAGCGGCTGGGCGAGGTCGACGGCGGACGACGTGTCCCACCTCGGCAGCGCCAGCTGCACGAGACGCGGCTCGAGGTACGGGGTGGCGTCGGTGACGAGGAAGATCTCCTCGAACGTCGGCAGGAATCCGGGCTCGGGCAGGAACAGCAGCATCGCCAGCTCGTCGCCCGCGTACGGGAGCTCGACCGCCTGCCAGCCGTCGCCAGATGCATACGGCATCTCGGCCTGACGAACCATGGTGGGCACATCGACGGTGTCGCCGGCGGCGGTGGTGAACGGCGCGTCGCGGGTTGACTCGCGCTGGAACGGTTCGGCCCACGACGCGTTCAGGTACACCGCGTTCACGAGCACGAGCCGGGCGAGTTCGTCGATGGTGCCGGGGGCGAGCAGCTCGGGGATGCGGTCGTTCGTGCGCTCGGCCACCCACGCGTTGATCGCGACCCGAGCACCGTCGGGGTCGGACTCGAAGTCGACCAGTTCCACGCCCGAGCCGTACTGGGCGGCGAGCACGTCGAGGAACGCCTGCTCGACGTCCAGCGGTTCGTGGACCCAGGTCGCGTTCGCGAGCGACAGCTCGACGTCGGCTCGGTTGCGTGCGGTGAGGGCGGCGTCGAGTGCGTTCATGCCGGCGTGCAGGTCGGTGTCGGTCGAGCCGTCGTCCGCGCTCGGCACGCGCAACACCCGCAGGAGCTCGGTGAGCGTCACCCCGGCGGCACCGGCGGTCGTCATCGCCAAGGCGATCGCGATGCTCGTCGGCGACAGCACCACGTTCTCGGTCGGGGCGGCCGCGGCGAGCCGTCGGTAGAGATCGGTGCCGAACAGGTTGACGGCGTCGGCTGCCGCTGAGGCCAGGGCCGGGTCGGCGGTGGCACGGGCGACGTCGGATCGCCGCTCGCCGGTGGTGGTCGCACCGGGGTCGTCGTCACCGCAGGCCTGGAGCAGGGCGGCGAGCACCGGAGCGGCGGCGAGCGCAGCCAGGAAGCGCCGCCGGTCGAACGGAGCCGAGCTCATGGCTCGGCCGTGTCGCTCGTGTCGGCGGCCGGCGCGGTCGTCGCGGTGCTCTGCTCGTCGGACTCGGCAGCTGCGCGCAGGTCGATCACCACGACATCGCTCACGTACACCCTGGCGCGCTCGGGACGGGCGAGGTCGTCGACCTCGACGGTGCGTCCCTCGCAGTCGGTGTACTGGCGGGTCTGCTCGATCTGGGTCACCTTGCACGTCGGCTCGCGGTCGGCGGGGTGGGCGTAGCGCACGCGCCAGCCCTGCTTCGGATCGTCGCCCTGGTGGTCGAGCACGATGCTCCGGTCGGCACCGTCGCCCACGAGGCCCTGGAACAGCAGTGGTCCGTCCTCGACGATCAGTTCGGCGAGGGTCTCGGTGGGGCCGACCTCGAACTGGGTCTGGGCCAGCCGCTCCTCGACCTTCTCGGGATTGCGCGACAGCAGCGAGGCGATGCCCCAGGTGAGGAGACCGAGCAGTGCGAAGAACGCGAGGCCGCCCACGACGGGCAGGACCGCCCGGGTGAGGTTGGAACGCGGTTGCCAGCGGGTCTGCACGTCGCCAGTCTGCTCCACCGCCGCCCCGCGACCAACGCAGGCCGGCACTGCGGCACCGGCGTCGGGCACACCGTCGAGCCGACGGTGCGCACACATCGGTCGGACACCAGTTGGAGTGGAGGGCGCTCGACGGCCTAGGGTCCACCACTCGTGAAGCGCACGTATCGAGTCGTCGTCGCGAAGCCTGGCCTCGATGGCCACGATCGCGGAGCCAAGACCATCACCCGAGCGTTGCGCGACCACGGTTTCGAGGTCATCTACACCGGGTTGCACCAGACGCCCGAGCAGATCGCCGAGACCTCTCTCCAGGAGGATGTCGACGCCGTGGGTCTGTCGCTGCTGAGCGGTGCCCACCTCACGCTGTTCCCACGTGTGATGGAGGAACTGCGCAACCGCGATCTCGGTGATGTCATGGTGTTCGGTGGAGGCGTCATCCCCGACGCCGATGCCCGCGTACTCCGCGAGCAGGGCGTTGCCGAGATCTTCGGCCCCGGCGCCTCGCTCAAGGGCATCGCAGCATGGTTGGAATCGGCGCTCGACGCCAGAGAGGACTGATCCAGTGGACCTGTTCGAGTACCAGGGCAAGCAGTACTTCGCCCGCTACGACATCGCGGTGTCACCCGGCGACGTCGCCTACACCGTCGACGAGGCCGTCGCCGCCGCCGAGATGGCCGGCTACCCCGTCGTGGTGAAGGCACAGGTGCAGGTGGGCGGCCGCGGCAAGGCCGGCGGCATCAAGCTCGCCGACAACGCCGACGAGGTGCGCCTCCACGCGGGGAACATCCTCGGCATGGACATCAAGGGCCACCTGGTCAAGCGGGTGTGGGTCGAGCACGCGAGCGACATCTCGAAGGAGTACTACGCGTCGTACTCGCTCGACCGTGCCGCCAAGAAGCACCTGCTGATGCTCAGCGCCGAAGGTGGCGTCGAGATCGAGACGGTCGCCGTCGAGAACCCGGATGCGATCGTGCTGCTGCACATCGACCCGGTCGACGGCATCAGCCTCGACGTCGCCCGCGACGCCGCCGTGCGCGCCGAGATCGACGCCGAGGCCGTCGAGGGTGTCGCCGACATGCTCGTCAAGCTGTACCGCTGCTTCACCGAGGGCGACTGCGACCTCGCCGAGATCAACCCGCTCATCCTGCGCCCGGACGGTGGCGTGCACGCCCTCGACGCCAAGGTGAGCCTCGACAACAACGCCGGTTTCCGTCACCCCGAGTGGGAGGCGTTCCGCGCGACCGAGGAGCTCGACGAGCGCGAGCAGCTCGCCCGCACCCACGACCTGCAGTACATCGGTCTCGACGGCACGGTCGGCATCATCGCCAACGGCGCCGGTCTGGCGATGAGCACCCTCGACGTGGTGAACCAGGTGGGTGGCACGGCCGCCAACTTCCTCGACATCGGCGGCGGCGCCAACGCCGACATGATGGCTGCGGCCCTCGGGGTCATCAACTTCGACGAGAACGTGAAGAGCATCTTCATCAACATCTTCGGCGGTATCACCCGCGGCGAGGAAGTGGCCAAGGGCATCGTCGAGGCCATGGGCCGGGTCGAGCTGCGTGCCCCGATCGTCATCCGCCTCGACGGCACAAACGCCGAGCAGGGCCGTGAGATCCTGGCCAACGCCGGCATCCCGGAGAGCAAGCTCACCTCCAAGCCCACCATGTTGGAAGCCGCTCGTGCGGCCGTAGCACTCGCGAACGGGAACTGATCATGTCCATCTTCGTCAACGCCGACACCAAGGTGATCGTCCAGGGCCTCACCGGTGGCCAGGGCAAGTACCACGGGCTGCGCAACCAGGCGTACGGCACCCAGGTCGTGGGCGGCGTCACGCCCGGTAAGGGCGGCACCGACGTCGAGGGCATTCCTGTCTTCAACTCGGTCGCCGAGGCCGTGGCCGCGACCGGCGCCACCGCGTCGTTCATCGCCGTGCCGCCGAAGGCCGCGAGCGCCGCGATCCTCGAGGCCGCGGCCGCGGGCATCGCCTTCATCGTGTGCATCACCGAGGGCATCCCGGCCCAGGACGAGGCGAAGGTCTACAACACCCTCGTCCGCGACTACCCGAACACCCGCCTGCTCGGCCCGAACTGCCCGGGCATCATCAGCCCAGGCAAGTGCAACATCGGCATCACCGCCGGTGAGATCGCCGAACTCCCGACTGCGTCGGGCCCCAACGTCGGCATCGTCAGCCGCTCGGGCACGCTCACCTATCAGGCGCTGTACGAGCTGAAGCAGCGCGGCATCGGCGTGAGCACCTGCGTCGGCATCGGTGGCGACCCCGTGCCGGGCACGAACTTCATCGACTGCCTGAAGGAGTTCCAGGCCGACCCCGAGACCCACGCGATCATCATGATCGGTGAGATCGGCGGCTCGGCCGAGGAAGAGGCGGCGGAGTTCATCAAGGCCAACGTCACCAAGCCGATGAGCGCCTACATCGCCGGCGTCACCGCACCCGAGGGCAAGAAGATGGGCCACGCGGGTGCGATCACCAGCGGTGGCAAGGGCACGGCCCAGGGCAAGATGGACGCACTGCGTGCCGCCGGCGTGAAGGTGGGCCTCAACCCCACCGAGGCCGGCGACCTGATGGCCGAGATCGTCGCCACCCTGAAGTAGCTCGAGATGAAGTAGCTCGGTCGGTCCGGACGGACCAACCGGACACGAGCACCGAACGCGAAGGAGCCCCGCCGTGAGGCGGGGCTCCTGTCGTTGTCGGACTCGTCGCCGGACCGGTTGTTGCGCCGGTTGTTGCGCCGGTCGTTGGGATCAGCCGAGCGGCGGCGGGGGCGGCGGCGGCGTCCCCGGTGCCGGCGGCGGGGGCGGGGGCGGGGGCGGCGGCGTCATCGACCCGGGCGGGGGCGGCGGCGGGGGCACCGAGCCCATCGACGGGCCACCGGTGTTGAACTG
>JAPLAA010000101.1 GCA_026393475.1 Actinomycetota bacterium
CGTTCGACCACGTCTACCCCGGCCTCGCCGACACCGGCGCCCACGCCGGCCAGATCTGCGACGCCGACATGAGCACCCACTTCCTGTCCTACTGGCAGCGCGACCGCAACCTCGTGTCCCTGCCGAACGCGGTGCACAAGCTCACCGGCCTCGCTGCCGGCGTGCTCGGCCTCGTCGACCGCGGCACCCTGCAGGTGGGCAACGCCGCCGACATCAACGTGTTCGACCTCGACCGGCTCGCCTCCGACCATCCGGTGTACGCCAACGACTTCCCGGGTGGCGCCGGTCGGCTGAAGATCGGCGGTCGCGGCTATGCGGCCACCATCGTCAACGGCGAGATCGTCACCGAACAGGGCACCAACACCGGCGCCCGCCCCGGCAAGGTGCTCCGCGAGTTCAGCCGCGCTTGAGATCGGCGCAGGGCGTGCCGATCACCTCGGCATGTCCATGCCGAATCGCCACGCCTCGCCGACGTGGCGCGCGGTCGGCGAGGACGTGCACCGCGTGACGAAGCTCCTCGGCGCCTCGTGATCGTCGGCGAAGACCGCCCGACCGCGCAGCAGCTGCGGGTGCTGGCGGCCTGGCACGACACGCTCGTCCACGACCTCGGCGTCCAAATCCTCGCCGTGTACGAGGTGGACGTCTGGAAGCATCGCGGCACGGTGTGCTGCATCGGACGAGACGAAGACGTCCCGGGATGCTCGTGGCTCGAACTGCGGCGATTCGCAGCATTCCCGGCGACGGCCGACTCGGGTGCCAGTTCCTGGACCGACACGATCGTCCTCCACGACGGGCGCGACGCAGACGGTCGTCCGCTCGACCTCGAGCTCGAGTCCGCGATGCTCGACGACTTCGGGTGGTGGTGGGGCGTCACGTCGTCGGTGGGCGACGACCATCTCGTGCAGCGAGGCAACGAGGGCTTCGCTTCTCGCTACGACGCCCGCGGCGAGGTGCCTGCCGACTGGCGTTGGATGCTCCACCCGACCGAACGCTGAACCCGTCGGCGGCGGGGCCGCTTCGTGGCACCCGTGAGGGGGTCGGCATCAGGCCCCCATGTCGACCGGGTACGCGACAGCCAAGGCGTCGACGATCGAGGAGGTGTTCCAAACCGGCTCCGTTGTCAGGTCGCCGAACAGCACTGCGCCTTCTGGAGTGACGGCAACGATCTGATGCTCGTGGTCGCTGTTGATCATTCGCACCGGTGCAGGGAATCGGATCGCTCGCTCGACGATGCCGGTGTCGCTGTCGATCTCGATCGCTCGGTCGCTCACACACCCGACGTCGTCGGTGATGCTGCCGATCGACACCACCAGCCGTCCCGTGAGGGACACCAGCCCGCAGACGTCACCGTCGAACGACGGGAGAGGGATCTCCCGTCGAGGGGGTCGAGCGCTGACATTCGGATCGCCGATGACGACGATCCGAGGCGATGGCGAGCCGATCAGGACGGCGACGCCATCTCGCCCGAGCGTCGCCACGTCGATCGCCCCTGGCATCACTTCATCACGTTCCGCGTACGAGAGGGTGGAGGTGGTCGGATCGAGACGCGCCTGACGGGCGCCTCCGTACGCGACGTCGATCTTCGCCGCGTTTCCCGCGGCCTCACCGTTCCGCCAGATCTCGGCACCGACTCGACAGCAGGTCGTGACGTACCACGCGGCGACACCACTGACGTCGAGGTCTGTCACCATGCCTCTTTCGGCCAACCAGGCTTCTGATCCGGCGTCGCCCTCGGCGAGGAAGACCGGCTCCGGGATGGCACCGATCCGGCCCCGGAGCACGAGCTGTCCGTCGCTGATCGACACCGACGCGATGGCGGTCCGCTCGAGACCGTCCGGGAAGGGCGGTGCGTGGGGCGTCGACTCGGGGAACACGAGGCCCGATGGACCTGGCGAGTCGGGATCCGTCCGCAGTTTGACGATGCCGACTGCACCTGCGATCACGATCATCGCGGCCGCCACGCGGAGGGCGACGCTGCGTCGACTCGTCGTTGCTCGCACAGAACTCACCCGGCCGTCGAGCGGTCGGTCGGCGATCGCGGCCTCGACATCGCCATGTGGCTGAACCGAGTCGGCCCGGTCGTGAAAGAGCTCGCGCAGTCGTTGTTCGAGATCCGTCATGACAACCGCTCCCTCAGCTTCTTGAGGCCCCGGTCGATCCAGGGTCCGACCGAGCCCTGCGGGCACTGAAGTGCTTCGGCGATCTCGGCCGTCGACAGGTCGGCGTAGTACTTGAGCACCAGCGCGGCTCGTTGCTGGAACGGCAGTCCGTCGAACAGATCGCCGAGCGGCTCCTGGGGCGCGGCAGCGTCGGGACGGTCGACGAACCGAGCGACGAACCGACCGTGGGTGCCGGCGCGGCGTGCCGCGTCGCGGCATCGGTTGAGGACTGCCCGGTTCAGATAGGCACCCGGCTCACGGATCTCGGTCCAACGGGCGTACATCTCGGCCATGGCATCGTGAACGAGATCATTCGCCTGCTCGGGTGAGCGGACGATGATCGCGGCGCGGCGCACCTGTGCATCGTGTTCGCGGAGGTAGAACTCGCGGAACGCCGAGGAGACGGTGCCGTCGTCCATGTCGATCCCGTGCTCAGCCCTCACATCGAGTTCGACGCATCACCTACCGAGTGTTGTACAGATCTCGCGATGTCGAGGCCGACGGTGCCATCGAGGGGCCGCTGCGGCCCGGTGTGCGTCAGGCGCCGTAGGGGCGGAGCATGGCGCGGCTGATGATGTGCCGCTGGATCTCGCTCGTACCGTCCCAGATGCGGTCGACACGGGTGTCGCGCCACATGCGCTCGAGCGGCAGTTCGTCCATCAGGCCCATGCCGCCCAGGATCTGGATCGCCTCGTCGGTGACGAACTGACACATCTCGCTGGAGAACACCTTGGCCATCGCCATGTCGGTGTCGGTGGCGGTGCCCTGGACGTCCTTCCACGCGGCGCGCAGCGTGAGCAGTTCGGCCGCCTCGAGCCGGGTGGCCATGTCGGCGAGCTTGAACGACACGCCCTGGAACTTGCCGATCTGCTGGCCGAACTGCTCGCGGGTGGCGGCCCATTCGGTGGCGATGCCGAGCGCGCGACGGGCACGGCCGACGCACACCGCGGCCACCTGGAGGCGGGTGGAGCCGAGCCACTCGTTGGCGGCGTCGAAGCCGCGGTGCTCCTCGCCGAGGATCTTGCTCACCGGCACACGGCAGTCGTCGAAGTTGATGATCAAGTTGTGGTAGCCGCGGTTGCTGACGCACTTGTAGCCGTCGACCACCTCGCAGCCCGGCGTGTCGAAGTCGACGAGGAACCCGGTGATCTTCTTCTTCGGGCCCTTGCTCGTCTGCTCCTCGCCGCTGGCCGCGAACAGGATGACGTAGTCGGCGAGATCGGCGTGGCTGATGAAGTGCTTCGTCCCGTTGATCACGTAGTCGTCGCCGTCACGGACGGCCGTGCACTTCATGCCGCGCACGTCGCTGCCGGCATCGGGTTCGCTCATCGCCATGCAGTCCACCCGCTCACCGCGGATGGTGGGCAGCAGGTACTCCTCGATCTGGTCGCCCTGGCAGGCGCGCAGGATGTTGGAGGGGCGGGCGACGATGTAGTGCAGTGCGTACGAGGCGGCGCCGAACTCACGGTCGACGAGGGTGACGCCCAAGCTGTCGAGCCCACCGCCGCCGAGCTCGGCCGGCATGTTGGCGGCGTAGAGGCCGGCGTCGATCGACTTTCGCATGATCTCCTGCACGAGATCGGGCGGCACGTCGCCGAGGCGCTCGACGAGGTCCTCGTGGGGGAAGAGTTCCTTCTCGGTGAAGGAACGCACGGTGTCGACGATCATCTGCTGCTCGTCGGTCAGTTCGAACATCATGGGAGTGCTCCTGGGGCAGGGGAGTGGTGAGATGGATCTGGCTGAGGTGGAAACGGTCGCTCGATGCCGGCGGTCGATGTGGTCGACGCGGCTCAGGTCTTGGGTGGTGGCAGTCGCATCACGCTGCCCACTCTGGGCGGCACCGGCAACGGCTCGTGCGCCGCGGCGATCGCATGGAGCGCCTCGGCAACGTGGGGCAGGATGGCCACCGATCGGCCGGCCGCCATGTCGACGTGGACGAGCATCTGCTCGACGGTGCACAGCAGCGCGCCGGTGTCGCCGTGGAACATCTCGTGCACGAAGTGGAGTCGCTTCGCATCGACACCGAGCACCTGGGTGGTGAACTCGATCGGCTCGTTGACGTCGACCTCGAGCAGATAGTGGATGTGCGTCTCGACCGTGTAGAAGCTGTGGCCCGCCTCGCGGTACGCCTCGTCGTCGCCGATGTAGCGGAAAAGCGCATCGGATGCCCAGCCGGCCGCCGTGAGGTACGCGGCCTCGGTCATGTGGCCGTTGTAGTCGACCCAGTCGGGCTCCACATGGGTGCGGTACAGCCGCAGCGGTGCGCCGACCTCGTCGCCGGGATGCCAGGGGTCGGCGGCCCCGGCTGCGAAGCGCCGTGCCTCGTGCTCGGCGATGGCGGCGCCCGCACCGGTGCCGCTCGCGCGGAGCGCACGCATGACGGCGAGGATCGCCGCGGGGTCGCCGTTGGTGACCTCGACCAGCGCCGAACCGAGTCGCCAGCGCTCGAGCGGGTGTGTCTCCGGACCCCGCGGTGCCATGCCGATCGAGGCGTAGAAGTCGGCCAACCGGGCGAAGTCGTCGGTGCGCTGCAGCTCGACGAGCGGCAGGAGGTGGATGGGCTCGTGGGCGTAGGCCGTGTCGTCATCGGCGACGAGCGAGGCACCTTCGGGTGCGATCGCGTCACCGACGAGCTGCACCAGGAACGCTCCGGCGAGGACCGCCGGATCGTCGCTGATGCGCAGGCGATCTCGCGACGAACCGGGGAAGAGACCGAGTCGTTCCGCCATCGGCCACAAGTCGGCGACCAGCTCGACGACTGTGGGATCATCGACCAACACGTCGAGACCGGATGCCAGGAAACGCGTCGTCCAGCCCGCGGCCCGTGGCCCGCTCCCGATCACGGCGACGTACTTGGACATAAGCTAAATCTACATTCAGGATTCGATCCTTTGCGGGTCGACCGACCCGGAAGGCCCGTGGATGCCCCGTCCTCGACTCGATCACGTCCGCAAGGCACAGATCCTCTCCGCCGCCGCCGAGGTGCTGTCGGAGCGGGGGTACGCCAACACGCGGGTGGTCGACATCGCCAAGGAGGCAGGCACGAGCCCGGCCGCGATCCTCTACTGGTTCGAGGGCAAGGACGGTCTGCTCGCCCAGGCGCTGGCGCTGCGCGAGCAGGAGTTCCACGATCGGTACACGGTGCGCAGCGGATCGAAGCCGACGGCGAGCGAGCAGCTCCGCACGATGGTCGAGGCGATGCTGCACCACTACGACTGGGGCCTCTGGATGGAGCTCTGCGTGCTGGCGCTGCGCGACAAGGCGGCCGGGGCCGAGCGCGACCGCATGGACCGTCGCTGGCGTGCTGCGCTGCGCAACGTGATCCGCCTCGGTCAGGAGTCGGGGGAATTCCTGGCCGGCGACCCGGACGAGACGATGTTCGTGCTGGCCGCGCTGATCGACGGGTGGGCGCCGCTGCTCGCGGTGAAGGCCAAGGGCGTCACCCGCGACCGGGTGGAGCGCGCCTGGTTGGCGGAGGCCGGTCGTCTGCTCGGCCCCGGCTTCGACACGAGTCCGCTGAAGCGAACCCGCTGAACAACCGGCGCTAGCGGCCCTGGCCGATCGCCCGGCCTGCCTGGGCCGGCACCTCGAGCAGCGAGTGGTGCTCGGCGATGCGGTCGAGCACCGCGAGGATCGACGGATCGGCAGGGGAGGCCTTGTCGAGCGTGGTGTCGACGTGGAGCATCATGTGCTCGGCCGTGGCAACCAGCGAGTCGTCGTCGCCCCGGCGTATGGCGGTGAACATCCGCAGCCGCTTCGCGTCGTGGGAGATGAGCTGGATCGTGACGTACAGGTGATCGCCCGCCTTGGCCTGGGCGATGAAGTTGATGTGCGTCTCGACGGTGAAGAAGCTGCGACCGCTCTCGAGGTACGCCGCGTCCATCCCGATGAAGCGGAGGAACCGGTCGCCGGCCTCGCTCGACAGCTGCATGTAGCGGCTGTCGTTCATGTGGCCGTTGTAGTCGACCCACTCCGTCGGCACCTTCACCTCGTGCAGCCGGAGCGGCTGGGCGAGGTCGGGTTCGACCTCGGTCTGCGACGACCGGTCGTACAACGCCTTCTCGTAACGGTCGAGCACCTGGCCGGCGCCGTAGTCGCGCGTGCGCAGACCCTGGATCACCGAGATGAGGCAGTCGTCGCGCAGCATCTCCAGCTCGCGCAGCGACGCGCTGCCCGCCTGTGCGTCGCTCTGGCCGACGAGGGTGTCGAGCAGTTCGTCGGTGAGCTCGGGGACGTCGGTGAGCTTGCTCCACGGCCACTTCAGCGACGGGCCGAACTGGGCCATGAAGTGGCGCATGCCCGCCTCGCCGCCGGCGATGCGGTAGATGAGCAGAGTGCCCATGAAGCTCCAGCGAAGGCCGGGGCCGAAGCGGATCGCGTCGTCGATCTCCTGGGCCGTGGCGACCCCGTCGTTGATCATCCACAGCGCCTCGCGCCACAGCGCTTCCATCATCCGGTCGGCGACGAAGCCGTCGATCTCGGTGCTCAGCTGCAGCGGGTACATGCCGATTGAGTCGTAGACCTCGGCGGCGCGGTCCTTGGTGGCCTGGCTGGTGAGCGCGCCGCCGCAGATCTCGACGAGCGGCATGAGGTACACCGGGTTGAACGGATGGCCGACGACGAGCCGCTCGGGGTGCGTCATGCCCTGCTGCATCTCGCTCGGCAGCAGGCCCGAGGTGCTCGAGCCGAACACGACCTCCGGCCCGGCGACCGAGCTGGCGCGACGGAGCAGTTCCTGCTTGAGCTCCATCCGCTCGGGGGCGCTCTCCTGCACGAAGTCGACGCCGGTGGCGGCTTCCTCGGGCGTGGCGACGAACGTCAGCGTGCCCTCTGCGGGCAGCGCCGGCATGACGAGCTTGTCGAGCGCTCGCCGGGCGTTGGCCATCACCTCGCCCACCTTGCGGGGCGCTTCCGGGTCGGGGTCGAACATCTGCACGTCGACGCCGTTGAGCAGGAAGCGGGCCGCCCAGCCGGCGCCGATGACGCCGCCGCCGAGCAGGCCGACCTTCGAGAGGCCGGGGATGGGGCTCATCGGGTCAGCCGTGCTTCACGAGCTTCAGCTGGTCGCGCACTTCCTGCGGACCCTTCACACGCACGTTCATCGACTCGAGCGTCTGCTTGGCGCGGGCGACGAGCTCGGCGTTGGTCGCCTTGTGGCCGGGGCCGAGGTAGAGGTTGTCCTCGAGGCCGACTCGCACGTTGCCGCCGGCGAGGGCCGCCATCGCGACGAACGGCAGTTGCATCTTGCCGATCGAGAACGCGGAGAACACGCAGTCGCGGGGCAACTGGTTGACCATCGCCATGAAGGTGCCGGGGTCGTCTGGTGCGCCGTAGGCGATACCCATGCACAGCTGGATCATGATCGGGTCGTCGAGGAGACCCTTCTGGATCATCTCGTGGACGTAGACGAGGTGGCCGAAGTCGAACACCTCGAGCTCGGGCCGAACGCCCAGTTCCTGCACCTGCTTGGCCATCGAGTCGAGCACGCTGGGCGTGTTGACCATGATGTAGTCGCCACCCGATGCGAAGTTCATGGTGCCGCAGTCGAGGGTGCAGATCTCGGGCATGAGGGTGCGGACGTGGTCGAGTCGCTCGGTCGCGCCGGCCAGATCGGTGCCGTCGACAGCGGGGGGCAGCAGCTGCTCGGCCCCGCCGAGCACGAGGTCGCCGCCCATGCCGGCGGTGAAGTTGAGGACGACATCGGTGCCGCTGTCGCGGATGCGCTCGGCGACCTCGGCGTACAGCCCCGTGTCGCGTGAACCGACGCCGGTCTCCGGGTCTCGGACGTGGATGTGCACCACGGCGGCGCCAGCCTTGGCCGCGTCGATGGCCGACGTGGCGATCTGCTCGGGCGTGACGGGCACGTGCGGGCTCTTGCCCACCGTGGCACCCGATCCGGTGACCGCGCAGGTGATGAAGACGTCCCAGTTCATGCCCAAGCCCCTTTGCTCCGTCCAGTCTGAACGCCCGGTCAGGTTACCTCACGGGTGGCGGCGGGGTGGAGGTCAGGACTCGTCGGCGGTGCGGCGGACGGCGGCGATGATCTTGGCGTAACCGGTGCAGCGGCACAGGTTGCCGCTCAGCCCGATGCGGATCTCCTCGTCGGAGGGCGAAGGGGTACGGGCCAGCAGCGCCGTGGCCGACATGATCATCCCCGGGGTGCAGAACCCGCACTGCACACCGCCTTCTTCGAGCAGGTTGCGCTGGAGCGGGTGGAGCTCCTGGCCGTCCATCACACCTTCGATGGTCGTGATCTCGCGGCCGACCGCCTGCGCGGCGAGGTACGAGCACGAGTTCACGGGCTGGCCGTCGAGCAGCACCATGCAGGCACCGCACTCGCAGTCGTCGCAGCCCTCCTTGGTGCCGGTGAGCCCGATCTCCGTGCGGATGACGCTGAGCAGGTTGCGGCTCGTGTCGACCGACACCGGGTAGGCGATGCCGTTGACGGACAGGGTGAGGTCGCGGTCGATCGACTCGCTCATGATGCGGCTCCTGCTGCCATGCCGATACCGACGGCACGATTGACGGGGATGGCGATGGTCTCGCCGCTGGCGCGGCGGGCGGCGGCCTCGACGGCGCGGCGGGCCATGACGCCGATGCAGTGGCGCCGGTAGCGGTCGCTGGCGCGGAGGTCGCTGATCGGTGTGGCCTGGTCGGCGGCCGCTGCCTCGGCGGCCGCGGCGACGTCGGCGACCGAGCCGCCGGTGAGCCCGGTGACCTCGACGATCGTGGCAGCGACGGCGGTGAGAGCGACCCGCACCGAGTCGACGGCACCGTCAGCGGTGAGCGTCACCGATGCGGCGGCGCCGACGACGGCGATCTCCATGGCCCGGCGGTACTCGAGCCGGAGGTAGGCGCTGCCCGAACGGGGCGCTCTCGCCGGCAGGTGGATGGCGACGCACAGTTCGTCGGCGGCAGCCGAGGTGCGGCCGGGGCCGACCCACAGCGTGGCCATGTCGACTCGTCGAGACCCGGAGCCCGAGGCCAACTCGGCCTCGGCGCCGAACACGACGAGCGGTGCGCCGGTGTCCATCGCCGGCGAGCCGTTCATGACGTTGCCGCCGAGGGTCCCCACGTGGCGCGTGGCTGGCGAGCCCACGAGGGCGCTGGCGTCGGCGAGCGCCGACCACTCGGCGCCGATCGTCGAGTCGGTCTCGATCGTGTGGTGCGAGACGCCCGCACCGATGACGAGGCCGCCATCGGCGGAGCGGCCGACGGTGCGCAGCGATTCGATCCGGTCGATCGCGACGAGGGATGCGGGCAACGGTGCCTTGCCGTGGCGGGCGCCGACGACCAGGTCGGTGCCACCGGCGATGGGGCGTGCGCCGGCTGCCAGGGCTGCGAGCGCGTCGTCGAGGGTGGTGGCGATCAGCAGGCTCATCGGGCCGCCTCCTCGTTCAGGGTCTCCCACACTCGCTCGGCCGTCATCGGCAGGCGACGAACCGGTCGGCCGATGATCGCCGCGAGGGCGTTGGAGATCGCGGCGGCGGTGGCGACGTTCGGTGCCTCGGCGAGGCCCTTGGCGCCGCGTGGGCCGGCGTCGGGCGTGGCGATCTGCACGAAGTGGGTGTTGATCGGTGGTGCGTCGGCGCAGGTCTGCAGCTTGTACTCGAGCATCGCTGCGTTGCGCTGCTTGCCCTGGTCGTCGTACGTGGTGCCCTCGGTGAGGGCCTGGCCGATGCCCATCAGCACGCCACCTTCCACCTGGCCGAGCGCGCCGAGCTCGTTGATGATCGTGCCCGAGTCGTGGGCGGTGCTGACCGCGAGCACCCGGGCCACGCCGGTGTCGCGGTCGAGCTTCACCCGCACCGCGTGGCACGAGAACTGGGGTGCGACGAACGCTGCCATGCCCAGGTCGCCCACGCAGGTGGACCCGACGAGTGGCGGCGGTCCGGGTGGTTGCCCCGAGCCGTGGCCGATGAGCAGTTCACCGCCGGAGGCGATGCCGGCCAGCTCGGCGATCGACACGGTCGCAGTCGGGGTGCCGGCGACGGAGGCGTGACCGTCGGCGAGGACGATGTCGTCGGGTGACGCCTCGAGGTGATCGGCGGCCAGCTTGCGCAGCTGCTCGGCGATCTGGCCGGCGGCGTTCACGACGGCACGGCCGTTGTTGAACAGGGTCTGGCTGCCGGTCGCGCCCATGTCGTACGGCGCGACGGAGGTGTCCTGGTAGACGAGCTGGAAGTCCTCGGCCGCCATGCCGAGCTCGTCGGCGGCGAGCTGGCGCAGGGTCATCACGGCGCCGGTGCCGCACTCCTGGGCGCCGGTGATGATCTGGCCCGAGCCGTCACCGTCGATCTTCACGTAGGCGCCCGACGGCACCGAGAAGCTGGGCCACCAGCCGATCGCGACACCGATCGCCTCGTCGTCGGGCAGCTCCTGGCCGTAGCCGGCGTTGGCCGTCGCCGCATCGATGCACTGCTGCAGGCCGATCTCGTCGTAGGTCTGGCCGCTCGGGCCCTCGGCGCCGGTGTCGACCGCGTTCAGCTTGCGGAACGCCACCGGTTCGAGCCCGACCGCCTTGGCGAGTTCGTCGGTGTGCGACTCGAGCGCCCAGCAGGCCTGCGGCGCCGTCGGAGCACGCACCGAGCCGGACGGCTGGTGGTTGGTGTAGACGAGGTGGGCCTCGATCGACACGTTCGGCACCCGGTACGGGCCGGCCACGTGCATCGCGGCGAGCTGGGAGAAGAACCCGGCGTCGGCGGTGTATGCGCCGTTGTCGATCGCGATCCAGCCGGAGCGGGCGATGATCGTGCCGTCGGTGCGCATGCCGGTGGTGATGTCGATGATCATGCCTTCGCGGCGACGGTCGGGAGCGAGGAACTCCTCGCGGCGGCTGAACACCAGGCGGACCGGGCGCTTCGCGGCACGGGCGAGGGCGGCGATGTGGGCCTCGTAGTGGAAGCCGCACTTGCCGCCGAACCCGCCGCCGAGGTGCGGCACGATGATGCGGACCCGGTTGGCCGGCAGCTTGAGCGTCTCGCACACGCCTGCCCGGGCGTCGAAGGGCACCTGGGTCGACGTCCAGATCGTGACCTTGTCGCCCTCCCACTGGGCGAGGACGGCCCTCGGCTCGATCGGGGCCGCATGGCAGCCGTCGGCCACGTACCGGCTCGACACGACCACGTCGGCGCCGGCCATCGCTGCTGCCGCATCGCCCTTGGTGATCGACGAGAACGACGCGTCGTTGCGATCGCGGACGACGACCTCGGCCGATCCGTAGTCGGCCCAGTCGCCGTGCACGAGCGGTGCGTCGGTGGCGAGCGATGCCTCGAGGTCGGTGACGACGGGCAGCGGCTCGAACTCGACCACGATGGCGTCGGCGGCGCGCTGGGCGATCTCGGCGGTGGTGGCGGCCACCGCAGCGATGATCTCGCCTTCGAAGCGGACGACGTCGGTGGCGAACAGGGTGCGGTCTTGCACGAAGGGGCCGAACCGCACATCGGGCACATCGGCTGCGGTGAGGACGCTCATCACGCCGGGCATGGCCCTGGCGGCCGAGACGTCGAGGCGGGTGATGCGGGCGTGGCTCACGTCGGCGTAGCGGAACTTGGCCGCGAGCACGCCGGTGAGGCTGAGGTCGGCGGTGTAGCGGCCGCTGCCGGTGACCTTGTCGGGGCCGTCGGCGCGGACGAACCGCGGGGCGGGGCGAGCGGGGTGGGGTTCGGTGACGGTCATGCTGATCGAGCTCCTCGGGCGCATCCGGGGGATCGATGGATCCTCGTCGGACGGGTGCTCAATATGGCACGGATCGGTGCCCGACCGCAGCGTCGCTGTATTGAACCTTCCTGCCCGTCAGGGGGTTCGATCGACAGCCCGACGCGAAAGCGCGATCCAGGCGATGGTCACCAGGCCGCCGACGGTGACGGCCGTGGGGACGAGGCCGCTGATGCCGGGAGCCTCCACCGTGGCCGGTGCGGACGCGAGGAGCGCGCCGATCGCCGGGGTGCGCCGGTCGGCCATCGAGCCGGCCACGAAGAGCTGGTCGAACACGGTCTGGGCGACGGCCATGCCCGGCACCACCGCGCAGCGACAGCCCGGATGGGCCCTGCCCGCCTGCGCCGCGGCCTCGGTGGCGAAGAGCTTGTTGGCCGCGTGTGCAAGACACGCGTTGCACACCGAGCAGCCGGGCGACACGCAGGTGCCACCCACGGTGGGGTCGAACGAGAACGTCTGCACCGTGTCCGCCGCTTCGGCGGCATTCGCCCAGGTGAGGCCCAACAGCGCAGCGCCGCCGGCGCCGATCACGGTACGGCGCGACCATCCGGAGCGACCGAGGTCGGCCGGCTCAGCGCGATCGTGCAGGTGATCGTCTGGGTGGAGGCTCGAGTCGTGGTGCATGGTGGGATCCCTGCGCCGATCGTCTCCGGGAGCCACATCGTGTCCGCGCCCCTCGTTGATGCGAGTGGTGCCCGACTTCCGTCCGGCCCGAGGCCCACGACGACGAGCGTTTTCACGATGGGGCATCCGCAGACGACCGACACCTCGGACCGTCCGGAGTTGCCCCAGGTTTTCAGGGGGGTCGCGTGGTCGCCGCACTCTGGCGCCGGGGAGGTGCTCCCCGGACGGTCGTCCACATGGTGACCGCCTTCGTCCGCCGCCTTCCCCTGCGCCGCGGCCTGTCGCGGGTGGCCGTCGGGCTGGTCGTGGTCGGGCTCGCGATCGCCATCTTCCGGGTGCTCGTCGACCGCTGGACCGCGGCCGAGGCGTGGGCGGTCGGTGGGATCGCCGGTCTGCTCGGCTCGGCCGAGGTGACCCGATCCGGTCATCAACTGCTGGTGCAGGGCGATGCCGGGACGTTCGTGCTCACTGTGAGCGCCTGGTGTTCCTCGCTCGTGCCCGTGCTCGGTGTGGCGGCCCTCGCGGTGCTCGCCCCTGGCGACCGTCGCCGTCGTCGGCGTGCGGCCTTGTCGGCGATCGTGCTCCTCGTGGTGGGCAACGTCGCCCGGGTGGCCGCCGTGGTCGTCGTCGGGGCCGATCTCGATGTCGGTCGGCTCGAACCGTTCCACGACGGTCCGGCCACGGCGTTCACCGTGGTGCTGGTGCTCAGTGCGGCGACGATGCTGGCGTGGTCGACCCTGCCGGCCCGGTCGACGCTGCCGCTGCGAGCACCCGTTCGGCCGCGGCGAGCCCCGCGGTGATCGCCCCTTCCACGTAGCCGGGGAACGACGGCGCGAGCTCGGTGCAGGCGAAGGTGATCCGCTGGTCGTCGCCCGGTCCGCTGCGGAGGACGTCGACGGCATCGAGATGCGCCGGGTCGACGAGCAGGTTGCAGTAACCGCCGGCGCCGAGATCGTCGGGTGCCCACACTCGTTCGAGGAGCGACACGGGTCGTGCCGCCTCGGGCCCGTAGCCCTCGACCAGGTGTTCCAGCAGCGTCGTTCGCCGTCGTTCTGGCGTCCAGGTGCCCCACTCGTCGGCCGACGGGCCGCCGAGGAAGGCCACGATCGACGGACGGTCCGCCTGCGCCGTGGCATCTCGTGTGTAGAGCCCGGCAGGCGTGAGCCATTCGCGGACGCTGCCGAGGGAGCCGGTGGGGTCGTGCCAGAACGCCGTCGGGTACGACACGAGGAACTTGATCACCGAACCCGGACGGAAGGCCCCGGCGGCCGATCGCACGTCGTCGGGCAGCGGCGGGTCGAACGCGATCGCCCCGATCGCCACCGGCGGGACGGCCACGACGACGTGCGACGCATCGATCGTGATGCCCTCGGCGACGACGGTCGAGCCGGACGCGTGGCGGTGCACGGCACGCACTCGCGTGCCCAGGTGGAGGCCGTCGCCGAGCTCGGCACCCAGCTCGACGGCGAGCCCGTGCAGGGTCTCGGCGATCACGTACTGCAGCTCGTCGCGCGTCATGGGCGTGCGCTCGCCCATCTCGGCCACGTGTGCCGCGAGGAGAAGATCGGGGGAGAGGCAGAAGGCGCCGGCGAACCCGCCGTGCGCGGCCGCGAGCGCATCGCCGTCGAGGCGGGAGCGCAGCCAGTCGCCGAGCGTCCGGCCGCCCAGTGCCGCCGGGTCGATGCCCTCCAGCCGTTCGGCCGGACCATCGGCGGCGGCGAGCAGCTCGGCGAAGGCACGTGGGTCGTCGGTGATCTCACCGCCGCCCCGGAACGCGAGCGATGCGAGCTCGTGGTCGCCGGCGACGAGCGTGCGGCCGCGCGAGGCGGCCAGCGCGAGCACGTGGGGCATGTCGTCGTTGATGAACTGGCCGCCGCTGTCGACCAGTCGACCGGTGTCGTCGACGGTGCTCTCGGTGCGGCCGCCCACCCGATCACGTGCTTCGAGCACCACGACCGAACGCCCGGCGGCGACCAGCTGGGTGGCGGCGGTGAGGCCGGCGAACCCGGCGCCGATCACCACGACATGGACGCGGCCGTCGCCGGCGCCGTTCATCGCGACACCAGGTCCGCGGCGGAGCAAGCGCGGATCGGAGCCCTCACGGTCTCGGCCGATCCTCGGGGTACTCGTACACGATCGGGCCGAACGCGTCGGTCGGGAAGCAGTAGAAGAGCCGAACGGGCTGGTCGCCGATCGGACGGATGGCGTGCCAGGTGGAGCCGGGGATGTACATCGTGGTGCCGGTGGCTGCGGGGTGGAGCTCTCCGTCGATCGTCACCTCGGCCGTGCCCGAGAGGAAGTGGTACACCTCGGCCGGGGAGTGGCGGTGCAGCTCGAGCCCGTCGGTACCGGCCTCGATCTCGCAGACGCCCGCCGAGAGGTGTGCGCTCGGCGTGCGGTCACCGCTCACCAGTGTCCACCAGGCGACGCCCGGGAACTCGTGGTCAGCGCCCTCCAGCGGCACGGCCGACTCGTGGATCGAGAAGCCTCGCTCGTTCATACCGTCAACCCTGCCAGGCTCGCATCCTGATCGCCATGCGTGCGCATGCGTCGCATCACGAGGCCGGCGAGCGCGACGGCCAGCAGGGTGACGAGGAGCATCACGGTGGCGAGCGCGTTGAGCGCCGGCGTGGAGCCGGCGCGCGCGCCCGAATAGATCTTGATCGGCACGGTCTCGGTGGAGGCACCGGTCGACAGGAACGACGAGATCACGAAGTCGTCGACCGACGTGGCGAACACCACCATCAGGCTGGCGAAGATCGCCGGGCCGAGCATGGGCAGCAACACCAGGCGCAGTGCCTGGAACTTCGTCGCACCGAGGTCGCGAGCGGCCTCCTCGTACTGGCTGCCGATCGCAGTGAGACGACCCCTGATGATCACGACCACGAAGCTCAGGGTGAAGGTGACGTGGCCGAGGAGCTGTGTGGTGATGCCGCCGGGCAGGCCGGTGTACACCTGGGTGAACACGATGAACAGCGCCACACCGAACACGATCTCGGGCGTGACGATCGGGACGAGCATCAGCGTGTTCGCACCCGTGGAGACCTTGCCCCGCCAGCGCTGCAACCCGATCGCCATCGCGACCCCCAGAGGCGTGGCGATGAGCATGCACAGCACGGCGAGCTTCATCGTGTTCCACATCGCGGTGTGCAGGGTGTCGTCGTGCCACACCGACGACGTGGTGTCGCCCCAGTACCAGCGGAACGACGGGGACTGGAACGTGGAGCGGCTCTTGCCCGAGTTGAGCGAGATGCGCACTGCGACGAGCACGGGCAGCAGCGACCACAGGACGTACAGCCACGTGATGGTCGCGAGCCACTTGGCGCGACCGTGGCGTGAGCGGAACAGCCTCATCGCTCCGACTCCCGCTGGGCCTTCATCGTCGTGCGCAGGTAGTACACCATCAGCACGAACAGGAACACCATGAGCACCAGCACGAGCGAGGCGCCGGTCTGTGGCTGGCTCGAACCGCGCAGGAAGAACTCGATCTGGTTGCCCACCATCTCCGTGCGCGGCGAGCCGCTGGTGAGGTAGGAGTTGGTGTAGTAGTCGCCGAACATCGGCAGGATCGTGATGACGCTGGCCGCCAGCAGGCCGGGCACCGACAGCGGCAGGGTGATGCGCACGAAGGTCTGGAAGCTCGACGCGCCGAGGTCGCGCCCGGCCTCGATGAGGCGCCCGTCGATGCGCTCGAGCGCCGAGTACAGCGGGAGGATGAAGAACGGGATGTAGCCGTAGGTGAGTCCGATGACGACGGTCGGCCAGTCGCCGTCGAGCCAGTTGCGCGGCTCGTCCATCAGCTGGAACCACTGCAGCACCTGGTTCACGTACCCGTCCTGCTGCAGCAGGTTGGTCCACGCGAGCATCCGCATGAGGTAGCTGATCCAGAACGGCAGCACGAGCAGCGCGAGCAGCATGCTGCGCGAGCGCGATGCCTTGCGGGCCACGAAGTAGGCGACCGGATAGCCGATCAGAATGCAGCCGGCGAGGGCGAGGAAGACGAACGAGAACGTGCGGAGGAACACCTTGCCGAGGTCGCCGCCGAACACCCGGTCGAGCAGCGAGCTCATCGCCGAGAAGTCCCAGGCGAGCGGGTTCCACGCCGGCTGCGGGGTGCGCAGGATCGGATCGACCGAGCCGAACGCCACCGCCATCACCGCGTACACGGGGACGACGAAGAACGCGATCAGCCATCCGACACCCGGGAGCGCGAACCCTGCCCAGGTGGTGGTGCGCGGCGGTCGACCGCCCGTGGGGTCGATCTGGGCGACGCTCGGGCTGCTCATCCGCCCGCGGTGAACTTCGACCAGGCGGCCTCGTACTGGGCGTCGCCCTCGGGGCCGAGCGCCTTGTACTTCAGGCCCTTGGCGATGTCGTCGTTGGTGGGCACGCAACTGCGCAGGTTCTCGGGCACGTACCCGGCACCGATCACGTAGTCGGCGTCGAGCTTGGTGAGGGCCGGCAGGTACCCGACCCAGCTGAAGTTCTTCTCGGCCACGGCGTTGTCGAGCAGGAAGTCGATGTAGAGGTGGGCGAGCACGGGGTTCTCGGCGTTGGCCAGTACGCCCATGGAGTCGTTGTTCACCACGTACTGCTCCGACGGCGGGTGCCAGAAGCCGAGCACGTCGCTGGTGGTGCCTTCGGGCAGGTAGCTGGCCGCGCCGGCGATCAGATCGGCGCTCCAGGTGTGGGCGATCGTGGTGGTGCCCTCGGGGATGTCCTTGTAGCCCTCGATGTTCACCTTCACGTTGACGAGGTCGATGAGTTCGGTGACGTCGGCGAGGGCCTGGTCGATGATGGCCTGGTCGAGGGTGTTGATGTCGGTGATGCCCTTGCGCAGCATCGCCATGGTGAAGGCCTCGCGCTCGTCGTCGAGGATCGACACCTGGCCCTTGAACGCGGCGGCGTTCCACAGGGTGTCCCACCCCTGGGCCTCGACCTCGGCCGGGTCGATGCGGTCGGCGCGGTATCCGATACCGGTGCCGAAGAACGTGTACGGCACCGAGTAGACGGCGCCCGGGTCGTACCAGGGGTCGTCGAACGCCTCGATGACGTTGCCGCGGTTGGTGAGGTAGCTGCGGTTGAGCGGCTGGATGAGCCCGCCCTTGATGAGGTTGCCGATGCTGGTGCTGGCCATCGAGTGGTGGACGTCGACCTTCAGCGCGCCCGACGCCAGCTTGGCGACCGCCTCGGTGTCGGTGTCGATCGTGGAGATCTCGACCTTCACGCCGTACTTCGCCTCGAAGTCGGCGATCACCTCGGGGTTCACGTAGTCGGCGTAGTTGACGATCCGCAGCGGACCCTTCTCCGGCTGGAGCCCGTCGGCGATCGGTTCGGTCGACTGGTCGCCACTGCCGCCGCTGTCGCCGCCGCACGCGTTCAACAGGGGGATGCCGGCACCGAGCAACACGCCGACCTGTGCCGTACGTGCGAGGAACTGACGTCGTGACGTTCTCATGGATCCCCCCGAGAGATGTCGATCGACACTGGGTGTCGATCACCGGCGAACACTGACTGCCGATTCAGACTAGTCACATTCCCTCCCGTCGTTGGACAGTTGCTCAGCAACGTTCGGAGGTGTGCCAGAATGTCTCGATGGTCCGCGCCATCCCCGATCCCGAGGGCATCCGTACCGCTCGCACGCTGCCCGCAGCCTGGTATTCGGACCCGGCACACCATGCCGTCGAGCTCGATCGGGTGTTCCGTTCGGGGTGGGTGTGCGTGGGCGTGACCGAGGAGTTGCCGGCACCGGGTGCGTGGCGCGCGATCCGGGTGGGTGGCGTGCCGGTGCTGATCGTGCGCGATCGCGATGGTGACGTGCGGGCGTTCCTCAACGTGTGCCGTCACCGGGCAGCCCCGCTGTGCGACGACCTCGAGAGCGGCGACGGTCCGCTGATCCGCTGTCCGTACCACGCCTGGCTGTACCGCCTCGACGGCTCGCTGGCGCGGGCCTCGGGCGTGGGGGAGCCGGACGGGTTCGACCTCGCCGAGCACTCGCTCACCCCGGTGGCGATCGCCACCTGGCGGCGGATGGTGTTCGTCGACGTGAGCGCGGGCGCAGGGGAGTTGACGTTGGGCCCGCTCGCCACGGCGATCGATGCCTTCCCGATCGAGGAGCTCGAACCCGCGGTCGTCGAGCGCCATGAGCGGCCCTTCAACTGGAAGGTGTTGCTCGAGAACTACTCGGAGAACTACCACACCCCGTTCGTACACCCCGAGATCGACACGACCGCGACCGAGGACTACCCGATGGTGTCCGACGGGGCCGTGCTGTACGCGTGGGACCGTCCGCTGCGACCGGCCGACGAGGCCCAGCGGATCATGCACGACCTGTTGCCGGGCGAGCCCGGATGGGAGCGCCTCGCGGGCGCGGCGACGTCGCGGCCCTACGACGTCGGCAACTACCTCACCGTGTGGCCGAACCTGATGATGAACGTCTTCCCCGATGCAGTGCTCGTCATGTGGATGGAGCCGGTGACGGCCAACGTCACCGTGGTGGAGCGGCGGCTGTACCTGCGGGCAGGCACGCCCGACGATGTCGCCAAGCGGATCGCCGACACCCATCGCCTGGTGCACCAACAGGACGTCGACATCTGCACGAGCGTGCAGCGCTCGCACGACGCCGGTCTCGACGCGAACGGTCGGCTCGCCACGTTCGAAGAGCGCGGCGTGTTCTTCGTGCACCAGCACGTGCGGACCGCGCTGGCCTGAGGTGACCGGGGTCGACCCGGGCCTCGGTCGCTAGCGTGCTGCGCGTGATCGGAACGCTCGGCGACCTGGTGGAGGACATCGCGGTCAGGGTCGGCTCGGCGGTGAACGTCGCGTCCGACACCGAGGCGCACATCCGTCGTCGCCGCGGTGGCAGCGCGGCCAACACCGCGGTTGCGGTGGCCAGGGCCGGTGGTCGCGCCCGGTTCATCGGCCAGGTGGGCGCCGACGCGATCGGCGCAGCACTCGTCGCCGAGACCGAGGCGGCCGGCGTCGAGGTGATGGCCCGGCGGGCCGGGCGGACGGGCACGATCGTGGTGCTCGTCGATCACCTGGGTGAGCGCTCGATGCTGACCGATCGGGGAGCGTGTGCCGATCTCGACGATCCCGACCCGGCGTGGCTCGACGAACTGCAGGTGCTGCACGTGCCCGCGTACTCGCTCGCCGGAGGGCGGCTGGCCGAGACCGCGGTGACGCTGGTGAACTGGGCGCACGAGCGCGGGATCATCGTGTCGATCGATGCGTCGTCGGCGGCCGTGATCGAGTCGTACGGCGCGGGGCGGATGCGCAACCTGTTGTGGTCGCTGCAGCCGCACGTGCTGCTGTGCAACGAGCTCGAGGCGCAGGTGCTGTCGGCCGCCGGTGGGGTCGACGGCATCGCAACCGCGGCGACCGTGGTGAAGCAAGGGCCCGATCCGGCGCTGGTGTCGGTGCCCGGCGAGGGCGTCGTGGAGGTGCCGGTGCCCGCCCTGAACGGCGTCACCGACACCACGGGTGCTGGCGATGCGTTCGCGGCGGGATTCTTGTTGGCCGTTGCCAGCGGTGCGCTGGCGGCCGAGGCCGCGGCGGCGGGCCACCGCACCGCCCGAGCGGCGATCACGGCGGTCTCGTCCGACTGATCGGTGCAACCGGGTTCGCTGGCCGGGTGAGGGCGGCTCGCTCCCGACGCGACCTATCGTGCCGACCGTGAGGTTGACGCGACGCTGGCACGGGATGGCTGCCGTTGCGGTCGCAGCGCTCGGGGTCGGCGTCGGTGCTACCCCGGGTGCACCGATACAGGTTGCGACGGCGGCGACGCGATACCTCGATCCGATCTTCCTGCCCGACGTGCAGCGCGACGTCGTCTACGGCACGGCGACGGCAGCCGACGGTTCGGTGGTGCAGCTGCGGCTCGACCTGTACACACCGCGGGGCGACACGGCGACCGATCGGCCCGTGTTCGTGTTCGCCCATGGCGGCTTCTTCTTCACCGGCGACAAGAGCACGACGGTCGTGTGGGCGCAGCGGATGGCCCAGCGCGGGTACGTCGCGGCGTCGATCAACTATCGGCTCGGCTCGTCGCCCGTGCTGTACCCGGTGGACACGCCGACCGAGTTCCAAGTGGTGAACGACGCCCGCGCCGACATGCAGACCGCGGTGCGCTGGTTCCGTGCCAACGCTGCGTCGCTGCGCATCGACCCCGATCGGATCGCGGTCGGCGGGACGAGCGCGGGAGCGGTGACGGCCCTCGGCGTGGCGGCCAACGCCGATGCGCCTCTGCCCGGCGACCACGAGGAGTTCTCCTCCGCGGTGTGCACCGCTGTGTCGTTCTCGGGCGCCAACGATCCGGCCGCGTTCGGCCCGCTCGATGCGGGTGCGATCTTCCACCACGGCGAGCTCGACACCATCGTGCCGACGGCGCAGGCGATCGCGACCCGCGACGCGATGACGGCCGCAGGTCTGCCGGTCGCCTGGTACGAGTACCCGGGGGAGGGGCACGAGCTCAGCGACGCCTCGATCAACGCGCGGGTGCAGCCCACCATCCAGTGGCTGTACGACCGGGTGGCGACGGCTGCGTATCCGTGTTCGCCCGCAGTGGGTCAGCTCGCCCGGGTGCCCGCGGGTCGCCAGACCGAGATGGTGGGTGAGGCCGACCGGTCGGCCGTGGTGTCGCTGGTGTCGGTCGACAACGTCGCGCCCGGGTTCGTGCAGGTGCTGCCGTGCGGTGCGGTGGCGGGTGGGTCGTCGAACCTCAACGCCGACGCGGCCGGGCAGATCCGATCGGGGCTGGCAGTGGTGCGCTTCGACGGCTCGGGCAAGGCCTGCCTGTTCAACCAGCGGGCCACGCACCTCGTCGCCGATCTGCAGGGGTGGTTCGCTCCGGGTGCGTTCGACGACGTGGCCGACCTGCGCCTGCTCGACACACGGTCGGGGCCGAGGCCCGCACCGGGCACGCAGACCCAGATCTCCGGTCGCCCGAACGCCACCGGCGTGGTGTCGATCGTGATGACCGAGACCGATGCGGCCGGCTATGTGCAGGTGCTGCCGTGCGGGGCGGCAGCCGGTGGCTCGTCGAACCTCAACGCCGATGCGGCACGCCAGACCAGGTCGGGCCTCGCGTTCGTGCGCTTCGATGCCGCAGGCCGTGCGTGTCTCTTCAACCAGCGCGGCGCGCATCTCGTGGCCGACCTGCAGGGCTACATGGTCGACGGGTCGTTCGACGACGTGACCGACGATCGGGTGCTCGACACGCGAGAGGGCGCGAGGCCAGGCGGCGGGAGCGTGACCGAGATCAGTGGCCGGGCGGGTACCACCGCGGTCGTGTCGATCGTCGCGACCGACACGAGCGCCGCGGGCTACGTGCAGGTGCTGCCGTGCGGTACCGCGCCGGGCGGATCGTCGAACCTCAACGTCGATGCATCGGGCCAGACGATCGCCGGTCTGGCGTTCGTGCGCTTCGGCGACGACGGCCGCGTGTGCGTGTTCACCCAACGCTCGACCCACCTCGTGGTCGACGTACAGGGCTACCTGGCCGGCGGTGCCTTCGTCGACGTGCCCGACGATCGTCTGCTCGACACCCGCACCCGGTGACCGGCGGTCGCCGAGAACAGGCCGGTCACAGGATGACGATCGAGAAGAGCTTGCTGACCGACGTGCGCTGGGCGTCGGTGAGGACCAGCGTGAAGGTCCAGGTGCCGCGCACGTCGGGCTTGCCGACGATCTGGTTGCCGGCCAACGTCAGCCCGGTCGGCAGCGTGCCCGAGATCGACCAGGTGTACGGCGCGACACCGCCTGCAGCGAACAGGTTCGCGGTGTACGACTGGCCGAGGCGGCCACCGACCAGGAGCGAGCCGGCGTTCGCGATGCTGAGCGCACCAGCGCCGCTGCCCACCTGGATCGAGAAGCTGCCGGTGGTGCTGTTGCCGTCCTTGTCGCGAGCTCGCAGTGTGAACGAGTACGCCCCGCCTCGGGTGGGCGTGCCGTTGATCATGGTCGAGGAGTTGCCCCAGTTCTTGATCACCGACAGGCCCGGAGGAAGTGATCCCGAGACCACGCTCCAGGTGACGGGTCGGGTGCCACCGCCGATGGCGGTGATGCCGAGGCCGTACTGCGTGCCGAGCGTGGCGGCAGGCAGCGGGCCGTTGGCGACGGTGAGCGTCAGCGGCTCGGCCGCCGTCGCGGTGGTGGGGGCAGCGAGCAGCAGCGTGGCGGCTGCGGCGAGCAGGCCGAGGAACTTGCGCATGATGGGGCACCTCATGTGTCGGCGGACAACCGAACCATCGACGAACACGAGGTGGCACCGCCACCGGACATTGGTGCTAGCACCCCGTCATGAGGGGCTTCGAGATCAGGGGCGTTCGGCGATCTCGACCGGCCGGGCGAACGCGTCGGCGAAGTCGGGACCGATCCCGATCGGCTCGGCGTCGACGCCCACGAGGTGGCGGATCCAGGCCGTCACGCCGTGACGGATCATCGGGAACGTGTCGACCACCGGCACCGCGGGCGGCACGCACCCGTCCTCGCCGAGCGCACGCAGCTGCGGCTGTGCGTCGAGCAGACCGCCGAGACCCGAGGCCTCGGCGACCCCGATGATGCCGGTGCCGCCACCGAAGGTGCAGAAGTCGTCGAAGCCGTTGTGGCCGACGCCGTCGATGATCCAGAGCAGGCTCGGCTCGGGCACGGCCTCGAACGAGGGACGGGTGCGATCTTCAGCCGGGACCACGGCATCGACGCTGCCGGCCATGAAGAACGACGGCTTGTCGGGGAGGCCGGCGTCGCCGCCTTCGGCCGTGGTGGTCGTGGTGGTCGTGGCGGACGGATCGCCGATGAGGACACCCGACGCCAGGCTCACGTAGCCGTCGACGCGCTCGTCGAGCGCAGCGCCGAGCACCGTGCCGCCACCGGCGGAGTGGCCGACCGCGACGACCATCGAGTCGTCGACGTGACCGGACAGGAGGCTGTCGGCCGAGGCGCTCTCGGCGACGACGAGGTCGAGCGACTGGAGCAGGTCGTCCACCGAATCGTTGCGGTCGCCGGACGCCGAGCCGCTCAGCACGTTGGGGAGATCGCGGGACGGATGGTCGGGCGCGGCCACGACGAAGCCCCACGAGGCGAGGTGAGCGGTGAGGAACGAGCTCTGCAGGCGGATGCCCGTGAAGCCGTGGCTGAACAGCACGACCGGGAAGGTGCCGTCGGCCGCTTCGGCGTCGCGTGCACCCTCGAAGGTGAACGAGGCGGGGATGTCGGCGGTGAGGATCTCGCGGATCGCCGGCGGCGTGAAGTCGCGCACGTCGTAGCTGACCTCGCCGGTCGTGCCCTCGACCGCCGGGTACCAGACCTCGACCGAGGGGCCCTTGGCGAGGGTGTAGGTGGTGACGCCCACCGGGTACGGGCCGGGCTCGGCGTACGTGGCCGCGATGGTCGCCAGGTCGAGCGTCGTGGGCGGCGCCGCTTCGGTCGTCGTGGGCTCCGCTTCGGTGGTCGCGGGCGCGGCGTCGGTGGTGGGGGCTGCGGCCTCGGTGGTCGCAGGTGCAGCGGTGGTGGGGGCCGAGCTGTCGTCGTCGCTGCTGCACGCGGCGAGGCCGAGCAGTGCGACGGAGAGGGAGGCGAGCACACGACGAGAGGTCATGGTTTCAGGTTGGCATGGGCGGGCGACGGCTGTCAGATCGAGAACTCGGATGACCGGAGAGGTGGTGCCGGACCAGACTCCGACCATGGCAGAGGAGCAGCAGCGATGATCCGCTTGGGCACGGTCGTGGTCGGTGCCGACGACGTGGGGCGGGCCGTGGCGTTCTGGTCGGATGCGCTCGGCTTCCGGCCTGTCGCCTTCGACGACGCCGACGACGACTTCACGATCCTCGTGCCACCGTCGGGGGAGGGCACACGGGTGGGGATCCACCGGAGTGCGGCACCGGTGCAGGAGCACCCTCGTGTGCACCTCGACCTCATCGTCGACAGTGCCGCTGAACAGGCCCTCGAGGTGGAACGCCTCGTCGGCCTCGGCGCGACGAGGGTGGCGTGGGAGTACCCCGACGACCCGGATTTCGTGGTGCTCGCCGACACCGAGGGCAACCGCTTCTGCGTAGTCGACACGAGCCACGGCTGACCGCCCGCTGTCGGTCGGGCGGAGGTCGGCTCGCAATCGTTGGGTCGAATCGGCGCCGACCAGGTAGGGTTTCCGCCTGCTGCACGGGCCCGCCCGTGACGCGATGGCGACGTGGCCGAGTGGTTCAGGCAAGGGCCTGCAAAGCCCTGTACATGGGTTCGATTCCCATCGTCGCCTCCAGCCCCTGACCTGGTAAAGTACCAGCTCAGGGGCTCTTTTCGTTTTCCCACTATCGTCCGCCACTGCCCCCTGGTGACCACCAGAAACCACCGTTTTGTTCCCATCGTGTGCACAAGACGTTCCCACGGGGAGGGCCGATGGCATCGATCCTGAAGCGCAGTGGCGGATACCAAGTCCGCTACCGCGATCCAGTCGGGCAGCAACGAGCACGACAGTTCAAGCGCAAGGTCGATGCCGAGCGCTTCGCCAGGGAGGTCGAGGTCGACAAGGACCGAAGCGCCTGGATCGATCCGAAGGGTGCCGACGTGCCCCTCGCCGTGTGGGTCGAGACGTTCATGGCGATGTCGGTGTCGCTCTCGCCGACGACGATCGAGACCTACCGCCGCGATCTCGACAAGTACGTGCTGCCCGCGTTCGGTGCTCGCCGCCTCGGTCAGTTGCGCGCCGAGTGTCGAACGCTCGTTGGGTTGAGCGGTGGCGTCGTGCGGTCGAGGAGGGGCCGGACGCGGTCTCGCGCGTGCCGTTGCGATCAGGCGAGGACGGCGACGACCTCCGTCAGGTCGCGCCGTTCGCCGGGCTCTTGTCCGACGACGAGCGTCGCCTCGTGCTCGCTGCCGCCGCAGCGATCGGGTCGTGAACCCGGCGACGTCACTCGCTCGACGAACTCGGGTCGACCGGAGCGGGTGACGGCTCCAGCTCGGCTCCAGAGCGTCGGCGGCTCTTGAGCAGCACCATGTCGGGATCGGTGGTTGCCACATCGGCAGCGATCGCCTCGATGTCCTCGTCGGTCAGGTTCTTTCCCGATCTGGTGCGGATAGTGCGGCCGGTCATCGTGCGACGCGTGTGAATTCAGACAGCGACGATGTCGACGAGTGACTCGATGCCGACGAGGTCGTCTGCGTTGCGGGTGTAGAGACGTGCGCCGTTGGCGTGCGCGGTCGCCGCGATGAGCAGATCCATGACGCGGCCCCGTGGCTTGCGGCCCGCGGAGGCGACTGCGGCAGCGAGCATTCCGTAGCTCGCAGCCACTGCGTCGTCGATGGGCACTGCATCGAAGGTTCGCTGAAGAACGGAGAGACGCCTGAGGCGCTCCGCACGCACCGTCGGGTCCTTGGTGACGAGGACACCGAAGTGGAGTTCGGCGAGGGTCGCGCTGCTGATCGCCAGTTCGCCCTCGAGACGCGGCAATCCAGTCGACAGGACGACGCTGGTGTCGAGGATCGCCTTCACTGGCGTGACCACGGGTCGTCGAAGGACTGGTCGACGAGGTCGCGGTCGTGTTCCCAGTCGGGGTCGGCGGGACCGTTGAACAGCGCCTCGATGTCGTCCCACTCGTTCCATCGCCGAGGCCGGGCCGGCACGAGTCGCGCTGCCAGCCGGCCGGCGACGGTGATGTCGATCTCCTCGCCGGCCTCGGCGCGGCGGACGAGATCGGACGCGTCCTGTCGCAGTTCGCGGAGTCCGACTTGGGTCGTCATGGGAGAAAGTGTAGCACTTGTGCTACCACGTCTGATCTTCGTATCGCTCGCCGAAGGCTGTTCCCAAACTGTTCCCAAGGAGGCCCTACATAGCGTCCCTCATATGCCCTGACCTGGTCATTCGTGCCATCGGCAGAGTGGCTGCAAAGCCCTGTACATGGGTTCGATTCCCATCGTCGCCTCCAGCCCCTGACCTGGTGAACACCAGTTCAGGGGCTCTTTTCGTTGTCGCGCTCTCGTCTGCCATTGCCCCCGGCTCGCGTTCGATGCGGCGAGTAGCGTGGAACGATGTCAGCCCGTATCCAGATCGCGTCCGTCGAAGCCGACTATCTCGCATTCGGGGTGCTGATCCGCGAGTACTGGGCATTGGCTCGAGGACCGCTACCGAGATCAGCCGGGTTTCATCGATTCGGTCGGCGGACACCAGGCCATCGATGCCGAGCTCGACTCGCTGAGCACGACCTACGGTCCGCCGTTCGGTCGTGTCCTGCTCGCATACCACGGCGACGCTGTCGTGGGTGGGGTTGCGATGAAGGACCTGCGCGACGGGTCGTGTGAGATGAAGCGGCTGTATGTGCCCGCCCGCTTCCAGGGTCACGGCACCGGGCGTCTGCTCGTCCATGCGCTGATCGATGCAGCGGCCGCCGACGGCTACGGGCTGATGCGGTTGGACACGGGGGAGCAGAACTCCGAAGCGATCGCCATGTACGAGTCGATGGGCTTCACGCATTGCCCGCCGCATCACGAGTACCCGGCCGAACTCACGGAACGTCTGAAGTTCATGGAGCGGTCGCTCGTCGGTGCTCAACCCGCCTGACCGCCGGGGTCTGCGCCGCACGGTTGGCTTCGAGTTCATCGTGCGACGCGTGCGATCTCAGATTCGGACGTGCGTTGCACGCTGAGCGACGGGTGTATGCTGATTTGCATGCAGAGCACGAGTGTTCGGATCGACGTCTCGACGCATGAGGACCTGAAGCGGCTCGCCGCCGAGTTGAACACCACGGTCGGCAACGCCGTCACGCTGGCGGTACGCGCGCTTCGGCAGGACCGGATCGGTTCGGATCTCCGGTCGTCGTTGAGTGACGACGAAGCGCTCTGGCTCGATGCCGACCTCGGGTGATGTCGTCGATCTCGACCTGGGTACTCCGGAGGGCCGCGAGGCCGGCTTCCGTCACCCAGCGGTGGTGGTGACGGCACAACGCATCCTCGACGCGTCACCGTCGGTGATTCACGTCGTGCCGTTGACCTCGACCATTCGAGGTTTCCACTCCGAGATCGTGCTCGCCCCCGACGACGCCAACGGTCTGAGTGTCACGTCCGCCGCGCAGTGCCAGCACGTCCGGTCGGTGTCTCCGCGTCGGATCCTCCAGGTCCGGGGAAACGTCGGTGTCGCGGCGTTGGCGCAGATCCGCGAGACGATCGCAGTTCTGCTCGACCCTCCCTGAATGTTGCCGACGTCTCGTCCGGGGCCCGACCGCTGCGACAGTGGTGCGATGAGCGACGATTTCTAACTGCGACGACGCGGTGAGCGGCGGCTCAGACGGAGAGTTGCTCGAGCTCGCCGTAGGTCACGACGACGGCGTTGCCGTACTGGGCGCTGAGCTGCGATCCGGTCGCTTCCTCACCCGGGAGGAGCACCACGTCGACGGCGCCGCTCGTGCCGACGCCGATCGACGCGAACCGTCCGGCGAGCTCGCGTGACAACTGGGTCTGCAGCGCCTGTGCCTCCGCCCCGGTGATCGCCACTTGGCAGACGATCAGTTCGTCGGGGAAGGCGGCCTGGTCGGCGAGGGCAGCTCGGTGTGCGTCCACGTCGGTCGTGAACGACACGAACACGGATGCCTCACCCGCGCCCTGCCACACGAGGCCGTAGGAACCCCAGACCTCAGGGTGCGCCTGGCCATAGGCGAGCACCTGTCCCAGCATCGGCTCGAGACGGGTGGCCTCGTCGAACATCTCGGGCCCTGTCGCTGACGGATCGGACGTCGGGCACGGTTGGCTCACCTCGACCGGTGCCAGCGCGCCGACGGTCGCGTTCGGATCGGGCGGGACGTAGAGCGCCGTCGCGGGCGGGGCCATGGTCGGAGGCGGCGCCGCGATCACGGTGGTCGCGACTCCTCCGGTCGGCGTCGTCTCCGCAGTCCCGCATCCCGCGATCGCGAGGGCGACGAGGGACACCAGCACCGACCGACAACGAGGCCACGTCATGCTCGAACCTTCACACGCCGAACAGCGTCGAACCAGGCACCGCCGTGCGAGTTCACGACAAGTTCGCTTGAGCGCCCGGCCGCGTCGGCGCAACCGTGCTCGTGACGGGCGGCGTCGTCTGAATGCAGTGGTGGCTGGCATCCCTTGCGAGATCCGCGACGATGGTCGGGTGACCCGGTACCAGTACAGGATCGTCAACCTCGGCATCTTCAACGCGATGGACCGCATGCTCGGTGCGTTTGCCGAGCTCGGGGCAGATGGGTGGCAACTCGTGGCCACCTACGACAAGGCATCCAACTGGTTCCAAGGGATGGAGAAGGGGTTCCTTCTCTTCATGCGAGCTGTGCCCGAGGGCGAGGAGCCGGTCGGTCCGTGGGCCTCGGGCTATCCGGCATCGGCGGAGTTCGCCGACGGTTACAACCCCTGGTGACGTCGTTGAGGGCGAGTTGGCACGACCTCCGCTCGGACGCTGCTGTGAGCCGTCGACTCGATCGGTGACGACGGGGGAGCGCCGGCTTCGTCGAACCGTCAGGCCGGCCAGGTGACGCGGGCGGGGTATCCGCCGTCGGCCACGATCAGGTCGCACCACGGGTCGAGCAGGTCGAACAACCGCTGCGCGTCCGAGCCGAGCGCGGCGACGAGACGGACCTCCATCCGATCCGTCGCGTCGTCGATCCCTTCGCGCAGCGCTCGACCTGCATCGGTCAGGTCGTCACCGTCGAGCAGACCGCGCGAGCGGAGCCGGTCGCAGGCAGCGTCGAGCTCGTCGTCGGTCCAGCCGCGGGTGCGCACCCATGACTTCAACGGCTGACCGCGCCACGGGTCGGTGAGCACGCCGACCTCGCACGCGTCGAGGTCGGCGCCGATCCACGCCGCGATGTGGCTGTCACCGCGGTGCTCGCGCACGAGATCGGCCGCACGCCAGAACGCACCCATCGGATCCTTCGGGTAGCCGAGCGACAGCAATCCCGAGAACAGAGCGCGCCCCTCACCCGGCGCGTTCTCGACCATTCGCTGCAACACCTCGGTCGCCCAGCCCAGACCCTCGGGCTCATCGCCGAGCAGCCGGCGAAGCGACGCGACGCCGCCCCGCTCGCGTGCGGCGAGCACCGTCGGCTGATCGGACCGACGCCACCCCTCGGCAACGGCGGCGACGACCATCGGGCGCTTGAACACACCGAACGCCGACGCGACGAGGTGCCCATCCACGTTCGGGCCGAGGCACGCCCCGCGACTCGTGAAGTAGGCGACCATCTCGGGGAATTGCACCTTGCCGGCCGATCGCGTCGACGGGTCGAACCCGATCTCGTGGTAGGCGGCGTGCACTTCGCGCGCGAAGTAGATGTTCGCCGCGATCGGCTCGACGACATCCCAGATCCGGCGGGCAACGTTGGTCATGGTGCGGCACCGTACCGAGCTACCCCGGCAGACGAAGAAGGCAGCGACATCCGGGCGAGTTCGCTTCTGTGTCGGGTTGTGGTCGTACAGCGACCACAACCCGACACGGAAACGCTCGAGGTGAACGTGCTCCGCGCTCGGCCCGGGGCTGGGCGCTTCCGCCGACAGGTCGGCCGGTTTTCGGTTCCCTGCAACCGCAGATGCGCCGAGATCCTGCTCGTGTCGCGAGGCGGTGCGTCAGCGTCCATCGATGACGGCTGACAGGATGGGCCGATGCAGGCAGAGTCGATGAGTGCAGCGGTGTTGCTGTACGACGGATGCACGATCACGGAGGTGGCCGAGATCGCGACGCGGCTCGCCAACTGGGACGTGACGGTGCACTTCGTCGCGCCGTCGGCGGGGGAGTTGCGGGACCAGTCCGGATTGCGGATGCTGCCCGACCGTGCACTCGGCGAGGTCGACCCGTCGAGCCTGACGGTGGTGCTCGTGCCGGGTGGCAACCCGGACTCGGTGCGCGACGACCCAGCCGTCGTGGCGTGGCTGCGGCGGGCCGACGAGGCGGGTGTGCTCGTGGCGGCGATCTGCGCCGGCGTGACGCTGGTGGCGTCAGCGGGGCTCGTGGCCGGTCGACGGATCACCCACAATGTCCGCGCTCCGTGGGCCCCACCCGAGCTCGCCGACACGGTCGCGCCTCTGTGGGTCGGTGCGGAGGTGGAGCATGACCGGACGATCGGTGTCGTGCGCGACGGCAACCTGATCTCGGCGCTGCCGAACGCGCCGGTGGAGTTCGCGATGGAGATCCTCGTCGCGATCGGCCTCTACGACCGCCGCCGCGCCGAACTGATGGGCGCGCACCTCAAGGGTGGCTACGTCGAACAGCTCTACCTCGACGGCTGACCCAGCTCGGAGCGTGTCAGGCGCGGAGGATCTTCTCCATCGGTCTGCCCTTGGCGAGCTCGTCGACGAGCTTGTCCAGGTACCGGATCTTCTGCATCAGCGGGTCTTCGACGTTCTCGACGCGCACGCCACACACGACCCCGGTGATAGCCGATGCCTTCGGGCTCATCTCGGCCTGGGCGAAGAACGACTCGAACGTCGTGCCGTCCGCCAGGAGCCTGTGCAGCGTGGCCCCGTCGAAGCCGGTGAGCCAGGTGATGATGTCATCGAGCTCGGCGGTCGAGCGGCCCTTTCGCTCGACCTTGTTCACGTAGTGCGGGTACACGGATGCGACGCTGGCGGTGAAGATCCGGTGCATCGCCCGAGCCTACGTTTCGGGCAGTTCACCCGACGACGGTGTTGGCGCGGCGAGCTGCTTCGAGGCGAGTGAGCGCAACACGCAGAACTCGTTGCCCTCCGGATCGGCCATCACCACCCAGGTGACGTCGACCTGCCCGATGTCGATCCGTCGTGCGCCGAGCCGCTCCTGTCGGCGGACCTCCACCTGCTGGTCGCGGTCGGGTCGCAGATCGAAGTGGACGCGGTTCTTCGCGGTCTTGTCGCTGTGCGCCGACATCAGGGCGAGTCGGCGTTCGGATCCGTCGGTCGCGGCGAGCAGGTGTCCCCCGGAGGGCCCGGTCCACACATGTTCGAGGTCGAGCGCCTGACACCAGAACGCAGTCATCGCCTCGAGATCCACACAGTCGATGAACACGCAGTCGATGACGAGGCCCATCCGACGATCGTCGCAGCACGAGGGCCGCTCGTCCTCGGCATTTCCGGCCACCGAGCACGTCGCCGCCGAGGGTGTCGTGGCCTGGGCGGTGTGGATGTTGTGAGGTGCGGGTGACGGCGGCGAGCCGGCGGGGCGAGGGCTGCGCTGCAGCCCGCCGCCGTCGATCAGCGAATGAGAGCACACGCGGATGGTGGTGGTGTTGCGATGTGGTGCCGATCCGACGACGAATCAGCCGGACTCACCCGTGGTCGGTGCGATGAACGCGAGCACGTCCATGGTGGTGGCCGGCGGTGGCAACATGTCGGGACGATGTCAGATCCCGATCGCGAACCCGGCGTTCCCGCCAGCATCACCGTCACCCACTTGTCGCACGCCCAGCGGGACATGTTGTGGATGCGCCTCCGCGGCGACGACGTCCCCTTCGACGTGACGGGGGAGACCGTCTCGGTGCCGGAGCGGTGTGCCGATCGGCTGAACGATGCGCTGCGATGGGTGGCGGAGGATCTGGCGCCCATGCCGATCACCTACGACCCGCCACGTCCGTTCCAACGAGAGGACAGCGAGGGCAACGTCGTCGCCTCGCGATGGATGCGGCTGTTCGGTTGGTGGCTCGACAGCCTGATCGTGTCGGTGAGCTATGCGGCGGCGAGCGGGCTGGACGTCTCGGCGTGGATCGCGTTCGCCGCGGTCGGCGTCTACTTCGTGTGCACCACGCACTGGTTCGGGGGCACGCTCGGGAAGCTCGTCGTCGGGATCGAAGTGGTCGACGCCGAGCACCCGGGAGCGAGGGTTGGATGGGGCCGATCCGCAATTCGTTGGGGAGCGACGGTTCTCGTCGCAGCGCTGGCCGCGCTGCTCGGATCCGGTCGAGGTGCCGAGATCCTGCTGGCCGTGTCCACGCTCGCGATCTATTCGCCGATCCTGTGGGACCAGCGCAGTCAGGGTCTCCACGACCGACTCGCCCGAACGGTCGTGCTCCGCCGGCAGCAGCGGCCCCGAGGCCACTGACCCCCGACGACCGGGCGGCGCTCGCGAATTCCTCGGTCATCGGGCGGTCGATGCGTGAGAGCATCGCGACGTGACCGACGAGTCGATCGAGCTGGTGTTGCACGGAGGCGTCGCCAATGCCGGCGCGGTCGTCCGCGTGGGCGACCACGTCCTGCGCCCCTCGAACCCGCACTCACCATCGATCCACCGGATGCTCCGGTCATTGGCCGAGGCCGGGTTCGACGGTGCATCCGTGCCGGTCGGGATCGATCCCGACGGCCGCGAGCGGCTCGTCTTCATCCCGGGTGATGTCGCGATCCCGCCGTACCCGACGTGGGTGCAGAGCGACGCCGCCCTCGGCTCGATCGCACGGCTGCTCCGGCGGATGCACGACGTGTCGACCGTCATCGAGTTCGACGCCGATGCGTCGTGGAGCGCGGAGATGGCCGACACGATCGGTGGTGACGTGTTCTGCCACAACGACGTGTGCCTCGAGAACGTCGTGTTCCGTGACGGATCGGCCGTCGGGTTGCTCGACTTCGACTTCGCCGCGCCGGGTCGACGCGAGTTCGACCTGGCGTCGTTCGTCCGGATGTGCCTTCCCGTCGACGAGGACGCGAGCGCCGCGCGGCTCGGCTGGGTGAGCGCCGATCGCCCGGCACGACTTCGGCTCGTCTGCGACGAATACGGGCTCGACGGGCCGGGTCGCGCCCGTCTGCTCGACCGCTTCGACGAGTCGATCGCCCGCGACGGCCAGTTCGTCCGTCGACGTGTCGAAGCCGGCGAGGCCGCGTTCATCGAGATGTGGGAGTCGATGGGTGGCCAGGAGCGCTACGACCGACGACGCCGCTGGTGGTCCGAGGTGCGCGCCGACTTCGAGGGAGCGCTGCGATGACCGATCACCTCGGGTCCGGGGCGGCGGGCGCGTTCGTCATCGACGCGACGCCCGCGCTGGGACTCGGCGCCACATGTCGGGAGATCCTCGACACCGTGCCCACCTGGTTCGGCATCCCCGAGTCGAACGACGAGTACGTCGCGTTCGTCGACACCCACGACACCTGGGTCGCGTACTCCGATCAGCGAGAGCCGATCGGCCTCATCTCCGGACGGCGGCACTTCCCGGAGACCGCCGAGATCGAGGTGCTGGCCGTCCGTCGGGAGTGGCACCGCCACGGCGTCGGCCGCGCGTTGATCGACGTGTTCGAGACCCACCACCGCGCCACCGGAGCGCGCATGCTCGAGGTGAAGACGCTGGGACCGTCGCACGACGACGAGGGGTACGCCGCGACTCGGCAGTTCTACACCGGCATCGGCTTCATCCCGATCGAGGAGATGTGGATCTGGGGGCCCGACAATCCGGCCCTCCTCCTCTGCAAGCCCATCGCGCCTGCGCCCTGAGCGAGAAACCTCGACCGGTCGGGATCGCGTTCGGTTGTACGGTCCGCAGATGGCTCGCTACACGATCGATGCGCCGACGCTGCTCCACCTCGTCGCGAACGAAATCGTCTGCGACCCGGCGCATCGGTTGGTCGCCCCCAACCTCATCCGTTCACAGGCGTTGGCCCTGCTGTTCGCGGCGGTGACCTCGGGCGAGCTCACCGAGCCGGCCGCCTTCGTACAGCACGAACGCCTGACCGAGTTGAAGATGCGCCTGCTCGGCGATCGGGTGTCGCGGCGCACCGCCTGGAAGATCGCCCGGGAGCAGCACTGGGAGTCGACGTTCGACGCCGAGTACTTCGCCGTCTGTCGGTTGCAGGCCGACGCCTTCATCTCCATCGACCCGGCGATGGTCGCGAAGGCGACCGGGATCGTGCCGCTCGCCGACCTCGCCGACCTGGTCCTGCCGAGCTGAAGGTGGCGTCATGAGCGAGAACACATCGGGGTCGAACGAAGCGGTCACCTGGCACCACGGACTGATCGCGCGCTGGTGGGCGAACTTCAACCTCGACGGGCCCGAGATCGAGTTCTTCCGCAGCTTCGTCGAGTCGGGCCAGCCGGCGCTCGACGTTGGGTGCGGCAGTGGCCGGCTGCTCGTGCCATGGCTGGTCGACGGGCTCGATGTCGATGGCGTCGACGCCTCGGCGGACATGATCGAGGTGTGCCGCACTGCGGCTCGATCCGTCGGGGTCGAGCCGACGCTGCACGTGCAGCCGACCCACCGGCTCGACCTGCAGCGTCGCTATCGCACCATCGTCGCGTGTGGTGTGTTCGGCCTCGGCGGCACCCGCGCCGACGACGCCGAAGGCCTGCGACGCCTGCTGGCCCACCTGTTGCCCGGTGGGGTCCTGGCGCTCGACTACGAGGTCGTCGAGTTCGACGACGATCGCTGGCGGCGCTGGCGGCTACGACCCGCCGATGAGTCACCGCCGCCCGGCCACGTCCGTCGGCTCGCGCCGGACGGGTTCCACTACGCACTGCGACATCGCATCCTCGGCGTCGACACGAGCGAACGGTCCGTCACTCGAGAGCTGCAGGCATGGCAGTGGGACGGCGACGAGCTCGTCGCCCACGAGGCCCACACCCTCGTCGCCAACGTCTACTCGTCCGACGAGATCGTCGAGCTGCTGTCCTCGGTCGGCTTCACCGATGTACGCGTGTCGGGCGGCTACCACGGTGGTGCGCCGACCGAGCTCGACGCGTTCCACGTCTTCGTCGCGAACGCTCCCACCTGACGGGCCGGGTCAGGCCCGGCGGGTGAGCGTGGTCGTCAGCCAGCGCCACGTAGCGGTGACGATCGCGATGCCGTGCATCACCGCATTGCCGGCGTCATCGGGTCCGATCGGGAAGTCGGCGGTCGGCTCCATCCGAGGACGTGATCGCTCCGTCACCCGCGTCTCGTCGTGACGGCTCACGTCAACCACCAGCGCCCGATGGCGCCGTCTCGAGTGCTCGTCGTGTCTGCTCGCGAAGCAGGTCCGGGTCGACGCCGAGGTGGCCGAGCGCTCGGGCGACCGTGCCGTGCTCGGCCTCGGTGACCGCGAGCAGGACGTGGCCGCTGTTCACCGACGAGCCGTCGCGCTTGGCGAGCTCGACCGCGTGCTGGAACGCCCGCTGGAGCGACCCCTGCGATCGGTACGGTCCGCGAGGCTGCCCGCCCGGCGGGAGTGCCGCTTCGATGGCGTTGTCGTCCGCCAGCAGGCCGATGGTTCGCAGCGCCTCGTCGTGCTGCCCGGCGACAGCCGCCCGCAGATCGGCGCCGTCGACGGAGAAGCCGCGCAGGACGCCCGCAGCGATGTCGTCGAGGTCGAGCGATGCGAGCAACAGGTGCTCGGCGCCCGGGAGCTCGAGCCCGTCCTCGCGTGCCCGGCGCTCCGCATCGGGCAACAGTTGGTTCATCGTGGCGAGATCGGCTCGGGCACGACGAAGCTTGTCGAACATGTGACTACCTCCGCAGTCTTTCGTCGGTCATCAGGTGGGGGATCGGGTAGGGGATCGGGTGGGGAGCGAGGAGTCACGGCTCCCGACGCGCCACGCGCCGGGCGTACTTCTTGTGCACGGCCTGCTTGGTGACGCCGAGCGCCTCCGCGATCTGCACCCAGTTCCATCCCTGATCCACCGCCGCCTGCACCGAGGCGGCTTCGAGCCGGTCGGCGAGGCGCCGCAACGACACCACGGCAGCGAGCGCCTCCGTCGGGTTGCTCGGATCCGGAACCTTGTCGAACACCGGGTCAACCGTAGTTGACGCACGTCCCGAAGTCAACCGAAGTTGACTCCGCGTCCGTGAGTGATGACACAGTGCATGAGTGATCTGATCCGGTCACGACCGGAACGTGACGTCGGCAGTAGACGGTGGCCGGTTCGAGTCGATGTTGATGCCGTCGAGACCTATTCCGAACGGCGCTCCGCTCCGGAGCGGGAACGATGTGATGGTTACCGTGGTCCCATGCAAACGGGACGTTGTCTGTGCGGAGCGGTGACCTACGAGTTGGCCGGTGATCTGATCGCGACCGCGGTCTGCCACTGCGACCACTGCCAGCGACAGGGGGGTTCGGCGTTCTCCGTGAACCTGATCGCCCACGAGTCGCAGATGACGATTCACGGCGAGTTGAAGGCCTACGAGGAGCGCGGCGAGCTCGGCGACCAGGTCTACGTCCGCCGCCGCTTCTGCGGCACGTGCGGCTCGCCGATCCTGTCGGAGATCACGCTGTCGGCAGGCATCATCGCCGTGAAGGCCGGCACCCTCGACGACAAGTCGGCCGTGAACCCGAACGTCGAGGCGTGGTGCGTCGACAAGCAGCCGTGGGTGGCGTTGCCCGGCATGGCCGTGTCGATGGAGCGCGAGTAGCCACATCGAGTTCGCCGGGCGGCGGTCACGCCGTCCTCGCCTCGACGACGATGCCATGATGGATCGATGGCCGAAGAGTTCGAGTTCCGTGACCTGAGCGACGCCTCGTTCTGGGGAGTCGACCTCTCCCGAGCGACGTTCCGCGACATCGATTTCACCGGGGCGCGGTTCACGTCCGTCCGGTGCGTCGACGTCGCCATCGATTGCGAGATCGACCGACTGGTCGTCAACGGCGTCGACGTCACCGCCTACGTGAACGAACACGACCCGTGGTTCCCGCTGCGGTCACGGGTGCGACCCACCGAGCCCGACGGTCTGCGCACCTCGTGGCAGCCGTTCGAGGCCGCGTGGTCCGACGCCATCGAGCGTGTGCGGCGGTTGCCCGACGAGCAACGTCACGCATCGGTCGACGGCGGGTGGTCGTTCGTGCAGACGCTCCGCCACCTCGTGTTCGCCACCGACAAGTGGTTCACCGTCGCGGTGCTCGGCGAGGCCTTCCACCCGCTCGGACTGCCCAACACCGGATCGCTCGACTTCGGCTGGCCCGGGCTCGATCTCACCGCCACGCCGAGCTTCGACGAAGCGGTCGCCGCATGGCAGGACCGTTCCGCGAAGGTCGGCCGCTACGTCGAGTCGTTCGACCCCGCAGCATGGGACGTGGAGGCCGACGTCCTCGAGAACGGACCGCATGCCGTGCACGACTGCGTCGGCGTCGTCTTCGAGGAGCACTTCGAGCACCTCCGCTACGCCCTCCGCGACCTCGACCGTCTCGCCTGACGGGCGACCGGCCGCCCGGCGTCAGGCCGGGCGGGGTACCCAGCCGGCGTCGGTGCGGCGCTCGACCTCGGCCGACTCGGGATCGATGCGGAGCAGGTGCAGCCAGCCACCGGAGACGAGGTCGCGGACGACCTGATGCTCGGCGATCACGGCGTCGAGCGCGTCTCGCGGCGCCTCGATGAACACCGACAGGCGCAGCGGAGGATGGCGCAGCGTGTGCCCATCGTGCAGCGACTGCATCGACAGGCCGATGCGGAGGTCGCCGCCGTTGCCCTCGAACACGCCGATGCGACCGCCCACCACGTTGTGCAACACCTTGTCGCCGCTGCCGTAGCGGCGGTTGTCGACCGTGGACGCGTGGTACTGCAGGTTGATCCAGTTCGTCACCACCATCGGCGCGGTCATGATCAACGTGAGCACCGAGAGTTCCGGGTCGAGGTGCCAGTCGTAGTCGTGGAGGAACACGCGGCCGCCCATGTCGAGGTGGCTCGTGCGCCAGCGGGGAGCGACGACGAACGCCGCGTTGCCGGCCAGACCCCACTCGGGGCGCACCTGCGACCAGTCGTTGGCGCGCTCTTCGATCTGGCGCGCCAGCGCCGCCGGTGCCGCGTTCGGGTCGAGCCCGAGCGCCGCCGCCCGTTCCGACCGGGCGACCTCGCCGGCTGCTCGCAGCAGCGCGCCCAGGTGCTCGATCCGCGACGCATGCGTCGTCGGCGCACGATCGGTGTCGAACAGCTGCACGACATCGGTGGTGGTGTCGTGCAGCCCGGGTACGAACCACGTCGTGTCGGGCACGTCGATGCCCAGCATCGACATCTGGTCGCGAACCGCCGCGCTGTTCAGCAGATCGGCGAGCACCCGTGCGTTGACCTCGCCGGTCTGGCCGCCGCAGGCACCGCAGTCGAGTCCCGCCGCGTGCGGATTGTTCGCGCTGGTGCTGCCGTGGCCGCACAGCAGCACCAGCGGCGCGAACGACGACACCAGCCCCATCGCCGTGAGCACGCGGTGGCCGATCGCCGCAGCGGCGGCCGGGTCGTCGTCGACGAGCGGGAGCCGAGGCCGCAGCGATCCGTGGTCCGGGTCGAGCCCGTCGTGTTCCCACGCCTCGGGCGCGTGGTGATGGGGAAGGCTCTCCTTGACGAGCTTCACACCGGAGAGCAGCCCCATCGATTCGACATAGGTGAACATCGACGACGGGTCCTTGCGGAAGGCCTGCCGCCGTTCACGAGTCTGGAGTCGGTCGATGCGCGACGTCGCGAGTGCATTCGGATCGCTTTCGGCCTGCGTCGAGTTGGCGGACGGCAGGTCGGTCACCTGCAGCGCCGGCGCGAGCAGACCCGGTAGCTGCGGACGCGTGAGCGCGCTCCCGGCCGGGGTGTACGCGATCGGCAGGCCGAAGAAGCCGGCGAACCCTCGGGTCCGCACGGTCGGGTCGGTCGACTCGAATGCCCGCCGGAACACCTCGGACCGTACGTCGATGCAGAACGCCGCCTGAAACGCCGGGAAACCCTCGGGTCGAGTCGCCGCCGGCAGCCCAGCGACGAGCGAGTCCTGATAGGTGCGCTCCACGGCGGTCTGGAGCACCCAGTCGAGTCGCTGATCGTCGGCCGCCTCGCCCGCCACCTCATCGAGCAGGGTCCACGACGCGGCCCATTCCCGCAGGCGCTCCGTCGCGCCGTCGGACTCGAGATGGTCGTGGGCGAGCAGCCACTCCCAGGCGAGCCGGATCGCGAGCAGGTCGACGATCGAGCCGTCGTCGGTGTCGTCGAGCCGTGCCTGCCACCGCTGATACGCGCACCACGCGGCCCACCCGTTGACCGAGCACAACAGCGCGGTGAGGTACGCCTCGCGACCATCGGGAGCGACACCGAGTTCGTCGAGCATCCGTGCGGTCGCGGCGGAGGAGCTCACCGGCAGTGCGTCGATCCGAGCGCGCGCCCAGGCGCTCCCGTGGCGCCAGCTGAAGCCGTGGGTGACGGAGGGATCGGCGCGCCACGCACCGAACAGGCCGGCGCTGCGATCCGCGGCCCACGAGGCCTGCCATTCGTCGAAGTGGGCAGCGCACAGTTGACCGATCTGGTGCACCACCAGATCGGTCCAGGTGCGACCCGGCACCGGGCCGAGTCCCTGGTCGCGCAGGTCGGTCACGAGTGCGAACCGCACGAGCGGCGGCTGCCACGGCTCGTCGGCTGACTCGAGCATCGTCCGAGCCACGTCGGCGAGTTCGGGCGCGTCGAGCTCCGCTGCGATGTCGCGCACGTGCCGGTCGGCGAGTCGTCCGGCCCGCCACTCGTCGCGGAACCACGACCGGGGCATCGTGAGCGTGGTGCCGGCGAGCGCGGCGAGGCGCGACGCGGCATCGGCGATCGGCATCGCCCGATACCCCCAGTAGGGGTTCACCGCGATGAACTGATCGAGCGGCCAGGTGGGAGCGATGCGGTCGCACGCGCCATCCATCGCTCGGACGAACGCCGTGTCGCTCACGTCGGTCTGCACGGTCGGGCCGGGCGCATCGGAGGCGCTGGCGGCGTGGATGTCGATGGCGTGAGGGCTCATGAGAGATCCGTTCCAGTGGCAGCCGCGGCGACGGCAGCGGCAGGGGTGGGCTCGGCAGGCGCGGAGGCGAGCCGACGAGCGCCCGTGGCGACGGGCACCATGGCGACCGCGTGCGGACGGGGCAGCGGCGCCGGCCGGGCCTCGGGCTTCGGCGGGGGAGCGACGGTGAACGCGAGCCGGGTGAACGCCTCGTCGAGGAACAGGCCGCCGTACACCCAGGGCCGCACGCGGCTGACGAGGTGCCCATCGGGCTTCGACCGTGCGGCGACCTGCAGGACGAACAAGGTGACGAACCCGGCGGCGGTGATGACCAACAGGCCGATCGGTGCGTTCGCTCCCTTGAGCGTCAACTCGGCGAAGACCTCGTGGAGCACGAGGTAGACGGCCGGCACGGCGGCCATGCGGCCGATCGAGGAAAGGCCTCGCCGGCCCGACGCCGAACGACCGATCGACGCAGCGAAGGGGACGGTGGCCAGTGCCACGACGCCGAGCAGAACCCACACGCCCGCCGACAGGCGATCGGTGCCGGGCAGCGACTGCCACACGACCCCGACGAGCGCGGTCGTGGCGAGCGCCAGGACGGTCGACGCGGCGAGCGCCCGCACCGTCTGCGGCGCCGGGACCGGCGCGAGCCGCCGCCGCTGGGTCTGGCGGACGGTCCCGCCGGCCGACAGGAAGGCGTACGCCTTGTAGAGCGAGTGCGCCACGAGGTGCAGCAACGCCATCTCCCACAGGCCGAGGCCGCACTGCATCAACATGAAGCCCATCTGGGCGCAGGTCGACCAGGCGAGCGCGACCTTCACGCTCACCCGGGTGGTCATCACCAGCGAGGCCGCGACCGCGGTGCCGACGCCGACCACCACCAGCAACGTCCGCGCCCCGATTGCCAGGTCGACGACCGGGGCGAAGCGCAGCAGCACGAACCCGCCGAGGTTCACCACGCCGGCGTGCAGCAGGGCCGACACCGGGGTCGGCGCCTCCATCACCTGGATCAGCCATCCGTGGAACGGCAGCTGGGCGCACTTCAACAGCGCCGAGATCGCCACGAGCACGATCGCCACGTGTGCGCCGACCGACAACGAGCCGGCGCCCGCAGCGGCAGCGGCGATCTCGTCGATCCGGAAGGTGTCGAAGCTCAGCCAGAACGCGATCGTGGCGCCCACCATGCAGGCGTCGGCACACCGCGCGAGGAGGAACTTCTTGTGGGCCACCGCCACGGCGACCGGCCGATCGCCGAAGAAGGTGAGCAACCCGTGCAGCGCCACGCTCGTCGCGGTCCACGCGGCCACGAGCAACACGAGGTGGTTCGACACCACCACCAACGACACGGCGGCGAGCGTGGCCAGCATCCGGCCGGCGTACCGCTGTTCGTGCACATCGCCGGCGAGGTAGGTGGCCGAGAAGCGGACCACCACCCACCCGACGATCGCCACCAGCGCCAGCATCACCGCCGTGACCGAGTCGAGCCGGACGAGCCCGTCGGCCCGGACGCCGTCGACGACCCGTGCCATCACGACCGCCAGCGCCGCAACCGCGACCATCACCGTCGCCGCCCGGGCGACCCGCCATGCCGACGTCGCGGTCGCGCATCGGCCGACGACCAGCGCAGCGATGACGAGGATCGATGCGGGGAGCAGCGTGAGGGCGAGGGAGTCGAGCACGGGATGGAACCTCCGGTGGCTGGTGAGGTGGCTGGGCGAGTGGTGCCGTGGCGAGCGGCCGACCCAGCGTGACGGACGAGGAACGTTCCGTCCAATACATGTTCCGATACGATTCGTTCGTCTGAAACGAATGAACGTCCTTACGACGGAACGAATGGTCGAGGTGTGATGAGCCAGCTCAACTTCCATCATCTGCGCTACTTCTGGGCGGTCGCCAAGGAGGGGAACCTCACCCGCGCCGCCCGTCAGCTGCATGTGTCGCAGTCCGCGCTGTCCGCCCAGATCAAGCAGCTCGAGACCGACCTCGGCCAACCCTTGTTCCAGCGCACGGGCCGCACGCTCACCCTCACCGAGGCCGGGCAGGTGGCCCTGTCGTACGCCGAGGGCATCTTCGCGTCGGGCAACGAGCTGGTGGAGGTGTTGCGCGAAGGGCGCCGCGAGGAGCGGCAGGTCCTCCGCGTCGGCGCGGTCGCCACCACGTCGCGCAACTTCCAGGAGAACTTCATCCGGCCCGTGCTCGACCGCCACGAGGTCGACCTGGTCCTGGTGTCGGGCAGCCTGCCCGAGCTGTTGTCGCGGCTGCGCGTGCACTCGCTCGACCTCGTGCTGTGCAACCAGCGGGTGCACGCCAGCGCCACCGACCCGTGGCGCTGTCGACGCATCGCCCGTCAGCCGGTCAGCCTCGTCGGTCGACCCTCCACCCGGCCGTTCCGATTCCCCGACGACCTGGCGAGCGTGCCGTTGCTGCTGCCGGGTCGTGACAACGAGATGCGGCTCACCTTCGACCTGCGCTGCGAGCAGCTCGGCATCCGGCCCCGAGTGCGCGCCGAGGTCGACGACATGGCGCTGTTGCGACTCCTCGCCCGCGACTCCGGTGGGGTGGCACTCATGCCGACGATCGTGGCCCAGGACGAGTTGCGCAGCGGTCGACTCGTCGAGCTCGCCGTCGTGCCCGACCTCTACGAGAACTTCTACGGCGTCACCGTGCAACGCCGGTACGAGCCGCCGCTCATCGGTCAGCTCCTCGCCCGTCCCGACGACGAGGTGCTCCAGCCGCCGGGGGAGTGGTCGAGGTAGCGTCGTCTGCCGACACGACGCCCTCACCGCCTCGAGCGATGTCGGGGTGCATCACGGACGGAACATCGGAATGGACGTGCCCGGCGACTGGGTGAACAACCGGCAACTCCACGAGTTCGAGACGCCACCGGCGATCGAACACCTCGTGTACGACGTGCGTGCCGACAGCTTCGAACGCTGGAAGGCGATCGAGTTCGAGATGTGGACGAAGGCGCTCGCCGACCGTTCACCGGGCCTGCTGCACAAGGAGACCTGGGTGCAGGACCGTGGCGAGTGGCTGCGGATCTCGATCGTCATCCACTGGCGCACGCTCGACGACTGGCAGCGGTTCGACCCCGACTGGCTCGATGCCCAGGAGGCCGCCTTCCAGGAGGCCGTCGGTGTCGACAACGTGCGGCTCGTGCAGGTCGGCCACGACACCGGCCAGCACTACTTCAAGATCAGCGAGTACCGCTGACAGCACCTGCGCTCGCCGGTCGCTGATCAGCGCAGCAGCGACAAGGTCTCCGCCGCGCGATCCATCATCGCTGCCGGCCCGTCACCGTCGACCAGGGCGAGCCCGACCGTCGTCGGTGCGTAGCGGTCGATCAGTTCCGCCAACCCGCGAGCGACGGATGCCGGGGTGCCGGTGAGACAGGTCGGATCGGCGGGCGCATCGGCCCGGAAGCGCACCGAGGCGTAGATCGCCACGTCGATCGGCCGCACCGACCGGGCCCAGGCGACGGGGTCGTCGAGGCGGTCGAGGTCGAACCCCGACAGGAACACGCCATCGGCGTACTTCGACGCCAGTCGGTTCATCTGTTCGCCGCGAGCGCCGATGTGGATCGGCACGTCGCGTGCGGGCGCTGCGTGCGACGGCGGGACGTACCCGTCGGATGCGGTGCGGGTGATCACCGCACGGGCGACCGTGATGGCTTCGCGCACGACCGCGATCGGCCGCTCGATCTCGATGCCGAACGGCGACAACGACAGCTCGCCACCGATGCCGAGCCCGAGGCGGGCGCGGCCGCCGCTGAGCTCGTCGAGCGTGCTGATCGTCGAACCGATGGCACCCGGATGGCGTAGCAGCGGCGACGTGATGCCCACACCGAGCGCGATGCGGGTGGTGTCGGCAGCCGCGTACGCGAGCACGGGCACCGGTTCGCGGGACACGCCTTCGTCGGCGACCCACACCTCGTCGATGCCGGCCCGATCGGCCAACCGGATCGCGTCGACCAGGTCGGACGCCGGCGCATCCGAGAACAACCACACCCCGGTCCGGGTCGTGTCTGCACGTGCCATATTGCCGGTCGACGCTACCGACGTGACGCATACGCTCGGGCCATGTACACCCCGGCGTCGATGGAGATCCACGAACTCGAGGCCCGTTCGTTCGTCGACGCGGTCGGCAGCGGTTGGCTCGTCACCGTTGGCGCCGATGGCGCTCCGGTCGGCACCCTGCTGCCGATCCTGTGGCGCGGCGACCGCGTGGTCGCCCACCTCGCCAAGGCCAACCCACACTGGCGCGACCTCGACGGCGCTCGAGCACTGCTCATCGTCGGCGGACCGGAGGTGTACGTGTCGCCGTCGTGGTACCCGTCGAAGGCGGAGCACGGGCGCGTGGTGCCCACGTGGAACTACCTCGCCGTCCACCTCACCGGCTCGGTGACGGTGCACCACGACCCGGCCTGGTTGCGCGAGATGGTCACCGACCTCACCGAACGCCACGAGGGCAAGCGGGCCGAGCCGTGGGCGGTGACCGACGCACCCGCCGAGTACCTGGACGCGATGCTGCAGGCCATCGTCGGCGTCGAGTTGGCGGTCGAGCGCGTGGAGGGCAAGGCGAAGCTCAGCCAGAACCGGCCGGAGCCCGATCAGCTCGGTGTGATCGCCGGCTTGGACGACATCGGGAGCGCGGCAGCCACTGCCGTCGCCGACGCCATGCGTGCCCGTCGGCCCGACGAGGCCTGAGCGGCCTGAGAAGCCTGAGCGGCCTGAGGGACGCGACTCTCAGCGCTCGGGGAGCTGCTCGGGTTCCTCCTGCGCCAGACGGTCCTCCATCGACTCGTCGGTCACGTCGGCATCGGCGAACGGGACGCCCTCGAGGTGGTCGGGCGGGTACTCCGGCGAGACCTCGTCGCTGGTGACCGGGTCGTCGAGTCCGGTGACGTCCTCGTCGAGCTGTTCGGCTCCCGATTGCTCATCGGTGAGATCGGACATGGTGCACCTCTTTCCCCGGTGACCCCGCACTGCAGGATCGCTCGGCTTCGATGCTCACGGTACGACCGGTGATCGTGACGCGAACGGGCCATTGGTCATGACCGCCCGGCGGCGGCCGGCCGTGGACGCGGCGGGCCAACGAACCGTCGTCGCTGGCAGATACCCGCAACGGGACGGCCGCAAACGATGGGACGCGGGCGGGCGTTCGCCGCCGGGGTCACTCCGGGGTGCGGTTCGGGTGCGCCATCGACCGCAGGAGGCGCTCGATGAAGCGTTCCCAGGCGTCGCCGTCGGGCGCGTGCTGGCCGGCGCCGCGCTGCACGAGCAGGCCGAGGTGCAAGGTCTGCAACAGGTACACCAGGGAATCGAAGTCGGCGTCGGGACTCGCCGAGCCGTCCTTCGACGCCTGCTCGATCAGCGGCGCCACCAACGTCTCGCGCCACCGGGCCCGGGCTTCGGTGAGCGCGGCGGCCAGTGCAGGTTGACGCCGCGCCGCGATGAACGCCTCGAGTTCCATCGCCTCGTGGTCGTCGAGGGGGCCGTCCGTGCGACTGGCCTCGGCCAACATCTCCGCCACCGGCCGTCCGTCGAAGCGTCCCGCGATCGAGTGCTCCTCCACGGCGACGAGCACCGCTTCGAGCAGCAGCTCGTCCTTCGACGCGAACCGCCCGTACGCAGCACCGCTCGACAGCCCGGACTCACGGACGATGTCCATGATCTTGGTGCCGTCGTAGCCCTTCGACGCGAACACGCGACCCGCGGCGGCCAGCAGTTGGCCGCGCAACGGGTCGTTCGCGGGTTCGGGCGCGTGGTCGTCGCCGAGGTGGGCGACGACCGGGAGTGATGTCACGTGGGCCGGTGCTCGCCCGGGCGTCAGTCGGCGACGGCGAGGATGCGGACGGGCAACTCGCGCGGGCCACGGATCTGGCCGACGCTCCAGCGCACGTCACCGGCGAGCTCGAAGCGCGGGAACCGTGCGATGAACTCCTCGATCGCCACCTTCAGTTCGAGCCGTGCGAGGTTCGAGCCGATGCAGCGGTGGATGCCGAGGCCGAACGCCGCATGGCGGTTCTCCTGCCGATCGACGACGAAGGTGTCGGGATCCTCGAACTTCAGCGGATCGCGGTTCGCGGCCGGGAACGGCAGCAGCACCCAGTCGTCCTGCTTCATCGGGCAGCCGTGGAAGTCGATGTCCTTCGCGACCATGCGAGCCATCGTGACCGGCGCATAGGCACGGAGGAACTCCTCCAACGCGAACGTCATCACCTCGGGGTCGTCGAGCAGGCGCTGGTGATCCTCCGGGTGTTGGGCGAGATGCCACAGCGACGAACCGATCGCCGACCACGTGGTGTCGATGCCGGCGATGAGCAGCAGGATGATCATCCCGCCCGCCACCTCGTCGGTCACCGGGATGCCCTCGATCTCGACGTTCAGGAGGTAGCTGGTGAGGTCGTCTCGAGGGTTCTCACGGTGATCGTGGATCTGCTCGGTGATGTAGATGCCGAGGTCGTCCATGCCCTCGCGGGTGCCGGGCTCTTCGGCGATCCGCTCGAGCGCGTCGTGGACGAACTTGCGGAACAGGTCCTCGTCGGCGGCCGGGAAGCCCAGCATGCGACCGATCACGTTCACCGGGATGTGCTGGGCGTACTGCACCGCTGCATCGATGACGCTCTCGCCCGGGGTGATGTCGCCGATGCGGTCGAGCAGTTCGCGGCACAGCTTCCGGACCTCGGGCTCCCACGGTTCGATCTGCTTCGGCGCGAACGCCGGCAGCAGCAGGCGGCGGGCCATGCCGTGGAACGGCGGGTCGCTGGTGATGGGCGGCGCGCCGCCGATCGGCGCCGGCAGCGCGAGATCGCCGGGACGGCCGACCGCGACGACCACGGCTCGGCTCGTGAAGTGCTCGGTGTCGTACGCGACCTCGTGCACGGTGTCGTGGGTGATCGGCACCCACATGCCGCCGTAACGGTCGGAGTGCGCCACCGGGCAGCCGCCGTCGCGGAGTTCCTTCCACACCTCGGGGGCGACCGGGTTGTAGGCCGGATCGCCGTGGTCGAAGTCGGTGGTGAAGTCGGAGACCGGGCCGTAGTGGGCCGAGTCGTAGGGCACGCGCTGCCAGACGTGGGTGCCCTCGGGGCTGTCGCCGAAGATGGGCGGCACGTAGCCGGGGCGCTCGGGGCGGCTGTCGACGGTGTCGGTCATGTCAGCTCTCCAGGACCTTGATCGCGAACTCGGGGCAGTTGGAGGCGGCGAGACGTGCCTTCTCCTGCAGTTCGACGGGGATGTCGCCGTCGACCAGGAGCACCGCCTGGCCGTAGTCGTCGACGTCGAACAACTCTGGCGCCAACGCGTAGCAGCGGTTGTGGCCCTGGCACTTCTCGGAATCGAGGTGGACTCGCATGCGGGGAATCTAAAGCGATCTCGGCCGTCTGGCCAGCGCGAGAAGAAATTCTTTTCCTGATCTTGTCGAACCCGGTTCGACGAGGGTGGCTCAGCAGGGGACGTTGATCTTCAGGCCGACGTAGAAGGCGCCGTATCCCGAGGTGTCCTCGTTGGCGTCGTTCAACTTCTCGACCGTGGTGTCCAACTTGGTGGCCACCAACACGGGGTAGTCGCCGTCCATCACGGTGTAGGTGCCGCAGCCCACACCGTTGTCGACGGTGGTGGCCGGCTCGGTCGCCACGGAGGTGGCGGTGCCGTCGACCGGGATGCTCGCGAATGGGTCGGTGGTGGTCGTGGTGGTGGGTACCGGTTCGAGCACCGAGGGCCCGCCGGGCACCGTCGCGCCGGCGGGGATCCGGATCACCGTGCCGGGCATGGGCCAGTCGGGCACCTGGCCGTCCTCGATCGTCCACCCGTTCAGTTCGACGAACGCCTCGAAGTCGACGCCGAAGCGGGCTGCGACCTGGAACGGATAGTCGCCCTCGACGACCACGTACGTCGCCTCGGAGGTGAGGACGGAGCCCGGCTGGGGTGGCAGCGTGGTGGTGGGCGGGATGGTGGTGGTGGGCGGCGGCAGCGTGGCGTAGTCGGTGACCTCCACCTCGGTGTCGGTGGACGGGATCGCGAGCTCGGGGCCGCCGCATGCCGCGAGGGTCGTGACGCAGGTGGCGCAGACGGCGACGAGCACCCCGGTGCGGATCCGTCGCCACGTCGTCATGGCGCGCACGGTAGCGCCGTCGGCAGGCCGCCCGGCTTCACCACGCCCGGTGGGCGCGTCTCCCCGTCGCCCCGACGGCCGGCGCCGCCAGCGGGTGACACCCGGAGTGACGGCACGGTGACCCTCCGCCGAGACGCGGGTGGGTTCAGGTGATGTTCGGGTGATGTGACCGTCCGACGTGTTACGGATCGGTGTACGAACTAGCCTTGCGTCGTCATGCAACCGCAATGTTCCTCGACGTCGTCGCCCGGCCGCTCGCGCGGACCGCGTTGGCGCGCCCAGGTACAGCTCGCCATGGTCGCACTCCTCGTGGTGCCGCTGGCGCTCGGCGTGCGCGCCGAGGCGGCTGCCGGGCTCACGTCCGAGGACGTCGCAGCCGAGATCCTGCGGCTCGAGGGCAAGGCCGACGAGACGGCGCAGCGCTGGACCGAGACCCAGCAGCGCGCCGAGGATCTCGTGGTCGAGATCGCCGAGGCCGAGGCGGCGGTCGGCGCCAGCGAGGCAACGTACGGCGCGATGCAGTCGCAGCTCGAACGCATCGCGATCAGTCGCTTCACCGGGGCCGGGTCCGGCTCGCAGCTGTTCTTCGTCGACGATCCCGGTGACCTGCTCGAGGAGAGCGTGCTGCGCGCCGTCGCGCTCAACACCGGGGCCACCGATCTCGACGCCGTCGACGAGGCACGCGACGCCCTCTCGGCCGACCGCGACCGACTGCAGGCGCTGAAGACCGAGAACGAGAACGTGCTCGCCGTGCTCGCCGCCAGCCAGACCCAACTCGACGAGCAGCTCGCCGACCTCGAGGTGCTGTACGTCGAGTTGAAGGACGAAGAGGTGCGGCGCGCCTACGAGGCCCAGCTCGCCGCGCAGCGGGCGGCCCAGGAGGCCGCCGCTGCCGAGGCGGCGCGGCAGGCTGCCGCTCGCGAGGCCGCTGCTCAGCAGGCCGCCACCGTGCCGGTCCAGCAGGCCCGTGGCAGTGGCGCCGGGTCGCCGACGCCGGCCGCGCCGGCCCCCGCTGCAGCGCCGGCACCGGCCGCGCCTGCGGCGCAGCCCGTCACCACCCAGGCGCCCGCAGCTGCACCAGCGCCGGCACCTGCTCCGGCGCCCGCGCCTGCTCCGGCACCCGCTCCGGCGATCTCCAACAGCGACTGGGTGTGTCCGGTCGCCGGCCCCCGAGCCTTCGGCGACACCTGGGGTGCTGCTCGATCGGGCGGCCGCAAGCACCAGGGCGTCGACATGATGAGCCCGCACGGCACGCCGCTCGTCGCCGTCGTGGCCGGGTCGGTGAAGATGTCGACCAACAACCTGGGCGGCAATGCCGTCTGGCTCACCGGCGTCGACGGCAACAAGTACTACTACGCCCACCTCTCGTCCTGGGAGGGCGGCTCGCGCAGCGTTGGTGCGGGCGAGGTGATCGGTTATGTCGGGGCCACGGGCAACGCGCAGGCGAACCATCTCCACTTCGAGATCCACCCGGGTGGTGGCGCCGCGGTGAACCCGTACCCGACCGTCCGCAAGTACTGCTGACCCCGGTCGGGTCATCGGCCTCGTCCCATCCCTGACGATCGCTCGTCGGCCGTCGTCTCCGATGCGCAGGTTCGGTCGTTGTACGCTGTTCAAGGATGAAGGGTGCGACGACGAGCGTGCGGGTCGGGATCACCGGCGACGCGCACGAGGTGAACGGATTCGTCGACGCGATCACGCGCCGCCACGGCATCGGCGCCTCGCGACATCCCGGCGCTCGGCTGCTCGGAAGTTCGGGTCGAGCGGGTCGAGCGGGTCGGTGTTCGAAGCGCGCTCACGTCGAGTGTCAACGGTGAACGCCGTCGATCGCCACCATCCGCACAGCGAGGTCGCGCAGGTGGAGGCGCTCGTCGCGGCGACGCGGGCCGGCGTGGTGATCACCGAGATCGCCGACCCAGACGACCTCGACGAGCTGCGCAGCGTGCTGCACGACATCTGGGGCGTGGAGATCGTGCCGCCTCGCAACCTGCTGCGCGGCATGGCGATCGGCGGCGCCTGCCTGCAGCTGGCCCGCCTCGATGAGCGCCCGGTCGGCTTCGCCCTCGGCTTCCTCGGCTGGGAGGGCGGCGTGCACCTGCACTCGCATCAGGTGGGGGTGCTGCACGAACTGCGGGCCGCCGGTGTCGGCTACGCGCTCAAGCTCGCCCAGCGGGCACAGGCGCTGCGCCACGGCATCACCGAGATGCGCTGGACGTACGACCCGATGCTGTTCACGAACGCGAGGTTCAACCTCGTGCGGCTCGGCGTCCGCCCGACGGCATTCCTGCCGCACTGCTACGGCGACCGTCGCGATGCGTTCAACACCGGCGACACCACCGATCGGCTCGAGGTGTCGTGGGCGCTCGACCACGCCGTCGGTGGCGCCGCCACGGTCGCGGCGCCGGAGGATCTCCAGGTCGAGTTGCCGACCGACTACCACGCCCTCCGTGCGGGCGACGTGGCTCGTGCCGACGAGTGGCGACGTCAGGTGAGCACTGCGCTCGCAACCGCGATCTCCGATGGGCGGCGCGTGATGATGGGCGAGCGCGGCTACGTGATCCTCGGGGGCGCCGGGTGAGGATCGAGGAGTTCACCGAGTCAGCCGCGCTCGTACTCGAACGATGGATGGTGCCGACGATGCCCGGCGTCACCGTCGATCGTGGCGCACTCGCGGACCTGGGCGCGACGGTGCGAACGACGATCGACGGCCCAAGGCTGGGCGGAACGCGGTCATTCCAGGAAACCAGATGACTGCAGCATCCCCTGCTCGCAAGCGAGGTGCGCGAGCCGAGACGCCGATCACCGCCGAGTCGATCGTCGACACGGCGTTCCGGATGATCGACGAGCGTGGCCACGAGGCGTTCTCGATGCGTGCGGTCGCCACCGAGCTCGGTGTGTTCCCGGCGACCCTGTACTGGCACGTCGGCGATCGGGCGCACTTGCTCGGTCTGGTCGAGCAGCGGTGGGTGAACGGCATCGAGACGCCGGAGGCATCCGACGACTGGCGCACCTGGATGCTCGAGCTCGCCCGTCGTTACCGAGCGCACGCCCGCCGTCATCCAAACGTGGCGCGACTCGTCAGCGTCGAGCGGTCACGCAACGTCGAGTCGCTCGCGATCCCCGACGCGATCATCGGCACGCTGTCGACGCTCGGTCTGGGCGACGACATCGTCCACGCGTACAACGCGCTGATGGGTGCCGTGCGCGGCTTCGTGGTGTTGGAGCTGTCGATGGCGAGCGATCCGCCGCCTCCGTCGGAGGTCGACGACGTCGAGCACGACATGCGCGGCATCGACCCCGATCGGTTCCCCAACATCAGCCAGCACTTCCACCTGTTCGCCGACCGCGCCCTGTCGATCTGGTGGAGCGAGGAGTCGGGCGACTCCCTCGACGACTCGTTCGAGTACCTGTTGAGCCTGCTGCTCGACGGCATCGCCGCCCGCATGCCCAAGCGCCGCCGCCCCTGAGTCCGGGCTCGGCCGGCCGCTCGCTCGCACGGATCGATGGTGGTTCCAGCCCGTACTCTCGCGGCATGGGTCTCACGTTCGAATGGCGCGGCGCGTTCACCAATCGCGAGCTCAACGAGCTGCACGCAGCGGCGTTCGAGACCAGGGTGTTCGGCGATGACGAGTGGGACTGGGAGGAACTCACGGCGGCGCGCAGCCTGGGCTGGGTGATCTCACGTGACGGCGATCGGCTCGTGGGGTTCGTGAACGTGATCTGGGACGGACTGGTGCACGCGTGGATCCAGGACGTGATGGTCGACCCGCGGGACCATCGACGGGGTGTCGGGAGACAGCTGGTGGCCGACGCCGTGTCGGCGGCTCGCCAGGCCGGCTGCGACTGGCTGCACGTCGACTTCGACGACGACCTCCGCAGCTTCTACTACGACGCCTGCGGCTTCCGCCCGACCAACGCCGGCCTCATCGCCCTGCAGTGACGTCCACGTCGAGCGATCGACGTGCGGGCCGAGTCTGATCGACCGGCCGGCTGACCTCGAGTTGCCGCGGGCCGCCAGGCATACGATCGCCATGTGGACGTGCTCGAGCTGCGATTCGTGGTGTATCGGCATTTCGTCGACACCGGGTCTGCTCCGACGCGACAGCACCTCGGTGAGCTCGTCGGCGATCTCGACACCGCCGATCGCTTGCTCCGCGAGCTCCACGATCGACACATGCTCGTGCTCGACGATCGTCCCGTTCGTCGCGGTGAGATCCGCATGGCGTTGCCCTTCGCGGCTGAACCGACCGACTTCCGCGTCGCCACAGACGACGGCGCCTGGTGGGCGAACTGTGCCTGGGACTCGCTCGCGATCCTCGCTGCACTGCACAGCGACGGGCGCGTCCGATCCACCTGGTCCGACACCGGGGAGCCGCTCGAGCTCACCGTCAGCAATGGCGAGCTCGACAGCGTCGAGGGTTTCATCTCCTTCCCGCTGCCCGCGAGCCAGTGGTGGGACGACATCGTCTTCACTTGAGGCAACATCACGTTCCTCCGGTCGGAGGACATGCAAGGCCCAGGTCGTGAAGCCGTCGATCTGGCCCTGATGTGGACCCTGTCGCAGGCCTGGTACGGAGATCGCCTCGAACGATCGTTCAGCGGCAGGACGCTCGAGGAGACGCAACGTCTGCTCGACGACGTGGGCCTCACGACCCCCTTCTGGCAACTCCGACCCTGAGCACGACCCGCCGGCGGTGCTGACTTCCCGCAGGAAATCCGTCGAGCATCGGGGAATCGGTGTCGCACCCCTTCGTCATGATCGGGTGATGGAACTGTGTGATGTCGCGACCGAACATCGGTGCAGCACTGGTTGTCGTGGAAGTGCGGGCTCGCTTCGGTTGCTGCGTCGGAACGGTTGCGGGTCGCGAAGGCGCTCCAGGAGTTGCCGCTCGTCAAGCAGGCGTTCTGGGACGGGCATCTGTCGTACTCGAAGGTGCGCGAGCTCACTCGTGTCGTCACGCCGGAGACCGAGCACCGGTGGTGTGAGGTGGCCCAGCACCTCACGGCCGGCCAACTGGCGAAGCTCGTCGCCGCGGGCCGCCGCGCGACTCGTCAGGAGGATGCTGCACAGGTGGATGGGCGGAGCTTCCGTTGGGCGACCGACGAGGATGGTGGGATCACCATCACGGTCCGTCTGCCCGCCGACAGCGGGGCGGCGGCGGTGGCGGCGGTACGTGCGGCGGCGAAGATCGAGCGTGGCGTGAAGCTCGCTCAGACGCAGGCCGATGCGTTCGTCGAGCTGTTGCTGGGCCGGAGCGAGGTGTCGGTCGAGGTGATCGCGCATGTGTCCGACGACGGTCATGCGATCCTGGACAACGGCAATCCGATCTCGACCGAGCTCGCTGAATGCCTCTCCTGTGATGGTGCGGTGACAACGGTCGTGGACACGCCGGAGGGTCCGATCGAGCGGGATCGGCAGGCTGCGCCGAATCGGCGTCAGCGACGATTCCTGCAGCGGCGGCATCCGACGTGTCAGTTCCCCGGCTGTCATCACGCGGGCACGTTCGATGCGCATCACGTGATCGAGCGAGCCAAGGGCGGCAGGACCAAGCTGAACAACCTGGTGAGGTTGTGTTGGTTGCATCACCGCATGGTGCACCTCCACGGACTGGTGCTCACCTTGCACCGTGATCGCACGCTCACGGTCGCGACCGCGGACGGTCGTGCGATCGATCGTCCGATCCCGATCACCGACTTCACCGTCGATCGTCCCGAGGATCCGAACCGGCTCGGAGGCTGGTCGGGCCAGCAGATGGACCTCCCGTACGTCGTCGCGACCGTCCTGGGCGGCTGAACGGTCGCCGGTTTCCCGCGGGAAAACGCTTCGCCAGTGTCGACCTCTCACCATCTGCAACTGGGTTGGGTGGTTCAGGTAGCGCAGAGCTGCCGAGAGGGGGCTTGTATCGGGCCAGGCTGGGCAAGCTCCGAATCACCGTCGCCTGGTGATGGTCGTCGAGACGGTCAGTGCACCGCTGCGAGCGGCGCCGATGCCAGCCGACCGTCGCTCATGTGGACCGTGCGATCCGCATAGCGAGTGATTCGCTCGTCGTGGGTGACGACGATCGCCGCGGTCGAGCGGGCCTTCATCTCGGTGTGGATCAGCTGCATCACCTGATCGCCGAGCTTGGTGTCGAGCGCGCTCGTCGGCTCGTCGAACAGCACGAGACCCGGCTGGTTCATCAGCGCCCGTCCGATGGCGACGCGCTGACGCTGGCCGCCCGACAGCTGTGACGGCAGATTGCCGGCACGGTCGGTGAGACCCAACTCGTCGAGCAACTGGTCGGCCCGGCGACGGGCGTCGGCGCGGCGCCGGGCACCGAGCTCGTCGACGATCAACAGGTTCTCCCTCGCCGTCAGGAACGGGACGAGGTTGACCGACTGGAACACGAAGCCGATCCGCTGCTGGCGGAAGCCGGTCAGTTCCTTCGCCGAGAACGAGGAGATGTCGGTCCCGGCGACGGCCACACGGCCGCTGGTCGGCGTGAGGATGCCGCCGGCGATCGAGCAGAGCGTGGTCTTGCCCGAGCCCGATGGGCCGACGAGCGCCACGATCTCGCCGGGCGCGATCTCCAGGTGCACGTCGTCGACCGCGACGACCTCGGTGTCGCCGGTCGGGAAGACCTTGCGGACGCCGTCCAGGACGAGCGACGCGTTCGAGGACGAGTTCGACGGGGTGGTGTTCATGATGCGGTTCCGATCACTGAGGCGGGTTCGATGCGAAGGACGCGGCGCAGCGTGAGGGCGGCGCCGACGATGGAGGCGAGCAACAGGAGCGCGGCCGAGGTGGCCATCCGGGCTGGGTCGAGCGCGAACAGGATCGAGTCCGGTGGTACCAGGGCGTCGAAGGCGATGGTCAACGGCACGGCGACGGCGAGGGCGACGAGGGTGAGGAGCACCGCCTGCACCATCACGCCGGCGAACAGCGTGCGGTTGCGAGCGCCGATCGCCTTGAGCACGCCGTAGAGGCCGAGCCGCTCGCTGGTCAGCAGTGCGAAGAACAGCGCGACCACGGCGGCGGCGATGACGGTCGTGACGATGATGATGGACTGCAGCACGCCGCCGTCGATCGGCTCGATGGCCGCAGCCGCGTCGGCCCGGGTGAGCGTCTCGGTACCGCCCGTCGCCGCGTCGATCGCGGCTGCCGCAGCGCTCGGGTCGGCGCCGGGTTCGAGCCGCACCTGCAGCACCTGCTGGTCGCCGTCGGCGAGCACCTCGTCGGGTTTGTTCTCGGCGACCAGCGCAGCGAACGCGGCGTCGTCGACCCAGATCGTGCCCTGCGCCAGATATGCCGTGTCGTCGAGGAAGCCCCTGATGGTCACCGGTGTCCGCGCGGGGCCGAGCAGCAGCGTGGTACCGGCATCGACGCCCAACTCCTCGAGGCGTCGATCCGCCCAGGCCTCGCCGGCCGGGATCTGGGCGATGTCGAGCACCCCGAGCTCGGTGCCGAACACCGACACGTCGATCAGGTCTCGCGGGTCACCACCGTCGCGTCGCGCGCCGAGCTGTGTCAGGCGCAGAGCGCCGACGGCCTCGACGCCGGGCACCCCGGTGACGGTGCTGCGAACGTCGGCGGCGACGAGGCTCTGGACGATGCTGCGCTCAGCAGTGTCCGCGAAGACGAGCAGCTCGACCGGTTGGGCGCGCACGGCGCCGTCGTTGCCGCCGTTCAGGCCGTCGCTCAACCCTCCGAGCACCATCAGCAGGGTCGCGATCAGGAACAGGATCACGCCTGCGGTGACGAAGCGTCCGGGGCGGCGACGCAGTTCGGTGATGGCGAGGTTCATCGTGTTGCTCCTGTGGTGGCGACGATCGGGTCGACGGCGAGCACGCGGCGCGCCGAGGCGAGCGCGCTCAGCACGCCCAGGACGGAGAGGGCGACGATCCAGAAGACGAGTGCGGTCGGCTCCGGTCGAAGAGCGAGGTCGCCGATCTCCTGACGGGCGACGAGCAGGTACAGGCCCGAGGCGAGGCCGAGGCCGACGCCGAGGACGATGACGACCTGCACCAGCAGCGCCTGCACGAGCCGGCGTGCCGGCGCCCCGATGGCCCGCAGCAGCGTGAGTGTCGCCGACTTCTGAGTCGTCAGGATCAGGAAGAACAGACCGGTCACCAACGGCACGACCACGCCGAACAGGCCGAGCACCACCCGGAAGGAGCTGGTGATCGACTCGACGGCTGGGTTCGTGTCGGCTGCCGTCGCCCGTGGGGCGGCGTCGAGGTCGTCGCTGATCGCGTTGATCGCGGTCACGAGTGCGCCGTCGCCGACCCCGTCGGCCGAGCGGACCCCGAGTGCGTTGGCCGGTGGGAGCCCGGCCGCTGGGTTCCTCGTCTGCAGCACCGACAGGTAGGTGTCGGTGTCGGTGAACATCGTGGGCAGGCCGTTCAGGCCGACATCGTCGGCCACGCCGACGACGGTGAGTTCGAGCCCGGTGGGTTGCACCTCCACGCGGGAGCCCAGTTCGAACCCGAGCGCGACGTCGGCAGCGCTGACGACGACCTCGCCGGGCGCGGCAGACAGGCGGCCCTCCACGAGATCGTCCGGACCGCCGAGGCTCGCGTCGTCGTAGCCGAGCACCGACGTCGCCTGGCTGACACCGTCGACGAGCACCGGGAAGGTGCCCTGGCGGATGGCGGCGGCCCCGCCCACCTCGTCGAGCGCCTCGATCGCCGCCTGCTGATCGGCGGTGACCGTGGAGCCCTGGAGGAATCGGCGACCGTCCACGTTGAACACGAGCACCGGTGCGGTCTGGTTGCGGATGCCGCCCGAGAGCGACCGCAGGAGGCTCGACTGGATGGCCTGCTGGAACAGGATCAGGAACGCGAGCAGCGCGATCGCCCCGGCGAGGAGGACGAATCGGGCCTTGGCACGCCTGATCTCGGCGAGGGCGAGGAACATGACGACGAGTGAAGCCCCGACGCCCTGCGCCTCCCGTCGTCCGATCGGCTCGATCGACGCGTCGGCGCTGGTCGGAAGGGATGGCGGTGGGTCATCCGAAAGGATGAACGACACGGCGGACCGGTGACGGAACGGGCCCCGTCGTGGCATCCTCGACGCCATGTTCCGGCCGCAACGCCTGCTCGTGCGCGACACGCTCCTCGCGATCCCTGCCGCGGTCATCGCCACCATGGCGTCGGCGACGAACGAATGGCCGACGCGACCCGACTCGGTCGCGGTGCAGATCGGCTTCGGCGCCTACGCGATCGCGGTGTTGATGTTCCGTCGCACCTACCCGGTCGCCACGTGGGCGATCGCCGTGATCGGCGCCGCTGTCACCGCGCCGCTGGTGTTGCGTGCCGAGCCCTCGCAGGTGGTGCTCGCGTTCGGCCTGTACTCGCTCCTCGCCACGTCCGACCGGGTCGAGCCGATCAAGGCCGCAGCCGTGTCGTATGCGGCAGCCCTCGGCGGGACATTGCTGATGGACGTCCAGCTCGACCACGGCATCCGCGTCGACACCTTCCTGATGCCGGCCCTCACCGTGATGTACGGCGCAGGACTCGGAGCGGTCGTGCGCGTCAATCGTCGCACCGCGGCCGACCTGGCCGAACGCAACGAGGAGCTGCTCGCGCTCAACGAGGTCGCTCGTCGCGAGGCGGTGCTGGCCGAACGCAGCCGCATCGCCCGCGAACTCCACGACATCGTCGCCCACCATGTGAGCGGCATGGTGCTCCACGCCCGCGCGGCACGCGACGCCATCGACCGTCAACCGCAGGGTGTCGACTCCGCGGGTGCTCGCGATGCGCTGCACACGATCGCGGAGAGCGGCAGCGAGGCGCTCGGCTCGATGCGTGGCCTCCTGTCGATCCTGCGCGACGGCGAGCTCGACCTGGCGCCCCAACCGGAACTCGGTGACCTCGGGTCGCTCGTCGACTCCATGGCGGCTCGCGGGCTGCCCACCACGCTCGATCTCGTCGGCCCGCCGCGGCAGGCGCCGCCCGACGTACAGCTCTCCGCGTACCGCATCGTGCAGGAGGCGCTCACCAACGCCTCGCGCCACGCCCACGCCCAGCGGTGCGCGGTCACGGTGTCGTGGGAGGCTCACGGCGTCCATCTCACCATCGACGACAACGGCGTGGGCCCCGATACCGGCTACCGCGAGGGGCACGGCATCGTGGGGATGCGGGAGCGGGCGGCCCTCGTCGGCGGATCGGTCACCGTCGGACGTTCGCCCTCGGGTGGCTGGCGCGTGGATGCCCATCTCCCCGTCGCTCCCGTTCCCGCCGCTGCGGACGTCGTCGCGTGAGCATCCGCGTCCTGTTGGTCGACGACCAGGCGATCGTCCGCAGCGGGCTCAAGCTCGCGCTCTCCGACGTGGCCGAGATCACCGTCGTCGGCGAGGCCGCCGACGGTCGTGAGGCGATCGTGCAGGCCGAGCTCACCCGGCCCGACGTCGTGGTGATGGACGTGCGCATGCCCCGAGTCGACGGGATCAGCGCCACGGAGGGGGTGCTCGCCGCCGTGCCAGGGGTGAAGGTGCTGATGCTGTCCACCTTCGGCGAGGACGAGTACGTGTTCGGCGCACTGCGCGCCGGGGCGAGCGGCTATCTGCTGAAGGACGCAGAGCCACGCGACATCGCCGCGGCGGTCCTCGCCGTCGATGCCGGCGAATCGGTCGTCGCCCCTGCCGTCACGCGCAGCCTGATCGAGGCAGCGCTCGCCGCACCCGCATCGCCGACCGTGCAGGGTCCTCGGCTCGACGAGGTGCTGTCGCCACGCGAGCTCGAGGTGCTCAAGCTCATCGCCACGGGCCGGTCGAACCAGCAGATCGCACGCGAGCTGTACCTCAGCGAACCGACCGTGAAGACCCACGTCTCCGCGCTCCTGGGCAAGCTCGGGTTGCGCAGTCGCGTGCAGGCGGTGGTGCTGGCCTACGAGACCGGGCTGGTCACGCCCGGCCGTACGTGACGTTCTGCCACGAGTCGAGCCCGAGTCGGTAGCCCAATTCACACGATTCACACCTGAGAGCTGTGACGTCGTACCGCAGAACTCCTAGAGTGCGCATCGATGGAGACGCAGTCCGCCCCGGTGATCGCCGCCCCCAGCGCCTCGCGCTGCCCGATCGACCACACCGCGATGGCCAAGCAGGCGGTGGCCCCCGACGCAACGGCCGCCGCCGGCGGTTGCCCCGTCATGCACGGTGGCGCCAAGCAGCGCTCGATGGCCGATCACATCGCCCGCAAGGTGCTGCGCATCCAGGAGCGTCCGGAGGGCGTCACCAGCGCCCAGGCGTACAGCGCGTTCCAGAAGTCGATGCTCATCTCGGCCACACGATGCCTGCTCACCTACATCGTGTTCCCGTTCGTGCTGCCCGCCGTCGGTTTCGCCACCGGGGTCGGCCCGTTGCTCGGCATCACGATCGGCCTGATCGCCATGACGTGCGACGTGTTCTCGGTGCGCCGGTTCCATGCCGTCGAGCACCGCTGGCGCTGGCACTTCACTGCGGTGGCAGCGTGCGTGATGAGCCTCCTCACCGTGTTGCTGGTGCAGGACTTCGTCCACCTGTTCAGCTGAACCCCACGCCCACCGTGCGCCGTCCCTCGCGGGCGGGTCAGGCGATGGGCGTGACCAGGCCCGTCGGCAGATCTCGGAACAGGGTGGCGATCTCGGGGAAGAACGACCGGGCCGGATGGCTCGTGCGCCAGCAGATCGCGATCCGCCTCGTCGGACGAGGTTGCTCGAACCGACGAATCGCGACGCCGGAGACGGGTGACTGGACGGCCAGCTCGGGCAGCAGCGTCATCCCGACCCCGGCGGCCACCATCTGACGGAGCGTCTCGAGGCTGGTCGCTCGGAAGCCTCCTCGTTCGGACGCACCGGCGAGGTGGCAGACGCTGAGTGCCTGGTCGCGCAGGCAGTGGCCGTCCTCCAGCAGCAGCACGCTCTGTCCCGCGAGCACATCCATCGACACCGGGCCGTCACCGTTCGCCAGCTCGTGCTCGGCGGGCACGGCCAGGACGAAGTCCTCCTCGAACAGCGGCTCCACGTGCAGACGGTCGTCGTTCACCGGGAGGGCGAGCACACCGATGTCGAGCGAGCCATCGCGCAGGTGGCCGAGCACCTGCTCGGTCTTCTCCTCGACGAGCAGGAGTTCGAGCCGGGGGAAGCGTGCGTGCAGTGCGGGCACGACGTGGGGGAGCAGGTACGGGCCGAGCGTCGGGAACAGCCCGATCCGCACGGTGCCCGCCTCGGGATCCTGTGCCTGGCGGGCGATCTCGCCGATCGCCGCCTCCTCACGCAGCATCGTGCGAGCCCGCTCGACCACCCGTTCGCCGATCTCGGTGAGCATCACGTGCCTCGGGTTGCGCTCGACCAGGTCGACGCCCAACTCCTTCTCGAGCTTGCGCAGCTGCGTGGACAGCGTGGGCTGGCTGACGAAGCAGGCCTCCGCGGCACGTCCGAAGTGCCGGTGATCGGCGATCGCGACGAGGTAGCGGAGGTCCTGCAGGTTCATGCGGGCCCGATGGTAGGTGCGCTCAGACCGTGGCGAGCGCAGGGGCGGCGGGTGCCGAGGTGCGGATGAGATGGTCGAACGCAGCGAGGGCCGCGGTCGACCCGGCGCCCATGGCGATCACGATCTGCTTGAACGGCACCGTGGTGCAGTCGCCGGCAGCGAACACGCCGGGGAGGTTCGTCTGGCCGCGGTCGTCGATGACGATCTCGCCGCGGTTCGACAGTTCGACCGTGCCGCGGAGCCACTCGGTGTTCGGCAGCAGACCGATCTGCACGAAGATGCCCTCGAGGTCGATCGTGTGCACCGCACCGGTCGTGCGGTCCTCGTAGACGAGTGCCGTCAGTCGGCTGCCGTCGCCGATCACCTCGGTGGTGCGGGCGGAGGTGAGCACCGTGACGTTGGGCAGGCTGTGCAGCTTGCGCTGCAGCACGTCGTCGGCGCGCAGCCGATCGTCGAACTCGAGCAGGGTGACATGACTGACCAGGCCGGCGAGATCGATCGCGGCCTCGACGCCGCTGTTGCCGCCACCGATCACCGCGACGCGCTTGCCCTTGAACAGCGGGCCGTCGCAGTGCGGGCAGTAGGTGACGCCCTTGTTGCGGTACTGCTCCTCGCCGGGCACGTTCATCGAACGCCAACGGGCACCGGTGGAGAGCACGACCGACCTCGAACGCAACGTCGCACCGCTCTGCAACCGCACCTCGTACAGCCCGCCCGGTTCGCTGGGCGGCACCAGCTCCGTCGCGGTCTGCAGGTTCATCACGTCGACCTCGTAGTCGGCCACATGCGCCTCGAGCGCTGCCGCCAGCTTCGGGCCATCGGTCTTCGGGACCGAGATGAGGTTCTCGATGCCCATCGTGTCGAGCACCTGACCGCCGAAGCGGTCGGCGGCGACGCCGGTGCGGATGCCCTTGCGGGCCGCGTACACCGCGGCAGCCGCACCGGCCGGTCCGCCGCCCACGACGAGGACGTCGAAGGGATCCTTCGCATCGATCGCCGTCGCCGTTCGTTCCGCTGCGCCGGTGTCGAGCTTGGCCACGATCTGCTCGAGGGTCATGCGGCCCTGGGCGAACGGCTGGCCGTTCAGGAACACGCTCGGCACGGCCATCACCTGTCGCTCGTCGACCTCACCCTGGAACAGGGCGCCGTCGATGGCCACGTGGCGGACGTTCGGGTTGAGCACGCTCATCGCGTTCAGCGCCTGCACCACGTCGGGGCAGTTCTGGCACGAGAGCGAGAAGAAGGTCTCGAACACGTACTCGCCGTCCAGCGCCCGCACCTGGGCGGCCACCTCGTCGGTCACCTTCGGCGGGTGACCGCCGACCTGCAGCAGCGCCAGCACCAGCGAGGTGAACTCGTGGCCGAGGGGGATGCCGGCGAAGTCCACCCCGATGGGGGAGCCGGTGCGGGCGATGCGGAACGACGGCCGACGCGAGTCGGTGCCGTCACGGCGGACCGTGATCAGCGACGACATGGTGGCCAGCTCGTCGAGGAGCTCGAGGAGCTCGGTCGACTTGCGGGCCGTTGTCGTCGTGCTGGCCGAGGAGGGGGTGACGTCGATGCTGGCGATGAGCTCGACCGGGTGGGCGAGCTTCTCGAGGTGGGTGCGGAGCTGGGCGGCGAGACGTGTGTCGAGCATGGGTTCAGGTCTCCAGTTGGGGGATCCGTCGAAAGGGGAGGGTGGGGACTGGAGCCCGAGGGCTCAGAGCTTGCCGACGAGGTCGAGAGACGGGGCGAGGGTGTCGTCGCCCTCTTCCCACTTGGCGGGGCAGACCTCGCCCGGGTGGGCGGCGATGTACTGGGCGGCTTTCACCTTGCGGAGCAGTTCGGCGGCGTTGCGGCCGACGCCCTCGCACGAGACCTCCATCACCTGGATGACGCCCTGGGGATCGATCACGAACGTGCCGCGGTCGGCGAGACCCTGGCCCTCGCGCATCACGCCGAAGTTGTTGGTGACGACGCCCGACGGGTCGCCGATCATCGGGTACTGGATCTTGGCGATCGTGTCGCTCGCGTCGTGCCACGCCTTGTGGGTGAAGTGGGTGTCGGTGGACACCGAGTAGATCTCGACGCCGAGGCGCTGGAAGTCGGCGTAGTGGTCGGCGAGGTCGCCGAGTTCGGTGGGGCACACGAACGTGAAGTCGGCGGGGTAGAAGAACACGACCGACCACTTGCCCTGCAGGTCGGCATCGCTGACGGGGACGAACGCTCCGTTGTGGAAGGCGGTCGACGAGAACGGCTTGATCTGGGTGTTGATGAGCGACATGGGGGAGTCCTCCGGGTGATGGTCAATGATTGATGACGTCATTCACCATACGGAACATCAATAGACAACGTGCATCGTTTGTCGCGATCGTTGCGGTAGGCGTCATGAATCGCCGATGCGCACGTCGGGGCACGTCGAGGCCGCGCACGGACGCCGTGTGGCTACCGTCGTCGCGATGGATTCCACCGGACCGCAGCTCGCGACCGACGTCGCCCAGCGCGGTCGTGTCGCCCGTGCGTGCTGGAGCGCTGCCGGCTTCGGCGCCGTCGCGATCGGCGCCGTCGGCGTGGTCGTGCCCGGCCTGCCCACCACTGGGTTCTTCGTGCTGGCGGCGTGGTGCTTCAGCCGGTCGAGTCCCCGCTTCGAGCAGTGGGTGCTCGACCTGCCCCGCATCGGTCCGCTCGTGCGCGACCATCGGGCGGGTCTCGGCATGCCCGCGCGGGCGAAGGTGACCGCGATCGCGATGATGTGGTCGGCCATCGCGCTCAGCACCTGGCTGCTGCGTGACCGGTGGTGGATCGCCGCCGGGGTGATCGCGCTCGGCGTCATCGGCACCGCCTACCTCGGGTGGCGAGTGCCCACGAAGCGGGTCGCGACGGTCCCGGCGGACCCACCACCGTTGGTCTGACCAACAGGCCATCTGATCGCGAGGCGAGCGTGTCGGCGAACTACCGTCGCCGGGATGGACATCCAGACGCTGTTCTCCATCCGCGGCAAGGTCGCGCTCGTCACCGGCGGCTCGCGCGGCATCGGTGAGATGATCGCCGCCGGCTACCTCGCCAACGGCGCCAAGGTCTACATCAGCTCGCGCAAGGCCGACGTGTGCGACGCGACCGCGGCCCGGCTCGCCGACACCTACGGCGGCGAGTGCATCTCGCTGCCGGCGAACCTGGCCGACCTCGCCGGCATCGACGCACTCACCGCACAGCTGCGAGAGCGCGAGCAGCACCTCGACATCCTGGTCAACAACGCCGGCGTCTCGTGGGGCGCCCCGATCGACGAGTTCCCCGAGATGGGCTGGGACAAGGTGTTCGACACCAACGTGAAGGGCGTCTTCTTCCTCACCCAACGGCTGCTGCCGCTGCTCGAGGCGAACGCCACGGGCGACGACCCGTCACGCGTCATCAACATCGGCTCGATCGACGGCATCCGCACACCCGTGTTCGACACCCACTCGTACGGCCCCTCCAAGGCCGCCGTCCACGCACTCACGCGCCAGATGGCGTCCAAGCTCGTGAAGCGCAACATCATCGTCAACGCGATCGCCCCCGGCCCGTTCCCCACCTGGATGCTGAGCACCGGTGTCGGCACCGGCGGCGACGTCGACGGCACCGACTGGAGCGTGGTGGGCGACCGCAATCCTCGCGGCCGTGTCGGCACGCCCGAGGACATCGCCGGCCTCGCCATCTTCCTGGCCTCACGGGCCGGTGCGTTCACCGTCGGCGAGGTGATCACGTGTGACGGTGGCACCGTCGTCTCGTAGGCCATGTCGATCGGTGACTTCATCGCGATCCTGCTGGCCGGCATCGGCGCAGGCACCATCAACACCGTGGTCGGTTCTGGTTCGCTGATCACGTTCCCCACGCTCGTGGCGCTCGGCTACACGCCGCTGATCGCCAACGTGTCGAACAACATCGGCCTCGTCCCCGGCTCGCTGTCGGGTGCGTACGGCTACCGGCGCGAGCTCGCCGGTCAGCGTCCCCGGCTGAAGAAGCTCATCCCCGCGTCCGCGGTCGGTGCGCTCACCGGATCGACCCTGCTGCTGATCCTGCCGAGCGACGTCTTCGACAGCGTGGTCATCGTGCTGATCGTGGTGGCGCTCACCCTCGTGGTGCTGCAACCGACGATCTCCAAGCGCCTCGCCGTGCGTCGCCAGGCACGCGCCGAGGCCGCCGAACACGGCGGCACGATCCAGCTGCACCGCGACGTCACGCCGGCGCTCATGGCCGTGGTGGCCGCGGCTGGCATCTACGGTGGCTACTTCGGTGCGGCCCAGGGCATCATCCTCATCGCGTCGCTCGGCATCTTCATCGACGACAATCTGCAACGCCTCAACGGCTGCAAGAACGTCCTCGCGCTCACCGTCAACGCGGTCGCCTCGGTTGTGTTCATCCTCACCACCGAAGTCGACTGGGCGGTGGTCGGTACCATCGCCATCGGCTCGACCATCGGTGGCCAGATCGGCGCCAAGGTCGGGCGCAGGTTCGACCCGCGGCTGTTGCGCGGGGTCATCGTGCTCGTCGGCCTGTCGGCACTGGTGCGGCTCCTCACCCGCTGACACCCGTCGAACGCTCGCGATGAGAGATGAGTGGCGGTGCCGCCCCGATCTCTCATGGCCTCGAGGCGGCCCCGGCCGTGATGAGAGATGGGCGCGCCACGGCCGCTCATCTCTCATCGCGGGGGTCATGAAGGCTGGACGATCGAACAGGTGTTCGATTAGAGTTCTCGACGTGGGACAGGGCCCGACGATCCTGCACGCCGACCTCGATGCGTTCTACGCATCGGTCGAGCAGCTGCTCGATCCATCGTTGCGCGGCCGCCCGATCGCCGTCGGCGGCAGCGCCTCAGGTGGCGTCGTGCTCGCAGCCAGCTACGAGGCAAAGCGGTTCGGGGTGCAGGGCGCGATGCCCGGTTGGCGGGCCAAGCGCCTGTGTCCCGATCTGGTCTTCGTCGGCGGTCACTTCGGCGAGTACCAGCGGCTCGCCGATCGGGTCATGGCCGTGCTGTACGACATGACGCCCCACGTCGAACGCATCTCGATCGACGAGGCGTTCCTCGACGTCGCCGGCTCGGTGCACCTGTTCGGTCCGCCCGCCACCATCGGTGCCACGATCCGCGAACGCGTGCGCAGCGAGATCGGCCTGCCCATCTCGGTCGGTGCGGCGCGCACGAAGCACCTCGCCAAGATCGCCTCACAGGTGGCCAAGCCCGACGGCATCGTGGTCGTCGACCCCGAACGCGAACGAGTGTTCCTCGAGCCCCTCCCGGTCGGCCTCGTGTGGGGCGTCGGGCCGGTCACCCAGGAGAAGCTGCGCCAGCGCGGCATCCACACCATCGGCCAGTTGGCTGCCTCCAGCGACACGGCGCTGCAGTCACTGCTCGGCTCCTCCATCGGGGCCAAGGTGTTCGCCCTCGCGGCCAACGACGACGAGCGAAAGGTCGAAGGCGTCCGCCGCGCGGGGTCGGTCGGCGCCCAGTCGGCGTTCGGTCGGCGCGACCCCAGCCCCGACCTCGTGCGACAGGTGCTCGGCCATCTCGCCGATCGCGTCGCCGGCCGCCTGCGCGCCAAGCAGCGGGCCGGGCGCACCGTCACCGTCCGCGTGCGTTTCTCCAGCCGCGAGCGCGGGATGCGCGCCGTCACCCGGTCGCGAACGGGCAAGGAGGCGGTGTCCACCACGCTGACGCTCACCGAGATCGCCGAGGAGCTCGTGTACGCGGCGCTCGGCGATCATCCCGACGAGGCGACCATCTCGCTGCTCGCGATCTCGGTGTCGAACCTCGTCGACCAGCCGGTGCTGCAGCTCGAACTGCCCGTACTGCCCGATGAGGCTGCCCGTCCCGGATCGCCGACGGGTTCGGCGCGGTGGGCCGTCGACACCTCGATGGACGCCGTCAGGCGCAAGTTCGGTCGGGCAGCGGTCGGCTACGCATCCACGGCGCTGTCGGAACACGCCACCGTGCCCGAGGAGTTCCGCGAACTGGCCGAACGCGAGCTGTGACCCGTGTGCCGGCGACCGAGCTCCTGGAAGGTCCCGAATCCACACGCCGGGCCCGCCGAGGTTCGCCCCACCGAAGGCCGATCGGTAGGGTCCGGTGCACACAGGGGAGGGCCGGGGAACGGCCACGACGAAAGGTGACCGGCATGGCTGGTGGTGCGCTGAAGACGGCGAGCATGGACGACTTCGACCTGCGGATGTCCGAGGGCGTCCGCCCGCTCTACGAGGCCGTGAAGAAGTTCATCGCCGAGGAGGTCGAGCCGATCACCGAGGAGTTCTACCGGCTCGGCGAGAACCGGGCCGATCGGTGGAGCTGGGCACCGGGTCAGCTCGAGCTGCTCGAGGGCGCGAAGGCCAAGGCCCGCGAGCTCGGGCTGTGGAACTTCTTCCTGCCGAACGCGGAGACCGGCGTGGGCCTGTCGAACCTCGACTACGCGTACATCGCGGTCGAGCTCGGCAAGAACCGTCTGGCCTCCGAGTGCCTCAACTGCTCGGCCCCCGACACCGGCAACATGGAGGTGCTCGAGCGGGTGGGCACGCCCGAGCAGAAGGAGCAGTGGCTCGAACCGCTCCTGAACGGCAAGATCCGCTCGGCCTACGCGATGACCGAGCCGGGCATCATGAGCTCCGACGCGAAGCAGATCCAGACCCGCGCCGTGCTCGACGGCGACGAGTGGGTGATCAACGGCGAGAAGTTCTACATCTCCGGTGCCGGCGATCCGCGTTGCAAGATCATGATCGTCATGGTGCGCACCAACCCCGATGCCGACACCTACAAGCAGCAGTCGCAGATCCTCGTGCCGATGGACACCCCCGGCGTCGAGATCGTCGCGGCGATGGACGTGTTCGGCAACGACGACGCCCCGCACGGCCACATGCACCTTCGCTTCACCGACGTGCGCGTGCCCAAGAGCAACGTGCTGTGGGGTGAGGGCAAGGGCTTCGAGATCTCCCAGGTGCGCCTCGGCCCCGGTCGCATCCACCACTGCATGCGTTCCATCGGTTCGGCCGAGAAGGCGATCGAGATGATGGTCGATCGCGGCCTCAGCCGCGAGGGCTTCGGCAAGAAGCTGATCAACCTCGGCAAGAACATGGAGGTGATCAGCCGGGCCCGCATCGAGGTGGAGGCCATGCGCCTCATGGTGCTGCGCGCCGCCAAGGCGATGGACACCCTCGGCAACGCCGAGGCCCGCGTGTGGGTGAGCGCCGTCAAGGCGATGGTGCCCGAGAAGTGCTGCGACATCATCGACGAGGCCATCCAGATGCACGGCGCCGCCGGCATCTCGCACTGGTTCCCGCTCGCCGACATGTGGCACAGCCAGCGCACCCTGCGCCTGGCCGACGGCCCCGACGAGGTGCACCACCAGGTCGTCGGCCGCGCCGAGGCCAAGAGCCGCGAGAGCGACCGTGCCGCCGGCACCGTGAGCAGCCCCAACCTCTCGAAGGGCCGCGTCTTCACCGGTCCCTGATCGGCATCAGATCGGTACCGGTCGAGCCACACCAGGTTCGTGACCGATGGCCCGCCGGCGACGGCGGGCCATCGTCGCGTCCGGGCCGCTTCCCGGGCCGGCGTCAGGCCGGGCGGAACCCTTCCCGGGGTGCCGGCTCGAGGTGCTTCATCATCACGTGGTGGGCGACGGTGAAGTCGGCGACGGCGTCGTGGCCCATGTCCTTGCCGAACCCGGAGGCGCCCCGGCCGCCGTGGGGCATCTCGCTCGCGATCGGGAGGTGGTCGTTGATCCAGGTGACCCCGGCACGGATGCGGTGCGTGACCCGCAGCGCCCGGTCGATCTGCGGCGTCCACACCGACGAGGCCAATCCGTAGGCGCTGTCGTTGGCGAGCGCGATCGCCTCGTCCTCGGTGTCGAACGGGATGACGGTGAGCACGGGGCCGAACACCTCGTCCTGCACGACCTCGGACCGCTGGTCGACGCCGACCAGCAGGGTGGGCGGGAAGAACCATCCGTCCCGGTCGATCGGGGCGCCGCCGGCGAGCACCCGCGCCCCCGCATCGACCGCCCGGTCGACGAAGCCGTGCACCCGGGTGCGATGGGCCGCCGAGATCAGCGGGCCGATGTCGGCACCGTCGTCGGGCGCACCGAGGGTGACAGCGCGCATCGTCTCGGCGAGCGACTCGACCAGGCGGTCGTGTGCGCTGCGCTCGACGTACACGCGCGTGGCCGCGGTGCAGTCCTGGCCGCTGTTGTAGCTGGCGGCGAGGGCGGCGGCCTGGCCGACGGCCTGCAGGTCGGCGTCGGCGAACACGAGCAGCGGCGCCTTGCCGCCGAGCTCGAGGTGCACACGCGCCGGGCGCCCCGACGCGAGGGCCATGATCCGGCGGCCGGTGGCCGTAGACCCGGTGACGGTGACCATGTCGGTGAGCGGATGGGTCACCATCGCCTCGCCCACCTCGGCGTCGCCGGTCACCACGGTGAACGCGCCGGCGGGGAGGCCTGCTTCGAGCGCCAGCTCGGCGAGCCGGATCGACGACCGGGGCGTGGCCGGCGCTGGCTTGAGCACGACCGTGCAGCCTGCCGCGAGCGCTGCGCCGATCTTCCAGATCGCCATGATCAGCGGGAAGTTCCACGGGGTGATCGCTGCCACGACGCCCACGGGCCGACGGATCAGCATGGACGTGTACCCGGCGCTGAACACGCCGGCCGCACTCCCGTCGACGCCGCGGGCCGCGGCCGCGAAGAAGCGGAGGTTGTCGACCGCGAACGGCAGCTCGCCCTCGCGCATCACCGGCCACGGCTTGCCCGTCTCGGCCACCTCGAGCCGGCACAGTTCGTCGGCGTGGCGTTCGACGAGATCGGCCAGGCGCAGCAGCACGTTCGACCGTTCGGACGGCAGCGCGTGATGCCAGCTGCGGCCCGCCTCGGCGGCCGCACGCATCGCCCGATCCACGTCGGCGGCGGAGGCGTCGTCGACCGTGGCGATCAGCGCGCCGGTGGAGGGATCGATCAGGTCGCGGGAGAAGTGGTGCTGCACGCCTCGCACCGTACCGACCCCGCGAGTGAACCCCCGCTGCCCGAAAGCGGTGACGACTACGATCCGCCGCATGGCCGCGAAGACCTTCCTGTTCATGCCCGAGAGCGCCTACGGGCCCACGAACAACTGCATCGGCATCGGCAACGAACTGCGCCGACGGGGCCATCGGGTCGTGTTCGCCGCCGAGGCCTCGTGGGAGGGCCGGCTCGAGACCCTCGGCTTCGTCGAGGACCTCGTGCACCTGTCGGAGCCGCCGCCGGCCGATGCGCCCGAACAGTCGGCCGGGCAGTTCTGGACCGACTTCATCCGCGACACCTCGCCCGAGTTCCGCAAGCCGACGATCGAACAGCTCACGACGTTCGTGCAGCCCACGTGGCAGGCGTTGATCGACGGGGCGATGTACTGCGAGCCGCAGCTGCGCGAGATCATCGCCCGCCAGCGGCCCGACGTGATCATCGAGGACAACGTGAACTGCTTCCCGGCGCTGCTCACCGGTGGTGTCCCGTTCGTGCGCATGGCGAGCTGCAACCCGTTGGAGGTTCGCGGACCCGACGTGCCCCCCGTGTTCAGCGGCTACGCGAGCGACGACCGCACCGGCTGGGACGAGTTCCGCGCCGAGTACGACCGCACGCACCGGCCGATGTGGCAGGCCTACGACGAGTGGGTCCGCTCGTGCGGCGCCCCCGGGCTGCCCGACCTCGACTTCATCCACACGAGCGAGCACCTCAACCTGTACCTGTACCCGGAGGTCGTCGACTACACCGAGCGCCGCCCGCTCGATCGCACCTGGACCCGGCTCGACTCGTCCGTGCGCGCCACCGACCAGGCGTTCGAGGTGCCCGAGCAGCTCCGCGACGGCGAGGGCGCGCTCATCTACCTGTCGCTCGGTTCGCTCGGCTCGGCCGACGTCGACCTGATGCGCCGACTGGTCGACGTGCTCGGTCGCACGAAGCACCGGTACATCGTGAGCAAGGGGCCGCAGGCCGACGAGTACGAACTGGCCGACAACATGTGGGGTGCGCAGCAGGTGCCGCAGACCAACGTGCTGCCCCTCGTCGACCTCGTGATCACCCACGGAGGCAACAACACCACGACCGAGAGCTTCCACTTCGGCAAGCCGATGATCGTCCTGCCGTTGTTCTGGGATCAGTACGACAACGCACAACGGGTGCACGAGACCGGCTTCGGCATCCGGCTCCGCACCTACGACTTCACCGACGACGAGCTCACCGGCGCCATCGACGGCCTGCTCGCCGACACGGCGCTGCGTGCCCGGCTCGCCGACATCGGCGGCGCCATCCGCGCCCGGTCGGGTGTCGAGCGTGCGGCCACGGCGCTCGAGGCGGTCACCGCCGGCTGATCCCGGTCATCGCTGACCCGCTGCACGGGTCAGCGAGCGGACCCCCCGATCCGGACGATTCTTCGGATTGGATCGGTTCTCGAACTCGACGCTGCATCCGAGGGCGGTTCGGCCACCTACAGTGGCGCGGTGGCAGAGGTCGGGGAGAGGCCGTCGAGCGGTCCGGGTGCCGGCGACAAGCTCGGCGTTCTCGATCGTCGCCGCGTCGCCCTGCTGCTCTCGGCGCGCTACGGCGCGATCATCGCCATGGCGGCGAGCATCGTGGTCGCCGCGTTCCTGTATCCGCAGGACGAGTCGGGCACGATCACCTGGTTGATCGTCCGCGTCGTCGTGTCGCTCGGGATGATCGCCGCGTACATCCACGTCGAGCGCGATGCCGCTGCCGATCCGGCACGGTCGATCACGAAGTTCTCGATCATCACCGGGTTCGGTGGCGTCGCCTGGGGCCTGTTGCCCGTGCTCGTGCGTCCCGAGCAGCCCGAGTGGCAGGCGATCATGCTCTTCGCCCTCGTCGGCAGCCTGAGCGTGCTGGCCTCGGGATGTTCGCCCGACCGGCGCGCCTTCCTGGCGGGTGCGCTCCCGGAGGTGCTGATCGGCCTGGTGGGCTTCGCCACCTTCGACGGCAGTTACTCGGTCGTGCTGTGTCTGTCGCTCGTGCTCGCAGCGATCTACGCCTACGTGATCTTCGCCGAGTCCAACCGTGTCCTCATGGCGTCGTTCGAGGCCGACCTGAAGAACGAGAACCTCGTCGTCGAACTCGAGCAGCACCGGGCCGACCTGCACGAGATCAACGAGCGCCTCCACGCCCTCGTCGAACGACAGTCGATGACGCTCGAGGAGCGCGACGCGCTCATCGCCGCCGTCTCTCACGACCTCCGCTCGCCCCTGGCCGCCGTCTCGCTGATGTCGCAGACGCTCGCGCAGCGGAGCTCGATGATGACCGAGGACCAGCGCCGGGAGATGGCCGAGCGGATCAGCGCCGACGCACGCCACACGGTGGAGGTGCTGGCCGATCTCGCATCAGCGCAGCGGCTCCGCGTGCAGGACGTCGCCGCCACCCGCAGCCCTGTCGATCTCTCTGCCCTGGTCGACGACGTCGTGCGGGCCCACCCCACCGAGACGCACCACGTCCGACGGGGTGACGTCGAGGTCGGTGACGGCCCCGTGACCGCCGACCGGGTCCTGGTGAGCCGCATCCTCGAGAACCTCGTCGCCAACGCGATCAAGCACACACCGCCCGGCACCGAAGTGGTCGTGGGCGCCTGCCGCTCGGGTGGCGACGTGCTCGTCCACGTCGACGACGACGGGCCCGGCCTGCCGGAACCGATCCAGGAGACCGTGTTCGACGCGTACGTGCGCGGCGCTGCGGCGACCGTGCGACCCGGCAGCGGGGTGGGGCTGTTCCTCGTGCGCACCTTCGCCCATCTGCACGGCGGGCGGGCCTGGTGGGAGCCGAGTGCCATCGGCGGCTCTCGATTCGTCGTGTCGCTGCCGCAGTCGCCCGCCGCCGACATCACCGACATCACCGACATCACCGACATCACCGACATCACCGACATCACCGACATCACCGACATCGCGGACGACGCAGGCGTCGGCCCCGGTCCGGCCGGGCCGGCGGCCCCCGTCGCTCAGTAGCGAGGGCGGGCGAAGACCTCACGCACGAGCGGCTCGAAGTGGGCGAGCGGCTCGGTGTCGCCTCGCACAGGGCGTACCACGGCTCGTCGCGGAACTGTTCGCGAAGGTCGGTGCGCATCCCGAAATGGCCGTAGTAGTGGCGGCCCTGGAAGTCCTGGTGGTTCTTGATCATGTGGAACACGTCGGGACGAACGTACGGCTTGAGCATTTCGGCGGCGATCGCGCCGTGGTTCGGCACGCTGATCGCCTTGCCGATGTCGTGGCACAGCGACGCGACGATCACCTCGTCGTCCGCGCCGGCCCGCTCGGCGAGCGTCGCGGTCTGGAGGCAGTGCGTGAGCTGGTCGGTGGCGAAGCCGTCGGTGATGTCCGACAGCGACTCGAGCAGCATCAGGATGCGGTCGGCGACCCGGCCCTGATTGCGGCTGGTCTCGGCCCCGATGGCGGCCCACTCCTCGGCGGTCGACTGATCCATGCGCGTGAACGTTGCGGTCATGCTGGCAGTCTCGCACGCCGGGACCGGGGTCCCGTGGCCGTGCGGCCGGTCCGTCCGGCTCGTCCCGACCCGCCGTCGGGGAGAATGCTCACGGCATGGATTTCGACCTGCCGCAGGAACTGTCCGACTATCTCGTCGAGCTCGACGAGTTCATCGAGCGGGTGATCAAGCCGCTCGAGAACGCCGACGACAACATCCGCTTCTTCGACCACCGTCGTGAGGACGCTCGCACCGACTGGGACAACCAGGGTCTCCCCAACGAGGAGTGGGAGCAGCTGCTCGGCAAGGCCAAGCGTCTCGCCGATCAGGCCGGCCACTACCGCTACCCGCTGTCGGAGGAGTACGGCGGCCGCAACGGCACCAACCTCGGCATGGCCGTGATCCGTGAGCACTTCGCTCGCAAGGGACTCGGCCTCCACAACGACCTGCAGAACGAGCACTCGATCGTGGGCAACAACGTCGGCCTGCTGCTGATGATCGCCTACGGCACCGACGAGCAGAAGGCCGAGTGGATCGACGACCTGGCGGAGGGCCGCAAGGGATTCGCGTTCGGCATCACCGAACCGAACCACGGCAGCGACGCGACCCACATGGAGACCACCGCGGTCCGCGACGGCGACGAGTGGATCATCAACGGTGAGAAGACCTGGAACACCGGCATCCACAAGGCCCAGTACGACATGATCATGGCGCGCACCAGTGGCAAGGCCGGCGACGGCGGCGGCATCACCGCGTTCCTGGTCCCGACCAAGAGCCCTGGCTTCGAGATCCTCGAATACCTGTGGACCTTCAACATGCCCACCGACCACGCGCACATCCGGCTCACCGAGGTGCGCGTGCCGCACAGCGCGATCTTCGGTGGCGAGGGCAAGGGCCTGCAGGTCGTGCAGCACTTCTTCAACGAGAACCGCATCCGCCAGGCCGCGTCGAGCCTCGGTGCCGCGCAGTACTGCATCGACGAGTCGGTGACGTACGCGAAGGAGCGCAAGCCGTTCGGCAAGCCGCTCGCCAGCAACCAGGCGATCCAGTTCCCGCTCGTCGAGCTGCAGACCCAGTGCGAGATGCTGCGCGCCCTCATCCACAAGACCGCCTGGTCGATGGACAAGTACGGCGCGTTCAGCCAGAGCGACAAGGTCTCGATGTGCAACTACTGGGCCAACCGGCTCTGCTGCGAGGCCGCCGACCGGGCCATGCAGGTGCACGGTGGCATGGGCTACAGCCGCCACAAGTCGTTCGAGCACATCTACCGCCACCACCGTCGCTACCGCATCACCGAGGGCGCCGAGGAGATCCAGATGCGCCGAGTGGCCGGCTACATGTTCGGCTTCATGAGCCAGCAGGCGCCGAAGGGTGTCGACGCGTGACGGGTCCGAGTTCGGGGATCGACGTCACCGCCTCGCCGAGCCCGTTCCTGCACGGCGTGGTGCCGATCACGGAGACCGACGACGACATCGGGGCCGCCCTCGAACAGGCCGAGCTGCCGCCGCTGCTGCCGGCGCTCGCGTACCTCACCGGCGACCTGACGCTGCTCGCGCCGCACCTGCGACCCGACCCGTTGTTGATGGGGATGCCGCAGGGCGGCCTCACCGACGAGCAGCAGGCCGAGGTCCGTGCGACCGCGCTGCGCGTACTGAGCGCGTACCGCGACGGCGGATGTCGGCCCGCGCCGGTGCCCACCGACGCCGAGCTGCAGCAGATCCTCGAGTACATCGTCGGCGGCGCGCCGATGGGGGAGTACCTGCCCTTGGTGGAGGAGGAACTCGCCTATCGCGGCGAGGACCGCCGCGCACCGGGATGGCACCTCTCGCAGGTCGCGCCCGGCCGGGCGTTCCACGTGGTCATCATCGGCTCGGGCATGTCGGGGCTGCTGTCCGCCCACCGCCTCCAGCAGGCCGGCGTGTCGTTCACCATCCTCGACAAGAACGACGACGTCGGTGGTACCTGGCACGAGAGCGTCTACCCGGGCTGCCGGGTCGACAACCCGAATCACAACTACAGCTACTCCTTCGCCCAGCGCCACGACTGGCCGTTCCACTACTCGCCACAAGGCGTGCTCGAGCAGTACTTCCGCGACTGCGCCGAGGCCTTCGGCGTGCGTCCGCACATCCGCTCCGGCAGCGCGGTGCAGTCGGCAGCGTGGAACGACGAGACCAAGCAGTGGACCGTGCACTACCTGCGCAACGGCGTCGCCGAGACGATCACCGGCGACGCCGTCATCTCAGCTGTCGGCCAACTGAACCGCCCGCTGTGGCCCACCATCGACGGCATCGCGGACTTCCAGGGCGAGTACTTCCACTCGGCCGAATGGCGCCACGACCTCGACCTCACCGGCAAGCGGGTCGCGGTCATCGGCACCGGTGCGAGCGCGCTGCAGTTCATCCCCGAGGTCGCGAAGGTCGCCGGTCACGTGACGGTGTTCCAGCGCACGCCACCGTGGATCGCGCCGACACCCGACTACCACGACGAGATCGCGCCGGGGCTGCGTTGGCTCTACGGCCACGTGCCCACCTACAGCGAACTCAACCGGTTCGCCATCTTCTGGCGGATGGGCGACGGGGCGCTCGAGAGTGTGCGCGTCGACCCGAACTGGCAGGGCGACGGCTCCTCGGTGAACGAGATCAGCGAGTTCGGCAAGCAGATGCTGCTCGAGTACTACCGCGAACAGTTCGCCGGTCGGCCCGATCTGCTCGACAAGGTGATCCCGAACTACCCGCCGGGCGCGAAGCGTGCGGTGCGCGACAACGGCATCTGGGCCACGACCCTCAAGCGCGACAACGTGGTCCTGCGCACCGACGGCATCGCTGGCGTCGATGCCACCGGTGTGGCGATGGCCGACGGCTCGCACGTCGACGCCGACGTGATCATCTACGGCACCGGCTACCAGGCGTCGAAGTTCCTCACGCCGATGCAGGTGACCGGCCAGGACGGTGTCGACCTGCACGAGCAGTGGGCCGGCGACGCCCGCGCCTATCTGGGCGTGTCGATCCCGGGCTTCCCGAACTTCTGGTGCCTCTACGGCCCCAACACCAACATCGTCATCAACGGCAGCATCATCTACTTCAGCGAGTGCGGGGTGCGGATGATCCTCGGCCTCGTGCGCGAGGTGGTCGCCAACGACGCTGCGGCCATCGTCGTGAAGCGCGACGTGCACGACGAGTTCAACGCCGCCGTCGACGCCGAGAACCGGGCGATGGCGTGGGGCTGGAGCCCGGTGAACAGCTGGTACAAGAACGAGCACGGCCGCGTCGCCCAGAACTGGCCGTTCACGCTGCTCGAGTACTGGCGGCGCACCAAGCAGATCGTCCCGGACGAGTTCGAACTGATCCGCTGACGATCGCCGATCGGTGACCGAGAGGGATACGGTCGGCGGCGTGGATGCGGTGGTGCTGCGCGAGCTCGTCGACGTCGTCGGCTCGGCGCACGTGGTCACCGACCGCGACGTCGTGGCCACGCACGAGGTCGACTGGACCGGGCGGTTCCGCGGCTCGACGCCCGCCGTGGTGCGCCCGGCCGACACCGCCGAGGTGGCCGGCGTGCTCGACGTCTGTCGTCGTCACGGTGTGCCGGTGGTCCCCCAGGGCGGCAACACCGGGATGGTGGGCGGCGGCGTGCCGCTCGCCGGTGAACTCGTGCTCGATCTCCGCCGCCTCGACCACGTGGGCGAGGTCGATGTCGCTGCGAAGCAGATCACTGTCGGTGGGGGTGCGACCGTCGAGGCGGTACAGCAGGCGGCCGCAGCGGCGGGGCTCCGGTACGCGGTCGACTTCGGGGCACGAGGCACTGCCACCATCGGCGGCTCGATCGCCACCAACGCCGGCGGCATCAACGTGCTCCGCTACGGCGGCACGCGCGAGCAGCTACTGGGCGTGGAAGCGGTGATGGGGACCGGCGAGGTCGTCAGCCGGTTGTCGGGCCTGCTCAAGGACAACACCGGCTATCACCTGGCGGGGTTGCTCTGCGGCAGCGAGGGCACGCTCGGCATCGTGACCGCGGCACGACTCCGACTCGTCCCGGCACACGCACACACCGTCACGGCGTTCGTCGCATTCGAGTCGCTCGTCTCGGCGATCGCCGCCGTGTCCGGGTGGCGTTCCTCGCTCGACGTGCTCGACGCCGCCGAGATCGTGCTCCACGACGGCGTGGCGCTCGTGGCCTCGGCCTTCGGCTACTCGTTGCCGTTCGAGCGCCCGTGTCCCGCGTACGTCCTCGTGGAGGTCAGCGCCCACAGCGATCCCACCGATCTGCTCGCGGAGGCCGTTGCAGATGCAACGGGTGTGGTCGATGTAGCCGTCGCACACGACGCGGTGAGACGTGCGGTGCTCTGGCGCTATCGGGAGGAGCACACCGCGGCGATCAACACCGTCGGCGTGCCCCACAAGTTCGACGTCACCGTGCCGATCGCTGGTCTCGCCGAGTTCATGGCCACGGTGCCATCGGTGGTGCGCGCGGTCGAGCCCGACGCGGTCACGTGGCAGTTCGGTCATGTGGGCGACGGCAACATCCACGTCAACGTCACCGGGGCGGCGCCCGACGCCGACGCGCTCGACGAGCAGGTCTATCGGTACGTGGTGGCGTGCGGCGGCAGCATCAGCGCCGAGCACGGCATCGGCACCGCCAAGGCGAAGTGGCTGCCGTTGAACCGGTCGGCCGGCGAGCTCACCACCATGCGAGCGATCAAACAGGCGCTCGACCCTGCCGGGATCATGAACCCGGGCGTGCTGTTCGCCCGATGAGTGTCGCCCGATGAGTGTCGCCCGATGAGTGTCGCCCGATGAGTGTCGCCCGATGAGTGTCGCCCGATGACCGCGCCCGAGCGGATGATCAGGCGATGAAGGCGGCCAGCTTGTCGAGGGTCTGACCGCCGAGCTCGACCGCGCCGAAGCCGATGCCGTTGAGCCGTTGCTCGACGGTGGGGTGCAGTTGGCGCAGGCTCAACACCGTCTTGCCGTCCTGCTGGGAGTCGAAGGTGAGGGTGACGCGGAAGCGTTCGGGGTCGTCGTCGATGTCGGAGCCGTGGTCGAACACGATCCGCACGTCCTGCACGATCTCGAGGAACTCGATCCGGCTCGGCCAGGACTCGCCCGCCGGGCCGAACATGTCGAACCGCCAGCGACCGCCCACGCGCGCCTCGAACTCGTGGGTGGTGCACCCGTACCCGTGGGGGCCGAACCACTCGCCGATCGTCGGTGACGTGAACGCGGCGAAGACGCGTTCACGAGGTGCGGCGATGACGCGGGTGAGCACGATCTCCCGATCGAGCGACCACGTCTCGAGCGGGGAACCGCCCGACGGCTCGGGCGAGGTGTTGACGGCGGTGGTGGGCTGGGTCATGACGGGGTTCCCTTCGAGGGTGTGTCGGTACGGGGTTCGGCGTCGCCGTGGTCACCGGCGGTCGGGTCGGTGGCGAGGAACTGCTCGAGGCGGTCGAGTCGCTGTTCCCACGCCGAACGGGTGTGGACGACGTAGCGGCCCATGGCATCGAGCGCGTCGAGGCGGAGCCGGCACGGCCGTCGCTGGGCGTCGCGGCCACGGCTGATGAGACCGGCCTGTTCGAGCACCTTCAGGTGCCGACTGATCGCCGGCAGGCTGATCGCGAACGGGGCGGCGAGCTGGTTGACGCTGCACTCACCCTCGGCGAGTCGGCTGACGATGGCGCGCCGGGTGGGATCGGCGAGGGCAGCGAAGGCACGGTCGAGATCGATCTCGCGTCGGTCGCCGCGTTCGAGCAGGCCGGTGTCTGCCATTGCTGTCCTCCCTCGATCGTAGTTAACGAAGATGTTAAGTACATCGCCCCACCGAGGTCAAGTCGATGGTCGGTGCTCGTCGTCTACCGTGGCGGCCGTGACCGACCCGCACCGAGCACCGCAGGCGACCACCGCTGAGCAGTCGCCGCCCCCTCCGGCGGCTCGTGACGAGTCGTGCATGTCCTGCGGATCGCCGCAGGCCAGGTCGTGGAGCACGCCCGACGGACCGGCACGGCTCTGCCCGCCGTGTGCCGCCCTGCACGGCGTCGGCTGCCCCTGACCCGACCGACACCATCGACCTCGGGCGCGTTGCGCCCGCTCCCGACCGGACCACTTCCGGGCGGCCGTCGGAGGTCTACGCTCAGCGACGTGAGCGCCGTGAGCTTCTCGATCGATTCGTCAGGAGGAGCGCCCGTGCTCCTCGTCACCGTGGACGGGACCTCGCAGCCCGTCCCCGCGTTGTGGCTGCGTGAGCAGAGCCGTGACGCATCGCAGCTCGACCTGGTGAGCGACCAGCGGTTGTTCGACCCACACCTGCTGCCACTCGACCTGTCGATCACGGACGCGACCGTCGACACCGTCAACGCCGCCGACGACACGACGACCGTCTGGGCCCGCTTCAGCGACGGGCACGAGGAGCGCTTCGCCGCCGACGAACTGGCGATCGCGATCGATCCCGACGACGGCTGCCCCGATCCCATCGCCTGGCGATCCGACCTCGGGTCCCCGCCCCGGCACGACTGGCGGCGCCTGCAGGACCCCGCCGGGCTCGAAGCGGCGCTGCACGACTTCCTCGCCTACGGCACGATCGTCGTGCACGACTCGCCCACCACCGAGCTCACCGTGCTCGACATCGCCACCCGGTTCGGGTACGTGCGCGAGACCAACTTCGGCCGCTACTTCGACGTGCGCTCGGTACCCAAGGCCAACGACCTGGCCTACAGCCCGGTGCCGCTCGGCCCCCACACCGACAACCCGTACCGCGTGCCCACCCCCGGCATCCAGCTCCTGCACTGCCTCGTGAACGAGACCAGCGGCGGGCTGAGCACCCTCGTCGACGCGATCGCCGTCACCGACCAGCTGCGCAGCGAGGACCCCGAGGGCCTCGACCTGCTGATCGACACCGTCGTGCGATTCCACTTCCGCGACGACGACACCGCGCTCGACTCGCACCGTCCCATCGTCGACGTCGACCACAAGCGTCGCGTCACCGGACTCCACTACAGCCCCCGCCTCGACCACATCCCGCTGATGTCGGTCGAGCAGACCCAGGCCTTCCACCGGGCGCGCCGGCGGCTCGCCGAACTGCTCGCCGACCCTGCGTTCGAGATCCGGTTCCTGCTGAACGCGGGCGAGGCAGCAGTCTTCTCGAACGACCGGGTGCTCCACGGCCGCACCGGCTTCGACCCGCAGGAGGGCATGCGTCACCTGCAGGGCTGCTACATCGACCACGACGCCCCGCGCAGCCGCTACCGGGTGCTGCGCCGCAACCTCACCCGCTCGTTCGCGAGCCTCGCCCCGTAGCCGGACCTCCCGGACCTCCCGGACCACCCGGACCACCCGGACGACCCGGACCAGTGGCCCACCTGCACCAGCACACGAACAGGAACGATCGATGAGCACCACACAGGTCGCCTTCACCCAGATGAAGGACGGCACCAAGGCCGAGTACGAGTACCTCCACGGGCTCGAGGCGCAGTACATCGCACGCACGCCCGACCGGATCATCGAGAGCCTCCGCCGCCTCGGCGGCGGCCTCGAGGGCTACCAGGTCAGTCGTTACGAGCACTCGTTGCAGAGCGCCACGCGGGCCGAGGCCGACGGCGCCGACATCGAGATGATCGTCGCCGCGCTCGTGCACGACATCGGTGACGAACTCGCCCCGGAGAACCACTCGCAGCTCGCGGCCGCGATCATCCGGCCCTACGTCCGCGCCGAGGTCACCTGGGTCGTCAACATGCACGGCATCTTCCAGCAGCTGTACTACGGCCACCACGTGGGCATCGATCCGAACGCCCGCGACGCCTATCGCGACCACCCGTGGTTCGACAGCTGCGCGACGTTCTGCGAGCGGTGGGACCAGGCGTCGTTCGACCCGACCTATCCGACGAAGCCGCTCGAACACTTCGAGCCCATGCTGCGCGACGTGTTCTCCCGGCACCCGTTCGACCCGGCCATCACCGGGGAGTGATCACGGGGGAGTGACCCGTGCCCGCACTAGCCTGACCTCCCGTTCCGACCCTCCCGGGAGACCCACACCGATGCGGACCACGCTCGCCGAACTGCTCGCCACCACGGACGTCGTCCTCGCCGATGGCGCCACCGGCACCAACTTCTTCCAGCGCGGCCTCATGGCGGGTCACGCGCCCGAGCTGTGGAACCACGAGCACCCCGAGCACGTCCGGTGGCTGCATCAGCAGTTCGTCGATGCCGGTGCCGACATCATCCTCACGAACTCCTTCGGCGGCACGGCCCAGCGGCTCAAGCTCCACCACGCCCAGGACCGCGTCGTCGAAATCAACCGTCGCGCCGCCGAACTCGCCCGTGAGATCGCCGACGCAGCCGATCGCCCGGTCGTGGTGGCCGGCTCCGTCGGCCCCACCGGCGAGCTGTTCGAGCCGCTCGGTGCCCTCACCGAGGACGTCGCGATCGCCAGCTTCCGCGAGCAGATCCAGGGCCTGAAGGAAGGTGGCGTCGACGTCATCTGGATCGAGACCATGTCGTCGGTCGAGGAGGTGCGCGCCGCATCGAAGGCAGCGATCGCCGAGGGCATGCCGTACACGGCGACCTGCTCGTTCGACACCGCCGGCCGCACGATGATGGGCGTGATGCCCGATGCGCTCGTGCGTGCCTTCGACGGCCTCGAGGTCGCGCCGCTGGCCTTCGGTGCCAACTGCGGCGTCGGCGCGAGCGACATCCTCGTCACCGTGTTGTCGATGTGCTCCGGCGAGCACAGCGCGGTCATCTCGAAGGGCAACTGCGGCATCCCGCAGTTCCAAGGCACCGAGATCGTCTACTCGGGCACGCCCGAGCTGATGGCGAGCTACGCCCAGATGGCGGCGGACGCGGGGGCGCGGATCGTCGGCGGGTGCTGTGGCACCTCGCCCGAGCACCTCGCGTCGATGCGCCGGGCGCTCGATGCCCGCGTCGCCGGGCCTGCACCGACGATCGAGGAGATCGTCGAGCGCATCGGGCCGCTCACCAACTCGGCGCCCACCGCGAACGCCGAGGGCGATCGCGGTCGCCGTCGCAGCCGCCGAGACTGATCCCGACCGATCGCCACTGATCGCCACTGATCGCCACCGGCCCGCCGTGCCGGAACTGGGCGGAGCGTCCGACGATCGAGCACGTAGCGTGCCCGTCGTGAACGCCCTCGGCCCCGACGACCACACGACCGCTCGCGGCCTCGTCGTCCCCGAGGCCTCGCTCGCGTGGCGGTTCATGCGGTCGTCGGCACCCGGCGGCCAGCACGTGAACACCTCGAGCACCCAGGTCGAGCTGCGCTGCGACCTCACCCAGCTGCGCGGCCGCGAGGCCGACGTCGCACGGGTGCGGGACCGCCTCGGCGACGAGGTGCGGCTGCGGTCGTCCGAGCACCGCTCGCAGGTGCGGAACCGTGCCGATGCGCTGCAGCGGTTGCTGGAGCGGATCGACACCGCCTCGATCGGCGAGGTACCTCGCCGGAAGACCAAGCCGTCGCGCTCGGCCGTGCGGGCCCGGCTGTCGGACAAGAAGCAGCACGCCGAACGCAAGTCGTCACGGCGCTGGCGCCCCGACGACTGATCGACCGAATCAGGTCGGGTGCGGGATCAGAGCTGGCCGGCGCGGTGCTCGCCGCGCAGCAGCGGGAAGCGGCCGATGCGCTCGAGCGCCGACACGGTGGACCGCATCGCGTCGGCCGGCACCGGGTGGCTGATCAGGTAGCCCTGCGCCTTGCGGCACCCGAGCTCGTGCAGCACCTGGATCTGGTGCAGGCTCTCGACGCCTTCGGCCACCATGTCGAGGCCGAGCGACTGACCCATGGCGATGATCGTGCGCACCAGCGCCCTGTCGCTCGGGTTGTCGGCCACGCCCTGCACGAAGGCCCGGTCGATCTTGATCCGCTGCAGCGGGAAGCGCTGGAGCAGCGACAGCGAGGAGTAGCCCGTACCGAAGTCGTCGAGCGCGACCCGCACGCCGAGCGCCTTCATCTTCTGCAGCGTCGCCAGGGCGAGCTCGGGCTCGCTGATCATCACGCTCTCGGTGATCTCGATCCACAGGTGGCTGGCGTCGACGCCCGACCGGGCAAGGGCCTCGCTCACGATCGACGGCAGGCTCGGGTCGGCGAGCTGACGGGGCGACACGTTCACCGACATCGTGGCCTGCGGGCTGCAGACCGAGTCGTCGATCCACCGACGAAGCTGGGTGAGTGACTCGAGCAGCGCCCACGCGCCGATCGGCACGATCGTGCCGGTGTCCTCGGCGATGGGGATGAACTCGGCGGGGGAGACGATCGTGCCGTCACCCTGCTGCCAGCGCATGAGGGCCTCGAAGCCGACGACCTCGCCGGTGTCGAGGTCGAGGATGGGCTGGTGGAACATCCGCAGTTCGTGACGGTCGAGCGCCCGGTACAGCGCGGTCTCCACCGACAAGCGGTGGGCGATGCGCTCGTGCATCGATTCGTCGTAGAACGCCATGCAGTTGCGGCCAGAGTCCTTCGCCCGGTACATCGCCGTGTCGGCGTGGCGCAGGACGTCCTCGGGCTTGGCCGCCATCGAGTCGATCGACGACACGCCGATGCTCGCGGTGACGAACACGTCGCCCTGGGCGAGCGCGATCGGCTCGCGGAACACGGCGAGCAGCCGCTCGGCGAGCGCGGAGGCCGATCCCAGCGTCTTCGTGGTCGGGTCGAGCACGACGTACTCGTCGCCCGAGAGCCGGGCGACCATCGCCTCGGGTGGCGCGGCGTTCACCAGTCGCTCCGCCACGATGCGGAGCACCTCGTCGCCGGCGGAGTGGCCGAGCGAGTCGTTGATGTTCTTGAAGCGGTCGAGGTCGACGAAGTACAGCGTGGGCTCGCGATCGGCCCGCCACGCCTCGTGGACGTAGGACGAGATCTGCTCGAGCAGCAGGATGCGGTTGGGGAGCCCGGTGAGCGGATCGGTCTGCGCGGCGCGCAGCAGTTCGGCCTGCGCATCGCTGTTGGCCCGCACCGAGAACACGACGCGCAGGGTGACCGCGCCGGCGAGCACCAACGCCGACATGCTGCGCACGATCTGGTCGGCGGTGTCCTGCGGGCCCGATGCGGCGAGCACGATCACGGGGAACACCAACGACGACGTGGTGATGATGAGGCGACCGAGGAGCCGCTGCGAATCGCCGGTGCCCTGCGAGTGTTCGATCGCCGTGACGCTGCGGTGCATGAAGGCGGCGGCGACGGTGAAGTAGGCCATCGTGTACAGCGCGGTCGACAGCACGAGGATGCCGTCGCCGACGTGGCCCGCCGTGACGAGTGCGTAGATCAGGTCGCCGACGAGCATCAGCAGCACGGTGCCGCCGATGAGCCACGAGGCGACGTTGGAGGTGCTCTCGGTGAAGAGGTACACCGCCATCAGGAACAGGATCACGGAGCCGGTCGGCTGGTAGAAGCCGGCGACCAGCGACGACAGGACCGGCTCGTCGCTCAGGCGGAGCGTCGGCTCGAGGAACGCGACCCAGGAGATCAGCCAGCTGCCGAGGCCGACGATGAGCGCGTCGCCGAGCACGCCGGCGGCGTTCATGCCCCGACGGCGACGGACGAGCATCGACATGCCGACGGTGATGACGATGGCACCGACGAGGGCGAACAGGTTGCTGATGAACAGCGGCGTGCCCGTGTCGCCGAAGATCGACTCGATCGCAGCGCCGGCGGCGAAGCTCAGGCCGACGCCGGTGAGCGCGAGCACCATGCCCTTGGGGACGTCGTAGGTGCGGTACGACCACCACATCACGAGGGGGAGTTGGGCGGCGGCGAAGGTGTAGACGCCGACCGCCATCCCGTCGCCCACCAGCATCGCGGCGATCGACGCGGCGCAGCCCACCAGCAGGTACGCCCAGATCGCTTTCGATGGGATGGCTGTCACGGCTCGCCTGCCTCGCTGTGGGCCGACGACTACGGGCCCGCCTGAACGACCCATCCGCCCGCCGGCTGGTACGTCTCAGTATCGTAAGGAAGCGGGCGGAGAAACGCAAGGGGTGTTGTCGTGCGCGCGCTGCGCGCGACCGAGGTTGAGCATTCCTTGACGAATCGCCAGACCAATGACAAGGAGGCGTCGTGTTCGTCACCCGCCACAGCAATGTCACCAGCCCCGAGCTCCGCGAGAAGCTGTGGCACCTCTACGAGCTGGCCTACCGGCCGATGGCCACCGAAGCCGTCACCCGCGAGACCTTCTACCGCCACGAGTTCGATGAACTCCTGAGCGACCCGTCGAACCGGCTCTGGGTGGCCTGGCAGGACCAGGACCCGGTGGCAGCCGCGATGATCGCCACCGACATCGCCGCCACGCGCTACCTGAGCAGGGCCTACTTCGACCACCACTACCCCGAGCACACGCTGCGGAGCGTGGTCCACTACATCCTCTGGGTCGTCGTGCATCCGGCCCATGTCGCCAAGGGCACCCTCGTGCGGTTGTCGAAGGAGGCGTTCGCGCTCGAGGCCGACGAAGGGGCACTGTTGGTGTTCGACGTGCCCCAGGTGCACCAACCGTCCGAGGCCGGGGCCTTCGCGGAGATGATGCACCGCACCGGCAACATGGTCTCGCCGGGGACGGAGGTGTCCCAGATCGAGGTCCAGCGCTACTACGTCGCCGACTTCGCGCTGGGGGCGCGGCACCTCGAGCACCTCATCGATCGACCGGCAGATCGACCGGCCGATCGACCGGCCGATCGACCGGCGGCAGACGCTCACCGTGACCGCTCCACACCGACGCGCAGCTGATCCGTCCTGCTCGCGGTTCCGATTCGCTACCCTGGAACCGACATGAGTCCCTCCGCTGCCACCGTCGCAGCCCCTCCTGCATGACGTCCGCCACCTCCGCCTACACCGTGGTCGTCCCCGGCCCACACGTCATGCCGGCCCTGTGTGGCCCGCGCGACGTGTTCCTGCGCCAGATCGAGCGTGCCTTCCCGCGAGCGACGATCGTCGTGCGCGGCAACGAGGTGCACCTCGAGGGAGACGACGCCGAACGGGCCGGCCGGCTCGTCGAGGAGCTCGTGATGCTGCTGCAGCGTGGTCAGCACCTCGACGAAGCCGTCCTCGGACGGGCCATCGACATGGTCCACCACGACGAACGCCCGAGCGCCGTCCTCAGCGACGACATCATGCGCGGGGCGAAGGGACGTGCGGTCCGGCCGAAGACCGCCGGCCAGAAGAAGTACATCGACGCCATCCGCCAGAACGTGATCACGTTCGGGCTCGGCCCGGCGGGCACCGGCAAGAGCTGGCTCGCGGTCGCCATGGCCGTCCAGGCGCTCCAGAGCAAGCAGGTGCAACGGATCATCCTCACGCGACCTGCGGTCGAGGCCGGAGAGCGACTCGGCTTCCTGCCCGGCGACCTGATGGCCAAGATCGATCCCTACCTGCGGCCGTTGTACGACGCCCTCTACGACATGGTCGAGCAGGAAGGCGCCCAGAAGCTGCTCGAGCGTCAGGCCGTCGAGGTCGCACCGCTCGCGTTCATGCGTGGCCGCACGCTGAACAACAGCTTCATCATCCTCGACGAGGCCCAGAACTCCACGCCCGAGCAGATGAAGATGTTCCTCACGCGCATCGGCTTCGGGTCGAAGGTGGTCGTCACCGGCGACACCACCCAGATCGACGTGCCCGACGGTCGCTCCGGCCTGCTCGGTCTGGAACGTACGCTGCAGGGCATCGACGGTCTCGGGTTCGTCCATCTCGGTGCCGGCGACGTGGTGCGTCATCGCATCGTCGCCGACATCGTCGCCGCGTACGAGCGCTCCACCGTGCGCCAGACCCAGCAGCAGGCCGAGCAGCGCAGCGGTCGACGCTCCCCGCAAGCGACGCCGCCGGCGGCCGCGGTCGCACCCGATCGCGATCCCGATCCTGAACCCGCCACCGACGTGACCACGGACGGCACCGATGGGTGACCCCAGCCGACCACGGCTCTCGGGTCGACCGCGCGTCGGTGGCGACGGCGAGCCCGAAGTGTTCTGCGCGGACGAGCAGTCCGACGTCCCGCTCGAACTCGACCGGTGGCAGGATCTCGCGATGCAGGTGCTCCGCGACGAAGGGGTCCGCGGCCTCGCCGAGCTCTCCATCCTGTTCGTCGCCGAGCAGGAGATGGCCGAACTGAACCGCGACTACATGGGCAAGGACGGCCCCACCGACGTGCTCGCGTTCCCCATCGATGCGCACGACGTCACCCAGGTCGTCGCGCCCGCCGGGGCGACGCGTGGCCCCGACCGGGCGCCCGTCGATCCCGGTGAGCTGCCGTTGCTGCTCGGTGACGTCGTGGTGTGCCCGGCCGTCGCTCGACGCCAGGCGCCCGATCATGCCGGCACCCTCGACGACGAACTCGCGCTGCTGATCGTCCACGGCGTGCTGCACGTGCTCGGGCGCGACCACGCCGAGCCGGAGGAGGCCGAGGAGATGCGAGCCCGCGAGCGAGCCCTGCTCGAGGCCCACCACTGGCACGGTCCGGCACCCGAAGGTTTCCGACAGGAGCAGGAGTGATCGCCTTGGCGCAGTCCGACATCTGGATGCTGATCGCGATCGGCCTGCTGCTGATCGTGCTGGTGTTCCTCGCCGTCGCGGAGATGGGCCTGTCCCGCATCAGCAAGCACCGAGCGACCAGCCTCGCCGACGCCGGCAGCAAGTCGGGCAAGTCGCTGCTGTGGCTGGTGAGCGAGCCCGAGCGCTGGGTGAACCCGTTGCTGCTCACCGTCAACATCTGCCAGACCGTGCAGGCGACCCTCACCGGTATTCTCGCCAACCGCCTGTTCGGCGGAGCCGGTGTGGCCATCGGTGTCGTGCTCAACGTCATCGTGTTCTTCGTGCTGGCCGAGGCCGTGCCGAAGACCTACGCGGTCCTCTACCCCGAACGGGCCGCGAAGCTGGCGGCGCGGCCGGTGAGCGCCCTGGTGAAGTTCCCGCTCCTGCGATGGATCTCGCGTGGCCTCATCGGGCTCACCAACGTGATCGTCAAGGGCAAGGGCCTCGAGAAGGGGCCGTTCGTCAACGAGCAGGAGTTGCTCGGCATCGTCGAGACCGCCGCCGAGGAAGGCGTGGTGGAGCACGAGGAGCGCGAGCTCATCGAAAGCATCATCGAGTTCGGTGACACCGTCGCCCGCGAGGTGATGGTGCCCCGCCCCGACATGGTCACCATCGAGTACCTGTCCACGGTCACCACCGCACTCGACGTGGCGATCGAGCACGGCTACAGCCGCTTGCCGGTGCTGGGCGACGGTGAGGACGACGACGTCGTCGGCCTGGCGTACACCAAGGACCTGATGCGCGTCGAGCGTGAGGGCGGCGGTGCCCGTCCGGTCACCGATCTCGTCCGGCCCGTGCGCTTCATCCCCGAGAACAAGCTCGTCAACCGGCTGATGCGCGAGATGCAGACCGAGAAGTTCCACCTCGCCATCGTCGCCGACGAGTACGGCGCCATCGCCGGGCTGATCACCCTCGAGGACTGCCTCGAGGAACTGGTGGGCGACATCGTCGACGAGTACGACGAGGAGGACGCCGAGATCGTCCACCTGCCCGACGGCGGCTACCTCGTCGACGGCCGCGTCGCGATCGACGAACTCGACGAGGTGCTCGAGACCGACCTGCCCGACGACGACTGGGACACCCTGGGCGGTCTGGTGTTCAACACCCTCGGACACGTGCCGGTCGAGGGTGACCACATCGTCACCCACGGCTGGCGGTTCACGGTGCGCGAGATGGAAGGCCGCCGGATCAAACGGGTGGAGGTCGCTCGCGAGGTCGACGCCGCCAACGGCGAACTGGTCGACGCCGACAGCTGACCGGGCGGCGCCGACAGCTGACACGTCGACGCCGCCAACGGCGAACTGGTCGACGCCGACAGCTGACCGGTCGACGGGCCACGGCTAGGGTCCGCACCCATGCAGATCTCACTCGACGGCAAGGTCGCGCTGGTCACCGGCGCATCGAAGGGCATCGGCAAGGCCATCGCCACCACCCTCGCGACGAGCGGGGCGAAGGTGATGCTCGCCTCGCGCAAGATCGATCAGCTGCAGGCCGCGGCGGCCGAGATCGCCGCTGCCGGCGCAGCAGCCGGTGTCCCGGTCGACACCGAGGTGTTCGTGGCGAACGTCGGTGATCTCGACGCGGCACAGGCCTGCGTGTCGGCCACCGTCGAACGGTTCGGATCGGTCGACATCCTCGTCAACAACGCGGCGACGAACCCGTACTTCGGCGCCACGCTCGGCGTCGACAGCGCCCGCTACGACAAGACCTTCCAGGTGAACCTGAAGGGCCCGTTGTTCTGGACCCAGGCGGTGTGGGAGGCCGGGTTGAAGGAGCGTCCGGGCGTGATCGTCAACGTCGCCTCCGTCGGTGGCCTCCGTGCCGAAGGCGGCCTCGGTGTCTACAACCTCACCAAGGCGGCGCTGATCCACCTGACGCGGCAACTCGCCAGCGAGCTCGGGCCCACCCGGGTCGTCGGCGTGGCCCCGGGCCTCGTGCAGACCGACTTCGCGGCGTTCCTCGTCGACAACTTCGGCGACAAGCTCGCGGCGCAACTGCCGCTGAAGCGCCTCGGCGATCCGCAGGACATCGCCAACCTGGTGACGTTCCTCGTGAGCGATGCGGCATCGTGGATCACCGGTGAGACCTACGTGATCGACGGCGGGGCGGGCGTCCGCGGCGTCGCCTGATCACGAGCGCCTGATCGCGAGCGACCGGTCGAGCGTTCAGTCGAAGAGCGGATCCCGACGGGCGACCGGGGTGTCGTCGAGGCCGGTGGCCACCCGGTTGGCCGACAGGGCACGGACGATGCCGGCCGTGTTGACATGGCGCACGAGCACCAACACAGCCACCACCATCACCCCGGCGGCCACGAAGTAGTTGGCGCGCAAGCCCAGGTGGTAGGCCACCTGGCCCCCGATGATCGACCCGATCGGGAGCGTTCCCCACGCGAGCCAGCGATAGACCCCGTTGACGCGGCCGAAGAGCTGGTCGGGGATCGCCTGCTGGCGGAGTGAGATGGTGACGACGTTCCACACGGTCGCGGCGAGCGACTCGATCGCGACCGCGACGGCGACGAACCACGCCTGGGGGTAGATCGGTACGGCGAGCAGGGTGACGACCCAGGTGCAGATCGCGCCGTAGATGCACTGGGTCTGCCCGAACCGGTTCACGATCCGGTCGCCCACGAGCCCGCCGACGATGGCGCCGGCCCCCATGACGGCGAGGAGGAAACCGAACCCCGTCTCGCCCACGCCGAGCTCTTCGCGGGCGAAGAGCACGAACACCGCCTGCGGCATCTGGAACGCGAGGTTCGACAGCGCCAGCGACAGTGCGATCGACCGGAGCAACGGTTGCTTCCACAACCACCGCATCCCGGTGCGCATCTCGGCGTACAGCGATGCTGTCTCGTGCCGTGGGGCCGTGTTCGGGTTGTACTTGCCGCGCACGCCGATCACGAGGATCACGGCGATCGCGAATGACGCCGCATCGACACCGAACGGGAGGGCCACCGACACGCCGAACAGCAGCGAACCGAGCGGGGCCCCGAGGAACGTGTTCGTCGTGAGATCGACCGAGTACTTGCGACCGTTTGCCTTCTCGAGCAGCGGCGCAGGTACCACCGCCGGCAGCATCGCCTGAGACGCGCTGTCGAAGAACACCTCGGCCGTGCCGAGACCGAGCGCGAGCACCCACAGCATCCAGATCTCGACCACGTCGAGGGCGACGGCCACGGCCAGCAGACCCACCATCACGGCGCGCGCGGTGTCGGTGATCACCATGATCTGCTTGCGGTCGTACCGGTCGATGATCGCGCCGATGGGCAGCGAGAAGATCAGCCACGGCATCACCGCAGCGGCGGCGACGAGCGACACGCCGATCGCGTCGCCGGACAGCCGCGCCGCGAGCAGCGGCAGCGCGACGATGAAGATGCCGTCGCCGAGGTTGGAGATCCCGCTCGCGGTGAGCAGCCGCCAGTACTCGGACGGCAGACGCTGCCCGGTCGACGTGGACGTCATGAAGGGGTCGGCCCCACCAGGCGAGCAAAGGCGCTGGGCAGGTCGGGGTACCGCTTGGTCGACGCGCCGCCGTCGACCGAGAAGAACCCGGCGGAGACGAACGTCGACCCTGGCCCGACCAGGAACGAGACCATGTCGGCGATGTCGTCGGGCTGTGCGAACCGGCCGACCGTGGTGTTCTCGACGAACTCCTCGACGACACCGGGCACCATGAAGAAGCCGGAGGTGGCAGCGGTCTCGACGAGGCCGGGCGCGACGGTGTTGACGCGGATCGCACGGTCGCCCAGTTCCATCGCTGCAACCTTGGTGAGCATCGCGACGCCGGCTTTGGCGGTGCAGTAGGCAGCCATGCCCGCGGAGGGCTGGATCGCGTTGAGCGAGGCGATGTTGACGATGCTGCCGCCGTCGTTCATCACGCGACCCGCGTGCTTGACCGTGAGGAACACGCCGGTGAGGCAGAGATCGATGATCTCCTGCCAGGTCTCCAAGGGGTGTTCGACGATGAGACCGTAGGCGCCCTTGCCCGCGTTGGCGACGGCGGCGTCGAGGCCTCCGTGGTCGGCGGCGAGGTCCGCGAGCGCTGCGACGGACGCCTCGTCGGTGACATCGCACCGCTGGGTGATCACCTGGCCGCCACCGTGCGCTCGGAGCGCGGCAAGCCCGGTCTCGTCGATGTCGCCAGCGATCACGAGCATGCCGTCGGCGACCAGCCGTTCGGTGATGCTCCGTCCGATCCCGGCTGCGGCGCCGGTCACCAGTGCCACTCGCTGCCGTGCGTCTGCTGTCATCGGCCGTCGACCCTAGTCGCTCGACGGCGCGTGGCCGGATGCCAACGCTGAGCGCACGACCTTGCCGAGTGCCGTCCTCGGCACCTCGTCGATCAGCACCAGTTCCTTCGGAGCCATGAAGGTGGGGTGGTGTTCGGACACGACCGCGCGGACATCGGCGAGCGAGGGCGGTGCGGTCGGGTCGGCGGGCACGATCCACGCGACCACCCGCTGGCCCCAGGCGGCGTCGACCACACCCGCCACGGCGACGTCGCGCACCCCGGGGTGGTGGCGGAGCGCGTCCTCGACCGTCTCCGGCCAGACGTTCTCGCCGCCCGTGATGATCAGGTCGCCGCGCCGACCCGCCACGTGCAGCCGTCCGTCGGGGAGCCAGACGCCGAGATCGCCGGTGGCGAACCAGCCGTCGCCATCGATCGGATCGGTGCCGTCGCGGTAGCAGCGGAGCAACATCGGGCCGCGCACCCGGATGCCGCCGTCGTCGTCGAGCCCGACATCCACACCGTCGAGGGGACGACCGTCGTACACGATGCCGCTGCCGGTCTCGGTGAGGCCGTAGGTGGCGACGGTGTTGGTCGGCCGGTCGGCGGGTGGACGGCTGCCGCCCAGGACGATCACGCGGAAACGGGCGGGGTCGATCCGTGCCAGTGCGGTGGCGACCAGGCTGACCAACGTGCACCCGGCGTCGGCGGCGGCCATGACGGCGGAGGCGTCGAACCCCGGGAGCACGGTGAGTCGGGTGCCGGTGGTCCAGGCCTTGGTGAGCACCGAGAACCCGCCGATGTGGGCGAGGGGCAGGCAGGCCAGCCAGTGGTCGTCGTCGGTGACGCCGAGGCGAGTGCTCGTCGCCCGCGCCGAGGCGTCGAGGGCCGCGTGGGTGAGTACGACACCCTTCGGCACACCGGTCGAGCCGCTCGTCGGCATCACCAGTGCGTCGCCGGGCTCGACGGGCCGTCCGCCGGCAAGCGGGTGCTCGCCGTCGGCGTCGAGGCGGGCCGAGGGGGCCATGGTCGCGAGCAGGGTGTCGCGCGCCGCGGCGGGGAGACGCTGATCGACCGGGAGCACGGCGTCCCCGTCGTCCCACACCCGGCGAACGGCCTTGGCGTACGCCGGCCCGCCGGGCAGGTCGAGGGCGACGAGGCGGGACATGGCTGCAGGATACGGAGGCGACGCCACCCGGACGGCGGTTCTCCCTACGATGCGCCGATCGACCCCGATCCCACATCCGGACGCCCCGCGCCACGGGGCGCGCGAACCCCGCTCCGGGCGTCGATCGCCGCGGACTTCCGCGAGTCCGGGTGGGGCCGGCGGCTCGCCCTCGTCGCGCTCGTCGCGTGGATCGTCTACGAGTGGGGACCGGGGAACGAGACCGTCACTCCCTGGCTGGTGCTCCAGGTCATCGATCGAGCCGACCACGGCGCGCAGGTGATGCTGGCCGCGGGCACCGTCGGCTTCGCGTTCACGTTCGTGCAACAGCTGCTGTCGGGGCTCACCGCCCTCGTGGCGTTCTCGCTGTTCGAACGCACCGCAGCAGCATCGTGGGACCGGCTGAGCGTCGGCGGGACCAGGACCCTGCGCGGGTGGCACGGCGCCTCGATCGTGTCGAAGCTCGCCGTGGCGTTCACGATCGGGACATCGGCGGTCGCGTTGGTGCAGATCGTCACGTCGGGTCGGGTCGGCGTTCGCCCGCACGTCCGCGCCGTCACCGAGAGCGCCGTCGCGGTCGGCGCCGTCGCGGGCGGGATCGCCACGGTCGCGGGCGCCCTCGTGTGGCTCGGTCGGTCGGTGTCGAGCCTGTCGGGGGTGACCGACTCGATCGTCGACGTGCTCGGCAACCCGCTGCTGTGGCTCGGGCTGGCGGCCGCCGCGCTCGCGGTCGAGTGGCGCAGGCACCGTCGAGCGGTCCCCCCGGGGGCCCACAGCGCCGGCCCGACGCCGGGGTGACAGACTCCTCGTCCGTGAGCGACGAGTCGACCAGCGAGCCATCAGCGACCACCACCCGAGGCGGCGGCGCCGACGTCGGTGCGCGCATCTGGGTGGCCGGTGCACGGCCTCGGACGCTGCCCGCCGCCGTGGTGCCCGTCGCCCTCGGCGCGGTCGTCGCCGTGGGGGAGAGCGGTGCCCGGTGGTGGACCGTCGCGCTCGCCCTCGTGGTGAGCCTGGCCCTGCAGGTGGGCGTCAACTACGCGAACGACTACAGCGACGGCGTGCGCGGCACCGACGAGGTGCGCGTGGGGCCGGTCCGACTCGTCGCGAGCGGGCTCGCATCACCCGGAGCGGTCAAGCGGGCGGCGTTCGCTGCATTCGGCGTGGCCGCGATGGCCGGACTCGTGCTCGCTGCATCGACGTCGTGGTGGTTGCTCGTCGTCGGCGTCGCGAGCATGCTCGCCGGCTGGTTCTACACGGGAGGGTCGCACCCGTACGGCTACCTCGGGCTCGGCGAGGTGTTCGTGTTCGTGTTCTTCGGTCTCGTCGCCACGGTGGGCACGACGTTCGTCGTGCTCGAACGTCTGCCCGCCCTGTCGTGGGTGCTCGGGTGCGTGGCCGGCTGCCTCGCGTGTGCGCTGCTGGTGGTCAACAACCTGCGCGACATCCCGACCGACCGCGAGGTGGGCAAGCGCACGCTCGCCGTCCGCCTGGGCGACCGGCGGACACGCTGGTTCTACACCGCGTTGGTGGCCGCCGCGTTCGCCCTCGTCGTGGTCGCCTCGTTCGTCGGGGCCTGGGGCGCCGTCCTCGGCCTGGCCGCCATCGTGCTCGCGGTGCCACCGGTGCGCATCGTGTTGGGAGGCGCCGTCGGACGCGAGCTCATCGCCGTGCTCGGGGGCACCGGCAAGGTGCAGCTCGCCGCCGGCGCGCTCGTCACCGTCGGCATCGCGCTCACGGCCTGAGGCCGTTGGAGCGTCAGCGACGCAGGAAGGCCTCGAGGCGGGTGATCACCTGCATCGGTTGCTGCAGATGCGCGGCGTGGCCGGCGTCGTGGATCACACCGAACGACCCCTCCGGGACGCTGGCGGCGATCCGCTCGGCGATGGGCACGAACTTCGTGTCGAGCGCACCCGCCATCGCGAGGACGGGCATGTTCAGCTCGACCAGCCGCTCCCACATCGACAGCTGCGTCCCGGTGCCGCACAGGCGCAGGCTGTCGGCCAGCCCCGCCGCGGTGTTCCGGCGGCGATCGGCGAGCTCGTCGGCATCGAGCTCGAGCCCGTGGAACAGCGGGAGCGCACTCCACTCGTCGAGGAAGGCCTCGACGCCGATCTCGAGAATGCGCTGTGCCAGCAGATCGTCGGCCTGGCGTCGCAGGGCGCGCTCGTCGTCGTCGACGATGCCGGGCGTCGCGCCGAGCAGCACGAGGCGTTCGACGACGTGCGGGTACATGAGCGCGAGGTGCAGGCACACGCGACCGCCCAGGCTGTAGCCGATGTAGGTCGCCTCACCGGTGGTGGACGCGAGCAGGTCGGCCGTGCGCCGCAGGTCGGCACGGATCGCGCTGGATCCTCCGTGCCCGGGCAGGTCGACGAGGGCGACCTGGTGGCGGTGGGTGCCGCTGACGGCAGCGAAGTGCTCGGCCACGCGCTCCCACGAGTGGCCCGTCTGGGTGAAGCCGTGGACGAACACGAGGCGTCGCCCCGCCCCGCGGGTGCGCGCGGCGAGCGGGCCGGCGAGCGGCCGCCAGTCAGGCATCTGCCTCGGGGGTGTCTCCCGGCGCTGTGGCCTCGGTGGGTGCAGCGGGTGAGTCGGGTGAGTCGGGTGAGTCGGGTGAGTCGGGTGAGTCGGGTGAGGCGGCGCGCATGCGATCGGCGAGGCGGCGCAGCCCCTGCACGAACACGTCGCTCTCCTGCGCCCCTGGCACCATCCAGCCCTGTCCTTCGGGTCCGGCGAACACGAACGTCGGCACCGCGGTGATCTCCGACTCACGGGCCACCTGCAGCCATTGCTGCACCTCGGCCACGCCGTCGTCGCTGTCGAGGAACGCCCGCACCCGGTCGCGGTCGAGACCGACCTCGGCAGCGCAGTCGGCGAGCACGTCGGGATCGCCCACGTCGAGGCCGTCCTCGAAGTAGGCGCGCAGCAGCCGCTCCTTGAGCGCGCCCTGGTGGCCGGTGGTCTCGGTGAGCAGCAACAGACGGTGGGCGAGCAGGGTGTTGGCCCGCAACGCCCGCTCCATGTGGAACTCGATGCCCTCGCCTGCTGCGATTCCGGTCACATGACCGATGATCTGCTCGGCACGTTCCGGCCCGCCGAACTTCTTGGCGTACGCATCCTTGACCGGCGTCGCCTTCCCGGGTGACGCCGTGGGATCGAGCTGGTACGGCCGGTACACCGCCCGCACCTCGATGTCGTCGCCTGCCTCGTGCAGCTCGGCGAGGGCGTTCTCGAAACGCCGTTTGCCGATGTAGCACCACGGGCAGACGACATCGGACCAGATCTCGACCTCGAGCACGGTAGCCATCGATCCAAGACTAGGGCCCGTATCGTTCCTGGCGTGTCAGCAGCTGAGCGCGCTCGAGCGAACGCAGAGGTCCAGGCCACGTTCTGCGCCACCCTGGTCGACCAGTGGGTGCGCGACGGCGTGACCCACGCGATGGTGTCGCCCGGTTCGCGATCGACACCGATGGCGCTCGCGATCGCGGCGTGCGCCGACCTGCACGTCGAGGTGTTCCACGACGAGCGCTCGGCGGCGTTCGCCGCGCTCGGCGCCGGCCTGGCGAGTGGACGCCCCGCGCTGCTGCTGTGCACCAGCGGCACCGCCGCCACCCACTTCCACGGTGCGGTCGTCGAGGCGCACCTGAGCCAGGTGCCGATGCTCGTCCTGACGGCCGATCGCCCACCCGAGTCGCGCGATGTCGGCGCGCCGCAGACCATCGACCAGACCAAGCTCTACGGCGACGCTGTCCGGTGGTACCACGATCCCGGCGTGCCCACCGTCGACACCGCCGGCTCCTGGCGCGCCGTCGCCCGGCACACGCTCGCCCGCACGCTCGGCTCGCACGCCGGTCCTGTCCATCTGAACCTGCCGTTCCGCGAACCGCTCGTGGGCGACGCGGGCGAGCTCCCCGACGCGCATCTCGGCCGCCTGCTCGTCGAGGCGCCGTCGGTCCGGCTCGGCACGCTCGCGATGCAGCTCGACCGCGAGCGCGGCGTCATCGTCGCCGGCCGTGGCGTCGACGACCCCGCTGCCGTCGCGGCGCTGTCGGCCGCCACCGGGTGGCCGGTGCTGGCCGATCCGCGATCGGGATGTCGTGGCATCGCGGGCGCGGCGAGCGCGTTCGACTCGTTGCTGCGCCACGACGACTTCGCCGCGTCACATCTGCCCGAAGTGGTGGTCCACCTCGGTGAGCCGCCGGCGTCGAAGGTGCTGTCCACCTGGCTCGCCGCGTCGGGCGCCGTGCAGGTGCGCGTCACCGCGACCGACACCTGGATCGATCCCGCGCACTCGGTGGCGCACCGGGTCGTCGCACCGATCGGTGAGTTCTGCCGCCGATTGGCGGGCGAGTTGCGTGGCGCCGGTGGCAGCGACTGGGTGCAGCGCTGGGCCCATGTGACGGCCATCGCCGATCGTGAACTCGGCAGCGCACTCGACGGTGCCACCGAGCTCACCGAGCCGTTGGTGGCCCGCGTGGTCTCACGCCTCGACGGCCACGTCGTCGTCGCCTCGTCGATGCCCGTGCGCGACCTCGAGTGGTTCGGCGATCCCGACCAGCGGGCGACGGTGTGGTCCAACCGGGGAGCGAACGGCATCGACGGCACGGTCGCGACGGCGATCGGGATCGCCGCGGTCACGGGCCGTCCGGTCACGGTGCTGCTCGGCGACGTCGCGTTGTTGCACGACGCCTCGTCGCTGACGGCGCTCGCCGGGCGCGACCTGCAGGTGCGCATCGTCGTGGTCGACAACGACGGCGGCGGCATCTTCTCGTTCCTGCCGCAGGCGTCGGCGCTCGCGGCCGACCGGTTCGAGCAGCTCTTCGGCACGCCGCACGGCACCGACGTGGTCGGGCTCGCGGCCGCACACGGGCTGCGGGCGTCCAGCGTGTGCGACCGCGGCGAGCTCGAGGCGAGGCTGGCCGAGGCCGGGTCGCAGCTCATCCGGGTGCCGAGCGAACGTGGGGCGAACGTGCACGAGCACGCCCGCCTCCACGCCGTGGTCACCTCGGCGATGCGCCCCGACTGATCTGTGACCGGGGCCGGGCCGGTCAGCCGAAGACGTCGGTGAAGATCTGCTCGAACTCCGGCGTCGCCGGTCCGCTCGATCCGCAGCTGGTGACCACGCCGTCGACGGCGGTCACGAGGTAGCGGGTGCCGACCACGAAGTCGACACCGTCGAGGGCCGCGGTGAAGCCGGCTGGGACGGCGAGGTCGACGACGTCGGAGTCGCCGCCGCGGAACCAGCGGTCGACCTCGATGCGGATCGTGGAGCCGGTCGTCTGATCACCGGTGATCTCGGTGACGGTGCCGCCGAAGGCGATCTCGACACCGGCCAGCTGTGACGGTTCGAAAGCGAGGCAGATGCTCGTCAGGGGATCGACGGGCGTGACCGCGAGCTCGGTGGCCGTGACGGTCGGGGATGCGCCGTTGGACGCGATGAGTGCGATCGCAGCAGCGGCGACGACGCCGGCACCGCCGACGGCGAACCAGCGCCGGCGGCTGCGAGGCGCGAGAGAGGCGTGGGACCGGGTCGGGGCGTCGTCGTCGACGAGTGGGGTGGACATGATGGCCTCCAGGAGGGTGCGGGCCCGATCGCTCGTGATCAGGTCGATGGGTGGTTCCGTGTGTGAGGTCGCATCGGCGATCGGATCGAGGGCGACGAGCGCGGCTCGCAGCCGTCCGTCCGGGCTTCGGGGGTCGTGCTGGTCGGTGCTCATCGGTCCTCCTTCCGTCTGTCGATGCGTTCACCCGGGAGGTGTCCACCTGCCTGTCGGATCTTTCGCACCAGCCACCGATCGAAGGTGTGTCCTCCGACCGAGAGGAACCCTGCGTCTCGTGCAGGCCCCAGCCGTTCCGCGAGACGTTGCTTCACCCGGTGCAATCGGATGCTCACCGCGTTGGCGCTCAGCCCGAGTGCGACGGCGATGTCCCGCGGCGGCAGTCCGTCCCATGCCCACAGCAGGACGATCTCGCGATCGGTGTCGGGCAGTTCTGCGAGTGCGGTGTGCAGGTCGGCGACGAGATCGTTCTCGTCGGCGGAGTCCGGCGGCGCCACCGGTTGGGCCGCCAGCCGATGGCCGACGTTCGCCTGGCGACGTTCGCCGCGTCGGTCGTTGGCCAGGCATCGGCGGGCGACGCCCAACGTCCAGGCGAGCGCAGCGTCGTCGGGCACGTCGTCGAGTCGGCGCCAGCACACGAGCAGGGTGTCGCTGACGACGTCGTCGGCCGCCGCTGCATCGATGCGGCGACGAACGTATCGCTGGAGCGGCTCGTACACCTCCGTGGCGAGCGCCTCGAAGCGGGCGCGACGCATCGCATCGTGCGCGTCGGCCGGTGCGGTGGATGTCGGGCGTGCTCCCACGACACCTCCGGTGTCCGGCCCACCCCGTTTCCTTTCACGCGCCACGGAGAGATCCTGCCCCGCTTCTCTGCGCCCGCGCGATCACCGCTCGGACCTTCGCTCAGAATCCGTCGTCCACGACGGATTCAGCGAGAATGTCGCGTGGTCGCTCGCTGGTCGATGAGTGCGACGAGTTCCTCGAGTACCTCGTCGAGCCGATCGAGATCGGTCCACCAGACCTCGACGATCTCCCAGCCGAGTGCTCGGAGCCGGCGCCGGCGGCGGGCATCGTCCGCCCGTGCGGTCGGCGTGGCGTGCCACCGCCAGCTCTGGCACTCCACCCCGATGAGCAGGTCGGGGATGGCGAGATCGAGCCGGGCGATGGGGTGGCGGGTGCCGTCGAACACCTGGTGCTCGTCGAGCAGCTCGATGCCTCTCAGGGCGAATGCTGTGCGTGCCAGGCGCTGGAACCAACTGCCGGGGAGCGGAGCGTCGATGCGCTCGCGCAGCAGCTGGAAAACGATCGACGCGCCAGGCATGCGATGTGACCGCCACTCGGTCGCGACCGTGCGCACCCACTCTGGCGATCGGCCCGCACGGAGCATGCCGTCGAAGGCCTTGCCGGCCGCGTCGGCGCCGTCGGCCGCGGCGAGCTGGAGCAGCGCGACCGGTTGGATCACCGAACGGAAGCCACCGACGACGACGCTGTGGCGATCCGTGAGCACGACGGAGCGATGCACCACGGTGCCCGGCGTCGAGCGCAGGCCATGCCCGTCGGTCGATGAGATCTCGATGCGTTCGTCGCGGTCGTAACCGTCGAAGCCGTGGAGTCTGCCCGCGGTCGCATGGCTGGCCACCGCGTACGGGCCGGCGGCGAGCAGCGCCGCCCGGACGTCGGGGGCCCACGACGGAGCGGCGCCGGTCAGCCCGAGCACCTGGCGGTGGATCCGGCGCCACTCCCGGGTGCGCAGGCGCTGGCGGATGAAGCCCTCCGTCACGCCGACGGCGCGGAGCTGGCCGACGGTCGCGAGGCCCTGCTGGTGGGCGAACACGGAGGTGGCGCGAGCGATCGTCGGGATGTCCACGCGAACACAGAGGTGCACCGACCGAGGGTGATCGGAAGTTCGCATCGCGATCTCGGACCTTTGCGCTGTATCCGTCGTCCACGACGGATTCAGCGAGAACGTCGTGCCGACAGCCGGGCCTGCTCGCCGGGGTCAGGGGCGGACGATGGCGCTGAGCATCGCCTGCAGCTTCGCCTGCGTCTCGGCCAACTCGGCTGACGGCTCGCTCGCCGCGACGATCCCGCCGCCGGCGACGAGGCGCGCGCTGCGGCGGTCGGCCGAGAATTCGGCGCAGCGGATCGTGACCGCCCAGCGGCCGTCACCGTTCGCATCGACCCATCCCACCGCACCCCCGTAGCGGCCGCGCTCGAACCCCTCGTGCTCGGCGATCAGCCGGAGCGCCTCGTCGCGTGGGAAGCCCCCGAGCGCCGGCGTGGGCGACAGCGCACGGACGAGGGTGAGGACGTTCGGTCGCGGGTCGGACAGCCGACCCTCCATCGCCGTCGCCAGGTGCTGCACGTTGGCGACGGTCATGATCGACGGCTCGGGCTCCCAGTCGAGATAGCTGCACCAGGGGAGCAGGGTGTCGTGGATCATGTCGATCACGACCCGGTGCTCGACCTGGTCCTTGGTGCTCGCGACCAGCTGTGCTGCGACCCGCTCGTCGGTGGCGGGGTCGCCCGTGCGCGGTGCGGTGCCCGCCAGTGGGTGCGATCGCACCTCGTCGCCGTCGACGGCCACGAGCAGCTCGGGCGACGCGCCCACGAGCCCGTCGATCGAGTACCGGTGGCTCGACCCGAACGACGCCTTCAACCGGAGCAGCACGGCGTGCACGTCGATCGGTTCGTCGCTGCGCACCGAGACCTCACGAGCGATGACCGCCTTCAGCAACTCGCCGTCGCGCACGGCGTCGCGTGCCGCCGTGACCGCCGCCAGATAGCGGTCGACCGGCGTGAGCGGGCCGACCTCGAAGCGCTGGGCCCGCGGTGCGGGTCGGGGTGTGGCGCGGAGCTCGGGCGCCGGCTCGTCACCGCCTTCGACACGGGTGACCCATCGGGTGCCGTCGACCGCGACCCCGATGAGCAGCGCCGGGATCACGAGGGTCGCCGCGGCGCCGGGTTCGAACGGCACGCTGCCGACCGCGATGGGGGAGCGACCACCCACGCCGTCGTCGTGCTCGATCGACGCCAGGACGGCGGGGGCGTCGTCGGCGCTCACCCGTGCGGCGACGCCTCGTCCGGCGATGCCCACGCCGTCGCGCACGAACAGGTAGCCGTCGGATGCTGCGAGGTCGTCGAGCTCGATCGCGTCGAGCAGCGGGCGGGTGACGGCGCGCATGTCAGCGACGCGTGCCCACCATCAGCTGGGTGAGGCCACCCGAGAGCTGGCGGTGCACGGCATCGTCGAACCCGGCGTCGCGCAGGAGTTGCACCAATTGCTCGCGCGGCGGCAGGTAGGCGACGCTCTTGGGCAGGTAGCGGTACGCGGCGCCGTCGCTGAGCAGCGCGCCGATCTTCGGTACGACCTTGCCGAAGTAGATGTTGTTACCGAACCGGATGACGGGATTGTGGGGGACGCCGACGTCGAGCAGGGCGAAGCGCCCGCCGGGCCGGACGACGCGGGCGAGCTCGGCGAAGAACGTGGGCAGGTCGACCAGGTTGCGCAGTGCGAACCCGCACGTGACACCGTCGACCGAACCGTCGGGCACGGGCAGGCGCAGGATGTCGGCCTGCATGCGCGGCACACCGCTGCGATCGGCGCTGAGCATGCCGAAGCTGAGGTCGGTGGAGAGCGGGTGGAACCCGGCAGCGGCGAGGTCGATGCACAGGTCGCCGGTGCCGCTCGCGAGATCGAGCACGGTGCTGCCCGCGGGGAGGTGCAGCGACTTCACCGCGATGCGGCGCCAGCGCACGTCGAGCCGGAAGGTCATGATCCGGTTGACCAGGTCGTAGCGCGGTGCGATCGCGTCGAACATCTGGCGGACCGCCACCACCTTCTCGTCCCCCTCGGGGAGGGTCTCGCTGTCCCAGGCACGTTGGTTCACACCGTGAGGCTAGGGCCGGGCGACCGTACGAGCAGGTCTGGCGGGGTGTGCCCCGTGTGACAGCATCGGCGGCCATGGGGAACGAACTGTGGCGTCACGGAGCATTGGAACTCGCGGGCATGATCGCTCGCGGCGAGGTGTCGAGCGTGGAGGTGGTGCACGCGCACCTCGCTCGCATCGACGAGGTGAACCCGAAACTGAACGCGGTCGTGCGTCGCTTCGACGACGACGCGCTCGCCGCGGCGGCTGCGGCCGACGCAGCCGTGGCGTCGGGTGCGCCGCTCGGTGTGCTCCACGGCGTGCCGATGACCGTGAAGGAGAACATCGACCTCGCCGGCACGCCGACGACCAGTTCGCTCGTGGCCTTCGCCGATGCGATCGTGCCGAGGGACGCGCCGGTGGTCGAGCGGATGAAGGCTGCGGGTGCCATCCCGATCGGCCGCACGAACCTGCCCGACATGGGATTGCGGGTCACCACCGAGTCGTCGTTGCACGGCGTGACGCACAACCCGTGGCACCGCGATCGCACCGCCGGGGGTTCGAGCGGTGGCGAGGCGTCGGCACTGTCGAGCGGCATGAGCCCGATCGGGCTCGGCAACGACATCGGCGGATCGCTGCGCAACCCGGCCCACTGCTGCGGCATCGCGTCGATCAAGCCGTCGGTGGGCGTCATCCCGTCGGCCGCGACGTTGCCGCCGGAGGACATGACGATCAGCTTCCAGCTGATGGCGGTCGAAGGTGTGATGGCCCGCACGGTGGCCGATGTGCGGGCGGGCTTCCTCGCGGTGGCCGGTCCGCACGAGCGCGATCCGCTGGCGCTGCCCGTCCAGCTCGCCGACCTCGACACGTCTCGACCGCTGCGCGTTGCGTTGATCCCCGAGCCGGCCGGTGGCAGTACCGACCCGGGCATCGCCGCCGCGATCCGTGGGGCGGGCGAGGCGCTGGCGAAGCAGGGTGCGATCGTCGAGGAGGCCTCGCCGGCGAGCTACGAGCGGGCCATCGAGCTCTGGGGCGCACTGCTCGGCACCGAGCTCACGCTGATGCGGCCGTTGCTCGACATGGTGATGGGAGAGGGCGGGCGGCAGTTCCTCGACCTCACCACGCAGATCATCCCGACCGCCGACCTCGCCGGGTTCTCACAGGTGTTCCTCGGCCGTCACGCTGCGGAGAAGGACTTCCACACGTTCCTCGGTCGCTACGACGTGATCATCAGCCCGACGTGGGCGCTGCCGGCGTTCGAGCTCGGGTCGGATGCGGCGAGCCTCGAGGGTGCGCAGCGCACGCTCGAGACGATGCGTCCGGTGCTCCCGGCCAACTTCCTGGGCCTGCCCGCCGCGGTGGTCCCGGTGGGCGTGTCCGACGGCCTGCCCGTCGGCGCGCAGGTGATCGCCCGCCGGTTCGCCGATCTGCGCTGCCTCACCGTGGCGCAGATGCTGGAGGACGCGTTCGGCACGATCACCCCGATCGACCCGACCTGGTGACCCTTCGTGAGCGGCATGCGCCCATACGGCGCAGATCGCTCACCAACGACCATCGTTCGTGAGCGGAGTGCGCAACTGCGGCGCACATCGCTCACGAAGCACCGGTGTCAGGCGTCGATGGCGGTCTGCTTGGCCCAGCGGTAGTCGGCCTTGCCCGACGGCGACCTGACGATCTCGTCGACGAACACGAACGCCTTGGGCAGCTTGTACCGGGCCACGTGGCGCTCGGCCTCGGCGAGGAGCGAGGCCGTATCGGCCTCGGCGCCCTCGCGCATGCGCACGATCGCCACGACCTCGTTGCCCCATCGTTCGCTCGGGCGGCCGGCGACCACGCAGTCGTAGACGCCGGCGTGCGCCTTGATCGCGGCCTCGACCTCCTCGGCGAAGATCTTCTCGCCGCCGGAGTTGATCGTCACCGAGTCGCGTCCGTGGAGCTCGATGATGCCGTCGACGCGGAGCCGGGCGCGGTCGCCCGGGACGGCGTAGCGCACACCGTCGACGACGGGATACGTGCGCGAGGTCTTCGCCGCGTCACCGAGGTAGCCGAGCGCGAGGCGTCCGCTCTTGGCGAGCCAGCCGAGCTCGTCCTCGCCGGGCGCGAGCTCGCGGTCGAGATCGCCCGACAGCACGTGGTTGCCGGGTGAGATCGGGAACGTGCCCGTGGTGGCACCGCCGCCGGCGGACACCTGCGACAGCTGACCGCCGGCCTCGGACGAGCCGAGTCCGTCGACGATCATCATCGTCGGCAGGTGCTGCAGGAACTCGTTCTTCAACCCGGCCGACAGCGGGGCGCCGCCGGAGAGGAGCACGGTGAGCGTGGACAGGTCGTACCGATGGCGTGAGAGTTCGTCGAGCAGCGGCCGACCGAAGGCGTCGCCGACGATCAGCAGGAAGTTGAGCTGCTCGCGTTCGATGAGCCCCCAGACGTCGGTGGGGTCGAGCCGCTCGGGCACGCTCTGCACGTAGACGCAGCCGCCCGAGTTCCAGGTGCGGAAGCTCATCCAGTGGCCGGCGCCGTGCATGAACGGGGGAGCGAGCAGTGCCTTGAGACCGCCGACGGCCTCGTCCACGATGCCCTCGATGGTCTCGGCCCGCGAGCCGCCGAAGCACTCGACGTTGGCGTCGGCGTTGCGCCACAGCACACCCTTGGGCATGCCGGTGGTGCCGCCGGTGTAGAGGATGTAGAGGTCGTCGCCACTCCACGTCACGGCGGGCTTCTCGGGCGACGCTGCGGCGAGGGCCTCCTCGTACCAGACCGCCCCCGGCAGGAGGTCGTGGCCCGACTCGTCGGGCACCTGCAGGATCACGCGCAGCTTCGGCAGGTCGCGCAGCACCTCAGCGAGCGTGGGGGCGAACTGGCTGTGGACCACGATCGCCTCGGCCGCGGAGTCGGTGAGCAGGTAGCGCAGTTCCTCGGCGACGTACCGGTAGTTGACGTTGAACGGGGCGACCCGCGCCTTGAACGAGCCGAGCATCGCCTCGAGGTACTCGTTGCCGTTGTGCAGGTAGATCGCGAGGTGCGACTGGCCGCTCTCGTGTCCGGCGAGTTCGGACCGCTCGGTGCGCACGCCGAGGCCCTGGGCGAGCAGGTGGTTCGCGAAGCGGCGGGTGCGGTCGGTGACCTGGCCCCACGTGAGACGCCGGTCGCGGAAGACGAGACACTCCTGGTCGGGGCGGGTGGCGGCGATCGCTTCGTGGACGTCGGCGACGGAGAACTCCATGACGGGAACCTAGGCAAGATGTGTCGGACGTCACGAATCGTCGCCGGGGACCGTTCCCGGCCCGGGACCGATCCGATCAGGGATCGAGTCGCCTGAGTCGTTCGGACCATCTGGATCGCCACGCATGGTGGTGCACGACCACTTCCGGCATCATCGATCCATGTTCCAGATCCTGCAGCGGGCGGCGATGGTGGTGGCGGCCCTCGAGGTCTCGTTGAGCCTGCGGTGCCTGCTCGGATCCCGGGTGCGTGGAGGTGCACGATGAACGATCTGACGGCATTGGCCGAGACAGCGCTGTGGCCCCTCGTGGCCATCGTGCTCGTCCTCCTCGGCGCGACGTTCGCCACGAGCGGACGTCCAGGACACGCTGCCACCGGGACGCAGGGTCGTTCGGAGGTCGGGCCGTCGGGCGGGACGACCACCTCCGATCGGCCCCGCGGCGGCCGGCGTGCCACCGATCATCTGCCCGGCGACCGGCTGATGGTCGTGGTCGCCGGCGGTGACGGCGACGAGACGGTTCGCTCCGCGGTCGACGCGGCGCGGCGGGCCGGCAGCGGCGTCACCGTGGTCGGCGATGCCACGGCTGCCGCCAGGGCCTACGACGGGCCGGGCACTCGCAGTGGACAGGTGATCGCGGTCAACAGTCGCGCCTGACCTCGGCGTCACTATGGTGACGCCGATGAGCGACAAGATGATCTTCGGCATGTTCATGCCACAGGGCTGGAAGATGGAGCTGTCAGGGATCGACGGCGCCGCGGCGAAGTGGGACAAGGCGGTCGAGATCGCGGTGAAGGCCGAGGAGCTCGGCTACGACTCGATCTGGGTGTACGACCACTTCCACAACGTGCCCCGCCCTGCGCACGAGGCGGTGTTCGAGTGCTGGACCACGATCGCCGCGATCAGCCAGCGCACGTCGCGGGTTCGGCTCGGCCAGATGGTCGGCTGCAACAGCTACCGCAACCCCGCCGTCCTGGCCAAGATCACCTCCACCGTCGACGTCATCAGCGGCGGCCGCCTCGACTGGGGCATCGGCGCCGGCTGGTACGAGAACGAGTACAAGGGCTACGGCTTCGAGTTCCCGAAGCCGAAGGACCGCATCGGCATGCTCAACGAGAGCGTGGAGATCGTCCGCAGCATGTGGACCCAGACCGAGACCGACTACGACGGCCGCTACTACAAGGTCTCCCGCGCGAACTGTGATCCGAAGCCGCTGCAACAGCCCCACCCGCCGATCTGGATCGGCGGCGGCGGCGAGCAGCTCACGCTGCGCGTGGTCGCGAAGTACGCCGACTACTCGAACTTCGGCGGCAAGCCCGACGAGTGGGCGCGCAAGCGCGAGATCCTGAAGGGCCACTGCAAGGCGGTCGGTCGCGACGAGGAGACCATCGGCAAGACGTGGTCGCCCGAGGTGTTCATCCGCAGCACCGAGGCCGAGGTGGTCGCCGCCGGCACGAAGAGCCTGTGGGGCGAACCGTTCGAGGCGTGGCGCGATGCGAACCTGGTGGGTACCCCCGAGCAGGTGAGCGAGAAGATCCAGACCTACGTCGAACTCGGCTGCACCGGGTTCATCCCGTGGTGCCCCGACTACCCGAGCACCGAGACGATGGAGCTGTTCGCCCAGCACGTGATGCCGAACTTCCGCTGACGCGGGAGCGGCATCGATGCGGCTGCGGCCGCGTCAGTGGGCGTGGGTGGCGATCAGCGCATCGAGCCGGTCGGCGCTGGCCTCTTCGAGCGCGCTGCAGGTGGCCATCTCGGCGATCACGCGCTGATCGCTGGTGCGGCTCGCGATGTTCCGCCATGCCTGGGCGCCCTGGCGTTCGGCGTTGGCCTGCACGCGCAGCTGGTCCCACACGTCCATGCCGGTGAAGACGTCGTAGTAGGTGCGCTTCGCCTCGGGCAGCGGCGCTTCCAGTGCGTCGCGCAGCGACTCGTCGAGGGCGAACACCGCCTCGACGCGATCCGCGATCTCGTCCTCGGCGCTCGAACAGGTGAGCAGCGCGTCGGCGTGCTCGGGCAGCATCTCGGCCCAACCGCGGTATCGCTCGGCGGCACCCCGCTCGAGCAGCGCCAGGAAGCGCGGCATCGCCTCGGCCGGCACGGCACCGATGTAGGGGGCCAGGAGGGCGCCGAAGTTCGGGATCTGCAGATCTGTCATACGGCCGAACGTACCCCGCGGGCGTCGGCGTGGTCGTGGCGGGCGCGCCGGCCGCACGGGATGAACGGATCGGTTCAGCGCATACGGATGACGTTGCCGGTGACCATACGTGCCTCGTCGGAGCAGAGCCATGAGATGACGCCGGCCGCCTCCACCGGCTCGGCGACGTGGAAGTGCTCCGAGCTCGTCGCGGCGAACTCGCGGACCGCATCGTTCACCCAGCCCGTGTCGGTGATGGGCGGGTGGATGATGTTCGCCGTCACGCCATGGCGACCGAGCTCGGTGGCGGCCGCCATCGTGTAGTTCTCCTGTGCGTACTTCGCCGCGCCGTAGGTGACCTCGCCGGGGAACCCGTTGGGACCGCCCGAGGTGAGGCCGACGATGCGCCCCCAGCGACCGCCGCGGGCGAGCAATCGCCGTGAGAACTCGGCGATCATCAACGCCGCGGCGCGGGCGTCCACCCCGAACGTGCGGTCGAACAGCTGGGCGGTGACGGGGGTGGTGGAGCGACCGGCGGCATCGAGTCCACCTGCGGTGAACGAGTCGCCGGCCGCCCAGCCGGTCGCATTGTTGATCAGCACGTCGACCGGCCCGAAGGTCTCCTCGGCGACCTCGAACAGCATCGTCGGCGTCCGGTCGTCGAGCAGATCCGCCTCGACCGCGATCGCCCGACCACCAGCGGCACGGATGCGTTCGGCGACCGTCTCGCCGTCGGTCTCGCGGTTGCGGTGGTACTGCTCGGGCGTCTCGGGATCGGTGGTCACCGCAGACCGGAGGAACGCGACGACGACCGCCGCACCGTCGGCGGCGAGGCGTTCGGCGACCGCCGCGCCGATCCCGTGGTTGGCGCCGGTCACGAGCGCGACTCGTGATGCGACATGGGAGGCGGGTGCTGGTGCAGCGTCGGTCATCGGCAGATCATCACACCGGTTGCCGTTCGATCGCGACGGGTTATCGACGCGCTGCGTCGAGCGCCTCGTCGATCTCGGGCGGTTGCGCGCCGATCGACTGGGCGAAGTCGATGAACTGCGACGCCGCTCGGCGCAGCGCCTGTCGCCGATCGCGCGGCAGTCGGGATCGTTGCCGCTCGCTCACGACGGTGCCGTGGCGGCCGCGGCTCTCGACGACGCCCTCTGCCTCGAGCTCGCGGTAGGCGCGCTGCACCGTGCCCGGGGCGACGCCGAGGTCCTCCGCCAGCTGTCGCACCGTCGGGAGTCGATCGCCGGGTGCGAGCGCGCCGCGCGAGACCAGTTCGGTGACGCGCACCCTGATCTGCTCGTACGGCGGGACCGCCGACCGATGGTCGACCTCGAGGTTCACGATGCCAGCAGCGCTCCGCGGTCGCGGCGCACCATGCGCGTCGGCATCCACCACCACGCCACCGCGGCGCCCGCGAAGCTCGCGACCGTGAGGGCGGCGGGCAGCCACGAGAACGGCGATCGGGCGAGTTCGGCGGTCTGCCACGAGAGCCAGCCCGTGCACACGAGTTGCAGCGCCGACCAGCCGGCGATCACCCGAACGGCCGAGGCCACACGAATGGCGTGCTCGGCGAGGTCCAGGTCGTTGCCGGCGATCGGGAAGGGTGCGCGGCCGATCGCCCGCAACCCACGCCAGGTGACGACCGCGAGGAGCGCGCTGGCGATGCACACGGCGACGACGCGGGCTGGTGTGGGGAGATCGATGCCGTCGCGCAGCACCATCGGCGAATAGCGCGTCGCGAGAGCGAGCACGATCGACAGCACGGTGGTGAGCGAGGTGGCGGCGATCGTGTGGCGAGCGGCGGGGGAGAGCAGGTCGGTGGCGGTCCACAGCGAGGCGACGGTCGGTTCGTTGCGTCGGCGTCGCCCGGTCATCTCGGCGACGAGTCCGGCGGCGAGCCACCCGATGCAGATGGAGATGACGAGCGGGATGCGTACGTCGGTGAACGTCACCACGGCGAGGGGGACCACGAACCCGGTGCCGGCACCCAGCACGCGCCACACGCGGGTGCGGAACAGATAGGCGCGCACCAGCGACCGGGCGCGCACGGAGTCGGGTACGTCGTACTGGAAACAGAACCAGCCGAGCATCGGCTCGACCCGGGTGGCGCTGATCAACCAGGCGACCAGCGTGCTGAACAGGATGATGCCGACAAGCCCCTCGAACATTGTATCAATGTACTGATACTTTGATACAAAAGCGAGGATGCTGCGAGCGCCTGGGTACGGACGCGACAACACCGGGTCGAGACACGCCAGGCGGCGTGCTCGACCCGGTGTTGCCGGTCGATCTCAGATGTTGCAGCGGGGCGAACCCGCAGCGATCACTCGTACGAGCGGAAGATGACCTCGGCGACGCAGCTCGGCTTCGCCGCGCCCTCGCACTCGAAGGTGAAGCCGTAGGTGACCTGCACGCCGCCGGCGATGTCCTCGACCTGCATCAGTGTGACGCCCAGGCGGAGCTTCGCGCCCACGGGCACGGGCGACATGAATCGCACCTTGTTCGCGCCATAGTTGACGCCCATACGGAAACCGGTGGTCATGACGACCTGCGGCATGAGCACCGGGCCGAGTGAGAGGGTGAGGTACCCGTGGGCGATGGGGCCGCCGAAGGGGCTCTCGGCCTTCGCCCGCTCCGCGTCGATGTGGATCCACTGGTGGTCGCCGGTCGCGTCGGCGAACTGGTTCACCCGCTCCTGGGTGATCTCCATCCACTCGCTGTAGCCGAGGTGCTCCCCGACGAGCGCCTTGAGTTCTGCCGTGCCGTTGATGATGCGTGCTGCCATGTCGGAAGCTTGACAGGTCGCCGTCGCCTACGGTGAAGCCGATGGATCTCGTGCGCGCGCTCACCTACCCACTACGCGTCACGAAGCAGTCCGCGCGCCTGCTACGAAGTGTCCTCATGGGGGACTTTCTGAGCGCGTACGCAGTCACACAGGGGACCAAGCTCGCGGTGGTCGACGACCGTCCCGACGGCACCCTCCGACAGCTCACGTTCGCGGAGCTCGAGGCCGCATCGAACCGGCTGGCGAACGTGCTGCTCGACCTCGGCGTCCGGCCCGGCGACTCGAAGGTCGTCTGGTGCGGGCAGAACTCGATCGGGCTGGTGCAGATGGTGAACGCGGCCCGCAAGATCGGCGTCACCGCGGTGCCGCTCAACTACCGGTTGAGCGACGAGGAGGCGGCCTACGTCACCGACCACAGCGACACGACGATCGTGTACGTCGACGCCGAGTTCGCGCCGATGTTCGAACGCATCCGCGGTGAGCTCCCCAAGGTCGAGCACTACCTCGTGTTCGACGGCGCGGTGCCCGAAGGAATGATCGACGTCGACGCGCTCACCGCTGCCGCATCGGCCGGCGAACCGAAGGTGCCCGAGGGCACCGAGGCCGGCGCCACGATGATCTACACCAGCGGCACGACCGGCAAGCCGAAGGGTGCACTGCGCCGGGGCACGTCGGGCGCCGCGCAGTCGGCGGCGATGATCGGGTTCATCGGCTACAGCCCCGACGACGTGTACGTGCCCACCGGCCCGCTCTACCACTCGGGCCCCGGCGGGTTCATGGGCATCGCCCAGGCGCTCGGCCAGACCGTGGTGCTGCAGCGCAGGTTCAACCCCGAGGACTGGCTGCGTCTCGTCGAGAAGTACCAGGTCACCTCCACGTTCAGTGCACCGACGCCGATCCGCATGATCTGCAATCTGCCCGACGACGTGAAGGCGAAGTACGACGTCAGCTCGATGAAGCGGATGATCGCCAACGCCGCGCCGTGGAGCTTCGCTCTGAAGCAGATGTACCTCGCGTACTTCCCGGGCGACTCGCTGTTCGAGGTGTACGGCAGCACCGAGCTGGGCGTGAACTGCATCCTCCGGCCGGAGGACCAGTTGCGCAAGCCCGGCTCCTGCGGGCAGCCGGCACCGATGGTCGAGGTGAAGCTGTTCGACGACGACGGCAACGAGGTCACCGGCGTCGGCCCTGAGCACACCGGCGAGCTGTTCGTGAAGAGCCCGAGCGTGTTCGCCGACTACTACAAGCAGCACGACAAGTTCCTCGCCGACAGCAAGCACGGCTACCAGACCGTCGGCGACATCGCCTACCGCGACGACGAGGGTTACATCTACATCTGCGACCGCAAGAAGGACATGATCATCTCGGGTGGCATGAACATCTACCCGGCCGAGATCGAGGCCGCGCTCGAGCATCATCCCGACGTGCTCGAGGTCGCCGTGTTCGGCACGCCGAGCGAGGAGTGGGGCGAGAGCGTCCACGCCGTCGTCGTCGTACGCGAGGGCGGCTCGATGGCCGCCGACGATGTGATGGCCTTCGCCCGCGAGCACCTCGCGAGCTACAAGGTGCCGCGGTCGGTGACGTTCATCGACGAGCTGCCGAAGACCGGCAGCGGCAAGGTGCTGAAGCGCGAGCTGCGGGCCCCGTTCTGGGCCGGCCGCGACAGCAAGGTCTAGTAGCCGAGGCGCTCGACCCGGTCGGGCTTGCGCTGCCAGTCCTTGTCGACCTTCACGAACAGCTCGATGTAGACGCCTTCGGGCAGCTGCTTGCGCACGAGGGTGCCGACCTCTTTGAGGACCGCGCCCTTCTTCCCGATGACCATGCCCTTCTGGCTGTCGCGCTCGACGATGATCTCGCAGCGGACGCGTGGCCATTCCCACTCGGTCACCCGGGTGGCGATGGAGTAGGGCAGCTCGTCGCGGGTGACGGCGAGCAGTTGCTCGCGCACGAGCTCGGCGACCCATTCGGGCTCGGGCAGATCGCGTACGACATCGTCGGGGAAGTACATCGGCCCCTCGGGCATCAGGCCGACGAGGTGCGCGACCAGGTCGCCCACACCGTCGCCGGTGCGCGCGCTGACAGGGAAGTAGGCGGCAGCGCCCAGCTTCGACACCGCGTTCAACTGGGCGAGGATCTTGGTGGGGTCGATCCGGTCGATCTTGTTCAGCACGACGATCGCCTTGCTGACGTCGAAGCGTGAGGCCACCCACTCGTCGCCCTTGCCGAAGCCGGCGGTCGCATCGATCACGAGCATCACCGCGTCGACGTCGCTCATGCTGTCGATCGCTGTGGCGTTCACCCGCTCGCCGAGCGCGGTGACGGCCTTGTGCAGGCCGGGCGTGTCGACGAACACGAGCTGGCTGCCCGGCCGGGTGAGCACGCCGCGCACGCGGGTGCGGGTGGTCTGCGGCTTGTCGCTGACGATGCTCACCTTGCTGCCGCAGATGGCGTTGAGGAGCGTGCTCTTGCCCACGTTCGGTCGACCGACGATCGCGATGAACCCGCTGCGCAGGTCGCCCTCGTGCACGCCGAGCGTTCGGTCGCCGAACTCGTCGTCGTCGTCCTCGTCCTCGTCCTCGTTCTCGTCGGTCTCGTCGTCGAAGCCGTCTGCTTCGTCCTCGTCCTCGTCCTCGAGTTCGTCGAGTTCGTCGAGTTCGTCGAGTTCGTCGAGTTCGTCGAGGTCGAGGTCGAGCTCGTCGTCGACGGCCTCGGCGTGCGGGTCGGATGCGGTGGGTTCGTCGGTCGACATGAGGGGATCGACGCTATCCGGCCGGTCGATCAACCGCCGATCAACCGCCGACGGAGGTGCCCGGGGCGACCTCGGTGGCCGGCGGGACGGGCACGGTCGTCGTGGTGCTCGTCGTGGTCTGCGGCGCACCGACGAGCAGGTCCTGGTAGTCGTCGACCGTGACCGCCTCGCCGGGGTCACCGGTGGAGCCGTCACCCCGGATCGCGCTCGTCGGCTCACCGGCGAGGGTGAACTGCACCGGACCGATGCCGCCGAGCTGACCGATCGTCAGCACCAACTGAGCGAAGAACAGCCGTTGGTCGCGCAGCGGCATGGTGTCGAAGATGTCGGCGGGCAGGTCGATCACCGCGGTCCCGCGTTCACGGACGACGGTGATGTCCGCGTCCGCAGGGACGGTGGTGCGCAGGCCGAGCCCGATGTCGCTCGGCGGTCCCTCCTGCAACGCGCTCAACGCTCGCTGCGGCACAACGGGGCTCGTGAGCGGCAACGACACCGGGTTGAGCTGGCTGCCGGCCACGAAGTACAGCTCGACGAACTCCGTCGGGATCTCGGTCGTCGTGGTCTGGGCGATCGTGGTGCTCGTCGCGTCGATCGTGGTCGGGGGGATGGTCGACGTCGAGGTGGTGGTGGTCTGGTCGAGCCCGAACTGCACCTCGTCGCCGCTGATCTGCTCGAACTCGCTCGACTGGGGCAGGCCGCACGCGATCGCGATCAACGGCAGCGCGGTGAGCGCCAGGATCCGCTTGCTCCCTCTCATCACGCCACCTCGTTGAAGCTCACGACGAACCGGGCGCCGCCACCCGGGCGGTCCTCCACCCAGGCCTCGCCGCCATGGGCATGAGCGTGCTCGGCCACGAGCGACAACCCGAGCCCGGTACCCACCTTGTGGCGGGCGGCGCTGCCACGGGCGAAGCGTTCGAAGATTCGTGAGCGCTCACCCCTGGCGACGCCGGGGCCGTTGTCCTCGACGGCGAGCACGAGGCCGTGGCGACCGCGTGGCTCGATGACGACCCTGATCGGGCCGCCGCCGTGCTGGTTGGCGTTGTCGAGCAGGTTGGCGAGGATCCGTTCGAAACGCAGCTTGTCGAGCTGCACGGTGGCAGGCACCTTGCGGCCGATCTCGATGGGCACGTCGGCGAAGCCGTAGCGGTGGGCGATGCGGGTGACCAGCTCCTCGATCGACACGCCTTCGCGGTGGAGCTCGGTGGAACCGGCGTCGATGCGCGACAGCTCGAGCAGGTCCATCACCATCTGGTCGAAGCGGCGCACCTGGGTGACCACGACGTCGAGCGCCTGCTGGGTGCGGTCGGGTAGGTCGGCGCGGCGGCCGTCGAGCACCTCGACCGCCGCCGACAGGGCGGTGATGGGGGAGCGCAGCTCGTGGCTGACGTCGCTCGCGAAGCGGGCTTCGCGCTCGAGTCGGGCCTGCACCGCGTCGGCCATGTCGTTGAACGAGGTGGCGAGTTTCGCGAGATCGGGGTCGGCTTCCGGCGCCATGCGTGCATCGAGGCCGCCGCCGGCGATCTCACCGGCGGCTTGGGCGACGCGCGTGAGCGGTCGCAGCAGCCGTCGGTTCGTCCACCAACCGATGAACCCGGCGATGAGCGCGGTGACCGCCGCACCGACGAGCAGCGCGGTGGCGATCGCCCCGAGCGTGCGGTCGGTGGTCTCGAGCGGGAAGCCCTCGAAGTACAGCGTGTCGAACTCGGCGATGTAGATGCCGGCGCCGAGGAACGGCTCGCCGTTCGCCTCGAACCGTTGCAGGCCGTAGTTGCGGGCCTTCACGTTGGTCGTCAGCTCGCCGGGCAACACCTCGTCGGGGAAGCGCTGGTCGGAGAAGAACGACCGCTCGGGGGTGATCAGGATCGCGAAGCCGTCGGTCTCGGGCAGCTGGGCGATGAAGGTGAGCAGGTCGGCCGACTCGGGCGCTCGCATCTCGGCCCGGATCGCGTTCGCGTTGGAGAAGCTCTGCGTGCGCGCGACGCTCGTGCGCTGGTCGATGAGGTAGTTGCGGGCCACGGCGTAGGTGACCACGGCGAGGGCGAGGCTGGCGGCGAGCGTGGCCACGCTGAAGAACAGGGTGACGCGTGTGCGCAGGCGCAGGGTGCGCCGGGGCGTGGCAGCAGTGGTGGTCACGGCTCCAGTGTGGCCGATGAGCCCCCTCGAGTTCGGGGCAGGCGCGTCGGTGACGTCGGCCTTGGCGGTCGCCCTGGCGTTCAGGGCGCGGGCGCTCAGGCGGCAGCGCGGGTGAGGGGCAACGCCTGCTCCACCGCTTCCACCACCGGCACCAGGGTGTCGAGATCGGCGAGTACCAGGTCGGTGCGGCGATCGAGATCACCGCACACGACGACCATCGTCTGGCCGATCTCGATCGATTCGTGGGCGACCGATCGCAGCGCTTCGAGCGAGGACTCGCTGAACGCCGTGGCACCCGTGAGGTCGATGATCAGGCTGTGGCCACCGGGGACCGCCGGGAGCACCATGCGCAGGGCTTCGACGTGATCGGGGTCGACCAGGGGACCGTCCACCGTCATCACCAGCAACTGGCGGGACGAATCGGTCGATGCGATGAGGATCGGCGAGAGCATTCGAGGGACCTCCTGGGGTGGAACTGCTGAGACATTCGGCGAGTCGTGTGGGACTCGATCGAGAGATGCGCCGCCCGGCGGTCCACCGCTGCAGGTGGGGCACCAGGGGGAGGTTGGTACCCCACCTAGGCAGCGTGAACAGGTGCCATATTCATCGTCGTTTGTGACAGGTCCACTCGCCTTGTGCGCGATTTGTGTAACAGAATCGGCGGCTGTCGTGGGGTGGGGCATGATCCATCCGTGACTTCGCTGCTGTTCATCGAGGACGACGATTCGATCCGTCTGGCCCTCACGCTGGCGTTGGAGGACGAGGGCTACGAGGTCCGCGAGGCCGCCGACGGCCGGACCGGCCTGGAGATGTTCACCGCCCAGGAGCCCGATCTCGTGCTGCTCGACCTGCGACTGCCCGACATCGGGGGCTTCGAGGTGTGCCGCACCATGCGCGCGAACAGCATCGTCCCGATCATCATCGTCACCGCCCAGACCGACACCTACGACCTGGTCGCCGGCCTCGAGGCGGGCGCCGACGACTACGTGACCAAGCCGGTGGTGCCCAAGGAACTCGCGGCCCGCATCCGCGCCGCGCTGCGCCGGGTGCAGCTGCACGAGACGTCGACGGCGCCGCCGCGGAGCAAGTTCGGTGACGTCGAACTGCGTCGTGAGCAGGGCATCGCCCTGAAGAACGGCGAGGAGCTCAACCTCACCAAGACCGAGTTCCGCCTGCTCTGCGAGTTCGCCGACCACGCCGGGATGGTGCTGTCGCGGGACCAGCTGCTCGAGCGGGTGTGGGGCTACGAGTACCTGGGCGACAGCCGCCTGGTCGACGCCCACGTGCGCCGTCTGCGGGTGAAGGTCGAGGACCAACCCGACGACCCCCGCCTCATCGTCACCGCGAGAGGCATCGGCTACCGCCTCCTCGTGTGAGTCGACCTCCTTCGCTCTGGCGTCAGCGCCAGACGCGGCTGCGGAGGTACTCGCCGAGGCCCTTGGCCTGAGGGTCGAAGGCGGTGCTGCTGGCCACGCCCTCGCCCAGGTAGCCCACGATCACGAAGTTGAGGGCGTGCAGGTTGGGCAGTTCGAACCGACGCACCTCGAGTTCGCGTGCTTCGGGGATCAGCTCACGCACCATGGCGGCCGTGAGGTGCTGGTGCAGCCAGGCGTAGCCGGCCTCGTCACGGGCGAACATGCCGACGTTGGCGTTGCCGCCCTTGTCGCCCGAACGGGCGGCGAAGTACCTGCCGAGCGGTTCTCCGGTCGATGGACCCGCAGGTGGGGCGGTGGGCGCCGGGTGAACGCCCAGCTCAGCGGCATTGCCGGTGAGCAGCGGTGTCGGGATCGTGGTGTGCGACCCGTCGGCGTGCACGACCACCTGGGTGACCTCGTCGTTCGGCACGAGCGCCGGCCAGTACACGCCGAACGCCTGCGCCTCGCCCGGGGCTGAACTGGAGAAGAAGCCCGGGTAGTTGGCGAGGGCGAGCTCGACAACGGCCGAGCTGAACGCCCGACCGACGAGGCGCTCGTCGGTGCTCTTCACCGTCACGTGCAACCGGCCCGACGCGGCCTCCTGCGGCTCGGCGTCGCTCGGCGCCTCCACGAACCGCACGTCGACCTCGTCGAAGCGGTCCTTCCCGCCGAGGCGGGCGAACAGGGCCGACTCGGCCCAGTCGGCCTTCTCGCGCTGGTCGAGCCCGGTGAGCACGAAGCTCATCCGGTTGCGGAACCCGCCCTCGAGGTTGATGCAGACCTTGGTGGTGGCCGGCCCGGGGGTGCCGCGGGTGCCGTGGATCTTCACCCGGTCGAGTCCCTGTTGCGACAGCTCGATGGTGTCGAAATGGCTGGTGACGTCGGGGTTCAGGTACTGCGGCGGACCGATCTCGTACAGCAGTTGCGAGGTGACGGTGCCGACGTCGACCAGGCCTCCGGTGTCGGGGTGCTTGGTGATGATGCACGAACCGTCGCGGTCGATCTCGGCGATCGGGAATCCTGGTGCCTTGGTGCGGTCGCCGATGTCGGCGAACCACGAGTGGTTACCACCGGTCGCCTGCGCGCCGCACTCGATGACGTGCCCGGCGACGACGGCTCCGGCGAGGGCGTTCCAGTCGTCGGTGTCCCAGTCCCACCACCAGGCCGCAGGTCCGAGGACGACCGCGGCATCGGTGACACGCGGTGCGACCACCACGTCGGCGCCGCCTGCGAGGGCGGCGGCGATGCCCCACCCGCCGAGGTAGGCGTTGGCCGACACGGGTGATCCGGTGAATTCGGCGCCGGTGTCGAGGTGTGCGAGGTGTGGCCGCAGGCCGTCGATGCGCGGCAGCAGGTCGTCGCCCTCGATGTGGGCCACGTTCACGCGGATGCCCAGCTTGTCGGCGATCTGGCGCACCCGATCGGCGCAGCCGGCCGGGTTGAGGCCACCGGCGTTGGTGACCACCTTGATGCCCTGGTCGATGCACGTACCGAGCACCTGTTCCATCTGGGTGAGGAACGTGCTCGCGTAGCCGAGGTCGGCGTTGCGGCTGCGCTGCTTGTGCAGGATGAGCATGGTCAGCTCGGCGAGCCAGTCGCCCGTGAGCACGTCGATCGGGCTGTCGGCGGTGACGGCGGGGTCGACCATCTCGCGTGCCGCGGAGAGGCGGTCGCCGAAGAAGCCCGAGCAGTTGGCGATGCGGGCCTCGATGCGGACCAGGACCTGGCCGTGATCGAGCTGTTGGCCGGCCTGGACGAAGATCTCCGCCACCGTGCCGCCGGTGGGCGCCACCACCTGGTGCTCCATCTTCATCGCCTCCATGGCCAGCATCGGTTGGCCGGGGACGACCGTGTCGCCCACGGCGACGAGGATGCGCAGCACCGACCCGGGCATCGGGGCCACCAACGATCCGGCGCGGCCGGCGTCGTCGGGTGGGCTGAACCGGGGCGGGACGTCGAGTGCGAGCCGGCCGCCGAGCAGGTGCACCACACCGTCGATCACGAGCGGGGGACGCAGCCGGGCGATGTCACGCGCGGTCTGCACCTCGATCGGCGTGTCGCCGATGAGCAGTTCGGAGATCGCGCCCCACCGATCGACGCCGTAGCGGACGGTGTGGTCGCCGATGCTCAGTTCGTGCAGCTGTGACGGCACGTTGCGCCAGCCGAACGGCACGCCGGGCAGCGTGGTGCGGGCGGCGGCCTGTGCGTCGATCACCGCCACCGCAGCGGCCGCGACGAGGTCGTGGTCGGGCGGCGGTGGCGCGCTCATCGGGGTGCGGTCGAGGTAGCTGGTGTCGACGACGTCGTCGATCGACTCGAGGATCGACGCCAGGTGGATCAGCTGCTCGCGGTTGGTGGTGGGGCCGATGATCGTCGCGCCGGTGAGCGCCTGCACGATGCGCCGTGCGGCGATGCGCCGGGTGGCGCCGTGGGCGATCACCTTGGCGACCATCGAGTCGTAGTACGGGCTCACCACCGAGCCGCTCTCGATGCCGCTGTCGATGCGCACGCCCTCGATCGCCGGGAACTCGACGGTGTGGAACGTGCCCGAGCTGGGGCGGTAGCCGTTGAACGGGTCTTCGGCACAGAGCCGCACCTCGATCGCGTGGCCGGTGCTGACGGGGTCGACGGCGGCGTGGGGGAGCGGCTCGCCATCGGCCACCCGGAGCTGCAGTTCGACGAGGTCGAGGCCGGTGACCATCTCGGTCACCGGGTGCTCCACCTGCAGGCGGGTGTTCATCTCGAGGAAGAAGAAGTTGCCACTGCGGTCGAGCAGGAACTCGACGGTGCCGGCGCCCACGTAGCCGACGGCCCGTGAGGCGGCGATGGCGGCGTTGCCCATCCGTTGGCGCAGTTCGGGGTCGACGGCCGGCGACGGGGATTCCTCGACGATCTTCTGGTGGCGACGCTGCAGCGTGCAGTCGCGCTCGAACAGCGACACGGTGGCGCCGAGCGTGTCGGCGAACACCTGGATCTCGACGTGCCGGCCGCCCTCGACGTAGCGCTCGACGAACACGGTGCCGTCGCCGAAGGCCGACAGTGCTTCGCGTTCGGCGGAGGCGATGGCGTCGGCGAGCCCGTCGGCGTCTCGAACGACGCGCATGCCACGCCCGCCACCGCCGGCGGATGCCTTCACGAGTGCGGGCAGACCGATCTCGTCGAGCGACTCGACCGTGTTGTCGGGCAGCACCGGCACGCCGGCGGCGCGCATGAGTTGCTTGGCGCCGATCTTCGACCCCATCGCGGCGATGGCCGACGCCGGCGGTCCGATCCACGTGAGTCCGGCGTTGGCGACGGCTTCGGCCGCGTCGGGCCGTTCGGACAGGAAGCCGTAGCCGGGGTGGATGGCCTGGGCGCCGGTGCGCTCGGCGGCGGCGATGAGGAGGTCGACGCGCAGGTAGGTGTCGGCCGATGCGGTGCCGGGCAGCCGGACGGCGACGTCGGCCTCGCGGACGTACGGGGCATCGGCATCCGCGTCGCTGTGGACCGCGACGGTCTCGATGCCGAGCCGTCGGCAGGTGCGGATGATCCGGCGTGCGATCTCGCCACGGTTGGCGATGAGGACGCGGTCGATCGGGGCACGGCGGGTGGTGGTGCTCATGGGGTCACATCCGGAACACGCCGTAGCCGCGGGTGCCCGCGGGGGCGTCGTTGTCGATGGCGCTGAGGCACATGCCCAGCACCGTGCGGGTGTCTCGCGGGTCGATGATGCCGTCGTCGTAGAGCTTGCCGCTCATGAACATGGCGAGCGACTCGCGTTCGATCTGCTCCTCGACGGTTCGGCGCATGACCTCGTCGGCCTCCTCGTCGAACGGCTTGCCCATCGAGGCCGCGGACTGACGGGCCACGATCGAGAGCACGCCGGCCAGCTGCTGCGGGCCCATCACCGCCGTCTTTGCGTTCGGCCAGGTGAACAGGAACCTGGGGCCGTACGAGCGGCCGCACATGCCGTAGTTGCCCGCGCCGTAGGAAGCGGCCATGTTGATCGTGAGGTGCGGCACACGGCTGTTGGTGACCGCGTTGATCATCTTGGCGCCGTCCTTGATGATGCCCCGGCGCTCGAACTCCTTGCCGACCATGTAGCCGGTGGTGTTCTGGAGGAACACCAGCGGCGTGTCGATCTGGTTGGCGAGTTGGATGAACTGCGCCGCCTTCTCGCTCTCCTCGTTGAACAGCACGCCGCGGTGGTTGGCGAGGATGCCGATCGGGTAGCCGTGCAGCTCGGCGAAACCGGTGACGAGCGAGGTGCCGTACAGCGGCTTGAACTCGTCGAAGTCGCTGTCGTCGACGATGCGGGCGATCACCTGGCGCGGGTCGAAGGGGATCTTCGGATCGGCCGACGGGATGCCGATCAGCTGCTCCTGGTCGTAGCGGGGCGGCAGGCCCGCGCCGCGTGGCCCCGGCCCGCGCTTGCGGTGGTTGAGCCGGCGGATCACCTGCCGGCCGAGGCGGATGCCGTCCATCTCGTCGACCGCGAAGTAGTCGGCGAGGCCGCTGACGCGGGCGTGCATCTCGGCGCCGCCGAGGCTCTCGTCGTCGCTCTCCTCACCGGTGGCCATCTTCACCAGCGGCGGCCCGCCGAGGAACACCTTCGAGCGCTCCTTGATCATGACGATGTAGTCGCTCATGCCGGGCGTGTAGGCGCCACCGGCGGTGGAGTTGCCGAACACGACGGCGATCGTGGGGATGCCGTCGGCCGACAGCGCGGTGATGTCTCGGAACGACTTGCCGCCGGGGATGAACGTGTCGCTCTGCGACGGCAGGTCGGCGCCGCCACTCTCGACGAGGTTGACGAGCGGCATGCGGTTCTCGCGGGCGATCTCCATGCCGCGCAACGCCTTCTTCATCGTGAGCGGGTTGCTCGCACCGCCGCGCACCGTGGGGTCGTTGGCGATGATCACGCACTCGACGCCCTCCACCACCCCGACGCCGAGCACCATCGCCGCACCGATCGGGAACTGGGTGCCGTACGCGGTGAGCGGGTTGATCTCGAGGAACGGGCTGCCCGGGTCGAGCAGTGCCTCCACCCGCTCGCGGGCGAGCATCTTGCCGCGCTTGCGGTGGCGCTCGACGTAGGCGGGGCCGCCGCCGCCGAGCACCTTCGCGAGTTCGGCGTCGTGTGCGGCCACCTGGGCGAGCATCGCGGCGCGGTTCTCCGCGTACGCCTCGGAGGTGGTGTTCAAGGTGTCGGGCAGGACCGGCATGTGCGTCTCCTCGTCCAGCTTCTGGTCAGGCGTCGGGTGCGGCGGGTGCAGCGGGTGTGGGCCAGTGCGGCGTGCGCCGTTCGGCGAAGGCCGCCATGCCCTCGCGGGCCTCGTCGCTCCAGAACAGCGATTCGCTGAGCGCCTGCATCTCCGCCCAGGTGCTGCCGCCCCGCAGCAGTCGCTTGGTGGCAGCGATGGCGTTCGGCGCGCCGAGCAACACCCCGTCGACGAGGGTGCGGACCGCCGCGGGCACGTCGTCGGCGACGTGGGTGACGAGGCCCAGGTCCTTCGCCGCGACGGCGTCGAAGGCCTCACCGGTGAGGAACGGCGCGGCCAGCTTGCTCCACCCGCATCGTTGCAGGATGGGCACGCTGATGATCGCCGGGGCGACGCCGATGCGGACCTCGGTGAACGCGAACGTGACGTCGGGCTGCACGACGACCAGGTCGCACGACGCCATCAGCCCGATGCCGCCGGCCCGCACCGGGCCCCGCACGGCGGCGATCGTGGGCTGCGACGCCTCGATCAGCCGCTGCATCGCACGCACCATCGGGGTGGAGTCGGCCGGGCCGCTGCTGCGCTCCTTCAGGTCCGCTCCGGCGCAGAACGCCGGGGCGGTGTGGGTGAGCACGATCGCCCGCACATCGGGCTGCTCGGCGCGGTCGAGCGCGTCGTGCAGCCCGGCGAGCAGGGCGCGCGAGAGCGCGTTTCGGTTGGCCGGCGAGTCGAGCGTGATGGTCGCGACCCCGTCGGTCACCTCGCACCGCACGACCGGCCGCGTGTCCGACGAATCGTCCCCCATGGCGGGCGACTGTACCCCTCCGGTGCGCGGCGGGACCGATCCCGCCGGCCCCGTCCGCGTCGGTGCGTGAGGCCGACGTCAGTCGGGTCGGGGAGTGGCGCCGGTGGCGTCGGCGGTGAGTTCGCGCAGGAACGCCTCGGCCTCGGCGCGGTGCCGGGTGCGCTTCATCGGCGGCAACGCCTTCACGATGTCCCACCGGTAGTTCGCCTTGCCGAGCCGAGGGTCGAGCACGGCCACCACCCCTCGGTCGGTGGCGGTGCGGATGAGTCGGCCGGTCGCCTGCGCCAGCAGCATCGAGGCGCGCGGCACGTCGATCTCGGAGAACGCCGTCGCGCCGAGCAGGTCGCGCCGGGCCGACAGCAGCGGGTCGTCCGGGCGGGGGAACGGGATGCGGTCGATGATCACCAGGCTGAGCGTGCGACCCGGGATGTCGACGCCCTGGAAGAACCCGGCCGTGGCGAACAGGCAGGTCTCCTCGTCCTCGCTGAACTGCTTGACGAGTGCGTTCTTCGGCAGGTCGCGCTGGGTGATGATGGGCTGCGTCACCTTGAGTCGCACGGCGGCTGCGGCTTCGTCCATCGCCTTCCAACTGGTGAACAGCGCGAGCGTGCGACCGCCTGCAGCGGTGATCAGTGCGGCGATCTCGTCGTGGGTGGCGGCGGCCCGCTGGGGTGCCCGCGGGTCGGGCAGATGGAGCGCGCAGTACAGCAGCGCGTGGTGCTCGTAGTCGAACGGGCTGCCGACGTCGATGACGTCGATCTTCGCCGGATCGAGGCCCACCCGGTTCGCGAGCGAGCTGGGCACCGTCGCGCTGGTGAGGATCGCGGTGCGCCGACCCCAGATGCCCTCCGACAGCACCGGGCCGACGTCGAGCGGTGCGATCTCGAGTCGCGGTTGTTCGGGCGAACCGCTCACGAACGCGACGTAGCCCTCGCGGGCGCCGATCGCGATGTCGATCTGCTCGATGAGGCGCGTCGCCATCTGCTGGGCGCGCAGCTTTCGCTGCTTCGCATCCTCGACGTCGGTGTCGATCCGCCGCAGCGCGGACAGTGCCGCATCGACCCGTCCGCGCGAGGTGACGAGGGCCTCCTGGATGCTCGGCGGGAACGGCGACGACAGCCGCTGTCCGGCGTGCGGGCCGATGACGTCGCGCAGCAGCTGCGCCGATTCGGCGATGCCACCGACGATGGCCGGGTCGTCGATGATGCGGCGCACGGTGCCGGCGACGGTGACGAACCGGCCGGGGCCGATCTGCACGCCGACGGTGTCGCTCATGATGTCCTCGAGCTGGTGCGCCTCGTCGACGACGACCACCTCGTGCTCGGGCAGGATCACGCCGCCGGAGGCGACGTCGAGCCCGTAGAGGTGCATGTTGACCACGATCACGTCGGCCGCCGCAGCGCGGGCGCGCGCACCCTCGGCGAAGCACGGCTGGCCGAGGGGACAGCGGGTGGCACCCGGGCACTCGTCGCTGCTGACCGTGACCGCACGCGTGGCGGCGTCGGTCGGCGACCAGTCGAGCTCGGCCAGGTCGCCGGTGCGGGTGGTGCCCGCCCAGGTCGCGAGCCGCTTGATCTCGACCTTGGTGGTGTTGGCCATCTCCTCCAGCTCGAGCTGGCCGTCGCCTGCCTGCGACAGCTCGCGCAGTCGCTGGAGGCACACGTAGTTGCTGCGCCCCTTCAGCACCGCCCACTCGAACGGCCGCCCGAGATGCTCCTCGAGGAACGGCAGGTCCTTGCTGGCCAGCTGATCCTGCAGCGCCTTGGTGGCGGTGGCGACGATCGTGCGCTTGCCCGCGATCAGGGCCGGCACGAGGTAGCCGAGGGTCTTGCCGGTGCCGGTGCCTGCCTCGACGATCAGGTGACGTCCGGTCTCGACCGATCGGGCGACCGCCTCGGCCATGGTGCGCTGTCCGGGCCGGTCCTCGCTGGCCGCCAGCGCGCCGGTGACACTCGCCAACGCCTTGCGAACCTGCTCCACCGACATCCGTGCGACGGTATCCGACCGTCACGGCGAACCGGCGGAACCGTGGTTCCGAGCCGGGACCGACGCCGCGTCAGGGGGTGACGAGGGCGAGCGCGGCGTCGAGCTCGGCCGCACCGAACTCCGGCCACGCCGTGTCGGTGAAGTAGGCCCGAGCCCCTGCGATCTGCCACAGCATGAAGTTCGAGATGCGCAGCTCGCCGGAGGTGCGCACGAGCACGTCGACCTGCGGCAGGCTCGGCACGTACAGGTGCTGGTTGATGCTCGCTTCGCTGATCGTCTCGCCGGCCCGACGGGCCTCCTCGGCGGCGTGCACCAGTTCGGCGCGGCTGCCGTAGTCGAAGGCCACAGTGAACACCATGCCGGTGTTGTTCCGCGTGTCGTGCAGCGCCTTGCGGATCGCCTTCTGCACGTACTTGGGCGTGCGCGCCTCCGGGCTGTCGAACGGTCGGCCCATCCACTCGATCCGCACGTTCAGCTCGTTCAACTCGGCGACGCGTCCGAACAACTGCTTGTGGAGGCCGAGGATGTGGCGCACCTCGGTGCGCGGGCGCACCCAGTTCTCGGTCGAGAACCCGAACACGGTGAGCCAGCCGACGTTGCGGGTGACGGCGACGCGCACCAGGGCCGCCAGGTTCTCCTCGCCCTCGGTGTGGCCGGCGGTACGCGGCAGGTTGCGCCGCTTCGCCCAGCGACCGTTGCCGTCCATGATGCACGCGACATGGACCGGACGGGGCTGCGGAGGCCGCCCGGACCGGCGTTCGTCGGTGTCGTGCACCGTTGTGGAAGAGAGAGGGGACGGGGCGGGAACGTTGGTGATGCGGCCACGTTAACCCGCGCACCCCGACCGGTCGGGGCCGGTGTGACCGGAGCGATGGCGGTGTGACCCCTGCGATGGCGGTGTTCGTGATCGGCGGGTCCGCCGTGGGAGAATGAGGCACATGTCAGCCCGTTCGACGACCGACGACGAGCAGCTCGGCCTGCAGCACGTCATGGTCGTGGGCGGCACCGTCGCCGAGTGGGGCGAGCTGTCCGACGACCAGTGGCAGCACCGCATCCGGGTTCTCGGCTCGCTGGCCGGTAGCGCCGGCGCCCGCTGGCTCACGCTGCGCCCGTTCGAACGTGGCGTCGCTGCCGATGGCGCCCGCCCGGTGCACCACGACGTCGTCGAGCTCGACGACTGCACGGTGATCGTCGATCCCACCCCCGACGGCCGGGAGCGCCTCGTGGTGGCGTTGCGCAAGCTCGCCGAGAGCGACCAGCTCAGCGAACCTGCTGTCGCCGCTGCGCTGCTGTCGCCCGCCGCCACCGAACCCGATCTCGTGCTGCTGCTCGGCACGTCCGACCGCCTGCCCGAATCGCTCGTCTGGGAGCTGGCATACGCGGAGATGGTCTACGTCCCGGTCGCCTGGGTCGACCTGCAGGAGCAACACCTGGCCGACGCGATCGAGGCGTACCGCCACCGACACCGCCGCTTCGGCGGGCTCGACTAGGCGCCCGTGGCCAACCCGCTCTACCGCGACACCGCGGTCGTGCTGCGCACCTACAAGCTGGGTGAGGCCGACCGGATCGTCGTGCTGCTCACCGAGCACCACGGCAAGGTGCGCGCCGTCGCCAAGGGCGTCCGCAAGACGATGTCGAAGTTCGGCGCCCGACTCGAGCCGTTGAGCCATGTGAACCTGCTGCTCTACCAGGGCCGCGAGCTCGACATCGTGAGCCAGGCCGAGTCGGTCGAGACGCTCGCGCCGCTGGTCGGCGACCTCGACCACCTCACGAACGGCCTCGCGATCGTCGAGGCCGTCGACCAGCTGACGATGGACCGCGAGCCGGTGCCGCACATCTACCGCATGCTCGTCGGCGCGCTGCGCACGGTCGCCGTGCGCTCGGGCCCGCTGGTCGTGCCCGCGTTCTACTGGAAGCTCCTCGCGTCGGAAGGTGTCCGCCCCGAGCTCGACGAGTGTGTGCGTTGCGGCGCGACCGAGCCGCTGGTGGCATTCGACGTGCTGGAGGGCGGCGTGCTGTGCCGTTCGTGCCGCACGGGCGCCCCGATCTCGCCCGACGCGCTCGACGTCACCCGCATGATCCTGGGCGGCCGCCTGAACGAGGCGCTCGACCTGCCCGCCGGACCGGTCACCCACGAGGTGGCCGGCCACGCGAACCGGGCGCTCGAACATCATCTCGAGCGTCGACTGCGCACCGTGGCGATGTTCGAAGCCCACTGATCGCTGCAGCGCTCGGTTCCACGAGGGCACGTCGGGTGATCGGAGCCTGGCGTCTGGGTCGCCCGACGACGCGGGGTCCGGCCGATCGGCGAACATGGAGCCATGTTCTCGCCGAGATCCACATCGAGTCAGCACCGGCGTCGGGCGTCGTCGCTGTTCGCCGTCGCGGCGGTGGCGTGCGCGGCGGTGGCCGTCGCCACGGCCTCGACGCCCGCGGTGGCGGCGCCGGGTGGACGAGTCGTGCTCCAGCCCCCGGTGCGCCTCCTCGACACGCGGGGCGGGCCTGGCATCGGTCCGGGCGTGCGCGAGGCCGTGCTCGGCTCCGGTCTGCTCACGGTGACGATCGTGGACGCCGGGGGGCCCGGAACCGCGACGGTGTACCCGTGCGGCTCGACGCCCGGTGGGGTGCCTGCGACGGTGTTCGGCCCGGAGGCGGTGGAGTACTTCATGGTGGTCGCCGACGGATCGTGCCTGAGCCTGTCGACGCCGGCGCACGTCATCGTCGATCTGATCGGGACGGTGGCGGCATCGCCGTTCGGAGGAGGCCAGCAGTACGTGCCGCTGGCATCGCCAGTCCGTGCCTTCGATGGATTCGGTTCGGCTCGTGCGGGCGTCGGCGCGGCGACGCAGATCGACATCGGCGCCGTGCCCGTCGAGGCGCGCGCCGTCGTGTTGTTGATCGAGGTGAACGATCCGGTCACGGCAGGCTTCGCGAAGGCGTATCCGTGTGCGACGCCTCGGCCGGTGAACTCGGACATGTCGTGGGTCAACGACCGGGCGGTGGGCATCGCCTACGTCGACGTCACACAGGGCCCGATCTGTGTGTGGCAACACGGCGAGGCCGGCTCCCGCGTCACCGTCCTCGGTCATCTCTCCTCGGACGGCCCCGATCCGAACCGTCTGCCGCCCACCCTGAACGCTCCGCTGACGCAGGTGCGGCCACCTGGGCTGCGCGCCATCACGCCGGTGCGGGTCGCTGACAGCAGGAACGGATCGGGAACCCCTGGCGCGCGACCGCTCGAGGCCGGCGAGACGTTGGAACTCGAGATCACCCAGGCCTCGGCGAGCACGACGGCCGTGGCGCTCAACGTGACCGTCACCGAGCCCGCCGCCGCCGGGTACCTCACGGTCTTCCCGTGTGATCGGAGCCGTCCGAAGGCGTCGAACCTGAACTACGTGGCGGGCGAGACCGTCCCGAACCTGGTGAACGTCAAGCTGTCGGTGACCCGCTCGGTGTGCCTGTACACACAGCAGAAGACCCATCTGATCGTCGATCTGGCCGGCACGTTCGAGGCCGGTGGCGGTGCGGGCGCCCAGCCCATGGCCCCGGTTCGCATCCTCGACACGCGCACGCCGATCGGCGTGCCCGAGGCCGGCCGCCGGGCCGCCGGGTCGGTGCTCGTCCTGCAGGTCGCCGGGCGAGGCGGGGTGCCCGTCAGCGGGGTGGCCGCGGTGACCATGAACGTCACGGTGACCGATCCCGAGGCGGAGGGTTTCGTCACGGTGTATCCCTGCGACCGGCCACGGCCCACCGCGTCCAATCTCAACTTCGCCGCGGGCCAGACCGTGCCGAACCTCGTATCGGTCCGGCTCTCCACGGCGGGGACGGTGTGCCTGTTCGCCCAGCGAGCGACCCACCTGCTCGCCGATCTGGCCGCGTGGTACGCGGTGGACGAGAACGACGGATACCGCGAGGTCGCCCCCGATCGCCTCCTCGACACCCGCGAAGGCATCGGCGCCCCGCTGCGCAAGGTCGCGGCCGGCGGCACGCTCGTGTTGCAGGTGGCTGGTCGCAGCGGTGTCCCGTCGTCGGGGGTCTCGGCAGTGACGATGAACGTGACGGCGACCGAGGCCGAAGGTGACGGCTACGTCACCGTGTACCCCTGCGACGCCCCGCGTCCGGAGGCGTCGAACCTCAACCACGCCAGCGCCGAAACGGTCCCCAACCTGGTCACCGTGCAGGTCGCCGGCGATGGCACCGTGTGCCTGTTCGCCCAGCGGAGCGTCCACCTGATCGCCGACGTCGCCGGCTATTTCACGGAGGCCACCGATCTCAGGAACACGCCGACCCTCGTCTGAACCCGCCGCGGCCGGAGGAAGCCGGACCGGTCGACTCCGGAATCGACCGGTCCAGCGGGCCGCCGCGGCCCGTAGCCTGTGGGCCGTGCCAGCGACCGACCTCGACCAGATCGTCAACCTCTGCAAGCGCCGTGGCTTCGTGTACCCCTCCGCGGAGATCTACGGCGGTTTCCGCTCGAGCTACGACTACGGCCCGCTGGGTTCGCTCATGCTGCGCAACGTGCGTGAGGCATGGGTCCGCACGATGGTGCAACAGCGCGACGACGTCGTGCTGATCGATGCTGCGATTCTCGGCCCGCCGGCCGTGTTCGAGGCGAGCGGCCACCTCGCCAACTTCAGCGACCCGCTCGTCGACTGCACGAAGTGCAAGCAGCGGTTCCGCGAGGACCACCTCACCGACCCCGACACCTGCCCGAACTGCGGTTCGAAGAACTCCTTCACCGAGTCGCGGGCGTTCAACCTCATGTTCAAGACCCAGGCCGGCCCGGTCGAGGGCTCGGGCACCGAGGTCTACATGCGCCCCGAGACGGCGCAGGGCATGTTCGTCAACTTCGTCAACGTGCTCCAGACCAGCCGCAAGAAGCCGCCGTTCGGCATCGCCCAGGTCGGCAAGAGCTTCCGCAACGAGATCACGCCGGGCAACTTCATCTTCCGCACCCGCGAGTTCGAGCAGATGGAGTGCGAGTTCTTCGTGCCCCCGGCCGAGAGCGCGCAGTGGTACGAGTACTGGTGCAACGCCCGGTTCAACTGGTACGTCGATCTCGGCATCCCGGCCGACATGCTGCGCCTGCGCGCCCACGACGCCGACGAGCTGAGCCACTACTCGGCCGGCACCAGCGACGTCGAGTTCATGTACCCGTGGGGCTGGGGCGAGCTCGAGGGCATCGCCCAGCGCACCGACTTCGACCTCAAGCAGCACGCCCAGCACTCCGGTGAGAAGCTCGACTTCTTCGACCAGGCCACCAACGAGCGCTACGTGCCGTATGTGATCGAGCCCGCCGGTGGCGTCAACCGCGCCATGGCCGCCTTCCTCCTCGCTGCGTACGACGAGGACGTCATCAACGACGAACCCCGCCAGGTGCTCCGCCTGCACCCGCGTCTCGCGCCCTACAAGGTGGCGGTGCTGCCGCTCAGCAAGAAGGACACGCTGACGCCGCTGGCCAAGCAGGTGTACGCCACGCTGGCCGACCGCTACATGGTCGACTACGACGAGACGCAGGCGATCGGTCGCCGCTACCGCCGTCAGGACGAGATCGGCACGCCGCTGTGCGTCACGGTCGACTTCGACTCTCTCGAGGACGGCGCGGTCACGATCCGTGAGCGCGACACCACCAACCAGGTGCGCGTGCCGATCGCCGACCTCGAGACCGAGATCCGCGCCCGCCTCGGCTTCTGAACCGTCGACCGACTGCCGGTCGGACGCCGGTCAGTCGACGAGGGGCAGCCGGACCTCGAACGTGGTGCCCTCACCGATCGCGCTGGTGACGCTCACGCGTCCGTGCATCGCTTCCACCAGTTGCTTCACGATCGCGAGGCCGAGCCCGCTCGAGCTCTCGTGTCGTGCAGGCCGACGCCTCGCCACGTAGAGACGTTCGAACACGTGCGGCAGGTCGGCCGGGTCGATGCCCTGGCCGTCGTCGGCCACCGTCATCACCGCCCAGTTGCCGACAGCGCTGCGTTCGAGAGACGCACGAACCACCACGCCGGTCGTCGCGTACTTCATCGCGTTCTCGATGAGGTTGGCCGCCACCTGGCCGAGGCGGTCGTGATCGGCCGACACCGGCAGCGGAGCATCGCCGCCAATGGCACGGATCATCAGCCCACGCTCGGCCGCATCGGGCTCGAAGCCCTCCACCGCGACCGCCGCCAGTTGGCCGAGGTCGACCGGTTCGAGGTGCAGCGAGAAGCTCGATGCCTGGAGCTTGGCGAGGTCGAGCAGGTCGGCGACCAGCCGTTCGAGCCGACGGGCCTCCGACGAGATCACCGCTGCGGCCCGCGCCGGGTCGCCGGCGCCGTCGGAGATCGCCTCGGCGTACCCGCGGATCGAGGTCAGCGGGGTGCGCAGGTCGTGGCTCACCGACAGCAGGAACTGCTGCTCCAACGCCCGCGCCCGCTCGAGGGACTCGGCCATCTCGTTGACGTGGCGGGACAGCTCGACGAGCTCCTCGCCGGCCCGGCCCGACGGGGTGGGGAGGCGGGTGTCGAGCTCACCGGCGGCGATACGGGTCGTCGCTGCCGACGCGGCGCGGATCGGTTGGGTGACGCGTCGGCCGACGAGGATCGCAGCGAGCAGCGCGAGCAGCGCCGACGCGATCGCGGCGAGCACGAAGTAGCGGGCGGCCGGACCCAGTCCTGCGTTCGCCTCCTGCGACAGCACGATCACGCCGGTGCGCCCCTGCGGCAGGTCGAACGGCGCGGCAGCGTGGACGAGATCGCCGTCATGGCCGCTGACGAGGCGGCCCTGCTGGAGCGACTCGATGTCGAGCATCGTCTCGTCCACGCCGGCGGGGAGTTGGTCGGCTTCGATCGCGCCGTCGGTCGACACGGCGAGGACCGCGAACCCGTCGAGGTCGACGACCCGTCGGAGCAGCGTCAGGTTGCGCAACCGTTGACGCTGCTGGTCTTCGGTGAGCTCCTCGCCGTCTGACTCGTCGAAGAACAGCGCGACGTTGGCGGCGGTGTTGAAGGCCTGCTCTCGCAGGTTGGTCTCGGTGTCGGCGCGGGCACGGACGTTGGCCAGCACGAGCGTGCCGAGCCCGGCGATCACCAGCGTGGCTGCCACCAGGCCGACCATCAGCACCACGAGTCGTCGCGTCATCGCGACCGAGTCTGCCCGCGAGTCATGAGCGAGTCGTGAGCTCGCACAGGTGGACGGGTCTTCCCGCGTCGCACGCCATCACCCGAGCCGGTACCCCACGCCCCAGACGGTGGCGAGCGGCAGGTCGTCGCCCACCTTCTTGCGGAGCTGCCGGACGTGCACGTCGACGGTGCGGTCGTCGCCGACCCAGTCGGCCCCCCACACCCCGTCGAGCAGCTGCTGCCGGCTGAGCGCGATGCCCTGGTTGCGGGCCAGGTGCGCCAGCAGGTCGAACTCCTTCGTGGCGAGGGCAACGGGCCCCGACCCGATGCGCACCTCGCGACGGGCGACGTCGATCACGATGCCGTCGCCGATCTCGAACGTGGTCTGTTCGGCCGCCGGGGCGGTGACGCCGCGCCGGAGGATCGCCTTCACGCGTGCCACCAGCTCACGGGGCGAGAACGGCTTGGTGACGTAGTCGTCGGCGCCGAGCTCGAGGCCGAGGACGCGGTCGATCTCGCCGTCGCGGGCGGTGAGGAACAGCACCGGCAGCGCTGCGGTTGCCGGCGTGGAACGGATGCGCCGGCACACCTCGAAGCCGTCGATGTCGGGCAGGCCCACGTCGAGCACGCACAACACCGGCCGGTGCTGGATGATCAGCTCGAGGCCGCGTTCGCCGCCGGCCGCCTGGAGCACCCGGAACCCGGCTTCGCGCAGGTACAGGTCGACCAGGTCGGCGATGTTGGGGTCGTCCTCGACGATCACCACGGTCCGCTCGTCCTTGCCGGCCGAGGTCATCGCAGGAGAGGTGGGGTCGCTCGCGTTCGCCACGTTCGACATGGTGGCACGCTGGTACCGTGCCCGGGTCGATCCCCGACCAGGGGACACGTACGTGAGAAGGAGCATCGGCATGGCCGACATCGGCGTCATCGCGAAGATCACCGCTCAGGACGGCAAGCGTGCCGACCTCGCCGCCGCCCTGCAAGGCGCACTCGACGCGGCCGAGACCGAGCCGGGCACGATCTACTACATCCTCCTCGAGGACCTGGTCGACGCGAACGCCCTGTGGATGTACGAGATGTACGAGAATCAGGCCTCGCTCGACAGCCACATGGGATCCGACGCGTTCAAGGCGCTCGGCCCGGCCATCGGCCCGTTCCTCGCCGGCCGTCCCGAGCTCACCTTCTGCAAGCCCATCGGTGGCAAGGGCGCCTGAGCCTCGCCCGGAGAGAAGGCCCGATGGCCACCTATCTCGACAAGATCCTGGCGCGGCACCGTGAGGTCGCGGCCCTCGACGATCGTCCCCTCGACGACCTGATCGAGCTCGCCCGCGCGATGCCGCCGGCTCGCGGCTTCGCGGCAGCCCTGCGAACCGGTGACGGCCTGCAGGTGATCAGCGAGATCAAGCGGCGATCGCCGTCGAAGGGCGACCTCAACATCGGTCTCGACCCGGCGGAGTGGGCGGCGAGCTACGAACGCGGTGGTGCCGCGTGTCTGAGCGTGCTCACCGACGTCGAACACTTCGGCGGGTCGGTCGCCGACCTGCAGGCGTCCCGAGCGGCGTGTTCGCTGCCGGTGCTGCGCAAGGACTTCACCGTGTCGGTCCGCGACGTCTGCGATGCGCGGTTGATGGGGGCCGACTGCGTGCTGCTCATCGCCGCCGCACTCGACCCGGACGAGCTCGTCGAGTTCCACGCGCTGGCCACGTCGATCGGGCTCGACGTGCTCGTCGAGATCCACGACGAGCACGAGCTCGTCGCGGCACTCTCCGCCGACGCGACCCTCATCGGGGTGAACCAGCGCGACCTCGTCACCTTCCAGGTCGACCACGAGCGCGCGCTGCGGATGGCGGGCGTGATTCCCGACCATGCGGTGAAGGTCGCGGAGAGCGGCGTACGTGGCGCCGAGGACGCGGCAGCGCTGTACGCCGCCGGCTACCACGCGGTGCTGGTGGGCGAGACGTTGGTGACCAGTGGCGACCCCGCCGCCACCATCGGGCTCCTGCGCGGCGCGCGCTGACGCACGTCACGTCGGTCGCGTCCAGGAACTCGCGGAACGAATCCTCGTCCGAGTGGGCGCGAGGGGTACCGTTCCCCCTCGTGTTCGTGAAGATCTGCGGGATCACCAATGAGGACGACGCCCTGTTCGCCGTCGCGATGGGTGCCGATGCCGTGGGCTTCGTGTTCGCGCCGTCCACCCGTCAGGTCGCGGCCCAGCAGGTGTACGACATCACCCGTCGGCTGCCGCCCGAGATCCTCACCGTTGGTGTCTTCCGTGACGAGCACCCCGACCGCGTGATCGACACCGTCCACCGCGCCGGCCTGAAGGCGGCGCAGCTCCACGGGTTCGAGACACCCGGCATGGTCGCCGACGTCGCGGCACAGGTGCGATGGGTCATCAAGGCGGTCGTCGCCGGCAGCCGTGATGCCGCCCGGGCCGACGAGTTCGGCACCGACATGATCCTCGTCGATGCACCATCGCCCGGCTCGGGGCAGGTGTTCGACTGGTCGCTGCTCGCCGATCTTCCCGAGGGGCCGCGCTACATCCTCGCCGGGGGCCTCGACCCCGACAATGTCGGTCTGGCCGTCGCCACGGCGAACCCATGGGGTGTCGACGTGTCGAGCGGTGTCGAGCGAGGCCCGGGCCGCAAGGATCCCTTGAAGGTGAAGGCCTTCGTCGAGCGGGCACGAGCAGCGGCACCGGAGCGTCACATCGGGCCCGACGAACTGCCCTACGACTGGGCCGACGAGCTCTGATCCCCAGCGGTTCGGGCGCCGGTCGACCGGCCCGATCCACTGCCGCAGATCCCGTCCGAGCCACATCCATCCCCCAATCCAGTACATCCCCTCCCTTGGAGACGACATGACCCTCATGGCAGAACCCTCGTCCACCGGCCGCTTCGGTGAGTTCGGCGGCCGCTTCGTGCCCGAGACCCTGGTGCCCGCGTGCCAGGAGCTCGAGGTGGCGTTCCGCGAGGCCTGGGCGGATCCGTCGTTCCGGCTCGAACTGCACGAGATCCTGCGCGACTACGCAGGCCGTCCGTCGATCATCACCGAGTGCAAGAACCTCGGTCGCGAGCTCGGCATCCGGTTGGTGCTCAAGCGCGAAGACCTCAACCACACCGGCTCGCACAAGATCAACAACGTGCTCGGCCAGACCCTGCTCGCCAAGCGCATGGGCAAGAAGCGGATCGTCGCCGAGACCGGTGCCGGCCAGCACGGCGTCGCCAGCGCGACCGCCGCAGCCTTGATGGGGTTGGAGTGCAAGGTGTACATGGGTGCGGTCGACGTGGAGCGCCAGGAGCTCAACGTGTTCCGTATGCGCCTGCTCGGCTCGGAGGTCGAAGCGGTGCACAGCGGCAGCCGCACCCTCAAGGACGCGGTCAACGAGGCGATGCGCGACTGGGTGGCCACCGTCGAGAGCACCCACTACTGCCTCGGCTCGGTGATGGGTCCGCACCCGTACCCGTGGATGGTGCGCGAGTTCCACCGTGTGATCGGTGACGAGGCCCGCGAGCAGTGCCGCGCCGCGTACGGGGCCGACCCCGACGTCGTGGTCGCCTGCGTGGGCGGCGGATCGAACGCGATGGGCATCTTCAGCGGGTTCGTCGACACCGACGCCCGTCTCGTGGGCGTCGAGCCGGCGGGCGGTGCCGCCGTCGGGCGGGGCGTGCCGGGCGTGGTCCACGGCATGCGCAGCTATCTGATGCAGGACGAGTACGGCCAGGTGCAGGAGGCCCACTCGATCTCGGCGGGTCTCGACTATCCGGGCGTCGGCCCCGAGCACTCGTACCTGGCGTCGATCGGCCGGGCCGAGTACCCCGCCGTCAACGACGCCGAGGTCATCGAGGCGTTCCAGCTGATGGCCCGCACGGAGGGCATCATCCCCGCGCTCGAGTGTGCGCACGCGCTCGCCTGGATCGCCCGCGAGGCCCCTGCGTTCCAGGGGCAGACGGTGTTGATGAACCTGTCCGGCCGTGGCGACAAGGACGTCGCCCAGATGATGGAGATCCTGAAGTGAGCCAGACCCCTGTCGCCCCCGGACCTGCCACCTTCGGGCGCATGGAGCAGAGCTTCCGCGACAAGCGCGCCGCCGGCCGCAAGTTGCTCGTGCCGTACATCACCGGTGGTCTGCCCGGTTGGGAGGACGCGTTGCGCGCCGCCGTCGCCGCGGGTGCCGACGCGATCGAGATCGGGATCCCGTTCAGCGACCCGGTGATGGACGGCCCGGTGATCCAGGAGGCGTCGCAGCGCGCGCTGGATGCCGGGGCGACGCCGGTGTCGATCTTCGACCAGGCGCGGGCGCTCGACGTCGACGTGCCGCTCGCGGTGATGTGCTACTACAACACCGTCCACCACGCCGGCCACCATCGTTTCGCCGAACAGTTGGTGGCCGCCGGCGTGTGTGCCGCGATCGTGCCCGACCTGCCGCTCGAGGAGAGCGGCCTGTGGTGCGAGGCCGCCGATGCGTCGGCGATCGAGACCGTCATGCTCGCTGCGCCCACGGCGCCCGACGATCGCCTGCCCCGTGTGTGTGCTCGGGCGCGCGGCTTCGTCTACTCGGTCGGACTGCTCGGTGTGACTGGTGAGCGCAGTGCGCTCGCCGCCACGGCGACGGCACTCGCGATGCGACTGAAGGCCGTGACCGACGTGCCGGTGCTCGTCGGTGTGGGCGTGTCGAATGCCGCGCAGGCCCGCGAAGCGGTGCAGGTCGCCGATGGGGTCGTGCAGGGCGCGTCGGTGGTGCGTCGGTTGCTCGAGGGCGGTGCCGAGGCCGTGGGGGAGTACATCGCCGAGGTCCGCGCGGCCATCGACAGCTGATTTTCGGGCTGATCCTCGGCCGATATCCGGCTGATCTTCGGCCGATTTCTGGCCGATTTCTGGCCGATCGATGCAGGTCAGCGCTGGTGTTCACGCACCGCATCTGAATTGAGCACGAAAAGTGGCATCCGCCGCCGGGTTCGCTCCGTAGACCATCATGAGCCGCCGATGAGGCGGATCGTGAACCACAAGGAGCCCCCCACCATGATCACGTCGATCTCTCGCAAGATCGTTGCCGTCGGTCTGGCCTCGAGCCTGTTCGTTCTCGCCGCCTGCGGTGACGACGAGGAGAGCACCGAGGCGACGACCGCCCCGACCGTTGCTGCCACCACGCCCGTCACCGACGAGGCCGCCCCCGCAGGCGACATCGTCGCCGTCGCCAGCGCCAACCCCAGCTTCTCCACCCTGGTCGCCGCCGTCGCGGCCGCCGGTCTGGTCGAGACGCTGCAGGGTCCGGGGCCGTTCACCGTGTTCGCCCCCACCAACGACGCCTTCGCCGCCCTGCCGGCCGGCCTCGTCGACGCCCTGCTCCTGCCGGAGAACAAGGACGCGCTGACGCAGATCCTCACCTACCACGTGGTGGCCGGCCAGGTCATGGCCGCCGATGTCGTGGCCGGTGACGTGCCCACGGTGCAGGGCACCAACCTCACGATCACCACCGACGGTGGCGTGAAGATCTTCGATGCGAACGTCGTCCAGACCGACGTCATGGCGAGCAACGGCGTGATCCACGTGATCGACCAGGTGCTGGTGCCGGACGGTCTCGACATCGAGGCGCTGCTCGGCTGAGCCGTTCGGGTGTCGGGTGCTTCCTCCCCGTTCCCCGACACCCGACACCGAAACCGATGATGTGTACGAGGGCCCTCCGGGGCCCTCGTGCCGCGTCAGGGGTGCGGTTCGCGGCCTGACCGATGATCCCCGTTCTCAGTTGTGGATCGTGAGAGACTGACCGGGTGGCGGCGGACGAGTGCGAACTGTGCGAAGCGGCGCGGCTCACCGAGTGGTACCACGACGACGAGGCGTGCTGGGTTGCCGAGTGCGAGGCCTGCTTCGTGCCGATGGTGGTCTGGAAACGACACGACCCGAACCCCCCGGAGGAGGTTCGGGTCGTGTTGCATCAGCGATTGTCAGCGGTCGCCGATCGAGTGCTCTCAGGCGAGTACTGGATCGACGATCGTCTGCGCAGCATTCCCGGGCACTACCACGCTCACGCGAGGCGGCGTCCGAGGTAGCTGGTCACTGCGGGCGGTTGGTGGTCCGCTTGCTCATTTTGTCTCCTTTGATGTCGGCGTGACGCTCGGCATGACGGATGTCGACGCAGACCCGGAGGGACCCCGAAGCTGCGACGGGTCACCGACACGTCGAGCGCTGGGCGCGAGAGTAGCACCGAGTGTGGTCGTTCTTGCAAGGGGCTTGACGAAGATTTTGCGTCGTCTTGAGCCGACGACGAGGGCTGGTGAGCGGCGCCACAGGCACGCAGCGTGACCAAATCGGCCCGATCTGCGGCTACTCTGCCGCTCATGCTCACCGAGGGTCACCCTGCTCCCGACGTCTCGCTCCTCAATCAGAACGGCGAGAGCGTTGACATCGCCACTTTCCGTGGGAAAAACGTGCTCGTGTACTTCTACCCGAAGGCGGACACGCCGGGCTGCACCCAGCAGGCCTGTCTGCTGCGCGATGCGCGCCCGCAGCTCGGCGACGCCGTCGTGGTGGGTGTCAGCCCCGACAAGGTGCCGGCCCTCGCCCGCTTCCACACGAAGTACGGCCTGAACTTCGACCTGCTCAGCGACGTCGACCACGCCGTGGCCGAGGCGTTCGGCGTGTGGCAGGAGAAGAAGAACTACGGCAAGACGTACATGGGCATCGTCCGCTCCGCGTTCCTGATCGGTCCCGACGGCACGCTGCGCAACGTCTGGTACAAGATCAGCCCCAAGGACACGCCCGTGAAGCTGCTCGACGCACTGGGCCTGGCATGAGCGACGCCCCGATCTCGCTGCCACGGCCCGCCGATCTGCTCCCGCACCGGCCGCCGTTCCTGTTCGTCGACGAGGTCGTCTCGCTCGAGGCCGGCCAGTCCGCCACCGGCCGGTGGCACCTCACCGGTGACGAGTGGTTCTTCGCCGGTCACTTCCCCGGGCGTCCCACCCTGCCCGGCGTGCTCATGTGCGAAGCGATCGCCCAGATGGGCGCCATCGCCGTGCTCGCCGACGCCCGGTTCGCCGGCAAGCTCCCGCTGTTCGGCGGGCTCGACGGCGCACGCTTCCGCCGCCAGGTGAGCCCGGGCGACACGCTGACCCTCGAGGTGCAGCTGGGCCGGATGTCGGCCAGGGCCGGCAAAGGCAGCGGCAGGGCGCTGCTGGGCGACCAGGTGGCCTGCGAGTGCGAGCTGATGTTCGTGCTCGTCGATGCCTGACCCACGGCTTGATCCGAGGGTCTGATCCGGGGGCTTGATGCGGGGTCTGATCAGGCGGCGCTGAGCCAGTACGGCGCCGCCACCAGGGTGCAGTGCGGGCACGGGCGTGCCTGATGCACGAGATGGGCGGGCGAGACGAGACCGTGCACGTCGGCGACGTACTCGAACATCATCGGATCGTCGCACGGCGTGCCGAGGTAGGTCTCGACCAGTTCGATGAGGCCGCCGTTCTCGGGGCAGTCGATGCGGGTGTGCGCGATCTCGGGGTGGTCGACGTCGAAGAACACGTGGTGCACCGCAGGCGTCGCGGCGGAACGGTCGGCGGAACGGGTCGAACGGGGGGAGCGGGTGTGAGTGGAGCGGAAGGTGAGTGCCATGCCGCCATCTTGCGATGGGTTGTGACCCCGATCCTCGCCAACTGGTCGGGCGGCTCCGGGGACGGGCCCAGGGCCCGGGGGTCAGGCCCCCGGACCGAGGATCACGGTGCCGTTGTGGCCACCGAACCCGAAGTTGTTCGACATGACCGGCCCCGGTTCCCATGCTCGGGGCGCTCCGGTGACCAGATCGATCGCGACCTCGCCGAGCACCTCGGTGGTGTTCGCCGTGGCAGGGATCAGGCCGTGCTGCATCGACAGCAACGCAGCGATCGCCTCGAGCGCGCCGGCGGCGCCGAGCGCGTGGCCGGTGACGCCCTTCGTGGACGTCATCGGCGGCATCGCGCCGGCGAACACCGAGGCGACCGCCGCAGCCTCGGCCGCGTCGTTCAACGGCGTGGACGTGCCGTGTGCGTTGATCTGCTTGATGTCGGCGGGGGAGAGGCCCGCATCGGCGAGTGCGAGGTTCATGCAGCGCACGGCGCCGACGCCTCCCGGCGACGGTGCGGTGATGTGATGGGCGTCGGCGGTACTGCCGGCGCCGAGCACCTCGCCCACGATGTTCGCACCACGTGCGACCGCGGCGTTCCACTCCTCGAGCACCAGGACACCGGCGCCCTCACCCATGACGAAGCCGTCGCGCTTGGTGTCGAACGGCATGCTGACGCCGGTCGACGACAGCGCCGTCATGTTCGCGAAACCGGCCACGCCGGTGAGCGTGATGCAGGCCTCGGACCCGCCGGTCACCATCGCGTCGCACATGCCCCACGCGATGAGGCGTGCGGCGTAGCCGATGGCGTGCGTGGACGCCGCACAGGCGGTCACGATCGTCTCGTTCGGGCCCTGCAGCCCGTAACGCATCGAGATCGACGCGCCCGAGGCGTTGGCCATGAGCATCGGGATGAGGAACGGCGACACGCGGCGGTCGCCCTTCTCCAGGCGGATCTGCACCTGCTCCTCGAGCGTGTGCAGTCCGCCGATGCCCGAGGCGAAGATCGTGCCGAAGCGGGTGGGGTCGACGTCGGGTCGCCCGGCGTGCTCGAACGCCTCGGCAGCTGCCGCGACGGCGAACTGCTCGACACGGTCGGCGCGGCGGGCTTCCTTCGGGTTCTCGAACCAGGGGAGCGGGTCCCACTCGGCGATCGACGTGGTGCGGCCGTCGGTGAGGCCGGGGCCGAGCAGGCCCTCCCAGAAGGCCTGCTTGCCGATGCCGCACGGGGCCACCACGCCGTAGCCGGTGATGGCCACCCGGCGGGCGCGGCCCTCCATCAGAGCTTGCCGACGACCAAGTCGAACGCCTGGCCGACGGTCTCGACGCCTTCGAGATCCTCTTCGGGCACCTCGACGCCGAACTCCTCCTCGAGCGCCATGATCAGCTCGACCAGGTCGAGGCTGTCGGCGTCGAGATCGTCGCCGAACTTCGCCTCGGGCACGACGGCGGCCTCGTCGACGGAGAGCACCTCGACGGCGCACTTCTTGAAGCGGGCGAACAGTTCCTGATCCACGGGATCTCCTTGCTGAGTCGTCCCGAACGGGGACGACGGTGGTGGTGAATGGAGGTTAGTGGCCCATCCCCAGACCGCCATCGACAGGGATGACGGCACCGGTGATGTAGCCCGCATCGGCGGAGGCGAGGAACGCCACCACCCCTGCGATCTCGTCGGGCGTGGCCATGCGTCCGAGCGGCACGGCCTCGGTGAGCTCGGCGAGGCGCTTCTCGCCGAGCGCCGCGGTCATGTCGGTCTCGACGGGGCCGGGAGCGACGACGTTGACGGTGATGCTGCGCGAGCCGAGCTCGCGTGCCAGCGATCGGGCGAGGCCGACGAGGCCGGCCTTGGACGCGGCGTAGTTGGCCTGGCCGGCCGAGCCGAGCAGACCGACGACGGACGACATGAGCACGATGCGGCCGGAACGGGCGCGGAGCATGCCCTGTGCGGCGCGCTTGGCCACGCGGTAGGCGCCGGTGAGGTTGGCGTCGATCACCGACGTGAACTGCTCCTCGCCCATGCGCAGCAGCAGGCCGTCCTTGGTGATGCCGGCATTCGACACGAGCACCTCGACCGGGCCGAATCGTTCCTCGACCGCCTTGAACGCCGCATCGACGCTCTCGGCGGAGGTGACGTCGCACGGGACGCCGAACAGGCCGTCGGGCGGAGGTGAGGAGTTGTAGGTGACGGCGACGTTGTCGCCGAGCTCGGCGAAGCGGCGCGCGCACGCCAATCCGATGCCACGGGCGCCGCCCGTGACCAGCACGGTCCTGCTCACGCACCACCCCAACGGAGCACGGCGCTGGCGGCGGTCATCCCGGCGCCGAACCCGACGAGGAGCACGAGGTCGCCCGGCTGCACGCGGCCGGCGTCGAGGCCGTCGGCGAGGGCGAGCGGGATGGATGCCGACGACGTGTTGCCGGTGCGGTCGAGCACGATCGCGCACTTGTCCATCGGGACCCCGAGGCGTTGGCACGAGGCCTCGATGATGCGGAGGTTGGCCTGGTGCGGCACGACCATGGTGATCTGATCGGCGGTGACGCCGGCCGCGGCCATCGACTTGGTGGCGGAGTCGACCATGATGCGCACCGCGCGACGGAAGACCTCCTTGCCCTCCATCTGGATGAACCCGCCGACCTCGCTGTACAGGAACCGTTCGGCGTTGCCGTCGGCGTCGAGGTCCCAGCCGAGCAGCTGACCCGGCCCGTCGCAGGCTTCGAGCACCACGGCCCCCGACCCGTCGGCGAAGAGGATCGCGGTGTTGCGATCGGTCCAGTCGGTGATGCGGGCGAGGCTGTCGGTGCCGATGCAGAGGATCTTCTTCGCACCCATCGCGATCAGCCCGTGTGCGGTGACGAGGCCGTACATGAATCCCGAGCAGGCGGCGTTCACGTCGAACGCGCCGCACTTGAGGCCGAGCAGCGCAGCGACACCGGGAGCGCTCGCCGGCACCGTGCGGTCGGGGGTCGTGGTGGCGAGGATCAACGTGTCGATCTCGGCGGGATCGACACGGGACATCTCGATGGCCTTGCGGCCGGCCTCGACCGACAGGTCGGTGGTGGTGCCGCCGACGTGTCGTTGGTGGATGCCGGTGCGCTCGACGATCCAGTCGTGATCGGTCTCGAACATGCCTTCGAGGTCGTGGTTGGTGAGGACCTTCGGCGGGAGTGCGGTGCCCCATCCGGTGATGACGCCACCGCGAACGCCCTGTGGAACGGCCGGCATCAGGCGGTCCTCAGCCAGGCGATGGGCTGGCGTGGCGTGACACGTTCGCCCGAGACGGCGATGTAGCTCTGCAGCACGCCGGCGAAGGCCGAGCGGACCTCGATGTCGCCGATGTGGCCGATGACGTGGCCGACATCGATGCGGGCGCCCTCGCCGAGACCGGCGATCGGCTCGAACACGCCGGCGCCAGGGCTGACGACCAACCGCTCCGACGCGAAGAGGTGCTCGCCCTCGTGGGCGGTTGCGGTGCGGGCCGGTGCAGTGCCGACGAAGTCGAGCAGCTTGTCGAGGTCGTCGGGTGTGGAGACAGCGATCGTGCGGGCGGCATCGACCGTGCGCTTGGCCATGCCGGTGAGCACGCCACCGGGGCCGAGCTCGACGAAGTTGGTGACGCCCAACGAGGCGAGTTCGAGCAGGCAGTGCTTCCAGCGGACCGGGCTGCTCAGTTGGGCCGACAGCAGCGACGACCAGTCGGCGCCGAGATCGTGGGCGAGCGCATCGACGTTGGAGACGACCGGCACCTCGGTGTCGCGGGGGTTGGCCTCGGCGATCGCCTTGCGGAGTCGATCGCGCGCCGGTGCCATGAACGGGGTGTGGAACGCCCCGGACACCTGGAGCGGCATGACCTTCTTGGCGCCGAGCTCCTTGGCGTGCACACTCGCCGCTGCCACACCTTCGGGCGAGCCGGCGATGACGACCTGGCCGGGTGCGTTGAAGTTGGCGACCCACACGTCGCTGTCGGCCCGGCGGCAGGCGACCTCGACGAGGTCGTCGTCGAGGCCGAGCACCGCAGCCATGGTGCCCGGGTTGTCGTGGCCGGCTTCGTGCATCGCGTCCGCTCGTTCGCAGACGAGCCGGACACCTTCGTCGAAGCCGAGGGCGCCGGTGGCGGTGAGGGCGGTGTACTCGCCGAGGCTGTGGCCCGCACAGAAGCTGGGCTCGACGCCGAGACGTTCGACGGCGTCGAGGACGATCAGGCTCGACACGAACGTGGTGAGTTGCGCGTTGCGGGTGTCCTTCAGCTCGTCGGCATCGGCGTCGAGGAGGAGGCGGGCGACGTCGCGGTCGGCCACTGCCGACGCTTCGTCGACGAGCTCCCAGCTCTCGTGATCGGCCCACGGGCGACCCATGCCGGGTCGCTGTGAACCTTGCCCCGGAAACGTGAATGCAAGCATCGTCTTTCCACCCTAGACGGCGCGCGCGAGGGGCCTGGTACTACCCATCGGTAACCCCGCGTTCACTCGGGTCGCACGCCGAACCCGGCCGTGGTGGTGGCAACAGCCGGGTTCGGAACCGTTCGCAGGTGCGTCGACGATGGTCCCCTCGTCGACGGGCAGCCGGACCTGGGATCGCGACGGCTAGCCTGTCGCCGTCACTCGCCCGAGTGGCGGAATGGCAGACGCGACGGACTCAAAATCCGTTGTCCGAAAGGGCGTGTGGGTTCGAGTCCCACCTCGGGCACCGAAGAAAGACCAGCTCAGGGGCTCAATGTCCGGAGCGGGCCGTGGGGTTTGAAACGTTCGGCGGAGCGTCATCCGAGAATCATCCAAGAATTCGGCTAGCGGCATGCGGCATCGGGGAGTAAGCCTCGGCGCGTGGACCTGTTGAGCCTGATCGAGGTTCGGCCGGAGGTGCGTGGCGGTAAGCCGTCGTTCGTCGGCACGCGGATCACGGTCTACGACGTGCTCGAGTATCTCGCCGGTGGGATGTCGTCTGAGGAGATCGTGGCGGACTTCCCAGAGCTCACCGGAGATCACGTGGGTGCGGCGTTGGAGTTCGCTGCCAGGCGTGAGCATCGCCTCGCCGCGCCGGCATGAAGCTCGTGGTCGATCAGAACCTGTCGCGTCGCCTGATCTCCCAAATCGAAGACCTGTATCCGGGTTCGGCCAGGGTCGCCGACGTGCGCCCGGACGCTCCGAGCGATCTGAGAGTGGGCGGGGAGATCAGCGATCGTCGAGGAGCTCGCGCGACCACGTCGTGAAGAATCGGCGGGTGGTCGCTGCGTCGGTCGTGCGGTCGGGGAATCGGTCGTCCGGGATGCGGTCGACTCGTTCGAAGGCCTCGGCGATCGCGCTGACGTCGAGGCCGGCGTCCATCGAGAGGGCGGAGTCGATGCAGGTCTGCTGTCCGAGGAGATGTGCCAGCGCAGAGAGGTCGGTGTAGTCGCGGGCTTCGAGTCGGTCGACGATCGCGAGCACCTTGCGTGCGGCGAGGTCGACGGGGGCGAGCACCGGGATGCCGTCGATTGCCCGTGGCGGTTCGAGGAGAGGTGAATCGACGGCCAGGTCGAGCTCCACGATGTCGTCGTCGCGGTTGAGGATGAACCGACAGAAGGTCGGATGCCGTCGGATGATCTGGAGCGACCAACCCGCTTGCTGTGCGGCGATCGTGAGCGCATCTGCGAGCTGGTCGACGGTGCCAGGTGCGGATCCGGGTATGGCGGCGATGAACGCGTCGAGGTCGCGAGTGTCGCGGTCGATGATCTGCTGCGTCAGAAGTGCAGCGCCACCGGCGAGGGCGTAGCCGGCCGCCGCGGGGAGTGAGAACAGGAGACGGGCGAGTTCACGCTGCACGGGCTGGAGATCGCTCATGATGCCTCTTCAACATCGGTGCGGACATGATCGATGAGGTGTTGCCAGGTTCGACGCAGTTCGGCCGGCAGGATCAGGTCGTTCCATGCGTCGACCAGCAGGGCGCCGTCGACAACAGCGGCGATGTCGTCCGGCGTGCCTTCGCGGAGGACGAGCTCGTAGGCCCGTGAGCGATCGCCGCGGTCGGCGAGATCGAGTTGCAGGGCTGGGCCGCTCCACCAGAGATGGAGCCCGGGTGTCAACACTCGAAAGGCGTGACTGATCGGAAGTCGCCACAGCCTCGACGGCACTGCGTGGGGTCGCCGTCCGCTCGTCCACGACCAGGAGATGGGCTCTTCGATGTTGACCTTGGCGCCGGTCGCCTCGAGGGTGAGGACCGCCGTGTTCCAGCGGGGCTCCCGCCTGTCGGCTTCGAACGCGGCGATGTTCGGGCGAGCAACGCCGCTCAGGGCTGCGACGTCCGCCTGAGTCAGGCCCGCCGCGCCACGGGCTCGAGAGAGCACCTTGCCGTAGTTCATGGCGATGTATCGTATCCGATACATCGCCCAGCGTCGACGTGCCGTTCCAATCGAAGCTCGAGGGACAGCGAGGCGGCCCGGCCATCCAAGAATTCATCCAAGAAATTCGTTGGCACAGGGTGGTACGGGGTAGCACTCGCTGGACTCGTCGGTCGCGAAATGCCTGCTAGATGGCACTGCCTGGCACTCGCTGGACAGTCCTGAGCCGACTCAAAATCCGTTGTCCGAAAGGGCGTGTGGGTTCGAGTCCCACCTCGGGCACCAGGTCGAGGCAGGGTTCTTGCCCACCGGCGATCATCGAGAGCTGGGCTGGGGACCAACCGGGGGACCAACTGCCCGACCCGGCCAACCGTCCGGTGGAGTTCGGACGTCGCGTCGTTAGCGCCGGTACGGCGCGCCCGATCGATGGGCGGCCCCTGTCAGAGTCGCCGCCGAACACCGACGCCGGCGGTAGCTCGAAGGTTGGACAACGAGCGCTTGAACGGGAACCACCGGCGCTACCCGGGTCACCGTGCGCCCGGCGCTCTGGGGCAGTCTGGCGAGCATCGCGAACAGCCGCGGCGAGCTTGGTGAATCGAGTTTCCGCTGGGGTCAGAACGAGCTGGTGGAGAGGTCGTATCCGAGCCGGTGCTTGCCGCCGGTGATGTAGGCGGCGGGGCTCATGGCGACGTGCTTTGCCGCTGCACGTGCGTCGCGTTCGCGCCGTTCGAGCGGTGAGGACCGCATGATGGCCTTGGCGCCGGCCATCTCGGTGATGAGATCGATGGCCCACAGGGCCGACTGGCTGGCGAATGTGCATGCGAGCCGGAAGTCGACTCGGCTCGCTTCGATGTCGGCGTCCGCTTCGACCCGGTCGAGCAAGGTGTTCATCGTGTGCCGCAGGTACGCACGGCTCGCGGCCGTGCGGGCCTGGATCTGGCCGAGCTGCGACTGGATCAGTTCGCGTTCGGAGAACGCAACGCTGTCGCTGTGGCGCTTCGCCGACTGAGCCGTGGTGACGAAGTCGTCGATGGCGCCGGCAGCGATGCCGAGGGGCACGGTGGCCACCGACCACGGAAAGATCGAGCGGGTGGGCAGCCGGTAGAGCGTGCCGGGTTGCGTGGGTTCGGGCTGGAAGGGATGGGCGAAGCTCTCGGGGACGAAGACGTCGACGAGCTCGAAGTCGGCGCTGCCCGTCGCGCAGAGACCGGAGACCTGCCAGTTGTCGTGAAGCAACACTTCGTGTCGCGGTGCGTACACGAAGATCACGTCACCGGTGGGGTGGTCGTCTTCTTCGACCGCACAGACGGGCGCGAACCAGGTGCCATGAGGCGACCCGCTTCCGAACGGCCACCGACCCGTCACGCGGTAACCGCCCGGGACGCGAACGGCTCGTCCGACGGCACCCGTGGACGAGACCACGAACGCCATTGGATCGTCGTAGATCTCCAGGGCGCTCGATGCAGGGAGGTAGCCACCTGCCCGTGCCATCCCGCCGCCATTGCCGACGATCCAACCGATGGCGCCGTCGAGCGCCGCTGCTGCCTCGACGACGTCCATGAACTCGAGAGCGGACAGCCCCGGCCCACCGAGCGTCGCCGGTAACAGGAGTCGGAAGAGTCCGAGCGAGGCGAGTCGCTCGAACAGGTCATCGGGAAGCTGCCCGTTCGAGTCGAACTCGCAGCGGTGCTCCGCGACGATCGGCTCGAGTTCGCCGATCGCTGCGATCAACGCTGGAGCAACATCAGGACTTCGACTCCCCGCGGATCTTGACATCCCTGACTCCCTTTCGTCGGGAGTCACACTAGGCACCCTGCGGAACCCCGGAGTCCAGACGCCTTCGTCAGCGAAACGGAACGCAACGCGGTCTGTCCCGGCGCGTGGCGCAGGTGCCGGTCACGGAAGCGCCAGAACTGCTGCCGATCTGGCGCGGGCGAACAGAACGGCGCACGTGGGCACCAGGTCGGAGCGCATGATCCGGACGTCGCGCACGGAACGCGAGCGAGGCCGCTGCTTCGTCTCGCGCTGAATCGATCGCTGTGCGGGCGGCGATCCATCGACGAGACATGGGGCACGTCTCGTTCGGCGGGGCCCGGGGGACCGTCATGGCAGTGCCTCGAGAGAGATGCGGGGCACCGTGAACACCTCAAGGGAGCCCCCGACATGAAGAATCTGAAGCGCACCACGATGGCCGCAGGCCTCGTCTCCACACTGTTCCTCGCCGCCTGCGGTAGCGATTCGTCCGACTCCGCCGACACCACGACGCCTGCAGCGGCGGAGAGCACGGTGGCGATGACCGACACCACCGTCGCGATGACGGACACTACCGATGCGATGGCCGCCGCTGACATCGTTGCCGTTGCCAGCAGCGATCCGCAGTTCTCGACCCTCGTCGCCGCCATCGCTGCGGCGGGCCTCGTCGAGACCCTCCAGGGGCCCGGACCGTTCACGGTCTTCGCACCGACCAACGATGCATTCGCCGCCCTGCCGGCAGGCCTGGTCGACAAGCTGCTCCTCCCGGAGAACAAGGAGACCCTCGCCAAGATCCTCACCTACCACGTGCTCGCCGCGAAGGTGATGGCTGCCGACGTCACCGCTGGTGATGTGGCGACCGTCGAAGGCTCGACCATCGCGATCGCGACCGATGGCGGCGTGATGGTGAACGACGCCAACGTGATCGCGACCGACGTCGCCGCCTCGAACGGCGTCATCCATGCGATCGACGCCGTCCTCCTCCCGCCGGACGTGGACGTCAGTTCGCTCTGACCGAACCGATGGCAGGGGACCCGGGTGCGCCCGGTGAACCGATGAACCAACCGATGAACGAGGGCCCCGATGGGGCCCTCGTGTCGCGTGGCGAGCCGCCGAGGGGCAGCGTCATCGGGGGTTCTCCGGACGACGTAATCTGCGGCCCGGCCCGCAGGAGGAACCAGTTCTCATGACCACGATCGTCATCGGCGTCACCAACCATTCGAGTGCGCTCGCGGCGTGCAACCGGGCGTTCGAACTGGCACGTCCCGGTGATCAGATCCACCTGGTGTTCGCGGTGGGTGGGCGCGGCGCGGAGGCCGACACCGCCGAACGTCACGCCGACGGACTGCTCGAGACGCTGCAGCTCTCCTCGAAGCGGCCGGTGTCGGTGCACACCGTTCGCGACGAGCCGCATCAGGCGATCCTCGACGTGGCCGCCCGCACGAAGGCCGATCTCATCGTGATCGGCAACCGGGGCATGGTGCGCAACGGTCGCTTCACCAAGGCGGCGCCGGCACGTGTGCTCCGCGGAGCGACGTGCTCGGTGCTCGTGGTCGACACGAGCGACGCTGCGCCGGCCTGAACCGGTCACGACCGGAACGCCACGTCGGTCGCCGGCGGTGACCGGATCGCAGCCCGGCCTTCAGGCCCCGGTCAGCACTGGGACTTCACGTACGCCACGATCGCGTTGGCGTGACCGTGGCCGAGGCCGTGCTCGCTCTTCAGCCAGGCGACGGTCTGCATGTGCTGTTCGATGCCGTGGGCGCGCACCAGGTCGAGCCAGTGCTCGATGGGCTGACCGTACGTCTTCTCGATCGAGGGGAAGTACGAGGCCGGTCCCTTGACCTTGGCGGGTCCGGTGCTGTCGTTGCTCATGGTCGTACCTCGGGTCACGCGAGTCGGGTTCGGTGGATGGCATCTCCGACGTGCCATCGGCGGCGGAATCATCGCAGAGCCCTGATGCGGAGCGGTGGTGCCGGACCCGACTCGGTATGGTCCCGACCATGAAGCGCAGGGAGAAGGCGGACCGGATCGGCGAGATCCTCGACGAGCTCTACCCGGAGACCCCGATCCCGCTCGACCACACCGATCCGTACACGCTGCTGGTGGCGGTCGCCCTTTCGGCCCAGACCACCGACAAGAAGGTCAACCAGGTCACGCCGGCGCTGTTCGCCGTGGCCGACACGCCGGAGAAGATGGCAGCACTCGGCCCAGAGCGCATCCTGTCGTTCATCCGCGAGGTCGGGCTCGCGCCCACCAAGGCCAAGAACCTGTGGACCGCGGCCAACCAGATCCTCGACGCGGGCGGCGAGGTGATCCCCGACTGGGCGTTCCTCGAGTCGCTCGCCGGCGTCGGCCACAAGACGGCGAGCGTCGTCATGTCGCAGGCCTTCGGCGTCCCCGCGTTCGCGGTCGACACCCACATCCACCGGCTCGCGGCACGGTGGGGGCTCTCGAACGGCACGACGGTGGAGCGCACCGAGCGCGACCTCAAGGCCGTGTTCCCGTCGTCCACCTGGAACGCCCGCCACCTGCAGATCATCTTCTTCGGGCGCGAGTACTGCCCGGCGTTGCGTCACGACCTCACGACCTGCCCGATCTGCGGCTGGGCGGCGACGCTGAAGCGCACCCGCGCCGAAGCGCGCTGACCGGCGATCAGCCCAGCGCCGACGCCATCTCGCTGCGACGGCGCCGGAGGAAGGCCCGCTCCACGTCGTTCGCCGTCGACGCGATCGCGAGGTCGAACGCGAGCACCGACTCGGCCGGTCGGCCGATCCGCGCGAGCAGCTCGCCACGGGTCGCGTGGTACGGCGCGTAGGTCGACATCGACGTCGGATCGATCGCCTCGAGCGCGTCGAGCGCTGCCTCGGCGCCGTGGAGCTCACCGATCGCGATCGCCCGGTTCAGGGCCACGACGGCGTCCGGTCGGTGTGCGTACAGGAGGTCGTACAGCGCGACGATCTGCGCCCAATCGGTGGCGGCCGCCTCGGCGGCGTCGGCGTGCACGGCAGCGATCGCGGCCTGGATCTGGAACGGGCCCGGGCGGTTCCGCCGCAGACAGGCCCGCACCAGGTCGTGGCCTTCGGCGATGAGGTCGCGATCCCAGGTCGTCCGGTCCTGATCGGCGAGCAGCACCAGCGAGCCGTCGGGCGCCACCCGCCCTGGTCGGCGGGCATCGGTGAGCAGCATGAGTGCGAGCAGGCCGACGGCCTCGGGCTCGTCGGGCATCAGCGCCACCACCACCCGGGCGAGCCGGATCGCCTCGCCCGACAGATCGGCCCGCAGCAGGTCGGTGCCGGCGGATGCGGTGTGTCCCTCGGTGAAGACCAGTGTGAGCGCAGTGAGCACGGTGTGCAGCCGGTCGGGGAGCTCGGCCGGCGTCGGGATGCGGTACGACGCGTGGTTGTCGCGGAGCTTGCGCTTGGCGCGCACGAGGCGTTGGGCGACGGTCGCCTCCGGTACCAGGAAGGCACGAGCGATCTCGTGGGTCTCGAGCCCGCCGAGGAGGCGCAGGGTGAGCGCCACCTGGGCGTCGGGGGACAGCGCCGGGTGACAGCACAGGAACATGAGCCGCAGCTGGTCGTCGGGGACGACCTCGACGAGGTCGTCGAGGTCGCGGGCGAGCTCGCGGATGGCGTCGGAACCGCTGAAGTCGTCGGTCGGCATGGCGTCGAGTTCGTGGAGCCGGTGGGCGGCGAGGTGACGGTCGGTGCGGGTCGACTCGCGGCGCAGGCGATCGATGGCTCGGTTCCTCGCGGTCGTGGTGATCCGCGCTCCCGGGTTCGCCGGCATGCCGACGACGGGCCACCGCTCGGCAGCGATCGCGAACGCCTCGGCGACCGCGTCCTCGGCGAGGTCGATGTCGCCGAGGACGCGGATCAGCGTGGCGGTGCACCGGCCGACCTCGCGCCGGTACACGGCGGCGAGGTCGACGTCGTCACCCACGTCGGCTCATTCGCCTTGGAAGGGACGGAGCTCGACCGGACCTTCACAGGCGGCGGCCGCCTTGCGCGCCCAGTCGAGCGCGGCGTCGAGATCGGTGACGTCGATCACCCAGAAACCACCCATCACCTCCTTCGACTCGGCGAAGGGGCCGTCGGTCATGGAGACCTGGCCGTTCGTCGAGCGGACGACGGTCGCCGACGAGGACGGGTTGAGCCCGCCGGCGAACACGAACGAGCCGCTGCCGATCAGCTCCTCGTTGAACGCGCCCACCTGGGCGACCATCCGTTGCGCGTCGTCACCGGAGAAGTCGACGACGAAGTCCTCGTCGTGCCAGACGGAGAGCAGGTACTGGGCCATGGTGGCGTCCTTTCGGGTTCGCTGGTGCCGGCGCATCGGGCGCCGACACCATCTCGACGAACGGCGATCACGGAATCGACACGTCGAGGCGAAGTTCATCGGAGATTCTCGCGTCCGAAGCGCCGCAACATCCGCGCTCGGTCATCATCGGCCCATGGCGTGCCCTCGGACCGGACCGATCTCGGCGTGCCGCCGGGTCGGCCGACCGGTCGCAGTGGCTGCGATGGTGATGTTCGCGATCGGGTGCGCGTCCACGGCTGCGCAGCGGCCCGCATCGCCGGCAACCAGCGCACCGGCCACCATCGCACCGACCACCATCGCACCGGCGGCGCCGACCGAACCGATGGACGGGGGAGTGCCGGTCGTCGGACCGAGAGGCGTGGTGGAACCGATGATCCCTGCGCTGCCGCCGATGACATCGGCGCCGACGGACGCGGAGCCGGCCGTCGTCGCCGACGCATCCCGGGTGCTGCTCGTGGGCGACTCGACGTTGCTCGCGATCCGGCGGTACGGCGCGCTCGGTGCGCTGCGCGGCTTCGACGTCACCTACGAAGCGGCGTCCTGCCGCACGCTCGGGGTGCCGTCGTGCGGCCCCGAACCGAGACCGACCAACGCGCTCGAGGTCATCCGCACGGCGAGCGGTCCGTTCGACGTGGTCGTGGTGATGGCGGGCTACGACGAGTGGTGGACGTCGTTCCCGACGAGCTTCGACGCCGTCGTCGACGCCGCCCGCTCGCAAGGTGCCGATCACGTCGTGTGGCTCACGTTCCGGGAGGGGGTCGGCTACACCGCACCGGACGGTGCGACCGCGAACGAGGCGTTCGTGAAGAACAACGAGACCCTCCGGGTGAACGTGGCAGGCGGGGCGTACCCCGACGTGATGCTCGCCGACTGGTACGGCTACACCACCCCGCCCGGTGACTGGCTGGCGCTCGACGGGATCCACATCACCGAGCCGGGTGCGTTCGGTCTGGCCGACTACCTCTCCCGCATCGTCGCGTTCCTCGACGGCAGACCGTGTCCGATGCCGCTCGAGATCGGCGCGCCGGCGGCGTCACCGTGCCCGCATCCCGACACGCACCCCCGACCGGTCGACATCGGCTCCCTGTACGGCTGACCGGGCGACAGCTCATGCGTCGGCGAAGGCGTCAACGGGCGAGGCCGCGCAGCACCACGTCGAGCATCGCGTCGATCGCGGACGCCAGGTCGCCACCGATGTCGTCGATCACGTCGGGCTGGGCCAGGTGCACGGTGCCCGACAGCAACACCGCTGCCATCACCGAGGCGTTCACCTCGCGGAACTCGCCGCGCTCGATGCCCTGGGTGACGAGCCGCTCGATGATCGACACGGCGAACCGGAAGTGACGGTCGAGCAGGCGGTGCGCGCCCGGCGTGTCGGCGAGGTCGTCGTAGGCGGCCGAACGGAACGCGTAGTCGGTGTTGGCGCTCACGTACTGGCGGAGCTGCTCGGTCGCCGGTGCCGCGGGGTCGATCGCCGCGATCGCCTGCCGCCCGATCCGGTGCATGAACCGATCGAGCACGAGCAGCAACAGCTCGTCCTTCGACGGGGCCAGTTCGTACAGGGTGCGCCGTGAACAGGTGAGCCGCGCGGCGAGCTCGCCGATCGTGAAGCCCGACAACCCGTCGTCACGGACGATCGCCTCGAGCCCGTCGAGCACCTCCCGGTGCCGTGCGCCGAGCCGCTCCTCGGCCGTCGTCGACAGCAGCGGTCGCGGCGCGCCGACGAACAGCAGGTGCAGGTCGTCCGGGGCGTCGTCACGTCGGGCGGTGTCGAGCCCGCTCGCTTCGTCGGTCGGCATACGTGAACCCTACGCGGGTGCCGGCCCTGCACACGTTGGTCACAGCGTCCGACCGGAGCGGGGGCGGTGGTCGGCGGGCAAACTGCCGTGATGCACGCCGATCTCTCCGCTCTGTTCGATCTGTCCGGCCGCACCGCCATCGTCACCGGCGGCTCGCGGGGTCTCGGCCGGGCGATGGCCCTCGGGTTCGCGAAGGCCGGCGCGAATGTCGTGATCGCGAGCCGCAAGCTCGACTCGTGCCAGTCGGTCGTCGCAGAGATCGAAGCGCTCGGGGGAGCCGGGCTCGCGGTCGCAACGAGAATGCAGGAGCCCGACGACGTCGCCGCCCTCGTCGCTGCCACCGTCGAGCGATTCGGCGGCATCTCGATCGTCGTGAACAACGCGGCCACGGTGCTCGACCGACCGCTCGACGGTGTCGAGCCGGCGACCTTCGCCGGCGCGTTCGGCACCAATCTGCTCGCGCCCATGCTGCTGGTGCAGGCGGCCCGCCCGCATCTCGCGGCCAGCGGGCATGGCGCAGTGCTCAACATCATCTCGATCGCGGCCGATCGAGCGACCCCCGACCGCTACTACTACCCGCCGGTGAAAGCCGCGCTCGCGCAGGTGACCCGGTCGATGGCGCGCGACCTCGCCGGCGAGGGCATCCGCGTCAACGCGATCTCGCCAGGCACGTTCCGCACCGACATGGTGACGAAGGCCTTCGACGATCGCATGCTCGACGTCGTCGCACGCTCGACACCGCTCGGTCGCATCGGCGATCCCGACGAACTGGTCGGCCCGGCCCTCCTGCTGTGCAGCGATGCGGGGTCGTTCGTGACCGGCGAGGTGGTCACGGTCGACGGTGGTGCGACCGCCTGAGCTGCCAACCGTCGGGTCCGGGCAGTTCCGCTGGGCAGGCCTCCGCTCCGCCACAGCCGGCGGCGACATCCCGAGTTCCTGGCAGATCGTCTCCGATGACGGACAGGTCGAAGGACACCGGAGACACCCGAGTCGTCGACTCGGGCGAGGAGGACCCGTGAGTCGCGCTGGAACCGACCCTGGACACACCACCGGCTGGGATGACCCCGGCATCGTGATCTGCACCGGTTCGGGGATCTCCGTCGCGTCGGGCCTCCCGACGTTCCGTGGCCCGGGCGGCCTGTACGAGGAGAACCCTGACCTCGCGTCACTGTCCGACGTCACCCGACTCGCGGACGGCCTCGACGGACTCTGGGGGCACTGGGGACCGCTGCGCGACACGATCGCCGACGCCGAACCGAACGCCGCTCACCTGGCGATCGCCGATCTCACCACCAGACGCGCCGACGTCACCGTGATCACGATGAACATCGACGGTCTCCACCATCGTGCTGCCCGACGAGTCGGCGCCCCGAGCGACACCCGCCGCCTCATCGAGATCCACGGCACCCTCGCCAAGAGCCGCTGCCGTGACCGCTGTGGGCACGACGACTGGGAGGACACGATCGCCCACGCGACCGCACCGACCTGCCCGGGCTGTGGCGGTCCGGCCCGGCCGGCCGTGGTGCTCTTCGGCGAGCACCCCGACCCGGAGCCGCAATGGTTCGCGAAACGAGCCGTGCGCGGCGTGACGACCTACGTCGCCGTCGGGACGTCCGAGAGCGTGTCGACGGGGGCCCGCCTCGCATCCAACGCCCGCTACGCCGGCGCTCACATGATCTGGGTGAACGTCGAACCGCCCCCGCAGCCCGACCACTGGCATCAGATCGTCCTCGGTCCCGCAGACGAGACGCTTCCGGCGCTGCTCGCCACGTTCCCCTGAACGACCCGGCCACGATGAATGATCTGGCGCATGACATGACAGAACATGCGGTGGGGCTAGCGTCGCCTGGGTGCGCACCGACTGGTCCGAACTCTCCCGATGCGCCGCGCTGGCCTCGCATCGTCTGATCGGCTGGATCTTCTGGGATCCCACGGCGATCGCGAACTACGCGGCGCTCGGCGTCCCGAACGGCATGGGGTACTACATCGCTGCTCGAGCCGCGCCGCTCGCGGCCGCGGGCGACCAGGCGGTGACGGCCGCGTTCGGGTCGATCCATCCCGACTTCGTGCGTTTCTCCCTCGACCTCTGCCGCACGCACACGACGTTCGCCGATGCGGCAGCAGCGCGAGACAGCGCGGTGGCCGAGGGACTCCGCCGTCACGTACCGGAGATCGTCGACGAGCTCGCCATGTTCGCGACAGACCTGTGGGCCGCAGCCGATGCAGTGCCGTCGGCCGGCAGGGTGCTGTTCGCAGCGCATCGCCAATGGCCGCGACCCGTGGACGACGACGTGCTGTCGGCGTGGCTCGCGCTGAACTGCATCCGCGAGTGGCGCGGCGACGTCCACTGGGCGATCCAGGTGGCCGACGGGCTCTCCGGCACCGCCGCCGGCATCCTCGACGGTGCGTGGCGCGACTACGAGGAGGGGTGGCTGCCGCGCAGCCGAGGCGCGAACGACGAGATGCTCGAGGCCGCGATGGCCGAGCTCGATGCCCGCAACTTCGTCACCGACGGTCGGGTGGACGAGAAAGGCGTGCGCCACCGCCAGTCGCTCGAGGACCGGCTCGACCAGCTGACGGTCGCCCCGTGGCAGCACCTCGGCGCCGAGCGCACCGAGGCGCTGATCGAACTGGTGCTGCCCGTCGCCGACCGCCTGTTGGCGCTCGTCGACGCCACCGCCGGGCCCAACTGGATGCCGGCGGCACGGCTGCGGCGGGCATCTGCGGCCACGCCGGTGACGCTCACCTGACGAGTCGTCCGGACGGCGACTCAGCCCGATCGTGACCCACGCCACCGCAGGCGTGGCTGCACGCCGTCGCCGGAGGGTGGACACTGTGGCCATGGCCACCTACACCCTGCCCGATCTCGCCTACGACCCGGCTGCGCTCGAACCGCACCTGTCGGCCCGCATCGTCGAACTCCACCACGGCAAGCACCACCAGGCGTACGTCGACGGCGCCAACACCACGCTCGACAAGCTCGCTGCCGCCCGCGAGTCCGGCGACTACGGCTCGCTCGTCGGGCTGCAGAAGACCCTCGCGTTCCACGTCGCGGGTCACGTGCTGCACTCGATCTACTGGACGAACCTCGGCCCCGACGGCGGCGACCGTCCGACCGGTGAGCTCGCGGCCGCGATCGACGACCAGTTCGGATCGTTCGACGCGTTCCGCGCCCACATGACCCAGGCCACCGTCTCGGTGCAGGGCTCGGGCTGGTCGGCGCTCGTCTGGGAGCCGTTCGGCAAGCGGCTGCTCGTCGAGCAGATCGAGGACCACCAGGACCACACGATCCTCGGCATCACACCGCTGCTCTGCATCGATGCGTGGGAGCACGCGTACTACCTGCAGTACGAGAACCGCCGCGCCGATTACGCGAACGCGATCTGGAACGTGGTGCGGTGGAGCGACGTCGCCGCCCGCTTCGAGGCCGCCCGCGGCTGACGCTGAGCGCGGGGTCCGAGCGGGGTCCGAGCGGGGTCCGAGCGGGGTCAGAGCAGGTCGGAGACCGGCAACGGCAGCCGGATGCGCCAGTTCGGGTGATCGTTCTGGCCGGGCAGGTTCGGCTGCTCCACGGCGACCGCGAGGTCGTCGGTGGTGACCAGGCGCAGCCGTGACGACCCGGCGAGCAGCACCGTGTTCGCCGCAGCTGCCGCTTCCGCAGCAGTCGTCGCCGCGGGGGCGACCGCCCGAAGTCGGTGGAACACCTCGTCGTCGGTGGCATCGGCAGGGTCGCCGGTCTCGCCGCGCTCCCACACCCCGGCGACGGTGGGCAGGTCGTGCGTGGTGACCGTCGCCAACGCCGACTCCGGCCAGGCCGCCGGTGGGTCCTCCTCGAACCACAGCACCTTCGTGCCCGCGATCCCGCGAGCGGCGAGCGTGTCGCGCACCTCCAGTTCGACGGTGCCGAGGTCTTCGCCCACGACGAACGCTCCGGCCCTGGTGGCCTCGAGGCAGATGATCGCCAGCAGTTCGTCGGCCGGGAAGCGCACGTAGGCGCCCTCGGTGGGAGATCCGCCGGCGGGTACCCAGTACTGGCGGAACAGACCCATCACGTGGTCCATGCGCAGGGCGTTCACGCCGCGGAGCGCAGCTCGAACCGTCTGGATGAACGGCTCGTACGCAGCGGCGCGCAGCTTCCACGGCACGAACGGCGGGATGCCCCACTCCTGACCGGCGGTGTTGAACTTGTCGGGCGGCGCCCCGATCCGCATGTCGAGCGCGAGCAGGTCGCGGAACTCGTGTGCGTCCGCACCGTTGGGGGAGAAACCGACGGCGAGGTCGCCGATCACCTGCACGCCCGTCGCCGCTACGTCGGCGAGCTGGTCGGCGATGCGCTGCTGGAGCCACTCGTGGAACCGCGCCCGCCGCTGCCACTCCTCGTCGTCCTCGAGCTCCGTCAGGTCGGTCGGCCAGTCGCGCCAGTCGGCCATGAGGATGTCGCAGTGGGCGTTCCAGCGAGCGATCGACGACGGCTCGATGCCCGGATGGTCGAACACGTCGAACTCGGCCTCGAGCAACGATCGCTTGGCGATCCATGCGTCGTCGCGGTCGATGAGCTGGCCGGCGGCGCAACGGAGCCGCTCGGGCACCGGTGCGTCCATGGCGAGCAGCATCGGGTTCCACGCCCGCCGGCTGCTCGGGTAGTACGGGCTCGGCTCCTGGGGGAGCGACGGGGCCGGCTGGTGCAGCGGGCTGACCAGGATCGCCGAGCCGCCCACGGCGACCACTCGCTCGGCGAGGGTGCGCAGGTCGCGCAGATCGCCGATGCCCCACGAGCGGTCGCTCCACAGCGCGTAGATCTGGGCGGCGACACCCCAGCCGTGCGGCAGCTCGGGGCAACGTGTCGGGTGCACGATCAGCCGGGTCGCCGGGCTGCCGTCGACCGGAGCGAGGTCGTGGTACCCGATGGGCACGTGTTCGGTGAGCTCGTCGATGCGACCCCACGAGGTGCCGTCCTCGAGGGTGAGGACGCAGGCGTTCCACAGGCGATGGTGCGTGCCCTGTTCGACGAACCACAGCGGACGGCCGGGTCGCGGCTCGCCCATCGCGACGCGGATCCGGTCGCGCACCACCGGGTCGATCGGGTGCCACACGCCCGCCACGTCGTGATAGCCCTCGGTGATGCCCCAGTCGTCCACGTCCACATCGTGGCAGGCCGACGCCGAGGCGCGCCGGATCGCCGCATCGCAGCATCGCCGCATCGCCGCATCGCCGCATCGCCGCATCGCTGGATCGCCCTTACACTTCGGACGTCATGGGTAAGCGGATCATCGAGCGGCGGTTGCGCAAGACCGCGATGCGGCTGCGGTCGCTGCGCTCCGAGCTCGAGGTGCTCGACGAACAGGTGCTGCACCTCGGTGACGACGCAGCCGACGCCGAGCTCCGGGCCCTCGTCTCGGAGACGCCGCTCGGCAGCGAACCCCGCGAGGCCCGGGCGCACGCCGATGCGCTGGCGAAGCACCGTGCGCACGTGGTCGACGAGATCCATCGGCTCGAACAGCTGCAGGACACCCTGCTCGACCAGCTCAACCTGGCCTGATCCAGCCGTGGTCCAGCCGTGATGCAGCCGTCGGGCTGGCGCTCAGGCGCGATCGCGCGCACCCACCTGCTTGAATGTCGGCGGGCCCCGACTTCTGACCAG
>JAPLAA010000076.1 GCA_026393475.1 Actinomycetota bacterium
CGATCGACGCCAAGCGCCGTGCGGACGGCTCGGGGTTCGAGGTCTACCTGCACGGCGGCCGCACACCGACGGGCATCGACGCGATCACCTGGGCGGTGCAGGCCACGACGCTGGGTGCCGGCGAGATCCTGCTCACCTCGATGGACCGTGACGGCACCCGCGAAGGGTTCGACCTGGAGCTCACCCGTGCGGTCACCGATGCCGTCGGCGTGCCGGTGATCGCCAGCGGTGGCGTCGGCACGCTCGACCACCTCGCCGAAGGCGTGCTGCAGGGAGGCGCCACCGGTGTGCTCGCCGCCAGCATCTTCCACTTCGGCGAGCACCGCATCGCCGACGCGAAGGCGGCGATGACGGCTGCCGGTGTCACCGTGCGGCCGGTGCCCGCGTCGCATCGATGACCGGCGTCGTCGTGCCGGGGCTGTTGCGCGAGCCGTTCACCGTCGTCGACGGTGGGCTGTCGACCTCGCTCGAGGAGCTCGGGCACCATCCCGACGGCGCCCTGTGGACGGCGCAGCTCGTGATCGATCGCCCCGAGGTGATCGTCGCCGCGCATCGTCGCTTCGTCGAGGCCGGCGCGGACGTGGTGATCAGCTCGAGCTACCAGGCGAGCGTCGACGGGTTCGAGCGCGCCGGGCTCGATCGTGCTGCAGCGGTCGCCGCCCTCGCGTCGACGACCGAGCTCGCCCGCCGGTCGGGCGCCGCATTCGTCGCCGCGTCGATCGGGCCGTACGGCGCCTACCTGGCCGACGGCAGCGAGTACCGCGGCGACTACGCCGCCTCGTGGGCCGACGTCCGTTCGTTCCATCGGGAACGCCTCGAGATCCTCGCCGGCACGGGTGCCGACGTGTTCGCGGTCGAGACGATCCCCACGGTCGCGGAGGCCGAGATCGTGCTCGACGAACTGCGCCGAGTGGGCTCGCCGCCGGCGTGGCTGACCTTCACCTGCGCCGACCAGCGCACGACGTGTGGCGGCGAACCGATCGGTGAGGCCATCGCCGCGGTGCAGGGCGCCGCCGACCTGGTGGCGATCGGGCTCAACTGCACCGACCCGCGACACGTGACGTCGCTGTTGGTGGCAGCCCGGGAACGGACCGACCTGCCGTTCGTCGTCTACCCGAACCATGGGCGCGCCTGGGACGCCGAGGCGAAGTGCTGGATCGGCGACGGAGACGATCACGTCGCCATGCGGGCGGGGGAGTGGGTGGCGCTGGGCGCCCGCCTGATCGGCGGCTGCTGCGGCGTCGGCGCCGATGGCGTGCGCAGCCTCGCCGAGGTGCGCGACCGATTGCTCGCCGACACCTGACCCGCTGTCGGGGCGTGACGGGGTAGGCCCTGCCGGGCCTCGTCGTCGTTCGGTTCGGTTCACGGGCGCGTCACATGGGAGGTGCGATGCGGGTGCCGTCGGGCCGGAACGTGGCGATGATCCCGTCGGCGAGTCGTCGGACCTTGACCTTGGCGAGGTACCGCCACCGGTTGTGATGCCCGCAGGCGAGGCCGCCGTTGCAGACGCAGGTCTCGCCGCCTTGCGAGGCGGGGACGAGGTGGTCGGTCTGACACTTGGTGGCGGGGACGATGCACCCGTCACTGGTGCAATGCGTCGCGGTCATCAGCACCGCATCGCGGATCGCGCCGGTGAACAACCGTTGTGCCGACGACATGGCGGTCGGCAGCCCGTCCTTGCCGCGGAGCACGATGCGGATCTTGCCGGCGAGCCCGGCGAGGACCGCATCGCGCAAGGCGATGGGGTCGCCGTCGAAGGTGTGGCAGAACGCCCGATCCGGCCCGAACGGCGACCTGACCGGTGCCATCGACGAGATGCCGAGGAGCTGCTCGAGGCCGTGCACCGCTGACTCGGCATCGATCACGATGTTCAGCACGGTGGTGACGGGCCCGTCCGGCTCCGGGCTGTCGTCCGTGTCGCCGGTCTCGCTGTCTTGGAGGTCGGGGTCGACCATCTTCGGGAGCGTGACGTGCCGCAGCAGTTCCTGGAACGCGTCGTAGCGGCGCTGCGTCGAGGTGCGCAGCAGCTTGTCCGCTGACACGTCGTCACCGTGGATCGCTTTGGCGGCGTCCCAGTCGCGGTGGAACTCGATCTCCTCGAAGTGAGCGAGCATCGCCTTCAACCTGACGTGATCGGTGGCGGGGCCTTCGACGTCGAACTTCCCGGTGAGGCCGGTCTGGCCGAGCGACGCCTTGCGGTTGCGATGAGCGCGGTCGGGGTCGGGTCCGTCCTGGTCCATGAGGCATTTCCAGGCGATCACGTACTGCTCGAACGCGACGAACGAGAGCTTTGCCGCGTGGTCGAGGAAGTCGTCGATCTGCTCCGCGACGTAGATCCCGACACGTGGTGCACGAGCGAGCTTGGCCAGCAGGAACACCTGCGCCGACCCGACGCGTCCGATCGTCAACGCATCGAGCACCTGCGGACAGTTCCTGCACAGCCGTTCGAGATCGCGATGTGCTTTCGCGTCGCGGTCAGCCCAGCGGAACTCGGCACGGCCGTAGCCGGCGAGATCGCGGTGACCGTCCGCGTAGTACAGCTTGCGCTTCTCCAACTCGCGCAACAGGGCGATGTGTTCCGCGAGATCCGCGCGACGGCGCGCTTCGATCTCGCGGCAACGGGTGAGGATCTCCTCATCGGAGATCTCGGGTGGATCCACCATGGGATCGTCGACGACCGTGGACATACACGCTCCTTCCCCCGACACCCGAAACCGGGTGCGGTGCAACGGTGATGCGAGGGAACCCGAAGGGTCCCGATCACGTCCCGGGGGAACACGGAACGACACTGACGATCCTAGAAAACGGGTGTGACACAGCAGCCCGGCCCACACCCGACAGATCGACACCACGATCATGCCAAGTGGGTGTCACACGAAGACCCGCATCGGGAATGGCAATGCGGTGGCGTCGTCGGGCATGGGACACTGGCGGTGTGGTGCAACGACCGCCTCGCCTGACCGCCGGAGACACCGTGGCGGTCGTGTCGACCTCCTGGGGCGGCCCGCACACCTTCCCGGCTGTCCACCAGGCGGGCGTCGAGGCGCTCGAACGGCTCGGGTTGGTCGTCCGCGAGTACCCGGGCACACGTCGGTCGGCCGGCGAGTTGCGGGCCGATCCGCGCGGCAGAGCGGCAGACCTCAACGCGGCGTTCGCGGACCCGTCGGTGAACGCGATCGTGGCGTCGATCGGTGGCGACGATTCGGCGCGGATCCTGCCCTTCCTCGACCCGGATCTGATCAGGTCGAACCCGAAGGTGTTCATGGGGTACTCCGACACGACCACCCAGTTGCTGTTCGCACACCAGTTGGGTCTCGTGACCTTCAACGGACCGTCGGTGATGGCCGGCTTGGCTCAGTCCGCGTGGTTCCCCGACCTCGAGCGGCACGTGCGCTCGATCCTGTTCGAGCCGACCCCGACGTACGACTACCGACCCTTCCCGCACTGGGTGGACTCGTATGCCGACTGGAACGCGACCGACGATCCCACCGCGGTCGGGTCGCTGCAGCCTCACGACGGCTGGCGATGGTTGAACGGCGACACCCTCGTGAGCGGGCCGCTCGTCGGTGGCTGCATCGAGGTCCTCGAGTTCCTCAAGGGCTCGAGGTTCTGGCCGTCCGACGACTGGTGGACGGGCAGGATCCTGTTCCTCGAGACCTCCGAGGACCGACCGACCGTCGACCAGGTGCGGTACTGGCTCTTCAACTACGGCGTGCAGGGTGTGTTCGATCGCATCGGCGGTCTTGTCGTGGGGCGTGCCCGCGGCTACACCGACGCGCAGAAGCTCGCGCTCGACGAGACCGTGCGCTCGGTGGTCGTCGACGAGTTCGGTGCCTCGCACGTGGTCATCGCCACCAACCTCGACTTCGGGCACACCGATCCGCAGTGGATCCTGCCGCTCGGCGTCACCGCCGAACTCGACCCGGGCGCGCAGACGTTCCGACTGCTCGAACCGGCCGTCGAATGAGCGACAGGTCGCGGCCGTGATCGATCCGTTGCCGCGTTGGGCGAAGGTGTTCGTGGCGCTGTTCGCCGTCGCTCTGGTCGCCGCGGCCCTCGGCGCGATGCTCGACGACGACCTCGGCGCCGCTGAGCCCGCCCGCTGGTGGGTCGCGCCCGGGGCGTCACTCGGGCCGACGAGTCGCGAGGTGCCGATCGTCGTCAACGAGGTCGCCTGCGCGTCCGGGCGGTCGGCCGAGGGTCGCATCGTCGTCGAGGTGGTGTACGGGTCCGACGCGATCGACATCGAGGTCGGCGTGCGAACCGTCGGCGGCGATGTGGAGTGTCCCAGCAATCCCGACACGCCCTTCACGGTCGAGCTGACCGAGCCGCTCGGCGATCGCACCATCACCGGCGAACGACGGAGCCTTCCCTAGGGGTCAGCCGAAGCGCCGGCGCAGCAGTGCTCGGTTGTAGCGCTGCAGCATCACCGGGTATCCGTTGAGCAGCACGTCGAACAACAGGATCCACGCCGCCGTCGTCCACCGAGATGCGGCAGCCGACACGACCACAGCAATGGCCGCGGCGAGCGTGACGATCAGGAGGATCGCGTGACTCGCCTCGGCGTCACGCATGCGCTGGTCGAGCTGTGCGACCCGATGCGGCGTGGGATCGTCGGGCAGGTGCAGGTGTGGGTTGAACGCCGCGAGCGGTCCGCGACGCAGCACCCGTTTCACGATCCGCACCCCGAGACGTTCGTACAGCCGACCGTCGAGCTCGAACCCGTGCAGCTCGTGCCAGCGGTCGGGGAGCCGTGGCGTGACGACCCTGCTGATGGTGCCGAGCCATGTCATCGGCGCCCACACCACGACGAATGCGAACGCGACCCCGGTCCGGTCGAACGTCGACACCGACCAGGCGAGCACGGCGATCAGCACCGCGGTCGCCGCGATCAGCACCACCAGCACCGAACTCCTGCGCACGAGACCAGCGTGAGCGCCGGGATCGACGGCGACCAGAGGCGCACGACCCACGCACCCACGTGACCGTGGCGGGCCGTCAGATGCGGAAGTCGCTGATCTGGGTGTCCTCGGCGCCGAGGTCGGCGTAGTTGTCGGCGCCGCGGGCGGCGATGAACTGGCGGAACGTGAACGGGCGGTACCGAACCGGCCCACCCGCCACGTCCGCGATCGGTTCGACCGTGCAGTCGTACGACGGGTTGGAGAAGTACGGGATGCTCATGCGCGTCGACGTCGACATCGGCTGCACCCGGTGGAGCGCCGCCCGGTAGCGATCGTTGGTCCACACCTGCATGCAGTCGGCGAGGTTCACGACGATCGTGCCCGGGCGCGGTTCGACGTCGATCCAGCCGTGCGCCTCGGAGTGCGCCTGCAGTCCGCCCACGTCGTCCTGGATCAGCAGGGTGAGCACCCCGCTGTCGGTGTGGTGGCCGAGCGCGACGTCGCCGAGTCCGGCGAGCTGGCCGCGTTCGTCCTCGGGCACCGGGTCGCCGACCGTGTAGTGGTTGAGCCGCATGCTCGAGGTCGTGCGATCGCCCTGGTGCGTCTCGGCGGCGGCAGGAGGCAGGTCGAGCGCGTCGAGGACGAGCCGCAACGTCCGTGCCGCCAGTTCGCTGCACGCGCCGTAGTGCGTCGCCATCGCGTCGCGGAACCCGTCGACGCCGTCGGGCCACCGATTGTGGCCGTCGGCGCGGGCGTCATCGGGGTCGACGAAGTCGAACACCTCCTTGTGATCGCGGCGGCGTTTGGTGAGCTCGCGGTCGTTGTACCCGAGCGGGTTCACCGCGTCGCGGCGCACGGCGCCCTTCACCGTCGACGACGCATCGAAGAACTGGCGCGCCGCTGTGAAGGTCTCGGCGATCACCGTGTCGAGCCCGTGGCCGGTGAGGAGGAAGAAGCCGTGATCGCGGCACGCGACGTCGAGTGCGGCGAGTGAGGTGCTGCGCGGGTCCTGGATGTCGACGACGGGCACGAGGTCCATCCGGCCACAGTACGCGGACGCACCGGCAGGCGGCCGTGCCGGCCGCAGCGGGCGTCCCCGTGATCGGGCCACAGCTGTCTAGGGTGGCCGCATGATCACGTCGTTGGGGAGGACCTTCGCGGTCGATGGGGTGGAACTGGCCTGGGATCGCTTCGGCGGCGCAGGAGCGGTTCCCCTCCTGTTGTGTCACGGATTCTCGGGGTCGTCGCACGACTTCGCGATGCAGATCGAGCCGTTGTCGCAGCGGCGCGACGTCGTCGTGCTCGACCACCGTGGCCATGGCGCGTCCACCAACGTCGGCGCCCCCGACCGGTACTCGATCCAGCGGCTCGCGGCCGATCTGATCGAGTTGATCGACGCCGAGGTCGGTGGCCCGGTCGATCTGCTCGGTCACTCGATGGGCGGCGCGATCAGCATCGAGGTGACCATCGCCCGGCCCGACCTCGTGCGCTCGCTGATCCTGATGGACACCAGCGGCTGGTCGTTCCGGCCCGACGATCCGTCGATGGCCGCCCTGATGGAGGGCTTCATCGGCAGCTACGACCCCGCCGGCGGCCTGCCCGACATGACGGCGATGGACGGCCCGGAGACCGCCCTGATCGCAGCGACGATGCCCGACGACTGGCAACGCCTGAAGGAACAGCGAAGCGCCTCGTTCGACCCGTGGGCGATGAAGGCGCTCGGGACCGAGCTGTTCACGTCGGTGGTCGAGCGGGGTCGCCTCGCTGCGATCGGTTGCCCGGTCACGGTGATCGTCGGCGAACACGACCACCCCTTCGTCGGTCAGGCCGACGAGCTCGCTGCGTCGGTGGCCGACGGCAACGTCGTCGTCATCGAGGGTGCGTACCACTCGCCACAGCTCACCCATGCCGATGCATGGTCCGCTGCGGTCGAGGCCCACCTCACCCGCTGAGCCGACCGGGCTGGCGGTGACTGCGAATCGACCGGCGCGCGAGGTGGCGCTAGGTTCGCTCGCATGACCTCCTCGAGCAACGAACTGAAGAAGAAGATGCAGTACCGCCGGCTCGGCCGCAGCGGCATCCAGGTGTCGGTGCTGTCGTTCGGGTCGTGGGTCACCTTCGACAACCAGCTCAAGGACGACACCGCGCTCGAGTGCATGCAGGCCGCGTACGACGCGGGCTGCAACTTCTTCGACAACGCCGAGGCCTATGCCGGCGGCGAGAGCGAGTCGATCATGGGTCGCGTGATGCAGCAGCTCGGCTGGCCGCGTCACAGCTTCGTGCTGACGACCAAGTTCTTCTGGGGCCTCCACGGCCGTATGCCGAACATGCAGAACACCTTGAACCGCAAGTACCTGATGCATGCGATGGAGGGGTCGCTCGAGCGGATGCAGGTCGACTTCATCGACGTCATCTACTGCCACCGTCCCGATCCGAACACGCCGATCGAGGAGACGGTGTGGGCGATGAGCGACATCATCAGCTCGGGCCGGGCGCTCTACTGGGGCACGAGCGAGTGGAGTGCCGACGAGATCCGTGCGGCGTGGGACATCGCCGACCGGCATCACCTGCACAAGCCGATCGTCGAGCAGCCGCAGTACAACATGTTCGCCCGCCGCCGGGTCGAGACCGAATACGCACGGCTCTACGAGGACATCGGCCTCGGCACCAGCATCTGGAGCCCGCTCGCGTCGGGCCTGCTCACCGGCAAGTACGCGAACGGCATCCCCGACGACTCGCGCGGAGCGCTCCCCGGCCACGGCTGGCTCGCCGACCGCCTCACCGATCCGGCGCAGGTCGGCAAGGTCGAGCAGCTCCGGCCGATCGCGGCCGAGCTCGACTGCTCGCTGGCCCAGCTCGCGATCGCCTGGTGTGCGGCGAACCCGCAGGTGTCGACGGTCATCACCGGCGCCAGCCGCGCGAGTCAGGTGGTCGAGAACTTCGCGGCCATCGACGTGCTGCCGAAGCTGACGTCCGACGTGATGGAGCGCATCGCCGCCGTCGTCCGCTGAACCGGGCGGGTCAGCGGCGCGCCACCAAGGGGTTGCCGCTGGTCCACAGCACCGTGAGGTCGCGGTGGCGGATGCGCCAGCCCGCAGCGGTGCGCTCGACCCGATCCTCGTAGGTGCCGGCGACGATGTACTGGTCGCCGCCCTCGCAACCCTTCATCACGTGCTGTGCGTGGAACTGGCATCGGTGCGTGGCGGTGTCGCCGTCGACCTCCACGACGTGTGACCCGACGAGGTGTTGGCTGCACGTGAGCGGTGACAGCACGAGGTCGACCTTGGCCCAGATCTCCTCGATGCCGCGCTCTTCTCCCTGGCCGAGCACTGCGGTCGCGTCGGGCAGGAACACCGTGTCGAACGCCGCTCGGTCGAGTCGGTCGATGGCCCAGCAGTAGCGCGAAGCGAGGTCGCGGACCGCGGCCTCGTCGATGACGCGACGGAGCTCGGATGCGAGGTGGGATTCGAGGTCGGCGGACGCTTGGGAATCGGTCATGTGGGCAACGTAGCGAGTGCGAACGCCCAGGTCGGGACCAAGGGCCCTATCTCACCGGCCGATCAATTTCGTACCGTCCTCGCACATCGAGTCTGGGGAATCGAGACCGGGTGATCGAGCCCGGGAGAGCCTGAGGAGGGACACCATGCGCCGGCGCAAGCATCCGTTGAGCGGAGCCATCTACGACGTACGAGACGACGGTCTGGTGGAGGTGAGCCTCGACGGACACGTGGGCCTGTTCACCCACGAGGGCGATCACGTCTCCGGCGACCTGCACCACGCCGACCCGCACTTCTGCCTCTGGCTCGCCGGTCCGCAGGTGCCCGCCAACATGGCCCGCAACCCGAAGGACCTGCCGAGCATCGCCCGCCAGCGCCAGGAGACCGTCTCGACAGGAGCAGCCCAGTGACCGCGATCGACGAACCCATCACGTCCGTGCGCTCGCGCGGCGCCGACTACCAGGACCTGCTCGACGTCGACACCAAGCCGGTGCCCGTCGTGTTGCGGATGCGCAACCCGATCGAGCCAGGCCCGACCTTCGTGCCGGTCGAGCGCTACACGTCGCGGGCGTTCCACGAGCTCGAGGTCGAGAAGCTCTGGAAGAAGGTCTGGCAGATGGCCTGCCGCGAGGAGGACGTGCCCGAGGTCGGCGACCACATCACCTATGACATCGCCAACCTGTCGGTCGTCGTGGTTCGCGTCGCCCCCGACACGATCAAGGCGTACCAGAACATCTGCTTGCACCGGGGCCGGCTGCTCAAGGAGAAGCCGGGCCGCGACAGCGAGCTCCGGTGCGCTTTCCATGGCTTCGCGTGGAACCTCGACGGCTCGCTCAAGCACGTGCCGTGCAGGTGGGACTTCCCGCAGGTGACCGACGACTGGACGCTGCCCGAGGTGCGGGTCGACACGTGGGGCGGGTTCGTGTTCGTCAACTTCGACCTCGACGCCGCGCCGCTCGCCGATCACCTGGGCGACCTGTCGACCCACTTCGAGCGCTGGCCGCTCGAGAAGCGGTACAAGCAGGCGCACGTGGCCAAGGTGCTGCGCTGCAACTGGAAGCTCGCCCAGGAGGCCTTCATGGAGGCCTACCACGTGGTCGCGACGCACCCGCAGCTGCTCGCCGGCATCGGCGACGCCAACAGCCAGTACGACGTGTTCGGCAACTTCTGCCGGGCGATCACGCCCAACGGCACGCCCAGCCCGCACCTCAAGTGGACGCCGACCGAGCAGGACATGCTCGACGCGATGTTCGACCGCAGCCTCGACGAGCCGCGGATCCTGGAGGTGCCCGACGGTCGCACCGCCCGAGAGACGGCGGGTCAGCTCCGCCGCGACGCGATGGCGGGTGCGATCGGTGAGGCCGCTGCCGATCAGCTCAGCGATGCCGAGATGTGCGACAGCTTCTATTACACGGTGTTCCCGAACTTCCATCCGTGGGGCGCGTACAACCGGATCGTCTACCGCTTCCGTCCGTACGGCAACCGCCACGACATGGCGATCATGGAGTGCATGTTCCTCGCCCCGTACGACGAGGCCGAGGGCAGGCCGCCCGCCGTACCGATCCATCACCTCGGACCCGACGACGACTGGACCGAGGCGTTCGAGCTCGGGATGCTCGCCCGGGTGTTCAACCAGGACGTGTTCAACCTGCCGAAGGTGCAGGCCGGCCTGGAGACCGCAGCGATCGACACGGTCACCTTCGCCAACTACCAGGAGACCAAGCTCCGCCACTTCCACGCGCTCCTCGAGCAGTGGATCGCCGACGACTGATCGCGAGGCCGCCCCGTGAACGCCACCGACCACGCCGACAACCCTCGGGGCGTCGACTTCGATCCGCGCCTCGACGAGGTCCAACAGTGTCCCTTCCCGCACTACGCGACGCTGCGCGGGGGCCCGCCGGTCCACGTGCTGCCGGGGGAGTGGGTCGGCCGCGGCGACGAGCGCGTGTACGCCGTCTCCCGCTTCGACCTCGTCACCCAGGTCCTCACCGACTGGCACACGTTCTCCTCGAAGTTCGGCTCGTCGCAGGCGATCCCACCCGAGGACGTGATGCTCAAGGTGCGCGAGATCATGTCGAAGGGCTGGCCCCGCCCAGCGACCATGCTCACCGCCGACCCGCCGGTGCACACCCGGTTCCGTCGCCTCGTGTCGAAGGCGTTCACGCCCAAGCGCGTGCAGGACCTCGCGCCCGACGTGCTCCGCATCTGCGAGGGACTCGTCGATGCCTTCGAGAGCACCACGATCGACCTGATCCCCACCTTCTGCGTGCCGATCCCGACGTCCACCGTGGCGCTCGCACTCGGCGTGCCCGAGGAGCGGTTCGCCGACTTCAAGCGGTGGGCCGACGCGTCGGTCGCGCCGATCGGTCGCCAGCTCGACATGGACGGTTGGATCGGCTTCGCCGAGGGCGTGGTGGAGCTGCAGCAGTACTTCGCCGCCGAGTTCGAACACCGCATGGACCACCCGAAGGACGATCTGCTCACGGCACTGCTCGAGGCCCGGCTCGACCCGGCCGACGACATCGATGGAGGCCCGCTCGAGATGGCCGAACTGTTGTCGATCGTGCAGCAGCTGCAGGTCGCCGGCAGCGAGACGACGGCGAGCCTGATCGCCGACGCGATCGTGCTGCTCGACGATCACCCCGGCGAGTGGGAGCGCATCGCCGCCGATCCCGATCGGGCCGGCCGCGTGGTGGAGGAGTGCCTCCGCCTGGCGAGCCCGAACCAGGGGCTGTTCCGCATCGTCACACGCGACACCGAGCTCGGCGGGGTGCCGATCCCGCAGGGCTCGACGCTGTGGGTGCTGTACGGCTCGGCCAACCGCGACGAGTCGATGTTCGGCGACGACGCTGCCGACTTCAACGCCGACCGCGACAAGGTGCAGCAGCACGTCGCGTTCGGCAAGGGCGTGCACTACTGCGTCGGCGCACCGCTCGCCCGGTTGGAGGCCACGATCGCGCTGCAGGTGCTCACCCGCCGCTTCTCGAAGGTCCGTCCGGTCGACCCGTCGGCGTTGCGTTACGGGCCCAGCTGGATCCTGCGCGGCCTCACGTCGCTGCCGGTGGAGTTCACCCCGCGGGGCTGACCCCGGGCGCCTCGGCCGTCTCGTCGGCGGTCTCGGCCGCTCCGGTGATGGGGCGTGCGAGCACGTCGAGCGCCCACGACGCGATCGTCGCCAGGTCGGCCGCGAAGAAGTGGTCGGCCCGCGGGATCACCGTCACCTCGGTCTCGACCCAGTCGGCCATCGCGTCGCTCGTCGGGTCGGGCGGGCTGAACTGGTCGTGGCCGGCGACGAGCACGTGCTTCGGCCGTGGGTCGCGGCCGGCAGCGCGCGCCCCCGGCATCACGGCGAGCGGCGGTGCGACGGCCAGCCATCCGGCCAGTTGCGGGTGGACCACGTCGAGCGCGACGGCAGCGCCGAACGAATAGCCGGCGAGCCACAGCGGTCCGTCGACCACCGCTGACAGCGTGTCGAGCGCAGCCGCGACGTCGAGCCGTTCGGCCACCCCACCGCCGTGGGTGCCCTCGGAGTCGTTGACACCCCGGAAGTCGAACCGGAGCACGGCCACGCCGGCGCCGGCGATGGCGCGGAACAGGGAGTCGACGACCGCGTTGTAGCGGTCGCCGCCGAACTGCGGATGGGGATGGCACACGACCACACCTGCGGTCGCACCATGGGGTGCGCAGAGGTCGGCCTCGAGCCGGAGTCCGTCGGCCGTGTGCAGCCCCACCTGGTGCGTTTCGATCGCCACGGGGCCGACGGTACCCTGCGCCCATGGCCGTGGACGACAAGCTGCCCATCAAGATGCTGAACGACCG